>NZ_JBSWXO010000011.1:0-167654 GCF_056160645.1 Alteromonas sp. ABH4_456
CACAACGCTCACCGGATAAAACTGAAAGGAGAGTCAATGAGAAAAACACTGGCGACCGTTGACGCCACTTGAACACTTAAGGTAAAAATCAACTAGCCAACGATGCGTTGATCTGAGGTGTTCAAATAAAACCGGAATGGCTGTTCAAGTAAAACGGAATACGCATCTTGAAGAGTCTGCGAAGAAATTGGGGTATGCCTCCTTTACATGTACTAGCTCAGACCTGATCTGACAGTTACCCAGTTTTTCTGGTGCCAGCGTCAGATTAGATTTGAGCTAAATTCTTCTCAGCCCAAATCTGTTTCCCCATCAATTAATGTTTCCATTGGCGTTCTGCCGCAGCACATTTTGCCCTGATGGGGTCGTTCATTGTTGTAATAATCCAGCCACTCGTCCAGATCTTTCTGCAACATCTCCAGTGAATCATAGAGTTTCTTGCGGAACGTAACCTGATAAAACTCGTTGAGAATGGTTTTGTGGAAGCGTTCACAGATACCGTTCGTCTGTGGATGACGGGCTTTTGTCTTGGTGTGGTCGATATCATTTATCGCGAGATAAAGCTGGTAATCATGCTGTTCGACCTTCCCACAATATTCCGTGCCTCTGTCGGTAAGAATTCTTAGCATCGGCAGCTCCTGTGCCCCGAAGAACGGCAATACGCGATCATTCAATACATCTGCTGATGTGATAGGCGTTTTCGTTGTGTAGAGCTTGGCAAACGCAATTTTGCTGTAGGTATCAACAAACGTCTGCTGGTAAATCCGACCAACACCTTTCAAATTCCCAACATCAAACGTGTCCTGAGAGCCAAGATAGCCTGGATGATGTGTTTCAATTTCACCGCAGGCTTCATCATCCTGCTTCTTCTTTTCCAGTGCTGCAACTTGCTCATCGGTTAGTATAATTCCTTCCTTCTCGACCTTCTGTTCAAGCGCAGCCAGACGCTTTTAAAGTTCTCAAGGTTATGACGAAGCCAGATAGAACGCACGCCACTGCCGGACACGAATACGCCTTGCTTGCGAAGTTCATTACTGGTTCTGGCTTGGCCGTGTGCGGGAAAATCGACTGCGTGAACGAGTACAGCTTGCTCGGTCTGCTCATCAACGCGATTCTTTAAGTTAGGTGTTCTTCTGGATTTGCTGATGAGCGAATCAACACCGCCATCTTCAACTAACTCCTGGTAGCGATAAAACGTGTCTCGGGATACGCCCATCACTTTGCAGGCCTTAGAGACGTTGCCGAGTTCTTCGGCCAGATTGAGTAATCCTGCTTTGTGTTTAATGATTGGATTGCTAGTATGCAACATGAGAGTTACCTTTTGGTTTGTTTAATAAAGATTCGACACCTTTATCAAACTGGGTAACTCTCACGCCCTCAGGTCCTGGAAGGACATGACAACTTTAAAGATTTCATGCGTTTCAAGTTTGATCCGGCGCGGCCTTATCAGTATCACATAGATACTTCGCTGCAATTACAGTCTGACTATCTGGTGGATTTGCACGGCAATGTGCTGGTGAATAAAGTCGGCAAGTACGAAAACCTGCAAGGGGATTTCGATAACATCTGTGAGCATATTGGCCTGAAAAAAATCACGCTGCCCCATAAGCGTAAAGCGGATGACAGAAAACGCTACCGCGCTTATTACGACGATGACCTGGCGGAAAAGGTGGCTAACCATTTCGCCCGGGATATTCAGATGCTGGGGTATGAGTTTTAACCGGGCAAAACGCCCGGGAGGATCAGTAAAGCTTGCTGCCCCAGCTCAGTTTATTCCGCAGAACATTGAAATAGCTGTAGCCTTTAGGGTGCACAAGGCGCAGGGTATCCTGGCTTTTATGCACGCGGATCTCATCCCCGGGCAGAACTGGCAATACAATATGACTGTCGCAGCTCACCTGCAGGCTGTCGCTGTTTACTTTTGACACCCGCATTGAAATTGTGCTTTTTGAGTCCACCACGATCGGACGGCTGCTGAGGGTGTGGGGGAACATGGGCACCAGGGTTAATGCATCCAGGTGGGGTACAATGATAGGGCCGCCGGCGGATAAAGAATAAGCCGTAGAGCCGGTAGGTGTGGCAACAATTAACCCGTCTGAGCGCTGACTGAACACAAACTGGCCGTCGATATAAATCTCAAACTCCATCATGTGAGCCACTTTACCGTGGTGCAATACTACTTCGTTCATCGCGGCATTATTGCTCTTCAGTTTTTCGTGGCGATACACACACACTTCCAGCAGGAAGCGCTCTTCAACCACGGTTTCACCGGAAAAAATAATATCCAGTTGCTCTTCAATCTGGTCCGGGTGGATATCGGTTAAAAAACCCAGGTTTCCACGGTTTACGCCGACAACATGAATATCAAAACGGGAGAGTACCCGTGCTGCGCCCAGCATACTGCCGTCGCCACCTATAACCACGGCAAGATCGGCTTCTTTTCCGATGGTGACTAAATTAGCGGCAGGGTATTTGTCATTATCCATCTCATCAATGATGGATTCTTCGATGAGTACGCGGCAACCACGTTTATCGAGCCAGGTCGCTATTTGTTTGAGACTGTCCTGAGTGCCGGTATGGTCAGGTTTACCAATCAGGCCAACGGTTTGATAAGTCATAATCTGGCTAATGCCCGCATGCTGCTACATTTTTTCGGACATTAGCACAGAGTTTGATAAAAAAGAAAGGGTTAGCGCGCCACCCAGCCGCCATCAAGTACCATGGTCTGACCGGTGATATTGCGGGCGCCGTCGCTGATGAGAAATTTCGCCGTTGCGCCAAGTTCGTCCATGGAAATAAATGCTTTCTTAGGCATGGGCTTGAGCATAATTTCATTTACCACTTCTTCTTCGCTGATCCCGTTTTCCTTAGCCTGGGCAGCAATTTGCTTGTCTACCAGCGGGGTTTTTACATAAGAAGGGCAAATGGTATTAATGGTGACATTGCAGTCGCCGGTTTCAAGCGCAATAGTTTTCGCGAAGCCAAGTAAACCGTGCTTTGCTGAGACATAAGCCGATTTAAAAGGAGAGGCAACCAGCGAGTGTATTGAGCCCACATTAATAATGCGGCCAAAATCATCAGCACGCATACCGGGTAAAAATGTCTGGGTAAGCAGGGCAGGGCCAACCAGCATAATATTGATAAGCTGTTGCCATTTTTCGGCCGGAAAATCCTCGATTTTAGACACATGCTGGATGCCGGCGTTGTTGATAAGCACATCTACCTTCGCGTCTCCCAGTTTACCGGGAAGTGCTGCGACCTGCTCAGCATCGCATACGTTAACTTCAACGGCCTGCGCGCTGAAGCCGGCGTCCTTTAATTGCTGAGCAGCAGACTCAGCGGCATCAAGATTAATATCTGCAATGATTAAATGATGCCCGTCATTTGCCAGTGATTCAGCAATGCCATACCCGATGCCACTGGCACCGCCAGTGATAAAAATATTCAAAGCCATGATAAAACCTTAATTTGATGATAATCCAAGAACGATATCGCGGACGGCATTAATCTGCTCTCCGCTGCGTGTGGCGTAATCTTCTCCGGTGTAACCCCACCAGTCCCAGCAGCCCTGAGGATTTAGAGGCATGAAAAGCGATTTGCGGGTTTGCGGGTACACCACCACCATATTGTTACTGTCGGCCCAGTTATTCAAGCCGGTTTGCTCTACGTAAGCTTTGCCCACTGCTTCTGCGTACTGATTACAACCATGAAAACTGACATGCACCCGGCATTGTTCACCTTCACGGCAACTGGCAGGAATATAAGCATAGCCTGTTTCTGCCATGGTAGACGCATTATCGCCAGCGAGTGTCTGCTGACTGAAACTCACTACCTCACCACTCAGCTTGTCGCTGGCGGGTTGTAAACCGTCCAGCAGAAAGTTGAGCATTTCTCCTGCAGCATCATAGTCACAGCGGCCGATATAGGGTGAGTCAGACGACATGCACCGTCCGCCGTTGTTCTTTGTAGGGAATAAATGGGCAACCGGTTTATTGTTAACGTAAGTAATTTGTTCAGCCGGCATCAAAGCCGCATACTGGGCGTTCAGTGCGTCACTGACGGCGCTGTTCACCCGCACGTCGCGGGTGCCGTGAAATAACCAGACCTTATCGTTTTGCAGTGCTGACAGTGGCGCCAGTTTTCCTTCCTGCGCCAGCGTTTTTACTTTTCCGGTGAGTGCATTCACATCAATGGCTGGTTCAGTTTTATCAACACACTGACTCAGCGCTGTGCTGATATCACCTTTTGCGCAGTAATAAGGGCCTGCCGCCAGAATGCCCGCTCCGTCAATCCAGTCGCTGTAAGCCAGATGAAACTGATTGGCCATGTAACCGCCGGAAGACAAGCCTGACACTGTGATGTGAGCAGTATCGAGGTTAAGCGCCGGCACCTGTGCCATTGCGCCGGCGCTAAATAATGCTGAGAGCAGGGCGGCGGTGGCGTTGTTTTTCAATCCGTGCATAAATCGTGTTTCCGTTATGAATCGTGAATGTTTGAATGAGGAACCGGGTGCATCATTCAGTTTCGTCGTTTAAAAACCGGCGCAGCAGTTGTGCTTTTTGTTTGATGTCAGCCACTCCTTCAAGATGCCCCAGTGCGCCTTTCAGGTAACTGAGTTGCGTATTCTTGCCTTGTGATTTCAAAATACCATGGGGTGCTTCCGCCATGTATGGCATCAGCAGAAGATCGGTTTCAGCGGGCAAATAAAGCGTTTTCGCCTTAACGTTCTTCAGCCCCTCTTGCAAGGAGCCCCGGTGGCCGGCAACGAACAATTGATTTGCGCGTACCAGGTAAAGCAGGTGGTTGGCATCCATTAAATCAGCACGGTCTTCTGCCCTGCTTCTGAGCCAGTTAATGATTGAATGGGTGGCATGAATATCCTCAAGCGGGCCTTTTTCCTGTGGTGTATAGCCCAGCGCTTTGCCTTGCTGATTGAAAAAATCCGGATGCAGCGCCTGCAGAGTAATGCTCATGAGTGCTGCGACCAGACCGTCTTTTGGCGGATTATCACGGGTATAATCACCGTTATTCCAGTGTTTATCCAGCCGGATTGGCGTGGCCCACTGTTCCAGCGCGGCGGTGGTCCAGGCGTCAGCCTGAGCCGCAGGGATCACGGCAATCATTCGGGGCACCCAGTCCGGATAAGTCGCGGCCCATTCCTGTGCCTGCATGGAGCCCATAGAGGGACCGGCAACGGCATGCAGCGATGAAATGCCAAGGCTTTCCAGTACGAGTTTTTGTACGTTCACAAAGTCGCGGATGGTCACCACCGGAAACGACAAACCATAAGGCTTACCGGTTTGGGGATTGATGGTGGCCGGGCCTGTGGTTACCACATTCGGGTCGTAAGCGGACAGGTTTACCAGAGAATCCACACTGATCACAAAGAACTTATTGGTGTCTATGGCCTTGCCGGGGCCGATAATGGCATCCCAGTATCCGGGTTCCGCATCATCTCCGTGATACCGGCCGGCGGCGTGTGAGTTTCCCGAAAAATAATGCGTGATAAGTATGACGTTATCTTTGGCGTCGTTGAGTTTGCCGTAACTTTCCCAGCCAACTTTCACTTCAGGAATAATTTCTCCGCCGTAAGTTTCAAACTGAGTAGTGGTGAAAACCTGCTTTTCTGTCATCAACATGGCTGTACCTGACTGGTTGGGCGGTGTGGCGGCACAGGCCGGTTGGACGGCTACCGCGCATAAGACAATTAACCTTACCAGTATGCTACGAAAATTAGTCATAAATGTAGTCATCATTTTCCTTAAAACAGACTGAACAGCGTAATGGCAATAGCTAAGCCAATAACCGGCACTACCACTGTCAGTGCGGCCATGGCACCGTATGCGGCTTTGTGGGTTTCGCGACAAATAGCACGGATGGTGGTAACAACGTAACCATTATGCGGCAATGAATCCAGCGCGCCGGATGAAATAGACACGATGCGATGCAATTGTTCGGGCTGCACGCCCTGGTCAATATAATGCGGTGCAACCAGCGGTAAAACAATGGCCTGGCCGCCGGACGCTGAGCCGGTGAGTCCGGCGATGACACTGACCGCAATCGCTGCGCCAATCAGTTCATTGCCGGGAATATGCGTCATAATTTCAACGGTTTGCTGAAAAGCCTCTGTGTGTTTGGCGATGGCACCGAAACCCACCACGGCGGCGGTGTTGCCAATGGCGACCAGAGCACCGGTTGTGCCATCGTTAATGGCGGCGGATAAATTATGAAAGTAGCGGAAATTGATGATCATCAGCGTCAGTACGCCGCCTGCCAGTGCAACGATTAATGCCAGTTGCGCCATGCTGTCATGGAGTAAAAAGGATAATGCCAGTACGACAAACAGGGGCAGTATGCCGGTCAGCGGACTGGGGTAATCTCTGGCTTCAATTTCAGGATCGCCGGTGCGGCTTTCAAACTTTTCGCCGTTAGCGATGGCGCGGCTAATCATGCGCTTCAGCCACCAGTAACCGAATGTGGCCATAAAAACAGCAACCAGCAAGCTGACTTCCCATGCTGCAAAGGGAGATGTTCCCAGATATTTTATCGGGATCCAGTTCTGGATTTCAGGTGAGCCTGCTGATGTCATGGTGAAGGTGACAGAGCCGAACGCCAGTGTAGCTGGGATAAAACGGCGGGGCAGATTGGCGTCTTTAAACAGGCTGAGCGCCATGGGGTAAACCGAGAATGCCACGACAAACAGACTTACACCACCGTAGGTTAAAATGGCGCAGGCAAGCACCACAGCCAGCACGGCGTGTTTAAAACCCAGCTTATCGACTATCCAGCGGGCCACGGAGTCTGCCGCACCGGTATCTTCCATAAATTTACCGAAAATAGCCCCCAGCAAAAACATAAAAAACCAGGCCGCAATGAAGCCGGAAAAGCCACCCATGTACAAGGTGACAAAATTCTCTTCGCCCTGAAAAAGAGGAATACCGCTGGTAAGCGCAACAATAACGGCGCAAAGCGGAGCAGCAATAAATAAATTCATGCCGCGGATGGTAAGCACAATAAGGAGGGCAAGCCCGCCTGTAAGGCCAATCATACTGATCATATCGGGTTCCTTAATAACAATCTGTGACCGCAGACGCTTCAGGAACTGAAAAAGATTGTGTCGTTAAATCAGTAAGATGCCCATAGTACGATGGTACTACTTACTGCTACAAAAAATTAACATAGAGTTTACCTCAGACCGCAGCTTCAGTGCCGAATAGTTGAAACAGATAACAAAAGGGACACATCATGATAAACGCACAGAAACCCGTTAACCGCTTTACCCGCACGCTAAGTGCAGTGGCGGTCACTGCCGCATGCTTAAGCAGTCAGACTGCTTTTGCGCAGCAAAACAACGATGAAAGCAGAGGCAAATTAGAGCGCATTGAGGTGACGGCCCGTAAAACGGTAGAGTCATTACAGGAAACGCCTGTTGCTATCACTTCAATCGGTGCAACTGAATTAACGGAAAAGGGCATCAGCGTGCTGACGGAAATTCAGCAGTTCTCACCGAATACCACCATGCAAACCAGCCGCGGTACCAACTCTACCTTAACAGCATTTATCCGCGGGCTGGGTCAGCAGGATCCGCTTTGGGGTTATGAGCCCGGTGTTGGGATTTACATTGATGATGTGTATATGGCACGGCCACAGGGCGCGGTGCTGGATTTACTTGATGTACAGCGAATTGAAGTGCTGCGGGGGCCGCAGGGCACATTGTACGGTAAGAACACCATTGGTGGTGCGGTGAAATATGTTACGAAAGAAATGACCGGTGAACCTCAGTTTAACGCTGAGGTGACACTGGGCAATTACAGCCGCCGTGACATGAAATTAACCGGTCAGATGCCGCTGATTGAAGACAAAGTTTACCTGGGTGTGGGTTATGCAAACCTGAACCGCGATGGTTACGGTGAGTTCCTGATCTCTGCACTGGATGGTCAGGATACAGAAAACTACAACAAAGATCTGTGAGCTGCCAGACTGACCCTGGAAATTCATCCGTCTGATAACCTGTTCCTACGGTTCGGCTGGGATAAAACCGAAGATGATTCAAATGCTAAAGGGGGTTACCGGTTACTGCCAAGCTTACGTACCGACGCACCGCAACCGGATTCTGTTTTCGACTCTTACACCAGCATGCCTACAGACAACTATGTTGAACTGGAAGGCTTCAGCTGGCTCGCCAGATACAATGTGAATGAAAATCTGGAGCTGAAATATATCGGCTCCCACCGCGAAAGTTTTTCTGATACCAATATCGATTTTGATAATACTCAGCTGGATATTTTTGACGTACCGGCCATTTACGATGACTCTAACGATACTCACGAAATTCAGGCGAACTATACCGGCAGTGCGTTCAGCCTTGTAAGCGGCCTGTATTATTATGACGGTGAATCCTGCGGCGTATTTGATGCGGTACTTGGTGTGCTGGGGCGGGACTACGCGGCGCTTGGCATCTTCCCTGAAGGTACGCCGGGTTTCACCCGTGAAGTGTCCGGTTGTAACAACAGTGAAAGCTGGGCGGCGTATACCCAGTTAAATTACGATATTACCGATAAACTCTCTCTGTCTCTGGGGGCCCGTTATACCGACGAAGAAAAACAGGCAACGGTAAATAACGGCACGGTATTGTTTAATCTGTATCCTGAATCCGGCTGGATTGACGGTTATGTCCGTCCTGACGGTCTGACTATGCCGCAGGTGCTGGGCAGCGATTCCGACGGCGACGGCGTGCTTGATGCGCCGGCAACAGAAAGCTGGTCACGTTTTACGCCGCGGGTAGGGGTAGAATATCAGTACACCAGGGACACCATGTTCTTCGCCAGTTATTCTCAGGGCTTTAAGTCCGGTACGTTTAACCCCCGCGCGACAATCAATGAACCCGGTGTATCACCGGAAGTAGTGGACTCGTTTGAACTGGGCGTGAAAAGTGATGTAACCAGTCAGTTCCGCGTCAATGCCACGGCGTTCAGCTACAACCATAAAGATCGTCAGTATATTGGTATTGAAGGTAACTCCGATGATCCCACAGCATTGCTTCAGCGTCTGAGAAACGCCGCTGAAACTGCCGCCTCGGGTATTGAGTTGGAGATGACTTACGTGGTGAATGAGGCACTGAAGTTTGATCTGGCCTACGGTTTTATCGATTTTGAAATTAAAGAAAATAACGCTACGCCGCCGCTAATCGGACTGGCAAGCACACCGGAAAACACTCTGAATTTTGGAGCAAACTATTTATTGCAAACCAGCATGGGTGATTTCATTTTCAACGCAAACTATTACTACCGTGACGACTATCTGCTGTTTGAGACCAGCGACCTTATTGAGCAGGACGCGTACGGCATGGTCAACCTTGGCGTAAGCTGGGAAAGCATGGAAGGCAACTGGTACGGTGGTCTGCATGTGAAAAACCTGACTGACGAAGAATACCTGGTTGGCGGTTATGACTTTGTCACCCGTAATGAGGATGGCAGTTACGGTCCCGGTCTGGGTAACGACACCACGCTGATTGGCTATTATGGCGATCCGCGCACAGTACAACTTACTGTAGGCTACCGGTTCTGACTCTGATTGTGTGTAAACTCTGAAAGGCGGCAAGGGCCGCCTTTTTGTGTTTGATGACTTGAACCCGGAGGCAGACTTCGTCAAAGTAATTCATGAATATGACTCAAACGGATTTACCCATGCAGGCCAATGTACTGATAGCTGATGATCACCCGTTATTCCGTGCCGCCATGCGTCAGGCGCTGGCCGGCATCACCGGTGAGTCAGTGGTTGAGGCCTCAACATTCAGTGAAGCCAAAGACGCCCTCATTCAGGATGACAGTATTGAACTGGTGTTCCTGGACATTCACATGCCAGGCAACGACGGACTCACAGGGTTGAGTGAACTTCGCACCACATTTCCTGATGTGCTGGTGGTAATGGTGTCAGCGGAGGACAAACCGGATCTTATTCGTAAAGCCATCGATCTGGGAGCCAGCGGTTATATTCCCAAATCAACGCCATTACCGTTGATTGCCGGTGCCGTCAGTCAGGTGCTGGATGGTGGTCAATGGTTGCCGGACGGGCTGGAGGCTGAATTAGCTTCTCATGAAGACGCCGCTCAGGCAGAATTTGCAGAGCGGCTGGCTCAGCTCACACCGCATCAGTTTACTGTGCTTAAAATGATGGCAGATGGTTTGCTGAACAAACAGATTGCCTGGGAATTGTCCATTTCCGAATCCACAGTGAAACAACATGCTTCGGCGGTGTTACGTAAACTCAATGTGATAAACCGTACCCGTGCCGGCGTGCTTTTCCGTCAACTCACCGGCGCGGAGTAGTGTCAGTACATCAGGTAATTGTGACTATAAAGCGCGCAGTCAGGCTGACTGTGGTTTACCCGTCTGTGATGATAAGCTTCTTCAGCATGCGCTTTAACGCAGCGGGTTTTACCGGCTTAGGTAAATAGCGCAAACCCGCTGCAGCCGCTTCGTCTCTCACTCCGTCTTCCCGGTTTGCTGTATTGAGAATACCGGGTACATTTTTTTGCCAGAAGTCTTTTAACGCAACGGCCGATGTTGTGCCTTTTTCGCCGTAATCCAGGTGAAAATCAACCAGCATCACATCAGGCGCCTGAGGGCATAAGGCTCTGGCCTGGTGCAATGACTGACTGCCGGTGACCGTCGCGCCCCAACCGGTGAGCAAGGTTTTCATCGCAGTCATGATCTGATCATCGTTTTCCAGCACTAAAATGTGTTTTTCAGCCAGCCAGTTTGCCGTATTTGTCATGTTTGGATTGATATCTGCTGCAAGCACATTACTACTTTTCTGCAGTGCCCTTACGCCACGGGGCAATGTCACTGTAAATACCGTTCCTTTACCCATTTCCGATTCCAGCGCAACAGGATGACCGAGAAGCTGGCTGATCCTTTCAACGATGGTCAGCCCCAGGCCCAGCCCCTGATTACCGGGTAAATGTTCCAGTTGATGAAATTCATTAAAAATCGCTTTTTGCTGACCCGCAGGGATCCCGGTTCCGGTGTCGTACACCCTGATTTGAATCCGGTTGTCTGACCGTCGCCGGACGCCAATCAGCACTTTGCCTTCCGGGGTGTAACGGATCGCGTTTGAAATCAGATTCTGGATAATACGCCGGAGCAGTTTTTTGTCTGAACGCACAACCAGCGCAGAGGGAATATAACGGAGTGACAGCGCTTTTTGTTCTGCAATAACCTTAAACTCATCCACCAACGGTGACAGCATGTCGTAGAGGGCAAATTCGGTGACTTGCGGGACTAGTACTCCGGACTCAAGTTTGGTCATATCCAGCAAAGTAGAGAGCAATGATTCGGCACTGTTCAGTGATGTCACCAGTCCCTGTGACAGACTTGCCAGTCCGGTGCCTTCGGTTTTCTGCGACAACATGCCGGCAAACAGGGTAGCGGCGTTGAAAGGTTGCATCAGATCGTGACCTGCAGCAGCCAGAAAGCGGGTTTTACTTTCGCTCGCCCGGTCGGCTTCCTGCTTCGCCTGTTCAAGCTGAGCCGTACGTTGTGCTACGCGAACCTCAAGATCTTCTTTTGCTGCCCGCAGTTCATCCTGAATGCGTATATAGGCCGTAATGTCGCTGTAGGTAGTCACGTAACCACCGTGGGGCAACGGGCTGCCGTTAAGCTCTATTACCCGACCGTCGGGTTGCTTGCGGATATACTGGTAACTGCTGCCGTTTTCCATGTAAGTAACACGTTTGCTTATTTCCGTTTCGACATCCGGAAGATTGCCCAGCAGGCCGCGCTCAGCGTTGTACTGCAATAAGGACTGGATCGGCATACCGGCCTTCAGGAATCCCGGTGGATAGCCAAACAACTCTGTATAGCGGTCGTTCCAGGCCAGCAGGGAAAGATCCTGATCCAGTACGCTTATCCCTTGCTGTATATTTTGTACCGAAGACTGCAATATGTCGTGATTAAACTGGAATGACTGGGAAGCTTCTTCTACCCATTCTACGATGTCACTGAGTTCGCCGCCGCGCTTTTGCGCAATGGCTGAAAGCAGAATACGGGCACCCGGTGTGCCCATCTGAGCAGCCAGTAATTTTTCTACCCGTGACAACAGGCCAGCACTGGCAAACCCTTCTGCATATGCAGAAGAATGGGACAACTGACTTTTAAGCGTGCGGTGCACCGATGGCTCCAGTACCCGGCCGGTGAGCAGGAACAGATCTCTTAATCTGATTGCCAGATCAGGGTGACTGTCGCTGACGATATCGCCTGTATCCGGTGCCTGAACAGACCTGGCGCTGCCCTGATTAAAAAGCAGAGACAATCCGGCCAGGGTGACCAGGTTAATAAACAGGCTGATGATAAAACTCCGGCCCAGCTCCAGTTCAGTCGGCGGACTTTCAAAGTAATAGCTCGACAGAATAGAAGGGTAGAGTAGCCAGGCGCACCAGCAACAAAAGCCGGTGAAAATGGCAATGATGACTGCCGTCTTTGAAGTCCTTTTCCAGTACAGACTTAATAACATTGCCGGCAGCAGTTGTCCGAGTAACGCGATAGCAATTACACCACTTTTCACCAGTGGCGCAGACTGACTGACGTTCACGTGATACCAGTACGCCACTGACAGCACAACCAGCACGGTTAAGCGTCGTACTGTCAGCAGAGTCGACGGCGTCATGGTGTTATGTGGATCGTCTTTAAGGCGGATTTTCAGCCATAAAGGCGTGATAAGGTTGTTAGAAATCATGATGCCAAGGGCAAGGGTTGCCACGATAATCATACTGGTGGTGGCTGACAGACCACCTATCAGCGCGGCCAGCGCCACACCGGCATTGCCGGCCTGTAATGGCAATGCCAGTACATAGGCATCTGTTTTTACCACTGAGGTATCCAGTAACACGTGTCCGGCCAGTGCAACCGGCAGAATAAATGTCGTCATGCCAAGCAGGTAGAGAGGAAACAGCCAGCGGGCGGTGCGCATTTCTCCTTCACCGTTACACTCAACAAAATTCATGTGAAATTGTCTGGGTAAGACAAAGAGTGAGCAAACACCCAGCAGGACGTGGCTGGCATACACCAGCGGTGCGCTGTCTGCATACAGCACTTCTCTGGCAACGGGGTGACTGGCGGCCTGAGCGATTAAGTCAAAAGGCCCGCTGAACAGGCCATAGCAGACAAAAATACCGACGATGGAAAGTCCCACCAGTTTCACCACCGATTCTACGGCGATGGTCAGCACCAGCCCCGGATGTTTATCGGTAAGGTTTAATGTACGTGTACCGAACAAAATGGCAAACAGAGCCATGAGTCCGGCGACATACAAGCCAACCGTGTTGGTTCCCTGTTCCGCATCATAAGCAATCAGGCGGATGCTGGCCGAAATGGCATCAAGTTGAAGTGCAATGTACGGGATAACGCCGGTAAAACACAATACGGTGACTGAGGCAGCCAGAAAATGTGAATGCCTGAAGCGCAGGGCGAAGAAGTCTGCCAGTGAGGTCACGTTATTTTTCTGGCAATAACGGGAAATTTTTATCAGTACCGGGAAAAGAAAAGCCATACCGGCAATGATCCCGGCATACGTCGGTACCAGTGCCCAGCCAAATTGTGACGCCTGGGTGGTTGTGCCGAAAAATGCCCATGAAGTGCAGTGAATGCCTAACCCTAAACTGTACAGCACCGGATGCTGCTGATTGTCGCGCAAACGCTTGTCTCCCCAGAAGGCAACAAGAAACAAAAACGTGAGATAAATCACGGTAATAACGCCGACAGTCCAGATACTAAACATGACCAGAAAGAGATGAAAACAATTCGTTAACAAACTCTACAGCAAACCTGTTGGCAAGCAAATCACAAAAAAATCGCGGTTTAGCCACAAATTTTTCATGGATACCCTTGAAGGGTGGGTAAGTAACCCCATTAATAGCCCCACTGAACGCATTCACGCAGCCTGTGGCACGGACTTTCCTGTGCAGGCCGCTAAGCAAAAATTCACCGCAGATGAGTATTGTTGGGAGGATAGCATGAGCGAAGATCGCGACGTGCAGGATCAAAAACAGCCTGAAGACGCAGAAGTGATTCAGGGTGAAGTAGTTAACGAAGACGCTGCAGAGGCGCAACCGGTTTCTGAGCACGAGCAAAAAGTTTACGAACTGGAAACAGCTTTATCTGACGCTCAGGCGCAGATTAAAGAACAACAGGACAGCGTATTACGTGCCCGTGCTGATATGGAAAATGCCCGCCGTCGTGCTGAAGCAGAAGTGGAAAAAGCCCGTAAATTTGCGTTAGAGCGGTTTGCCGGTGAACTGCTTCCGGTAATCGATAATCTGGAACGTGCTATCCAGGCCGGTGACGGTGAAAACGATGCGGTTAAGCCGTTGCTTGAAGGCGTGGATATGACGCTGAAATCTTTCGTCAGCACAATTGAAAAATTCGGTTTAACACCTATTGATCCACAAGGTGAAGGTTTTAACCCGGAACTGCATCAGGCGATGTCTATGCAGGAAAGTGCAGATCATGCGCCGAACACCGTAATGGCCGTGATGCAGAAAGGGTATCAAATTAACGGTCGCCTGCTTCGTCCTGCCATGGTGATGGTGTCCCGTGCACCTGAAGGTGGCGTTGATACGCAGGCTTAACCGGGGCGGAAGCCAAAAACGACAGATTTTTTCTGGCGACTATTGAAATGGTGCGGGAATAACCCCACTAATAATGCAGAAATTAAAGATTCTTATTTTGGAGACACGTAATGGGTAAAATCATTGGTATCGACTTAGGTACAACGAATTCATGTGTCGCAGTTCTAGACGGCGACAAACCTCGCGTAATTGAAAACGCCGAAGGCGATCGCACAACCCCCTCAATCATCGCCTACACAAACGATGGTGAGACGCTGGTAGGTCAGTCTGCGAAGCGTCAGGCAGTAACCAACCCGACTAACACTTTATTCGCTATTAAGCGTCTGATCGGTCGCCGCTTCGAAGATAAAGAAGTACAGCGCGATATCGACATCATGCCTTACAAAATTGTTAAAGCTGACAATGGTGATGCATGGGTTGAGAGCAAAGGCGAAAAAATGGCGCCTCCTCAGATTTCAGCTGAAGTGTTGAAGAAAATGAAGAAGACTGCTGAAGACTTCCTGGGTGAAGAAGTGACTGGTGCTGTTATCACTGTACCTGCATACTTCAACGACTCTCAGCGTCAGGCGACTAAAGACGCCGGCCGTATCGCTGGTCTGGAAGTAAAACGTATTATCAACGAGCCGACTGCTGCTGCCCTTGCTTACGGCATGGACAAGAAGAAAGGCGATAACGTTGTTGCGGTTTACGACTTAGGTGGTGGTACGTTCGATATCTCTATCATCGAAATCGATGAAGTTGACGGCGAGCACACCTTCGAAGTTCTGGCAACTAACGGTGATACTCACCTAGGTGGTGAAGACTTCGATAACCGTGTAATTACTTACCTGGTAGACGAATTCAAGAAAGATCAGGGCATTGACCTGCGTAAAGATCCGCTGGCCATGCAACGTCTGAAAGAAGCCGGTGAAAAAGCGAAAATTGAACTGTCTTCTTCACAGCAAACAGAAGTTAACCTGCCGTACATCACTGCTGATGCGACAGGTCCCAAGCACTTAGCGATCAAACTGACCCGTGCGAAACTGGAATCTCTGGTTGAAGACATGGTGAAAGATTCTCTGAATCCTGTTAAGCAGGCGCTGGCTGATGCTGACCTGTCAGTATCTGATATCCACGATATCATTCTGGTCGGTGGTCAGACGCGTATGCCTCTGGTTCAGAAGTACGTAACTGATTTCTTCGGTAAAGAGCCACGTAAAGACGTGAACCCTGACGAAGCAGTTGCTGTTGGTGCGGCAATCCAGGGCGGTGTATTGTCCGGTGACGTGAAAGACGTACTGCTGCTTGACGTAACGCCTTTGTCTCTGGGTATTGAAACTATGGGTGGCGTAATGACGTCACTGATTGAGAAGAACACTACGATTCCTACTAAGAAATCGCAAACCTTCTCAACGGCGGAAGATAACCAGTCTGCGGTAACAGTACACGTACTGCAAGGTGAGCGTAAGCAAGCTGCCGGTAACAAGTCGTTAGGTCAGTTCAACCTTGAAGGTATCCGTCCTGCGTCACGCGGAACACCGCAAATCGAAGTAACTTTCGACCTGGATGCTGACGGTATTCTGCATGTGTCTGCGAAAGACAAAGATACTGGTAAAGAGCAGAAGATCACCATCAAAGCATCTTCTGGTCTGAGCGATGATGAAATCGAAAAAATGGTTGCTGATGCAGAAGCAAACAAAGAGTCTGATGCGAAGTTTGAAGAACTGATCCAGGCCCGCAACCAGGCTGACGGTATGATTCACGCTACCCGTAAGCAGCTTGATGAAGTTGGCGATGCATTAAGTGCCGACGATAAAGCACCAATCGAAGCTGCTATTTCAGCGCTGGAAACCGCCACGAAAGGCGAAGACAAAGCTGAAATCGAAGCGAAAACGCAGGAGCTTATTCAGGCGTCTTCTAAACTGATGGAAGCAGCTCAGGCGCAAGCCGGTGCAGCAGGCGGCGCAGATGCCGGTGCTGAACAGCAAGCTTCCGGTAAGAAAGCGGAAGATGACGTTGTTGACGCTGAATTCGAAGAAGTGAAAGACGACAAAAAATAAGCTGTAGTCAGTGTGTCTCCGGTACTTTGTGTCGGAGTGCTGTACAAGCCGGGCGCAGCAGGAAATTCTTGTTGCGCCTTTGTCGTGTAAAGACCGGCTCAGTGCCGGATGATTTAAAAGTGTGTGGTTTAAGACAACTTGAACCGGGTGCTTGATGTAACGAGTAGGAAAAGTAAGCGATATGTCGAAACGTGACTACTACGAAGTGCTGGGTGTAGATAAAAGTGCTGGCGAACGCGATATTAAGAAAGCGTATAAAAAGCTGGCTATGAAATATCACCCCGATCGCACACAGGGCGATAAAGCACTGGAAGAAAAGTTTAAGGAAATCCAGGAAGCCTATGAGGTTCTGACCGATTCGCAGAAACGCGCTGCGTATGATCAGTACGGTCATGCCGGTGTGGATCCGAATCGTGGTGGTGCAGGCTTCGGCGGTGGCGCAGACTTTGGTGACATCTTCGGTGATGTATTCGGCGATATCTTTGGTGGTGGCCGCGGTGGACGTCAGTCCCGCGCACGTCAGGGAGCTGATTTACGTTACAACCTGGAGTTATCGCTGGAAGAAGCGGTACGAGGGAAGGATGTCGAAATTCGCGTACCTACACTGGTAGAGTGTGATGTTTGTCATGGCTCCGGTGCGAAAAAAGGCACTTCGCCAACTACGTGCCCAACCTGCCATGGTAACGGTCAGGTACAAATGCGTCAGGGGTTCTTTGCTGTCCAGCAAACCTGTCCGACGTGTTCCGGGCGGGGCAAAATTATTTCCGACCCTTGTAATGCCTGTCATGGTCATGGTCGCAAAGAAAAAACAAAAACCTTGTCGGTTAAAATTCCGGCGGGCGTTGATACCGGTGACCGCATCCGCTTAACCGGCGAAGGCGAAGCAGGAGAGAACGGTGCACCGGCAGGTGATCTGTATGTTCAGGTTCATGTGCGCGAGCATGATATCTTCCAGCGTGACGGTAACAACCTGTACTGTGAAGTACCACTGAGCTTCACAACCGCTGCCCTCGGCGGCGAGCTGCAAGTACCGACCCTTGACGGTAAAGTAAAGCTGAAAGTGAGCCCGGAAACCCAAACCGGCCGTATGTTCCGTCTGCGCGGAAAAGGCGTGAAGTCGGTAAGAAGCGGCGTGACCGGCGATCTGATGTGTAAGGTAGTGGTTGAGACCCCGGTTAACCTGTCAGTAAGACAAAAAGAATTGCTGCAGGAACTGGACGACTCTATGGGCGGTGATTCTGCGAAGCACCGACCGAAGGAAAAAGGTTTCTTTGACGGCGTGAAGAAATTCTTCGACGACCTGACTAACTAATTAAATCCAAAGCATTATAAAAGCCCTCGCATGAGGGCTTTTTTGTGTCTTTAAAAGCCGGCAGGATTATTCACATTTCGTATTAGCTTTTGTCTGCTATAGTATTCTGATAAAACTTGATAAATAACAACAGCATTTGGCGGAAAAACTATGCCTGATATAGAGTGGAATAAATCCTGGATTGGCAATTTAAAACAATTTTCACGGGGACAATTGTCAGGTGATAATTATGGTGATCAGTGGGGAAACCCCCATGAGAACAAGCTTCTTATTGAACTTGTAGAAAAACACATAATACCTTTTTTAAATAGTGATACCTGTGTCCTCGAAATCGGCTGCGGTGGTGGCAGGTGGACACAGTTTTTCCTCGATTGCAAAGAGGTCTACTGCGTAGATCTCAATCAGGAAATGCTGGATTACACTAAGGAACGTTTTCCCGGTGCCAGTAATCTTAATTTTATTAAAACAAATGGTTCTGATATTGCGGGGGTGAGAAATGAGTCGGTCGATTTCTTATTTACCTTCGGAACCTTCGTTCATTTGGATTTTGCAATTATCCAATCCTATATGGAGAATATTAAGCCGTTAATGAAAGACGGTGGCTTTTTTTCTATCCAGTTTTCAAATAAAAGTAAACCTATGGCAAAGACTAACCCTGATTTTTCAGAGAACAGTCCCGAAAAAATGAGCGAGTTACTATCCGGACTCGGGTTTATTCCCCAAAATATCGATGACGAGCTTTTGCCGCACTCCACCGTCATATCAGGGCAATTTCGTAAGTGAGGCGGTAGTTCAGGAATGAACAGCATATATAAGGAATGACAGGACAAACTGCCGGTTCAGCAGCAATGTCCGGGGCTATTCCTCATCCGGTGCCTGAGCGCGGATTTCCTGAATCTGCTCAAAATGCTCCAGCATGACATGTGTGATGATAGGGTCGAATTGCTTACCGGCATTTTCAGTCAAATAAGCTTTGACATCTTCTGCGCTCCAGGGCGGCTTGTAGCAGCGTTTTGATAACAGTGCATCGACAACATCAACGATAGCCATGATACGGCCTTCAATAGGAATATCGTCACCGACCAGTCCTTCCGGATAGCCATCACCATCCCAGCGTTCATGGTGAGTTTTGGCAATGATAGCGCCCATCTTCGCGACAATTTTGTCGGAGCCTGCCAGTAATTCGTAGCCTTTCGCAGCGTGGGTTTTCATGATTTTCCATTCATCCGGAGTCAGTTTACCGGGCTTGTGCAGAATGGTTTCCGGAATACTGATTTTACCCACATCATGCAGGGCAGAAGCATAGCGGATGGTTTCAATAAACTCGTCACTCATGAACAGTTTTTCAGCCAAAAACTCTGACATCAGCATGACACGCTTAACATGGCCGCCGGTTTCTTTACTGCGCATTTCTATGGCGTCACTGAGCACCATAATCAGCTCTTTCTGGGTATGCTGAATATCTTCTTTGTGCATCAGGTTCTGGAAAATGACGGACACATTTGAGGCAAACATTTCCAGCGTTTTCAACTGAAACTTATTCAGCGGCTCGCTTAGTTCCACATACAGAATATTATGGCTGTCTTTGCCCGTGGGGTAGTAGCCGATGAACAGCTCTTCAGATTGGAAATGAGATTTCTTCTCCAGTACTTCTTTCACTTTCTCCGCAATTTCATCCGGGATCTCTGCTGAAACGCCTTCTTTACTTAATCCCACCAGATCACCGCTGGCACCGAGCACGGTCATTTTAGTATGGCCATACAAGTCTGTGTGCTGGGCAGATAAATACAGTATAGAGTTATTCAGATTAAGCAGAGTCAGGGTTTGTTTTAACACTGCGGTGCCGAATTGCCCCAACGACTGGCTTTCCAGAATTGAAGATGAAGACTGTAACACGCCTTCGATGCCCCGTTTACCTTCCTCAATAGTCTGGATATCACGGTAGGAGCGGATAGCCGTGTACACACAGGATTTCAGTTTTGAAGAGGTCAGTTCGGTTTTCGACTTGTAATCGTTGATATCATAGCGGCTGATCACTTCTTCTTCCGGTGCCTGACCAGGCTGCCCGGTGCGTAAAACTAAACGTGTCGTACGGTTCTTAAGTATATTGCGAATGGCGTCGATAAGGTTCAGACCAGCTTCATCCGTCTCCATGACCACGTCGACAAAGGCCAGCGCGATGTCAGGCGTATTTTTGAAGAGTTCAAGTCCTTCCTTAGCGCTGTATGCCGACAATAATTCGAGATTGCGGTTCTCAAAGGTAAATTTTTGCAGCGTGAGTTTCGTGACCTTATGCACATCACGTTCGTCGTCAATAATGACTACTTTCCAGGGGGGGAGCTTAGATTTCTTGACTGCAATCTCTGTCTTTTTAAACAACGGCATATACGACTAAAAAAGTTTGCGTTATTTAAAGTTAATTCACAATCTGCGATACCGCAAATGCGAACCGGCAGATAATTTCAAATTATTAAAAAGTCATCCGTAGCCTGAAGGTGGCACATGGTGCCCGAGCGGTAACGTTCATTTTAAATCGTCATCTATGACTCAAGTTCACCGCTCACTGGTCGAATTTTCAGGCGGAATGTGGTGCCTTCGTCCGGTGCTGAGATGAGTTCAACTTCACCCTGAAGCTTTTGAATGACAAGGTTGTATAAAATGTTCAGACCGAGACCGGTGCCGCCCTGATCCCGCGCGGTGGTGTAGAAAGGTTCGAAGACTTTTTTGTGCAGTGAAGCCGGAATACCCTTACCGTTGTCACTGACACTGATGATTACGCCGTCATCCACACCATAGCAGCCCACAGTTATGAGATTGCACCCGTTATTTTTATAGTCATGAAATCCGTGTCGTTGTGCGTTGGAAAGTAAATTAGTAAGTAGCTGGGCAATAATACCCGGACTGGTAATGATGGTAGTGTCAGGGTGAATATCCAGCTTAAGTTGGATGTTGTCTTTTTTAAACATGGGCCGCAGCGGGTTGCATACTCTGGGAATGTAATCATCGAGAGACAAGCGCTCTACGTCCATGGATGTCTGATCGGCAGAGGTACGTTTGAAGTCCTGTACGAGGTCGGCAGCCCGGAAGAGGCTGGATTCAGCCAGATTGAGTCCTTCGTTGCATATATCATTAAAATCTCTGAAGCCTTCTTCCGACAGTTCCCCGGATTCAAAATCCTTATAAATCCCGGCAAGTTCTTCCTTACAGTTACTGACAGAAGTAAGCGCAATGCCAAGTGGTGTATTAATTTCGTGCGCAATGCCGGCCACCAGATTGCCCAGAGCTGCCATTTTTTCTGACTGAACCAGTTTCTCCCGTGCTGATTCCAGAGATCGCAGAGTATCTTCAAGCTCTGCGGTACGATCCTTAACTTTTTGTTCCAGCGTCTGATTAGCTTCAATGAGCTTATTCTCATAATCAGCCCGCTCTTTGGCACTCACTGCGCGGCCGTATAAGTCGGCCAGCGCCGCGCACACACAATTTCATCGGGATCCCACTGTCTCGGGTTTCCGCGATGTTCGCAGCATATTATTCCAATCATATTACCACGGTGACGTATAGGTACATCGAGCATGGCGTTGATATTCAGGGGCGTCAGGTAGCATTCAGCAAATTCGAAGGTAGCAGGATCTGTCATTGCATTATCAGCGGCAATGGTCCGCTCTGAATCCAGTGCTGCAAAATAGTGAGGGAAGTCTGTTCTGCTTAAGATAATCGCTTCCTGATCGAGTGTTTCTCCCCTGTCTATGAGCAATGCACATTCAATATGTGACTGAGTTGTGTCGTAAAGCCAGATCCCCGCACGTTCGATATTCAGGCCCTTACAAACAGAGTGAATAATAAGCTGTGAAGCGACGGCGAGTTCACCCTTATCGATGTCTTCACTTTGGCTGACTTTCAGAAGAATTGACTCAAGTACTTCTTTCATTTTGATATACCGGTGTTAATACAAAGGTGCTTCAGTTGATGGTATATCCATATGAGAAGCCGGCTACATAAACAGAAAAACCGGGGTCCTGAACATCAGCATAGTTAAACCTTAAGAATTTTAAAGGTACTTCACACCGGCGTATTCAGCAAACTGGGCATCTCAGTTCTAGCCTAAAGTTCAATCGCGGCATCACATCCGGTCTACTATCCGAATGAATGTAAATAGCACTAATTATTAGTCAATACGGCTACTTAAGCTGGCCAAAACAATCACTCATTTTTGCTGTCATCAAAGAATTAAAAGTTAAGTTATTGATTTTAAATATTTAAAAAAGTTGGCACTTCCATTGCGATAGAAAGAGCAAGCATAACGCTTAAATCTCTTAATAATTGAAAAGGAAATAATTATGAAAGCATTTACGAAAACTCTGGCTGTTGTTGGTTTGTCTTTTGGTGCAATGGGTATGGCAAACGCAAGTCCTGAACTGACGCCTGCAGATACAGCAGTGACGTCAAAAATTTGTGTCACCGCAGCAACCGGCAGCAAACTGAAGCTTCGAAATGCGCTGGAAGATGCTGGTCTGACTAAGCACTATGTTGAAAATAATGTTACCTGTAATGGCCTGCCTATTGTTGAATTTGTTGCGCAATACAGCGACAACCCTGACAGCATAAACGCCTTTATCACCAGTGGTAAATATGTGGCTGACAACTACATCGCGAGTGTAAAATCCCGTCATTAATCCGGTTTTGCGTTATGTTTACTTACCCCGCAGGGATGTCGGCGTTGCCGGAGCGGGGTGAGGTAAACATCTGGACTTCCTTCCCTATATTCTGTTTACTCTCCCTATCATTCGTTTTATTCCGTCACTTTTATGGAACCCCGTCAGACCGGTGAAAAATACGATCGTATCGCTCGCTGGTGGCATGAACGTCATCAACATTCTCAATATGGTGTAGCTGCTGTAACCCGTGCACTGGATTACCTTGGTGAGGGAGCCATTGCACTTGATGCAGGTTGCGGTGCAGGCGGCAGAATGGTGAGGTTGATGGAGGAACGGGGGCTTGCTGTAACCGGTGTGGATGTGTCTGCTGAAATGATAGCGCTGGCGAAAGCGCAACACCCTGAGCACTCGTTTATTCATCAGGATATCTGTACCTTTAAGCCTGAAGTGCAATATGATTTTATTCTTGCCTGGGACAGCCTTTTCCATCTTCCTCTGAGTGCCCAGGAGCGGGTCATTGCTAAGCTGAGCAAACATGTTGCTGAAGGCGGGATCTTGCTGCTGACTTGCGGCAACGATTGTGGTGAACATACTGACAGCTGGATGGATGATACATTCTATTACAGTTCAATTGGGATTAACCGGAATCTTCAACTCATGATGTCAGCCGGACTGACCATCGTGCACACTGAACTTGACCAGTATCCGCAAAAACATGTGCTGATTATTGCCAGAAGGCAAGATTAGAAACAGTTCAGATGACAGCGAATTTTCGCATTTGAACCAAACTGACAGAAGTTGACAGGTTTGGCCTGAGTCCTTGCGTGTAATTTTCTAGTTTACGAAAAATTAACATTTGTGTTGATATTTCGGACAAGGAAAATACATGATATTCCAGACTAAGCATCGCGCATTAAAATCCGGCCGCCTTATCACCGGGGCCTTAATCCCTCCCGTCCTTATGCTCAGTGCCGCATGCGCTGATGCCAGCGACAGACACAGACAAAATCAAAGTGATCCCGCTACCGGTATCATCATGGAATCCCTCGACCGGGGACTGGTTGTCATTCCCGCTGAGCAGGGCAATGCGGTGAGCTGGCGGTTGCTGGGAACCGATCCGCTCGATATTTCCTTTGATATTTACAGGAACGGTCACAAGCTGAACGGTAAAAAGCTATCCGGTGCGACGTTCTTCACCGACCCGCAGGGAGACAAAGACGATGTGTATGAATTAAAAGCGACCGGCCTGAACAACAAAAATAAACGCAAGAAAGATCGCAGTGCTGCCATGGCCACAGCCTGGCAGGATGTGATGCTGCAGCTCCCGCTGAATAAGCCTGCCGACGGCTGGGTAAACGGACAATCCTTCACGTATTCGGCCAATGACGGCTCGGTGGCGGATTTAACGGGAGATGGCCGGTACGAAGTCATTGTTAAATGGTATCCGTCAAATGCCAAAGCTAATTCACAGGCCGGTCATACCGGAAACACGTATCTGGATGCTTACACGTTGGAAGGACAGCAACTTTGGCGTATCGACCTTGGCAGGAATATTCGTTCCGGCGCCCATTATACTCAGTTTGTTGCCTATGATTTCGATCAGGATGGTCGGGCACGGTTTCAGGGGCTGTGATGGCTAAAATACGTGCCTGGCCACCTTCTGCAATTTCCAGTGCTTCGCTTAATCCGGTAGAAAGCATTTGTACTTCACCTGAAAGCAGTCCGGCTT
This sequence comes from Alteromonas sp. ABH4_456, assembly GCF_056160645.1. NCBI lineage: Bacteria > Pseudomonadati > Pseudomonadota > Gammaproteobacteria > Alteromonadales > Alteromonadaceae > Alteromonas > Alteromonas sp. ABH4_456. The sequence goes on from NZ_JBSWXO010000011.1 coordinate 24,359, forward strand.
TTGCCTGACTGCCTGCGATGGTCAGTTCACGGACGTTTTTGGACAGGATCGCTATGGCTTCATTCCAACTTTTGATGGGCGAGTCTTCTCGCACCACAAAGGCGCCGTAGTCGGCAATTATGCTGGCAACGGGCTTCACATCACGATAGCTGAAAGGTACCTTACCGGTTAACGCACGGATTACAATAGGCGTAGAGTTAACCATCAACATATCGCCGTGTTTGTTACCCGATTCAATCAGGTAAGCAATGGCACGACCGCCACCACCACCGGACATATTCTGAAACGAGGCGTTATCTGAAATACCTGACTTCATCAACGCTTCCCGGATACCACGACCGTTAGTGTCCCAGCCTCCGCCGGGGCCTGACACTTTGCTATGCACGCCGTTCAGCATAATTTTTGTATTTTCATCGATGTAACAAAATTTCGATGGTTTCTTCGGCAAATTCCAGAATCATCTTGTATTCCAGATCGCTGCGTTCGCCTTCTACCGACAACCGCGCACGGCGGGGAAAAATAGTAGAACCTGTGTTGCCTTCGTTGTCTGCATTGTAGGCGCCGTCAAAGATGTTAGCGTCTATCTGAAGTCGTCCGCCTAACGTCACCCATTTATCGTCACTTGCGTCTTTCGCTTCCATTGATGCGAGCTGTTGCTCTAACTGAGAAAGCCTGTTTTCAAGAGACTGATTACTGGTTGATTCCGTTTGTGCCGAAGCCTGATAAGTGGCTGCCAGGCACAGCAGACCAATTGTTGTTTTATGCATCACAAAGTACCTCAATGTTTCGTGACGCAAGAATATTGTTAGTCCTTTGTCAAGGCTATGTAATGGATGTTTTTGTGCTTGAAAATATAACTGTCTGTTTTGTTTGTTTTGTCCATGAACTTAATGAACAAAATAGATCAGGTTGCAGGAATAAAAGAAGCTTTACCGGTAACAATTACTGTCTGATAATGTTAAGTTAATGTTATTGTTGCATAAACTTTAACGGTGCCCGTCACCGGTTTCTATGATGAGGACCAGGATGTTATTCACTTTTTTTTGCTGCCAGCGCTTTCGCGGGTGTTTCTCTGTACTGTTTTTAACTATTTCGTCGCTATCCTGCGGGTATGCTGCCGGCCATGACACGCCTGAGGTGACTCTCGCCTCCGGTAAAGTAACCGGACAACATGCAGACGGAATAAACTTTTACCGCGGTATGCCTTATGCCAAAGCGCCGGTGGGTAACTTGCGCTGGCAGCCGCCTCAGGCACCGGATGCTATTGCATCGCCCTATGCAGCAACGTCTTTCTTTCCTCCCTGCCCGCAGCGGGGCAAAGATAATGGCAGCGAAGACTGTTTGGGAATTAATGTATTCTCCCAGTCAGCGGATGACGGGCAGACTGCGCGGCCAGTGTTAGTGTGGATTCATGGTGGCGGGTATGTAGGTGGATCAGGTGATTTGGATCCCAAAATCGTTTCACACTGGGTAAGTCAGGGACTCGTACTGGTATCGTTTAACTACCGGCTTGGTGCACTGGGTATTTTTGCTCATCCGGCTTTATCTCAACCTGATGGTGTTAACTATAGTGTGATGGATATGGTCGCTGCGCTGTCCTGGGTTCAGGACAATATCGCTGAATTCGGTGGCGATCCCGCCAGGGTGACGATTGCCGGCGGCTCTGCAGGTGGCATGGCCGTGCAGATGCTAATGGTAACACCCAAAGCTGAAGGTTTGTTCTCCGGCGCGATTTCTCAAAGTGGCTACGGCACCTGGCCGTTGCCACGCACTTCAGGTGCACCGGCCCTTCAGGGCAGCCCGGATGCAGAGATCCTGTCCTCTGCCATCGCACAGCGGGCAACGGGAACAGACAAAGTCAGCAGGGAGCAACTTTATCAGACCAGTCCGGAAGCATTCGTCAATGCGATAAACGGCTTTCACCTGCCGGTTGCAGACGGTATCACGTTGCCCGACGAACCGGCGCGATTGTTTGCTCAGGGGAAGCAGCACGCTGTACCTTATATTAGCGGCGGAAACAGTTACGACGGCAATGTTTATCCCTATGCCGGTGTGTCACCTCAGCGCATGCTCACCTTAACGGCATCTGCTGCTGACAGTGTGCAAAAAGCGTATGGACTGGGCGAGCAGGCGCTGACGGCCTTACCTTTTCAACATTTGTTCGGTGATTTACGTTATGTTCTGGCCGGTATGGTGACAACCGGCGCAATGCAAACTGTTAAGCAACCGGGGTACCGTTACTTTTACGATGTTGCGGATGAGACTACGCCGGGGGCAGGTCATGCCTCAGAAACCTTTGCACTTTTTAAACCTGCCGGCGATGATGCCGTTAAAGCGATGCAGGCGTACTGGCGGAATTTCATAAGAACCGGCAACCCGAACGGGCAGGGCTTATCTGAGTGGCAGCCAGTGGATAAGCAGGACAAGAACTGGATGGTTTTTGATAAGACAGCCCATGCTGAAAAAGAGGTCAGAGCCGGAAAGCTTGGCATATTGCGACAGGTTTATCAGACGCGGGTGAATCCTTAACCCCGTTTGTTATTATCAATAACAAGGCATATCTGCCGTTAAACGAAAAAAGGCCCGGAATGACCGGGCCTTATCATTTCAACTGTTCAGCGAAAATATCACTGCTTGCAGGTATCGTTACCTTGTCCCGCCGTCCACTTCATACCGTTCTTTAATAACTTAATGTTGTATTCAGCGTTGTAAACTTCTTTGCGGTGACCGATAGCGCTGTACATTGCGCGGCCTTCGCCGATGCAATGGGTCCAGACCAGCGGATGATCTTCACCCATTTCCAGTTCTTTACCCGGCACATAAGTGGTTTCATCTATGGCCATTACGATGTCGTAGCCTTTAGAGGACACGCTGTCTGAGAACGAATACCACTCATCATTGAGTTCCCAGCGATCAGGGATCCCTTCTGCCACACCTGTGCCGTGACGGGTAACATCCAGCGATGCATCCTGGAACCAGTTGTCATCGCCCGGATGGCCAATAAACTGTGCACCAATCAACACATCACGATACCAGTCCCAGAAATACACCGAGTCGCCGGCTGAAGCATGAATGCCCAGGAAACCGCCACCGTTATTCATATAGTCTTCAAACGCTTTACGCTGAGACAAAGTGAGTGTGTCACCGCTGACATTATTCCAGATCACCACATCAAACTCAGACAGGTTTTCCGGTGTAAATGCACTGCCTTTGGCGCTGACAGAAACACCATAGCCCATTTCTTTTGCCAGCTTGCTCAGGTTTTCTGTGGCAGCAGTTACTGATTCGCCGTGGTCATAGCCATTGATTTTCTGATAGATCAGCACCTGAACAGGTTCCTCTCCCAACTCGAATTCCACCGGTTCTGAATCGAACCTTGCACAACGTGCAATCTTATCTTCACGGGTGACCGGCAGTGCTGCCAGTTCTTTACGCATAGCCGCAGCGTTTGCATCGTCTTCAACACCCACACGGGCCAGTAACTGGTCCAGTGTGATCAATGTACTGAAAGAAGGCATTGATTCACTTAAGATCCACGCCGGAATTTTGGCCAGTACGCCGGGATAGTGTTTTTCAACAATGGCTCTGGCTTTCGGGCGCATTACCACATCGTAAGCCGGCATAGAGCTGGAAAAAGGCACATCCCGTAAGGAACAGTCGGTTAAAGCCTCTGCGGCAGACGCGCTGCCTGTCGCTACCAGACTGCCCATTGTGATGCTGCCGGCAATAATGGCTTTAAGCATATTTTTCTTCATCATCAGGAGTCTCCTTACATCGGCCAAACGGTCATCCAGGCTTTGTCCCCTTTCTTATAAGGGATATCTTTGTAGTCGCCCGGTATGTCTACGTGACGGAGCACCTGAGTGCCGCCTGTTTTCGACGTAAAGAAACCAAAGATCATCAGCTGCTTGTAGAGGGTAAAGTAATGGGGCAGGCCATCTTCTTTACCGTCCCAGGGCGAGTCTTCACCGCGGTTAAACGCCAGCGCCTCACTGTCCAGCTTTGAAGCCAGTGCCGTTTTCTGTTTCTGGCTTAAGCCAACGAAAGGCTTACCATATTCTTCCTGACTGCGTGCATCCACATCTTTAAATCCGGCTTCCATCAAAGCCTGTTGTTCCGGTGTGTAGCATTCGCGGATCATGCCGATAAAGAACGCCGGCAAACCCGCATCTTTTGCTCCCGGCGTATCAGTTCTCGGTAATACGGTTTCGCACAGTTCAGTAATCAGCGCGACGGTGTTGTCGTCCAGTCCTGAGTCTTTTACAGAGGTCAGGGCCGGTTGCTCCTGCCAGACGGCCATGGCCGGAGAACAGATAAAGCTTGTGCCGGTGGCGGTTGCGATAAGTTTTAGTAAATCACGACGATCCATTACAGATTACCCCGCTTGAGTTCTTCTACTGCAAAATCTGCGGCACGGGCTGTCAGTGCCATGTAAGTAAGTGAAGGATTAACACACGAAGACGATGTCATACAGGCTCCGTCGGTAACAAATACGTTAGGCGCATCCCACACCTGGTTGTGCTTGTTGAGGACGGAAGTCTTAGGATCCCGGCCCATGCGGGCAGTGCCCATTTCATGAATACCTTTACCCATGTGGTAAGTGGTTTCCCAGGCGGTGGCGTTTTTAAGACCGATGCTGTCAAACATTTCTACAATGTCTTCTTTCATGGCTTTACGCATTTTCAGTTCGTTGTCACGGATTTTGGCATCCATTTCCAGCACCGGCAGTCCCCATGCATCTTTCACATCATGGTTCAGACTTACTTTGTTGCGGTGGTCCGGCAGAATTTCACCAAAACCAACTGTACTGATGCTCCACGGACCCGGCTCACTGAGACCGTCTTTCAATCCGGCTCCGATACCTAAGTCGTCAGCGCTGCGGCTGAAACCTGAACGGGATGCGTTACCCTGGAAGCCGAAGCCACGGAGGAAGTCACGTTTGTCATCGCCCCAGTTTGCAAAGCGGGGAATGTAGAAGCCTGTTGGCCTGCGGCCATAGACGTATTTGTCGAGATGGCCTTCAATTTCTGCCATACCGCCCAGCATGTAGTGGTGATCCATGACATTGTGACCCAGTTCACCTGAGCTTGAGCCAAGACCGTTATCCCAGACATCACGGGCTGAGTTCATCAATAACCAGGCAGAGTTCAGTGCCGAGGCATTCAGGAAGACAATTTTGCTGTGGAAAACTTCAGTTAGTCCGGTTTCAGAATCAATTATTTCAACTCCGGTAACCCGTTTGGTGTCTTTATCGTAAATCAGCTCTTTTACGATGGAGAGCGGGCGCAGAGTAAGATTGCCGGTTTTAAGTGCTGCAGGCAGGGTTGCAGACTGGGTACTGAAATAGCCGCCGAAAGGACAGCCTGTCCAGCACTTGTCACGGTGCTGACACTTCACACGACCCTGTTCGGGACGTTGCTCGGTAATGTGGGCGGTACGGCCCATAATTAATTGTCGCTTGCCCTTGTACTGTTTTTTAAGACGGGCTTGAACGTCTTTTTCTACAGCATTGAAAGCAAATGCCGGCAGAAATTCACCGTCAGGTAATACATCCAGACCGTCGCGGTTACCGGAAATTCCGGCAAATTTTTCAACATACGAATACCATGGTGCCACATCTTCATAGCGAATAGGCCAGTCAACACCCACACCTTCTTTACCATTGGCTTCGAAGTCTTCAGGGTTTAAACGGTAAGACTGACGACCCCACAACAAAGAACGTCCACCCACCTGATAGGCACGAAACCACTGGAAAGGTTCTTTTTCCACATAGGGGGATGTTTGCGCAGAAGCCCAGGCGCCCATTGTGGGTTCATTAAAAGGATACCCCTTACCACGGGCCATATTGGGTTCAGCGGCCAGTGCTTCCAGGCTGGGACGACCGTGGTGTGGATAGTCCCATAAATTTTTACTCATGTTGGTGTAGTCTTTGATGTGATCGACGTTTTCGCCGCGCTCAAGCATAAGTACCTTCAGGCCCTTTTCGGTAAGCTCTTTAGCAGCCCAGCCCCCGCTGATACCAGAGCCAACTACGATGGCATCATATGTATTTTTTGACATTTTCGCCCCTGTTCAAGTTGAAAACGATCTGCGCCTGTTTTTGTCCCTACAAGCAGATCACACAGTGAATCCTGACCTTAACCTGATTGATTTTATTTGTAATCAATATGGTTAACAAAAAGTAAATTTAGTAACACTATAATGTATTTATGTCATCGATGTCATTATAAAATTGACGTGTTTTGTAACAGGCGTGCGGGTGTTTTTGTAAGCGCTTTCTTGCTTGCCTGCTATGCATATGAGCAGTAAGGGGTTTTTGAAAAATTAATGTCAGAAGGAAATTGTGAGATTTTGTTTCAATGGCTCACGGTGTCAAAACGCCGTGAGCAGGAAAGTCAACCTGAAACGTTATCCGGAAACAGCTGGGCTTTCAGCAAATGCAGCGGCAAAACGGGAGGCTTCGTTATGTGCCATACACAGGTGATATAAGGTACTGGCAGCCATTTTCGGGTCCACGGGTTGTCCGTTGCTGTCTATAACATACGTGTAATGGGCTTCAAGTTGCGGATGGGAGAAGCCGTCAATCAACTGGTGGATGGCAAATGTGGCACTGGCAATGTCCTGCTCACGGTTTGCATTGTCAGGGAAAGTGCTGTGAACCAGTGCGGCTTTTATCCACTCCGTCATCGGCCAGCTCTTAAAGGTGGACGATACGACTGTTCCTTCAGGTGTAACAGTATCGTGCAACCAGCGGTTACCGTGCGTCAACCCGTAGTCTCTGGCATGGCGGTATAATACCGACTGATAACGTGTGGTATCTGTGCCACTGACAGTCTGAAATTCATGCAGCAGCCATACCCACTCCATCATGTGGCCGGGTTCTACACTCCGGCCGCCGGTGGGGCATGGCTGCCAGTCTGTGGTGAAAAACTCCAGCAACACACCGTGCTGTGCATCGAAAAAATGCTGCTCAAACAGTGCATACACCTGATTGCAGCGTTCAAGCCAGAACGAGTCGTTACTGACCCGGTACAGGTGAATAAAGGCCTCGAACAAATGCATGTGCGGATTTTGACGCCGCGTGGTGTGGGCATATGTCCCTTCAAGCCAGCCACCATGATCACTTTTCAGAACAGTATCCACGTGCAGTGCAAGGTTTTTCGCTTTCAGCAGAGCATGATCATCATTCAGCGCGTCTTTTTGCCAACTGTATGCCAGCAGAAAAAATGCCACATCATACAAATCGGTAGCGGCATTTTTTACTTTATCGGATGCATCAAGGGTCATCGGGTAAAAGCCTGGAAGGGCGTCAGGACAGGCATTGCTGATAAACTTTTCCGTTGCCTGCGCCAGGGCTTTACCTTCAGGCAGGAACCCTTTTTTATAGCCGTAGCACATTGAAAATATTTGTCTTGATTGCACCCGCATACGCTTGTCGGCTTGCCAGTCGGGCTTGCCTTCACCATCAAAACATTCCAGTGCGGCGCCGTTTTCAGCAAAACCCTGTGCAGCCCATTTCGGAAACAATGATGTCGTCAGCCAGAGGTCGAAACGCTGCCAGGCGTCGATAAAATCGCGATGTATCGTTTCCATGAAATTTCCTTGCACTACAGATGAATGGACAACGGACACGCATTGTAATCGTCAGTACATGGGTTTGACAGTGTTTTTGCAGTCTAAAAAGCCAGCTGGCGGACTACCTTGTTGCTACGATGACCAATTCCGGCGGACCGCGGAGGCACTAGTACGTTAGCGGACACACGATTTCTGCCTCGTTGTTTTGACTGATAAAGGGCCTGATCCGCGCGGCTCACTGCGCTGCTGATGCCGCCTTTTGTCAGATTCGTGACGCCGAATGATGCAGTAACCGGTATGGTTGTACCTTCTTCATTTCTGAATATCTCGTCATCAATAAATTTACGCAGTGTTTTTGCCACCACCATCGCGCCTTCCGGGCAAGTGCCAGGTAATAAGACAGCAAATTCTTCGCCGCCAAAACGACACAGGCTGTCGGTGTCCCGAAGATTTGTTTTAAGCAGTTCTGCAATGCGTTGCAGCACCATGTCGCCGGCAGGATGACCGTGAATATCGTTCACCTGTTTAAAATGGTCGATATCCAGAAGCAAAAGTGAAGCAGTCACCGGGTGGCGGCCGGAGCGGGTGCTCTCATATTGAAGGACTTCGTCAAACGCCCGCCGGTTCAGAAGTCCTGTGAGCGGATCTGTTCTGGACGTGATCAGCAGGCGGTTCTCCATCCGTCTGCGGTATTTATCAGCTTGCTCAAATAACGTAGCACTGATTGTGACCAGAATGATAATCAGCCAGCATACCGCAACGGCATAAGCGCCGACCCTGTCTGAGTCGTCGATGGATACGATAGAACGCACCAGCAGATAGCCAAAACTGAAGACCACGATAAATCCGGTAGTAAACTGAAACCGCGCTATCCTGCCGCCAATGTAGGGGGATAACACTGCGCGCAGCGCGCCGTGATTGGCAGTGCTCCACAATGCAGAACAACACAGCAAGCATAAACTTACTGCAGAGATAAGCGACATTTCGCCGTGAAAGCTGTGAAGAGAGTAGGCGTAGCCGAACAGAGCAAGGGACGGAAGGGACAAAGCAACAAACGCAAACCCCTGGGAACAGAGTGGCCGGTGGTTAATGCGTAAAATAACGGAGCACCAGACTAACATGAAGGTGATAAACGTGTTTAGCCCTACATGGTTTGTCAGACCATTACTATGCTCTTGTGCAGCTATACGGTTAAACGGAATAACGTAATCTGACAGTCTCAGACTGAGCAGACTGTCGATGAGAAGAACCAGAGACAACATGAAACTCAGCCCGAGCAGCCATTTAATATTTTGCCGGTGACCGGGACGGTTTACAAATATACATAATGCCAGAATAAATATTTGGGCGCAGGTAAACGGATGGGTAGCAGCCTGGTCACCTGACGGCCTGTAAAGATAAGGTATCTCAGTAAGGTAGCCGGCAATTGTGACTGCGCTGATGAACATAATAAATACAGATAACGAACGACTCGCACTCAAAGCCAGAAGGACGAGATAACGGGGTCTTCCGGATTTTATATTTGCCATGATAAATTTTCCCCGCCATTGCATGTATTAATGTAAATTACATGGATTGTTGCTTTTTTATACTTTAGTCTAGTTTGTCTGTCCTTGCCCTCAGATGATCTAAAAATTCTTTTTGCAACCGGGTGGGGTGCCAGTTTTTCCTTAATGTATAGCCAATCTGTCTCGGTGCATCGCTCAGTGGCGTCGGGTTGACCGCCAGCAATCCTGCGGCAACATCAATTTCAACCTGGCGGGCAGGCAGGATGGCGGCGCGGTCGCTGTTGATTAGCAGTCCGCGAATTGCCATCAGTGAGCTGCATTCAATCACTTCGTAAGCGTGATCGGGGCAAATGGCATGAAGCAGATCGCCAAAGGCTTTTCGTGCCGGTGTGCCTTCTTTTGCCGCAACCCACTTCAGTGATTGCCAGTCTTGTGTCGTTAGGGGGCATTTAGCGGCCAGCGGATGGTGACTGCCGGTCACAATTGACAGGTAATCATCAAACAAAGGGATTTGCTCAATATCGTCAGACAGGGCAGGGAAGCGCAAGGCGCCTACCAGTATATCAATATGTCCGTGCAGCAAGGCATGCAGCTGCTCTTCATAAGGACCGTCGACAATACTTATATTGGCGCCCGGCGCCTCTTCAAGCAGAGCGAGTACAGCTTTGGGAACAATCTCTGACCGTGCCAGCGGTAAGCTGCCAATACGCACGCTACCCAGTTTTTCACCATTTAATTCTGCGACTTCGTCCAGCCCCTGGCTGAGTTCTGAAAAATACAATGAGGCAATACGGGAAAACTGTCTGGCACGCCAGGTGGCCTCGACACCGGTGGGGGAGCGGTTGAACAGGGTTTGCTGGCACAAGGTTTCCAGATCACGGATAGTTCTGTGAAGCGTGGGTTGAGACAAGCCCATTTTTACTGATGCAGCCGTGTAACTTTGCAATTCAACAATATGTACCAGAGCATCAAGTTGCCTTGTAGTGACCCCCCGCAGAAACGACGTTCTGCCATGCTTGTCGGCACTGAATAAAGTGGTGGCAAAGCTTTCCAGCAAACTGAAGGCACGGCCAAACCGGTTAAGAAAAACATCTCCCTCCGGGGTTACGAACATACCGGAGGAGGAACGGGTAAACAGCGTCCAGCCAATGCTCTCTTCCAGTTTTTTAATGCTTTGAGTAAGGGCAGATTGGGTGAGATGCACTTGTCGGGCTGCTTCTGACAGATTGCAGTACTTTTTAATTTCAAGTGCACAGTGCAGGTGCCGGATATTCAACATGGCATGGCAAACCAGTAGCGATTTTTTGCCATTATAGAAAAAAGTAATGATGCTGCACAGGTTTCTAAACGGCTTTTTAACATTTACCGGCGCATACTGAGCCACATCAAAAAGTCAGAAGGGTTTAAGGTTATGGCAGTATGCGTTACGAATTGTCCACGTGCATCTGAGGACACGCTGAAAAAATATGAAGGCGCGGAAGTGGCTACCGTCCACGAAGCTCAGGGCCGCAAAGGTTTGCTGGCTGATTACATGCGTCCAATTTATCGTCCGGCCAGTATTTCCGGAACGGCCGTAACCTGTCAGGTTGCCCCGGGTGATAACTGGATGATCCATGTTGCTGTTGAGCAGTGTCAACCCGGAGATGTATTAGTTGTATCGCCCACCAGTCACTGCATTGACGGTTTTTTTGGTGACTTGCTGGCTACCTCGCTAAAAGCCCGTGGCGTAAAAGGGTTAATCATTGACGGCGGTGTGCGTGATACCGCAACGCTGCAGGAAATGGAATTTCCCGTCTGGTCTAAAGCTATTTTTGCCCAGGGCACAGTGAAGGAAACCATCGCCAGCGTAAACGTGCCAGTGGTTTGTGCCGGCGCACTGATTCATCCGGGCGACATTATTGTTGCCGATGACGATGGTGTTGTGGTTGTGCAGCGTAACGAAGCGGATGCAGTGCATGAAAAAGTACAGAAGCGTCTTGATAACGAAGCATCCAAACGGGATCGCCTGGCCGCCGGAGAACTGGGGCTGGATATTTACAATATGCGTGAGCGTTTGGCTGAAAAAGGCCTGAAATATGTGTCTTACGAGGAGTACAGCAAGTGAAGGCCATTCCCTGCCATCTGATGCGCGGCGGAACGTCTAAAGGCTTGTATTTTCTGGCATCTTCGTTACCGGAAGATACTGTATTGCGGGACCAGGTTTTGCTGGCTGCAATGGGATCTCCGGATGACAGACAAATCGACGGTGTGGGCGGTGCCCATCCGTTGACCAGCAAGGTTGCAGTAGTCAGTCCGTCTACCAGAGACGATGCCGACGTGGATTATCTTTTCCTGCAGGTTGTGGTGGATAAAGCAGTGGTCAGTGATGGCCAGAATTGCGGAAATATTCTTGCAGGCGTGGGTCCTTTCGCGATTGAACAAGGCTTAATTGACGCGCAGGAAGGTATCACCAGTGTGCGTATTCACATGGTTAATACCGGTGGCCTTGCGGTAGCACAGGTCGAAGTTAAAGACGGTGCGCCGGTATATGAAGGTGATGCCCGTATTGACGGCGTGCCGGGCACGGCAGCGCCGGTTCTGATTGATTTCCTCGATGTTGCCGGAGCCAGTTGCGGCGCACTGTTTCCCACCGGCAATGCCAAAGATGTGATTGATGGTGTGGAAGTGACCTGTATCGATAACGGCATGCCTGTTGTGCTGTTAAATGCCGCTGACTTTGGCTTAACAGGCGATGAGTCTCCTGCGGAAATTGAAAAAAATACCGGCGTTAAAGAACGTATTGAAAGCATCAGGTTACAAGCGGGCCGGCAAATGAACCTTGGTGATGTAAGCGATAAAACTGTCCCTAAAATGTCGCTTATATCGGCCCCTGTCCGGGGTGGTTTGCTGAATACCCGCACCTTTATTCCACACCGTGTGCATGATGCCATAGGTGTACTGGGTTCGGTGAGTGTTGCTACAGCCTGCGTGGTGGACGGTTCCATCGCCTACGGCTACCTCAAAGGTTGTAGCGACTACTCCCGTCTTGAAATAGAACATCCAACCGGCAGTTTCACTGTGGCAATGGATGTGGAGGGCAGCGGTTCGCTGTCGACTTTAAAAATTAACCGTTCTGCGCTGTTGCGCACAGCCCGTTTGCTCATGCGTGGAGAAGTGCTGGTCGCAGACTCAGCTTTCTCTGCGCCCGGGAAACAATAAGTTACAGGATTGATTATGATTATTGATTGTCACGGCCATTACACAACGGCACCGGAACCACTTCAATTATTCCGTGATGCGCAACTGGCGGCGTTTAAGGCGGGTAAAGCGTTACCTGAAGTTCCTCATATCAGTGATGAGCAAATTCAGGAAAGTATTGAGAAAAACCAGCTTCGTTTGCTGATTGAACGCGGTTCAGATATGACCATTTTTTCTCCCCGCGCGTCAGCCATGGCGCACCACCTGGGGGACGAAGCCGTTTCTAAACAGTGGACCAGCGCATGTAACGATTTAATTAAGCGTGTGGTGGATTTATATCCGAAGCAATTCATTGGTGTTTGCCAGCTGCCGCAATCCCCGGGCGTGCCGATTAAAAATTCAGTGGACGAACTGGAACGTTGCGTAAACGAACTGGGTTTTGTCGGGTGTAACCTGAACCCGGATCCTTCAGGCGGTCACTGGACATCAAAGCCGCTGACAGATGAAAGCTGGTATCCCTTCTATGAAAAAATGGTAGAACTGGATGTACCGGCAATGATCCATGTGTCCGGCTCCTGTAATGCCAACTTCCACGCTACCGGTGCTCACTATATGAACGCAGACACCACGGCATTCATGCAGTTCCTGCAGGGAAATCTGTTCAAAGAGTTTCCGGATCTGCGCTTTATCATTCCTCATGGTGGCGGTGCAGTGCCTTATCACTGGGGACGTTACCGCGGTCTTGCCGATATGCTTGAGCAGCCCCCGTTACGTGAGCATGTGATGAAAAATGTGTATTTTGACACGTGTGTGTATCACCAGCCGGGTATCGATTTACTGTTTGATGTTATCGATCTGGACAACATTCTTTTTGGTTCAGAAATGATTGGTGCGGTGCGCGGCATTGACCCGGAAACCGGTTACTACTTCGACGACACTAAACGTTATGTCGATGCGCTGGATTTAACTGAGGAACAACGTACTCAGGTTTACTCAGGTAATGCCCGCCGTGTTTATCCCCGTCTGGATGCAAAACTGAAGTCTATGGGACTGTAATTCAGGCCAAAAAAATACCGCCGGGATGAGCTCCGGCGGTCTAAGGGTCCTGCCTTTTGGCTGGAGGAGTAGTACCAGGTTGAAAATTAACAGGCTCAATTCTCAAAAGGTGAAATCATCTTAATGCAAATGAGAATATTTATCAATAAGGTTTAGCCAAAAAGTCCGGGTAAATCGCAACTGTCTCTTTTCCCCAAATCTCCGGTGCTGGTTTCCAGCCATTGCTCAGCGGTTTTTATGCCTTCCTCCTTCAGTTCCAGAAGGAACGCCCTTGAATTGTCGTACTTACTCATCTGGTCAAGGGCAGACATTAATTCACTGTTTTCTATGATGTGGGTGCGGGTGGCCCGTATACGTTTCTCAAAATCTCCGGAAACCCAGCCCCACCGTTGAGACGAGGTTTTAATGTCCAGCATTGAGCGCATCTCCCGCAAGAATGCACAGTGAAATGTGAGTTCACTGATGCGGTCACTGATTTCTTCTGAACGGACGGGCAGTGCTCTCCGTTGTAATGGTTGCAGCAGCACAATCAGAACATCCTGAGCCTCACAACTGTGGATCAACGGAAAGATTGCGGGATTGGCCGCGTAGCCACCGTCCCAGTAGTGTTTATTATTTATCGTCACCGCTTTGTATACGTTGGGCAAACAGGCAGAAGCCAGAACGTGACTGACGGTCAGCTCCTGTTCATTAAAGAGTTCCAGTTTTCCCGTCGTCACTTCAGTTGCGGCTATGAACAAGCGAAAAGGGGAGTGGTGTTGCAGTGCTTTGAAATCAGTAATTTCATCGAGCACATCCCGCAGCGGGTTGATGTCCATCGTATTGATGTCGTAGGGGGAGAAATGTTGAAACATGCTCATCCACCATTTGTTCAATGATTGCTCCAATATTTTCGGCATGGGCATCTGTATACCTTTGTCAGCGATGGCTTCCCAGAATGCATCCAGTTGTGCTGCTGCCCCCCGGCGACCGTCTTTACGCCAGCCTTCAGCCAGCATTACTGCATTCATTGCACCGGCACTGGTGCCGCTGATGCCGTCAAACTCCAGCCATTCCTCTTCCAACAGCCTGATTAACACCCCCCAGGTGAAAGCACCGTGGGCCCCGCCACCCTGTAAAGCGAGATTAATTTTCAGTGGTTTCATCGCCTGTTCCTTAAGTTATGCTGCTATGCAGCATTTTCAGAATAGCATACGGTTCTGCCCGGGGTTTAGTGCAAAATTGAATAAAAAATAAACATTTCAGGTGGGGAGAGGAAAACGGACAGCCACACCCGGCTGTCCGGTAAACAGGTATTATCTGCTTCTGGCTGACCAGGGACCGGTAATTGCGACGGTTCTGGCCGGTGAATACAAATTAACAAACAGGGTACTGCCGTCCGGTGAGAAGCATGCGCCGGCAAGTTCAGTTTGATCATGTAAGCGGGCAAAAGGATACACACTGCCATCCGGGGTTACACCCCGCAAATGGTTGTCAACGACGTCTGTGTACTGATCTTCACAAACAATTAGATCACCAAAAGGTGCAACAGTGAGATTGTCGCCAAAGTTAAACAGGGATTTATCTGTGCTTTCCAGGAACAATTGTAGCCGGCCCGGCTTAGCTGCTTCGTGTTCTGTGCCTTCAGACGCAGAAGGTTGATAGCGCATAATTTGTCCCAGTTGCTTTTTGCCGCCATTGGTACAGCAGAAATAGAGTTCACCGTCTCCCCAGTGAATCCCCTCACCACGGGCGAACAGGGCTGCACCGTCTGCATATCCCCGTTTGCGGAGATCATCTTCCGGACTCTCCGGGTCTGACAAATCTATCCAGCTGGCGTCGAGCCACTGTTGCAGCGGCATCGCCGGGTTAACCCAGTTGCGGCTGTCGTAACCCGGACTGGCTTTTATTGCCAGCGCCTGAAGTCTGCCACCTTTGATAAGATCGCCGGGCACATCGGGAATAAAGCGGTAGAACAGGCTGTCTCCCCGGTCTTCCGTCATGTAAACAATACCGGTGCGGGGGTCCACTGCTGCAGCTTCATGGTTAAAGCGGCCCATGGCTTTAAGCGGCTCAGGTGAGACAAGGGTTTGTGCTGTTGAGGGGACTTCAAAAACCCAGCCGTGGTCTTTATTGTTATAAGCCGACGGCTTATCAATACTCTCTTCGCAAGTGAGCCAGCTGCCCCAGGGAGTCATGCCACCGGAACAGTTCCGGATTGTGCCGCATAAACTCACATGCTGGCTCTCTGTTTCACCGGTAATTAAGTTATACACCATGGTAGTCGTGCCACCGGGCAGTGCGTTCCCGTCGGGGGCGGTGTCGTAGGCGTCAGCAGTTTTGTGCGAGGCAACCGATGCAGGCTGTAAGGCCCGGTCTTTTGGCGTAAGCTCATGGTTTCTCACCAGAGCCACACGTTGTTCATCCAGTTTGAAACAGCCCATTCCGTCAGCTTTATCCGGCACATTCAGGCCGTCAGACATGGCCTGGCCCAGCGCAGAAATGACTTTATAAGTAAAGCCTTCCGGTAAATCCAGCAGGGAAGCCGGATCCGGTTTCAGCGGGCCAAACCCGGTCGCTGCACGCAGTCCGCCTGCGGCATGCTGAGTTGCTGCATTCGCGAGCCCGCCGAATGCGCTGCTACCAGCGGAAAGGGCCGCGAGACCAAAGGTGAATTGTCGTCTTGTTATCATTATTGTGTTCTCATAAAAAAGGTATTGTTACAATATAACAATACCTTGATTCTTCATGCCAGTCTGTTACGTTAAGATGAAACCGTAACAGGATTAACTGTCAGATCAGCGTCGTGGTGATGCATGCGCTGCGCCACGGAATATGGCATTCAATAGCATGACGTTCAGACCATCCATATATGCGCGGCTTGAAGGGTCCTGGGTAAAGCCTATCACCATGCCTTCGCCGGACGGTTGCACCATCAGAAATGGCTTATAAGCCAGCTGTTCGCGGTTCTCGTCCCATAAATATCCGGATGCGAGCAGCTCATCAGCACCTTTATACCAGGCAACATTTTTACCGGCATCCAGTTTCATGGGCGCAAAAATAGTATTACCTGTTACCAGCGAAACCACTTCAGGATTGACCCCTGCGGTAAGCCAGTGCTCCTGGTCCACTTCAACCTTCGCAAGGATACCGGCAACGTAATCCGGTGAACGCTGGTTGTTTTCAATGCGACGAATAAGTTGCGATTTATCAGTAATATGTGAACCGGCAACATGACCACGATGATCTGCCTGTTCATCTGCTTCCACCGTTTCATCGTTAAAGCTGTATTCCACGTCTGCATCCAGCAAGCCGTTATCCGGTGAGGCTGCAAAAGCGGTTGCCTGTGCAAAAGTGATCAACACACCTCCCTGTTTTACCCAGGCCTTGAGGTTTTCAGCGCCGCGCTGGCCTAAGGCTCCGTTGTACCAGCCTGCGGGCAAAATGATCACCTGATAGTGGTTGAGGTTTCTGCTTGCCAGCATATCTGTCCGGATTGCGGTGACCGGATAGTTAAACTGCCGCTCAATAACAAAGCGGGTGCTGCCGGCGCTCAGTGAGCTGGTGGGAGAATCCCAGGCCATAGCAATATTGGGTGCTGACATCACCGGTGTACTGCGGCTGCCGAAGCTGGGACCGTCAGTTACCCAACTGCTGTCAGTGCCTGTTACCAGCGCGCCGGTTTGTGCTGCAAGAGCTGCAATTTTTTCACCGGTGCCTTCGCCATTGGCTTTCACTTCAATAATTAATGTACCGGCCGGAAACCGGCGTTTATCGTCGAGAGTGAAGGCTTCATCAGCACTTTTCAAATGGATCCCCTGTTGCAGCGCGGCTGTCAGAAAACGGCCGGCTGCGGCATCACCCCAGGGCACCAGCCAGGCTACACTGGCGTCCGGTTTATCCACATTGCCTTTCAGGGGCATATCAGGTGTCACGTAGCTGCCTTTTACAGATAAACCATCATCACAACTGTCGGTTTTGATATTGAATAACAATGGCAGAGACCAGGCTGTCACATCATAAATTTCATCGTCCAGCTTGCGGGCCCGGCGCCGTTCCTGCTCTTTGATGAATGATTCCGCCATATCGACCTGGCGGGTAAAGGTGGTTTTCACAAACCGGCCACGGGGCTGGGCAGTGTCAATGATATAGGCCCCTTTGTTATACCGCGTGCCACATGCTTTAAATGATTCGCCTGCCTGTTTTACTTCGACACCGTGGGTCGCCATTAATGCAGCCAGACGGTGGCTGCCGGCACGGTCGGTGGTTGCCGGAATAATAAAGGTACGCTCGTCATCTTTTTTACCGGCTTCAATAGCATTAACCTGATACTGGTAAAAATCAGTGAGGATTTTTTCACGGTTATCCGCTGCTGCTTCCAGGGTAGAAAGGGAGGCAACAAAGTGCTTTTGCACAGGATCGCGATAGTGATTCACTTTGCCGTCTTTATTTCTGAATGTCATTCCACGGGTAGAAGCCACTTCATAGGTGGCAGCAGATGCTCCGTAAAAAGTAGGCCAGCTGTCACCATAGCCCGGATAAAATGCGTCATAGACTTCGCGGGTAAAATAGTCAAAACCCATGCGGTCAAAATGTTTACCGTTGTTTCTGCCTATTAAATCGTTATTGTCGAGCTGTGCCTGCTGCATATGCGGGTTGATCGGACTTGCTGCCGGCACGAAAAAGTAAGTGGAGTCACTACCCATTTCGTGTAAGTCGATGACTACCGTTGGCTTGAAGTGGTTCAGGGCATTCACCCGCCCCAGCGTTTCAGGTTGGGTAATGGCGAGCCAGTCGCGGTTCATGTCGAACAGATAGTGGTTACTTCTGCCCCTGGGCCATGGCTCATTCTGATCAACGCTCAGGCGATCATCGCTGTCCTGTAAGCCTGTGGAGGAATAGTAATTGTGCGTAAACCGGGTGCGGCCATCGGGGTTCTGCAGCGGGTCGATAAAGACCAGTGTGTTTTTTAGCACCTTCGCCGTTAAAGGGTCATTCTGTGCTGCCAGCAAGTGATAAGCCGTCATCATTGCGGCATCGGTACTGCTGATTTCGTTACCGTGAACACCGTGCTGAAGCCATACCGACGAGGGCAGGGAAGCAATGAGCTTATTAGCTTCATCACGGGAAGTTTTTCGGGGGTCGGCCAGGCGGTTCATATTTGCTGCGAACTGCTCCAGGTCCTTAATATGCTCAGGCGAACCGATAGCGACATAAATAAGCGCACGGCCCTCCCAGCTTTCTGCGTATTTAACCAGATGGACCCGCTCCTGAGCAGCTTCTGCCAGTGCTTTGAAATAGGTCAGCATATCACTGTGGGTCGTGATGCGTTCGCCGGTGTTATACCCGAGCACCGATTTTACCGTGGGGATGGACGGGCTGTACTGTGCGCCAGGCCACATTTCAAAACTTTCTGTTTGCTGGGGCGTGCTTGCAATAACTTTTCCTGCACTGAAACATAAAGAGGCTGTGAGTGCAGAAATGGTGAATAAGTGTCTGAGTGTCATGATTTTCCCGGTCAGATATTTTTATTATGCAAAGTGAATCATAGCAATTAAAAGCACCCCGCAACATTTCCCTTATCAGTGGTTTTCAGGCCTTTATCGAATCGTTTTACTGTAATTCGTCTTAAAAATAAGCATTTACATTTGTTTTACTTGAAGGCAACCGGTCGTACCAGTAGGATGCGGCCCTTTTTCAATAATCATAGAGTTTTTATGAAGCATCCTTTATTCGTCCGTACAGCGCTTGCGCTTTCTGTAGCCGGACTGTTCTCTTCTTCTGCTTTCTCTGCAGGTTTTCAGGTAAATGAACACAGTGCGAACGGACTGGGTCGCGCTATGGCGGGTCAGGCTGCAAAGCCGGAAAACGCTTCTGTGCTGGCAACTAACCCGGCCGCTATCACCGCGTTTGATAAAGCACAATTCAGCGCCCAGGTCAGCTACCTTGACCCCGAAGTGGATATCCGCGGTGATATGACCACCTCAGTAGGCGGCGCAACCATTACCAGTGATGCCAGTGCTGAAGACATTGCTGAATCAGCCGTCATCCCTTCCATTTTTTACGCTGCGCCGGTTAACGATAAGTTCTCCTGGGGCATTGGTTTGTTTACCAGCTACGGCCTGTCGACAGATTACAGCGATGATTACAATGCGCTGCATTATGCAGATGAAGCTGAGATCATCTCTTTTACGGTAAATCCGGCTGTTGCCTGGAAAGCAACAGACACATTAAGTCTGGGGCTTGGGCTGAATGTTACTTATGCCGATGCGAAAATCAGTACCTCTATTCCTCAGGTCTTCGGCCAGGTGATGGGTAATCCGGCGCTGGGTAATCTGACTATTGTCGAAATGGCCGGTGATGATATCGGCTATGGCTGGAACGCCGGTGTATTCTGGCAACCGGTTGACGGCACAAATGTGGCGTTAAGTTACCGTGCTGAAACACAGCTGAAACTGGCCGGTGAAATTAAGTCAGATCTGGGTGTGCTGATCCCTGAAGTTGCTGAGCTGTATAATCAGGGCGGTAGTCTGGATTTGAATTTCGCTGCAGTCACTGAGCTGGCCATCGATCAAGAAATTGATGAGCAATGGTCTGTGCAGGCCAGTGTGAATTACACAGACTGGAGCACCTTTGACAAGCTGGAAGCGAATCTGGACAGTGGCTATGATTTGCTGCTCAAAGAAGAAGATTTTGAAGATACCTGGCGCTGGAGTGCAGGTGTTACTTATCAGTATGATGAGAAGCTGACGTTGCGTGCCGGTTATGCTTATGATGAAGGCGCTGTGAGTTTTGCACACCGCTCACTGAGCATTCCTGACACAGATCGTCACTGGGTAAGTGCCGGAGCAACCTGGGCGCTGACTGATGACACCAGTTTGGATATGGCCTACGTGTATATCAAAGGACGTGAAGCGGCGGTATCTCAGCAACGTGCAATCGGCTCTATTGTCAGCGATCTTACCGCTACAGAGCATGCGAAAGCGCAAATTCTGAGCGTACAGATTAATACCGCATTTTAACAGGCCGGGGCATCAGCCCCGGTGGCATATTCAGATACTAAAAGCACAGAAGCAACGGCCGCTGTGCTTTTTTATTGTCAGAACCAGATCCGCGCGCCGGCAATAAAGCCGAATTCGGACGTGTCTTCACCGTTTGCAGCGGTAGTGTTCGCAGTTTGTCCTAACTGCTTTTGCCAGTAAACACCAAAGTATGGCGCAAACTCCCGCACCACTTCCTGACGGTAACGCAAGCCGAACCGCACGGATTCAACACCGGCCTCTCTGCCAAAGTGCTCTGAATCTGTCAGGTTGGTATTCACCGTTAACCTGGGCTGAAGATAACTGGTTTGCGTCAGCAAAAAGTCATATTCAAACTCGTTAAGCCACTGAACGTCACCGTCTTCATTAATAAGCAAACTGGAGTCGGTTTCAAAGTAGTAAGGCGCAAGGCCAGTCAGACTGAATACTGCATAGTGCTCGGCGTTCTCCCCAGACGACATCTCACCTTTCAGACCAAGGCCGGCCTGCAGTGACCAGAAGGATGAAATCATGTAGCTGTAGCTGATATCTGTTCTTTCAAGGTCGGTGGGATGACCATCGTTTTGCTGATTTTCGCCCTCAGTCCTTAACACAACGCGGTGATAATCGCCGCCGTACCAGGCGGTGGCATCCCAGGTAAACACATTTTCTTTATCTGTATTACGGGATAATTCCAGCCTGTCGAGCATGATTTGCCAGGCTGCCATTTCCATCATCGGTGAAGGCCAGTCTGATTTATCCTCTGCCATTGCGCAGGTTGAGAATGTAATACTGCTGAGCACAGCAGCGGCTAAAAGATTGTGTTTAATCATTATGATGCCCTCCGTGCTGAACACTGACTACCCTGAACATGCCGGCTTCCATGTGATAAAGCAGGTGGCAGTGGAAGGCCCAGTCACCCATAGCATCCGCGGTGATAAGTAATGACACTTTTTCTGAGGGTTTTAAGCTGATGGTATGTTTTCGTGGACGGGGATACTGACCATTTTCCAGTTCCATCCACATACCATGTAAATGGATAGGGTGGTCCATCATAGTATCGTTTACCAGCACCAGCCTTAACCGTTCTCCGTGCTGGAACACTACCGGTCCGTCAACCTCGTTGAACTTTTTACCGTCAAATGACCACATGTAGCGCTGCATGTTTCCGGTAAGGTGAAGTTCGAGGTTGCGGGACGGTTCCCGTTCGTCCCCCCAGGTTTGAGCACCGGTGAGATCTTTATAAACGAGTACCCGGCGACCGTCATTACCCAGGCCAATGCCGGGTTCGTCCAGTCTTGAACGGGGATTCGCTGCAATCATCGCTGCCCCCGGACCGTGTCCGTCCGCGTCGTGATGGATGGCAATATCATCGACGGCAGGTTTGCCGCTGCCCTGCATGTCGTGACCTGCGTGCTTCATCGCGCTGTGATCCATATTTCCGTGGCTCATACTGCCATGATCCATACTACTATGGTCAACGGGCTTCGTTGTACCGGAGGCGTTTGTTTCCGCGGATTTATGATTCATGGCGGCATGATGCATTCCACTGTGGTCCATGCTGCCATGGCCGGTATCCTCGTGGCTCATACTACTGTGATCCATATCACCATGATCCATGCTCATGGCATTCATACCACGTTCAGTAATCGTCCGGCGGGGAGGGACGGCGGCGCTCATGCCAGGCCGTGGCGCGAGCGTGCCGCGAACAAAACCGCTGCGATCATAACTTTCGGCAAAGAGGGTATAAGCTTTGTTCTCTTTGGGCTGTACAATCACATCGTAACTTTCTGCGATGGCAATACGGATCTCATCAACGGTGACAGGTTTTACCGGCTGACCGTCTGCCGCGACAACCGTCATTTCCAGCCCCGGAATTCGGAAGTCGAAATAAGTCATGGCGGAACCGTTCACCAGCCGCAGCCTGACTTTTTCTCCCGGATTAAACAGAGCCTCCCAGTTCATCACCGCATCCCGGCCATTCATCAGGTAGGTATATGCGCTGGCTGACACATCAGCAATATCCCTGGGATCCATCCGCATGCTGTTCCACATACTGCGAACATGCCATGTATCGGCCAGGCCTTGTTCTTCCACATCTTGTAACGTGTCGAAAATGGTCCGCTTCTGGTAGTTGTAATAACCTTCAGACACTTTAAGCTTGCGGAATATTTCGTGAGGATCTTCAAAGGTCCAGTCTGACAGCAGGATCATATGTTCCCGGTCGGCACCAATATCGCCGTCAGCGGGATGAATAACCAGCGGGCCAAGATGTCCAATCTGTTCCTGTAAGCCCGAGTGGCTGTGGTACCAGTAGGTACCGCTTTGTTGCAAATCAAATTCGTATCTGAAGGTTTCGCCCGGCTTGATGCCGGCAAAGGATAAGCCCGGCACACCGTCCATGTTGGCGGGCA
Source organism: Alteromonas sp. ABH4_456 (assembly GCF_056160645.1). Classification (NCBI taxonomy): domain Bacteria; kingdom Pseudomonadati; phylum Pseudomonadota; class Gammaproteobacteria; order Alteromonadales; family Alteromonadaceae; genus Alteromonas; species Alteromonas sp. ABH4_456. The sequence goes on from NZ_JBSWXO010000011.1 coordinate 47,087, forward strand.
AAATGATGCCGTGCCAGTGGATTGACGTGTCTTCGCTGAGGGTATTAGTGACGTTAATCACTGCCCGTTCACCTTCGCGAAAACGCAGTAGTGGCCCCGGCATCTGACCGTTGATGGTAATGGTGTTATTTTTCTTGTTGCCAAAAGAAAATGTTTGCTGGCTGATCTTCAGATTAACTTCATCATTACTGGTCTGAAATTCAGTGTTCCCCTGAGCAACAGCCCAACGGGGGGCGGCCTGATATAATGCCATCGCTGACATTGAGGTCACCGCGCCGCAAAGAAAACGACGACGTGACGAATCCTGGTTGTTCATAGCTATTTCCGGTTAAAAAAGTAATGTCCGCCTGCATGCAATGCAGGAGGTGTTTAACTGTAATTAACTTAACCGGATAGGGGGCTTGAAGGGCGGACCACCATGAGCAGTCAGCGGTTCTGATATGGTGCTAGTGGTATCATTTACCACAACTGCTGCGGTAAAGTGCGTAAAGTGAGACAGCACGAACAGGCTACCGTGGCACATGGAGACATCACAATGACACTCCTGTTTACAGCAAACTTCCTGAGTCATACCGGACATCATTACATCAGGCTCTGAATGTGCCTGCATGTGGCCGGTCATATTCATTTGTACAGTTTGCATAGCATGGTGTCGCGCAGCATCGTGCACATTGCCCTGCGCGTTCATAGTGAACACACCAAGCAGACAAACCATTAAAAATGCAGTAAAGACTTTCATCAGAGGAATAATTTTTTCCTGTTCATTTACTCTCTCAGGATATAACGGTCGCCGGACGCTTTGCAAGAACAGACACGCAATCATACGACTCTGTTGCCGGATTCTACGGCGGGCAGCTTCATGCTAAAGTTTAATGTTTAAAGTTTGTTAATTTATGGTAAATTTAAGTGGTTGATAACCGAAAAACGGGAAGTCCTCTATGAACCACCGTATTGATAAAATGAAAAACTATCTGAAAGATTGTGTGTCTGATCCGGTACTATATTGTTTTGCTGCGGGTCTGATGATGCTGCTTATTGTGGAAAACAATCTGGTGATCAATCTTTAAAGCCTCAGGCTTTTTCTTTCATATCCGTTGAAGTCAGTTTTCTCAGTGAGGGGAATTGCCAGATTCCCCATCCAACCACACCAAAAGCTGTGATTGCTCCAATCAATGCAGCGCCGGCGGGCCCTGCTGCGGCAGCTACCGTTCCTGCTCTGAAATCCCCCAGTTGATTTGATGACGCAATGAAGATGGCATTCAGCGCGCCTACACGTCCCCGCAGTGCATCCGGTGTATTATGCTGAATAACGGAGCCGCGGATAACCACGCTGAACATATCTGATGCGCCGTAAATGAATAAGCATGCGCAGGCTATCCAGATACTGGTCGTCTGCGAAAATACCAGTACGGAGCAGGCAAAGACAAACAGGGCAGTGAATAGTGTATAACCGGCGTGGCGGAAGTCGGTTTTAAATTTCGACAGATAAATGCCGATGAGTACCGCGCCGATAGCGGGCATGGCCCTCAGCATGCCCAGTCCTTGCGGACCAGTGTGCAGAATATCCGCGGCATAAACGGGTAATAATGCTACGACGGAACCGCCCAGCACGATGAGTAAATCCAGCGACAAACTACCCAGTACGATGGGATTTCGCTGCATGAAATGTACGCCTTCCCACAAGGCTTTTTTACTACGTTGTCCTCCGGTATTAGCAGGACCAATCGGGGGCAGAAACAAGAAACAGATGCTGATCACAAAGCAAATTACGCATACTGTCCAGTACACTTTGAAGTCCATTAACGCTATCAGCAGCCCGGCGACGAAGGGACCGGCGGTTAATGCCAGATTCCACACGGTGCTGGTAATCGCGATGGCTGCGCCAAGCCGGTCGGGAGGCACCAGGTTGGGCACAATGGCCTGCATGGACGGAGATATAAACGCTTTGACGGTGCCGAGTGTCATTAATAACGACAGTAAAACCCACTTATTAAAGTTTCCGTCGTGCATCTCAAAGGCGATACAAAGAATGATACCCAGCCAGCAAACGGCCCCGGTTTGCAGTACCTTCTTACGGGACATATGGTCGGCAACCCAGCCGGTAAGGATAAAGAAAACATACACCGGGACGATTTGAAATAATCCTACCAGCGCCAGGTCGAAGGGATCTTTTGTAGCCTGATATAAATGCCAGCCTACAGCAGTGCCTAATATGGAGTCTATGACACTGAACAGCCCTCTGCCGGTGAGAAAAGCGTAAAATCCGGGCGGAAAACGTCCTGATTGTTGTGTCATGGTATCCTTTACTGGTTGAGCATCCTTTTACGGAGCAATGACTTAACGTAGATGTTGGAAAATTATCTCTTTAGTTTGTTTGCCAAGGTCCCGTAATACGTTGATATCCTGAGCCGAAAAAGTGCGGGGCGCGTCATAGATAACGCACAATGTACCCAGCTCGTAACCCTCCGGGGATTTCAGGATCATGCCTGCATAAGCCCGGATAAAGGGTTCACCCTTAACCAGCGGACTCCCGGCAAAGCGGTTATCCTGTGTGGCATCAGGGACAATCAGGTATTCTTCTTCGGCAATGGCATAAGTACAGAAAGACACATTTCTCGGCGTCTCAGTTTTATCCAGACATTGTCTGGATTTAAACCACTGACGATCTTCTGCTATCAAACTGATTAGGCATATTTTACAGTCAAAATACGCTTGCGCGGCCTTAGTAATCGCATCTAACCGTTCATCCGGCTCAGTATCGAGAATTTTCAGGTCATGCAATGCTTTTAAACGGGCGTCTTCGTGGGGCAGAACGGGATAATCCATACAGGGGTCACATCAGATCCGCAAGGGACCGGCCAATGTTTGTTACGACAGGTATGGGATTCTATATTAACTCTGTCCGGTGAAGAATATTTTTTCTTTAAATTTGAACTATAGTATAGAGACTATGTTTTAATGCGTTACGCTGAACACGGTTTACGTATGTAACATGTTGTGACAGCGGAAAAAACAGGATTTTCTGAGGTGGAAGGTCAGGTAAAGGAATAGATGTTTAAAGTTCAGTCGCACATGCAAAAACTGCTGGCCACTTTTCTGGTCTCAACAGTCTATATATTGTTTGGACTTCTCAGTATATGGGCTGCCATTCCGCCCGGTTATGCTACGGTAGTCTGGCCCGCTGCCGGCCTCGGTCTGCTGGCCGTACTTTTGCTCGGTCCGTTTGCATTGTTTGGTGTGTTCGCCGGTGCTGCAGTGCTTAATTTCATTATATCTTTAAACTATGCCGACGGAGAGCCGTCGTTGTTTTTTTCCGGCATGATGGGGGCGTTTGCGGCAACACAGGCGCTGGTCGGGCGGGTACTGATTGTCAGTGTCATTCCCGCGCCGGTTAATTTTGTGCGTCCTGCGGTGGTGGCGAAATTTTTATTGCTCGGAGCAATTATCAGCCCCTTAACCGGCGCCACTTTGAGTAATATTTTTCTCTGGGCACAGGGGGTTATTTCTGACCAGGACTGGTTTAAAAACTGGGTAAGCTGGTATATGGGCGATGCTATCGGCATCGTGTTTATCATTCCCTGGCTGCTGGTATTTACACCGAAAACCCTGTCTTCTCATGTATCCAAGTTCCGCTTTGTTTTTTATTCCCTGATCACTATTACTTCCTGCACGGCGCTGCTGGGTTGGCTGGTAACCAAAACGGAAATGGAAAAACACAAAGTTGAGTTCATTGTTAATGTGAACGTTCTTGAGCGTGCACTCAGCGGTGAACTGTCCAAAGTTTCGGATATCCTTCAGGCGCTGGCGGGGTTTGTCAGAATTCAGGAAGATGTCACCCCTTCAGAATACCGTGTCTTCACGCTGGATCTGCTGAAGCGAAACCCTTCAATTCACGGGTTATCGTGGAATGAAAGACTGGAGGGGCGGGAACTGAAGGCGTTTGAAACGGCTATGCAGGCGAGTTACGAGACCTTCGATCCCACCATTCATTTTGAAGTGAAAGGTCTGGATGCCAAAGAAAATATGGTGGCGGTAGATAACCGTGATACCCACGTAATCGTGTCGTTTATTGAGCCTATGACGGGTAACATAAAAGCACTGGGGCTGGATGTTTATTCACAAATATCCCGCCGGAAAGCGCTGGATAACGCGTGGTCCAGCCATCGTTTATTCCCCACTGCGCCTATCAACCTTGTTCAGGGTGACAGCTCTGAACCTGGCGTACTTATGTTCATGCCTGGCGGAAAAACTACCGGATCAAATCATTCCGGTTATGCCACTGCGGTTTTGAAAGCTCAGGAAATGATTGAGAATGCCTTTGGTGATTCTCTTTTGCCTACTCTGGGTGTACTGGTCTTTGACCCGGCGGCACCGTCCGGCCAATCCACCTTGTTCCGGCAAAATCTCTCCGGCGAAGATGTAGAATACCTGACTACAGGATGGAATGAGTCCGCACAGAACAAAGCGGGCTTCCTGACTGAGCGTTTTCCGCTAAATGAGGTCAGAACGATTACAGTCGGAGGACACAGTTGGGTGCTGCTGCAGGTGAGCGACAGCAGTTTCCTTTATCAGCCCTGGGGCGTGCATTTACTGTTGGCAGGTTCTGTGTTGTTCGCCGGGCTGCTGGGCTGGTTCATTATTATTGTGGCCGGACATACTGATGAAATTGAATATCAGGTCAAACGACGTACCCGTGATTTGACTCAGGCTAACAGCAGACTGGTTGAGTCAGAGTATGCTCAGGCTGAAGCGGTTAAAGACGCAGAACGTTCAAACCGTGCGAAAAGTGAATTTCTGGCCAATATGAGCCATGAAATCCGTACGCCGCTGAACGCCATTCTGGGATTAAGCCGGTTGGGGCTGAACCAGGAGCCGCCGGCTAATTTCCGCGACAAGTTTGAAAAAATCAATCATTCCGGCGAGCTGTTGCTGGGGATCATCAATGACATTCTGGATTTTTCCAAAATCGAAGCACAGAAGCTGGAGCTTGAGGAACAGATTTTTTCTATTAAGGATATTATCAGTCAGTTGCGGGATTTATTTATCGAGCAGGCCAAAGCGAAGGGGATTGAACTGCAATTCCGTTTCGACGGCAAACTTCGCCCCTGGCTTACCGGTGACTCATTGCGTCTGCGGCAGATACTGGTGAACTTACTTAGCAATGCCATTAAATTCACCAGTGAGGGAAGTGTTACTCTGGTGTGCCGGTATGAAGATATCGACGATCATGAATGCTTGCTGGTAATTTCAGTGACTGACACCGGGATTGGCATGTCGGAAAGTCAGCAGAAGGTAGTCTTTGATGCCTTCACGCAGGCGGACTCTTCAACCAGCCGCAAATTTGGTGGTACAGGGCTGGGAATGACCATCAGCCATCGTCTGGCAACCGCCATGGACGGGAATATCTCAGTAACAAGCCGTCAGGGCGAGGGCACGACTTTTATAGTAAAACTGCCGTTTAAGTTACCTCAGCCACGGGAAATTGATGAGTTTAAAGCTGAGCGGGCACGGGTAAGAGACAACCGTGAAGGGGCTTTTAGCGGTCACGTATTACTGGTAGAAGACAATGAGATTAACCAGGAAGTTGTGGGTGAGCAACTGCGTCATCTTGGACTGGATGTCACTATGGCAGATAACGGGGCGCTGGCTGTGGCTGCAACACGCCGCCATCATTTTGATATTATTTTAATGGATATTCAGATGCCGGTGATGGATGGTTATGAAGCGACCCGGCAAATCCGTGAGTCTGGCATCAATGTACCGGTTATTGCTTTGACCGCTGCGGCCATGGTGGAAGACAAACGTAAAGCGCTGGAATGTGGCATGAATGATCATTTAAGTAAGCCATTCCGGCAGGAAGAAATGTATGCGGCACTGACCAAATGGTTGAATGCATCAAAATCTACCCTGACGTCACCCCGTGACGACGGCAAGGGGTAATATTATTTGCCCGGTGACATCTTTTGTAGTTTTCTTTGTAAAGTCCTGCGGTGCATTCCCAATGCCTTCGCTGTAGCGGAAATATTGTGTTCGTGATCGTGCAGGGTGCGCTGAATATGTTCCCACTCCGCCTGTGCCGGCGTCATCGGTGTCAGCGATTCTTTTTCATCTCCGGCTGACAACACTCCGAGGCGTTGCAAAATGGTCAGGAAAGAAACCGGTTTGGTTAAGTAGTCTGTGGCACCGCTTTTTATGGCCCGCACGGTGGTAGGAATGCTGGCGTATCCTGTCATCACAATCAGGTGTCGGGGGCAAAAGCGGGCGGCCAGCTGTTCAATAAAATCCAGTCCGGTTTCATCCTGCAACATCATATCGAGTAAAATTGCATAAACACCGGTTTGCTGGTGGTGCATGGCTTCACTGGCCGATGCAAAGCAATGTACGTTAAATTCTGTTTTGGTGGCAAACCGTCTGGCAAGCACTTGTGAAAGTCTGGGATCATCGTCAATGATAAAGATAGTCTGCATTATTGCTCTGCCGGCAAAATAACCGTGGTTTCAAGTGTGAGAGCGCCCCGGCTATCAATAATTTCCCAACTGACTTTGCCACCGAACCGCTCAATTGTTGCGTTTGTCAGCACACTGGCAACCCCGTTTCCTTTTTCGCTGTGAACAAGTTGCCGGCCGATGACCGGTGCGTGTTCAGGTGGCGCACTATTCAGCGGATTAGCTATCCGTAACGTCCATTGACCGGTGCTGACAACCTGAGTGATGCTCACGCCGTTGTCTGCTTCACCGGACGCTTCTTCACAGGCATTCACGACAATATTTGTAAGCGCAGGCAGCAGAGTGCGGTCAGCGTGAATAATGCAATCGCTATTAAAGGTTTGCCAGTGAATAAGGGCTTCCGGTCTGGCAAGAATCAGACTATGCCGTAATGCTTTGATTAATCCTGAACTGCGATAGGTTGTGGTGCGGGACTCTCTGACATCATCCGCCACTTCCCGCCAGTCAGATAACAAACCATTCAGTCTGCTGACCTGTTCACTGAGCTCTTTTATGAGTGCCGGATCCGGGCTGTCCCGCCATTCTTCCAGTAGCAAATTAATTGTATGAACCGGCGTTGCAGCATCATGGGTAAGTTGTGCGGCGGCAGTGCCAATAGCCAGGAGTTGTTCATTTCTTAACTGAGTTTCTCTGAGCGCAACAATAGCCGCATTGCGCTTTCTTAACTGGCGGCGGTAATAAAAAATGATGGCTGCGATAAACACGCTGGTGCCGGCAAAACTCCACACCATATTGGCCGCATGCTGCGCCATACCATCATGATGAGAAGCAGGGGAAGCAAGCAGTTGTAATAACTGGGCACCGGTACTGATAAGCAATACCGCCGTGGCCAACCTGAAGGGAAGTTGTACCAGACCGGCGACAAGGGGGATCAGTAATATGATGGCGTAGGGATTACTGGCCGCACCGTTCAATCCGATAAGCCAGTTTATCAGCACGATTTCCAGCACCGTGCAGACAAACAACGCTACGGCGTTCAGCCGGCGCTTTTCGGGTAGCAGGGTGAGCAAGATCAGTAGCATCAGCGTGGATTACCGCATTGTCTGTTATTCCGGCGTACTGCTTCTGCAGAGCGGGCCTGATTATAGATTGCTCTGCGGCGTACAACCGCAGAGTATAAAGTGTTAAGTCTAAAACGCCAGTGTTACGCCAAGGTCAAAAGACCGCCCCCTTCCGGCAATCTGCGCGAAGCCCTGTTCCGGCGTTTGCTTAAATTGAGCAATGTTGACTCCGCCAGCGGGCTCTTCATACCAGGTATCCAGCAGATTATGGATGTCGAAGTGGAAAGTCATATTACCCTGTTGCCATGCAGTAGACAGATGCAGAAGTGACCAGGCGTCAGTGGTGTTCTCATTCCGCCGGTTATCCACATCGTTTTTACTGCCTGTCCATTGCCAGGATAATGCACCGGAGAACGACGATATGGCATATTCCAGGCTCATAGTATTCTGTACCGGTATGATTTGGTAAAGATTGCCTTCTCCGTGACGGCGCTCACCTTGTTGCCAGCTGAACGCTGTTTTCCAGGTCAGTGCCCCTGCTTCATTGTCAAACAGACGCTTCGATGCTTTTACATCAGCACCGGTAAGAGTAGCGTCTGTGTTCACAAATTGCAGAATGTTTCTCTGTCCCGCAGCGGACTCTGTGCGGTTGAAAGTACCGGTGACGTCGACGTCAATGTAGTCTGATACCCGCGTGTACCAGATACTCACTTCTGCTGCCCAGTCTGATTTTTCTGCCTGCCAGGACACCGAGGCTGTACTGGCGGTTTCAGGTGCAAGTTTGATGTTGCCGATATAGCCGTTTCCGTCACCGAACCAGCCAATCATGGATGTGGCCATGGCGCTGGTTCCCCAGCTGTAGCGTTCATAAAGGTTAGGGGCGCGGTTCTTTCTTGCGATACCTAGGGTCAGGCTTTGATCGCCGGATAATTTGCGTGTAGCCAGCAACGTGGCGTCGAACAGTGTGTCAGACTGACTGCGGTCTGCTGAATTAAATGCGCTGGCTGCTGCCAGATTGTTTGCCATCATCATCCCGCTGCCCATGGACATGCCACCCATGGACATTCCATCCATGCTGCTGTTTACATATGCCTGAACTTCACCGGTATCTGTTGTGACATATTCAGCGCGCAGTCCCGCCTGATACTGCCAGTCTTCATCAGCGGCGGACAACCATTCAGCCCAGGCTGCAAGGCGGTCCCGCTCCCCGTCATTAATGTTGATGTAGTCATTGGGGCCCATCATAGCTGAGCCTTCTACGGCCGGCCACCAGTCGTCCAGGCGATTGGCGTAATATTCCTGACCAAAAACAAAGGTGCTGCTGTTGTCTGCCGGCATTGTCCATTTCAGCTTTAGTGCAGTGTCGTGGCTGTCTGTGTTCATTGGCATCATGCCTGTTTTCTCCGCCGTGAAGAAACCCATTTCATGGGTGGTATGACGGGTACTGGCGGTGGCATCCAGGGCAATATCTCCGAACTGTCGCTGGTACAGTGCCGTAATGCCTGTACTGGTATTGTCAGTCATGTCCATGTACTGGTTCGGGAAGCCCTGATAGGGGATACGCTGGTGAGAAATGCTCATTTGCAGGCGTTGTGATGCATCCTGATAACCACCACTCAGCAAATGGTTTGTGGCTTTATAAAGGGTATCAAGTACCAGGCTACCATGCCCGTCTTCGTAGCTTTCTGCTTTGGACTGATTTCCTGCATAGCTCAGATACCATGTGTCACTGGCAACAGTGGCATCAGCGCTCAGCGTTCTGCCATTGTCGTTGCTTTGATAAAAATACCCCAGCGACCCTTTCTCAAACGTTACCGTATCACTTGTATTGAATGCCGGTGTGAAAGTAGACAATGCAATAACCCCGGCAATATTGTCACCGCCGGCACTGACCGGAGATACGCCCGGTAAAACGGCAATGGTATTGACCTGATTAGCGGAAACATATGACAGAGGCGGGTTCATCTGGTTACCACAAGCTGCAGTAACAGGCACACCGTCGGTGAGTAGCTGAATGCGGTCACCCATCATACCGTTCATCACCGGTAATGCAGAGACACCGCCTGCTGCAGAAAACGTGATACCGGCTTGTCCCAGACGGGATGAGAGGTTCTCATCACCATGAAGATGGGGCTGGCGGGTGGTGACTTCGATGGTTTCCACCGGAGTTTCTCCGGCAGAAGCTAATGTACTGAGCAGTGTGGTTGCGGACAACACAGCATAGGGGAGTGGTTTCACTTACATTTTCCGGTTATTAAATCCGGCGATAGTGTAACGGCGGCGTCGCAAAACCAACATGCGACAAATTGTCGCACATGTTCAAAAGTTAAGCGTTTGAGAAGTTTGGCGATATTTATTTAGCTTTACGGAAGATAAGCCCTTATTCAGGCTCAGAAATCATGTAACAATAGTCGTTCATCCGGTCCATCCTTGTCATACTAATGATTAGTTGCGGCTTTATCATATTGGTTATACGTTTCAGGTATAAAGTTATTCTGTAGGATATTGTAGTGTCTGATAATCTGGTTTCTGTTAAGACTCTCGATAAAGAGCAACTTAAACACGCAACAATTTTTTCCGGTATCAGCCCGAAGGCCATGCGCCGGGTGTTTGCTGCGTGGTGTATTTTTTGTGTTGTAGTCGCCATTATTGTGGTTATGGCTCCTGATTTATCTCAGGTTTTCCAACTTACCGTGTTTGGTGTACTGATTGCGTTTACGCTGGCCATGTTTGGTCAAAGCCGCATCGCTGAAGGCTGGCCGGCTGTACTTTCCAGTGACAATGAAATTTGTGTGATCCGCGACCCGCAAAAGCGGGAATTTATATGTGTGCCTGTCAGTTTGGTTACCGCAGCTGAACCGGCGCTGATAAAGCCAAATAAAAAAGCACTGGCGCTCATGCTGGATACGCAGCGGCTATCGGAAAACGATGTCAGTACCCTTAATCAGGCTGTCTGGCCACGGGACGACCGGTTGCTGGCTCTTGCGCACTTTATATCCCGCGATAAAGCATGCCGGAAAATTAATTCTTTCCTTTCCTGATATCCATTTCTTCCGGTGCTTGCACAAAAAATGAGCAGGTGCCGGCGACTTGTCCCAATTTGGCCTGTCATGGGGACAATATTCACAGATAGAATTGTTTTTCAAATTTCATTAATGGTAATGTTGTCTTACCTTTGATCATGAAATTAGCACGCTTATTTCTTTAAGTTGTTGATATTTTGGGCTAATTCCGGACTCGGTGGTATATGAATTTCGTAATAAACGCCGCTTATACAGAGATGGCGTGAATTCTGCACTCGTAAATCCTGCAGATAGAAGTGCAGAAAGGTAGCAACTTGATTGCTGCACCTGTAGTACAAGTAAAATGTGCGTTTCCTTAAGTTTTAGGGTCTATGAGACCTGTCGCAGAAATGCGGACAGAGTGTGAAAACAGCAAGGAGGCAACATGACCCCCGGTACAATCTTACAAATTCTGGTCGTTGAAGACGATCCTGTGGTAGCAAGCCAGTTAACCTGCTTTTTGACCGGACTGGGATGGAAAGTGGATTTTGCTGCCAGCGGAAAGCTGGCTATCCGTCTGAGCAAGGCTCAGCGATACGACGCTATTCTGCTTGATGTGGCGATGCCGGATTTACCCGGTGCGGAAATACTGGCACAAATAAAACAAGCCTGTGATTCGCCGGTATTACTGATGAACCCCGGACAAGACCCCGCAGGTAACGCAGCCTTTGCCGCTGCAGATGACAGTGTTCCGGATCCTTCAGACTATCGTGACATTGTGAGTCGTTGTCAACGTTTTGCCACACGGGAACCCCTGGCAATCACAGCCTGACAAAACGACCTCAAAAGAGAGTTCATGGAAACCTGTAGCTGAAAAGCCACAGGTTTTTTTATGCCTGTTTAACTGATGGATTAGTTCTTAATCTCAGTGTTGTAAGTAAGGGAAAGTGGTCAGAGCCTACATCCGGCATTCTTTCTATTTTGACCAGTTCGAAATGCTCAGTATGAAAGACATGGTCAAGGGGCCAGCGCAGTAACGGGTAATCCGCATGGAAAGTGTTGAAAAAACCACGGCCACGGCGGGGATCCAGCATGCCACTTATTTTTCTGAATTTTCGGGTCGTCGGTGACCATGCCACATCATTGAGGTCACCGGTAACAATGGCCGGATGCTTTAACTTTGCCATTTCTTTTCCTACCCGTGTCAGTTCCTTATCCCTGGGTCCGGCAGATTTATTTTCTGTGGGACTTGGCGGTTTAGGGTGTACAAAATGGATTTTTACCTGAGTACCGGCCATTTCCTGCCAGATTTCCATAGACGGTACGTCATCTTCAATAATGAAACGGATTTTTTCGTTGCCGAAGGGACGCCGGCTATAAAGATGCATGCCGTAAAGATTTTCTAGCGGACAAGAGAGGCGATAGGGATAGTCATCGTGAAGGACCGACAATGCCTGCTCCCAGTCTTTATTGCTTTCCAGCGTCACCAAAATATCCGGTTTACGTAGCCTGGTAAGATTAATCAGTGCGTCATAGTTATCGTTAGTCATTAATACATTGCTGGTGAGAATGCTTATTGTGCGGTCGTCATCAGTTGCCGGTACCTGATTCACTTCTGTGCGCCATACCGGTGTGTAAGGGATTACCCAGGCAAGTTGATAGAGCAAAGCACAGACAGCACCGGCCTGCATGTAAAGCGCCAGTAAGGGCGTTTCGATATACCAGTATGTCCAGACTAAGGTGAGCACAAGTAAAATAAACGCCTGCTGCAGACGGGGAAACTCCCATACGCGGATTAACCAGTGCTGACCGGGTATGTGAGGCAGTATCGCAGCCACAATAAAGAAAAGGGTAATGATAGAGAGTACTGTTGTCATGGTTCGTCCGCTGAAATTACTGTCCGGAATCAAAATATTTAGCTTACTTATATAAAGACTTTCTGTCCTGTTCGATCAAACGAGGTGATTTCAGCAATTGTAAATGCAAGGTAAAAAATACGGGGTTCTGAGAAAAGTTTGCATGAAGGGAAAGAGCGGAAAGTTGGAGTTCACTATAAAAAATCATATTTTTCAGTTATTTAATTTCCTGGCATGAAGTTGGCTTCATTTTTTTTGCTTGATAATTAAGGAGAGCAAAATTATGAAACGTTCAATTCTTTCACTATTAGTAGCTGGTACATTAACTACTTCTGCTTTTGCAGGATCTATGGATACTGCGAACAAGTGGGAGGAAGGTGCCAAGGATGCCTGGATAGACGGCAAAGCTGAAGCAACATTACTGTTTAACGGTAATCTGAATTCTTTTGATATCAACACCGATGTTCAGGATGGCAAGGTTATTCTGACCGGTAAGGTAGACAACTCGGTTGATAAAAAGCTCGCGGAAGAGCTGGTAGCGAATATCGACGGCGTAACAGATGTTGATAACCAGCTGACCATTGTAGAAGAGCATGACTCTCAAGCTATGTCCGGTGATGACATGGATATGGACTCTGCAACCGGCAAACTGACAGATGCTAAAATCGCGACTGTAATCAAAACCCGTTTACTGATGGACTCTGACATTTCCGGTTTTGATATCGACGTGGATGTTGAGCAGGGCAATGTTACGCTTACCGGTACAGTAGACTCAGACGCTGAGCGTGACCTGGCCGTTGAGATTGCGAAAAACGCCACAGATGTTACAGACGTTGAAGACAACCTGAAGGTCGTTCAACAGAAAACAGCGATGAAAAGTGAATAATACTTTTTAACTGCATAATCAGGAAAGGGCTGAGTTATCTCAGCCCTTTTTTATTGCGTTCCGGTTGATGAATCCTGCTGAAAAGCTTTCCTTCCCGTCTGTGAAAATATTTCCCGTCTGTAGTAAAAAAGTATCATCAAATTCCCGGGTCAACGGAAATTATTTGGGTGTCATTACCTGCACCTTTTTCCTCTGATTTTTCTTCTATGATAATGAATTGATACTTAAGTCTAATAAATCAGTAGGTTACGAAAACGCCGGTCATGACGTTGAAGCACGGAGGTGGCTTTTGCGGCGTTTCTGTGAGGTCTCTAAAAATATGGCGCGGAAATTGGAATGTTAAAAATAGTTGTGAGAGTAAATAAGTCATTTACCGGAATTCAATTCTACGCACGCAAGGGAGCAGTATGAAATTTCTGAAGACTAAACACCGTCCGTTACCGTCAACGTCATTTGAACGTCTCATTCACTCGCAGCCAGTTTTTAACTGGTTCGATCGCTACGACAAACGTGACCACAAAGCCGGTAAGGCAACAGCAGGTGCAGTGATGGCGGAGGCAGCGACCGCTAACTAAGTACAGGAAAGCGATCCGGACGGCCCTTGAATTAAACAACGATGGTGAAAAACATGAATTACTTAAAAATTGCGGTAATGACAGTGTTACTTCTGACCAGTCTTGTAGCTCTGGGGTCCGGAAAGCAACTTTCAACCTGGCTGGGGGAAACGCCGGCAGAAACATCAACTGGTGCTGATCTGGCAGAAGTTGAGGCGGTATTTAATGAGTTGGAATTTGACCCGGCGAATTCGTTTCATCAAATTCGTAAGCAAAGGATTGAGCATTATCTTGATTTGGCCCGTAACTATGATGATAGTGACTGGGACTACAGCAGGGATGAAGCTCTGCAGCGGGCTCAAAATATAATGAATCACCACGAAAGGAAGGAAAGTGGTATCTATGCCAGCTTATAGACAAGGTGCTTTCGCCTTAATTATTTGTGTATTTTTATTGGGCGGCTGTGCCAGCGCGCCCGACATGCCTGAAAATTCTGCTGTACAACCGCAGAACAACACACAACCTCAAAAAAACGAACCTGCACTGGCTGAAGAGCTTGCGAAAGGGAAAGACGTTACCGTACAAACCAGCCAGGGAGCCGTATCCGTTTCTCCGGTAGTGGTTGCAGTAGGTGATACCCCTGAGTCAGGGAATACCGGTGATGAGGTGTATTACAACGATCCCTGGGAAGGCTTCAACCGGGCCATGTTCAGCTTTAATAATGTGTCTTATCAGTATGTACTTTTACCGCTGGCAGACGGTTATCATTATGTAGTGCCAGGGGTGGTGAGAGACAAAATTGGTAATGCCTTTGATAATCTCAGAGAGCCGTTGAATCTGGTCAACAACACCTTTGCAGGCGAGTTCAGTGAGGCTGGTGCAAACTTAGGGCGCTTTCTGATCAATTCTTCGGTGGGACTGCTCGGCTTATTCGACCCCGCATCCGACTGGTTCGACATCAAACCGCAAAAGCAAACCATCGCAAATACCTTACAACGCTATGATATTGGCTCCGGCCCGTATCTGGTTATTCCCATTTTAGGTCCGTCTGATTCCCGCGGCGCGTTATCTACGCTCACCGAAGGGTTTGTCCATCCGGTAAATTACATTGCTGAACCACCGGAAAGCTATCAGTTGAGGATTTTTGAAGGTTTTGATGACTTCTCAAATCAGTCAGATACGTACAAGAAATTGTATGAGCAGGCTGAGGATCCTTACATCTATTTCCGTAATCAGTACATTCAGGGACAGCGACGTGACGAACTCTTCGAACTCAGTGAACGCGAACAGCAAGATAACCAGTAAGCTGGCGGCAGGGATTATTTCAGCCCGCTGGGGTATTCTGATTTTCTTTATTGCGGCTTTAGCGTGGCTGGGATTACACATATCGCAATTTCGCATTGATGCGTCCGCAGACACCTTACTGGTCAAAGATAACAAGCTCTACATTCAGACTCAGGTTGCTGATCAGACATTCGCCCCGCAGGAATTTATTCTGCTGGCTTATGAGCCGGTTTCTCATGATCTGTTCAGCCGGCAGACATTTGATGATATTGCTGCGCTGTCGGCAGAAATAAAGAAAATCGACCGTGTTGAAGCTGTGACATCCATTATCACCGTGCCGCTTATTAATGATGCCGGTGCACTTACCGGTGATACCGATGTGGCTTCTCTGTCATGGGAAAAGCAGCATTATTCTCCCGCACAAATGAAATCTATGATTTCAGGCCATCCGATCTTTACTGATCTGCTGGTTAACCGTCAGGAAACCGCAACGGGTATTCAGATCGTTTTTAAAGACAATCCTGAACTGGTAGAAATAGACAAAGAAATCACCACCATTCAGGCTAAAGTACTAGACGGTGAGAGCCTCAGTGACGCCGACAATAAGAAAATTGAAGCGTTAAAGGCGAAGGCTGAGCCTATCCGTCAGCAACTGACCACACAGCGAAAAGCCGAAATCGAACAAATTGAACAAATCACGCAGTCTTTGTCTGACAGAGCCAACACCTATCTTGGCGGGGCCTATGTGGTAGGCCAGCATCTTATCGATATCATCAAGTCAGACCTGGTGAATTTTGGCACCGCAATCGCTGCGGTTATCGTGTTACTTCTGGCCTTATTGTACCGGTCATTTAAATGGGTATTCTTTCCGTTACTTTCCTGTGCAGTAAGCGTATTTCTGACCATGGGCCTGTTCGGGTTGCTGGATTTACGTACCACGGTCATTTCCGCAAATTTTGTGGCTTTGCAACTTATTCTTACCCTGGCGGTGATGATCCACGTCATCGGCAGTTACCGCGAAATAAGCCGGGATAGCCCGGAGTATTCTCAACGCCAGCGCATTATCGCTACGTTGGAAGACAAACTGTCTCCCTGTTTTTACGCCACGCTGACCACCTCTGTAGGATTCGGCGCTCTTATCTTTTCAGGCTTGCAGCCGGTGGTCGCATTTGGATGGATGATGCTGGCTTCCATGTTGATCACCATGGCAGTAAGTTTGCTGCTGTTCCCGGCTTTGCTGTCATTTTTACCGGCCAGTAAAGAAACGAAAGAGTACGGTTTTATTAAAGCATTGCTGGAACGCCTGCGCGGGCTGTCGATGCGCGCACCATTGGCTGTCAGCGGGTTTGTGCTCATTGTGTTTGCTGTTATGGCGGCGGGCATCACACGGCTTAATGTTGAAGACTCTTTTATTAATTACTTTGATAAAGACACGCAAATCTACAAAGAACTGGCGTTTATCGACCGTGAATTTGGTGGTTCTACTGCCCTGGATGTCATTATTACACTGGATGGACAAAACGCGTCGAAGGAACTGGTGCTGACGGCAGATTCTGTCGCACAGTTGCAGCTGGCGCAGGCGGCCATCAAGGCATTTGACGCTACAGGCAGTGTGACGTCGGTAGTGAATTTTACTGAACTGGCAAAACAGTTAAATGGTGGAAAACCGCTTACTGAGTATGAGCTTACCTCTATCTACCGTTTATTGGATGAAAAGGTGGTAAATCAGCTGGTGGGGGCGTATTTTTCTGCTGAAGATAATGCCTTTCGTATCTCTACGCGTATTCAGGACACCACGGAAGGGTTGAACCGTCAACTGTTTATGACTCAACTGCAGTCTGACTTAAAAGCCACGGGGCTGGATGACTCTCAGTATGAATTGACTAACCTGTTCGTGTTGTATCAGGATATTCTCAGTCGTCTTTTTGACTCCCAAATCAAAACTCTCGGTATTGTGTATGCAGTGCTGGCACTGGTGCTGTTTGCTATTTTCCGCTCGCTTAAGGTCACACTGATTGCACTTCTACCGAATATACTCACTACACTGGGAGTTTTAGGGATCATAGGCTGGTCCGGTATTTCCCTTGATATTATGACTATCACTATTGCGGCCATAGCCATGGGCATAGCTGTCGATGATACCATTCACTTTTTACACAGTTACCTGTCTGGTATGAAACAGGGAGATGGCAGCGCATACGCGGGGAGCCGTTCAGCCTTCGGGCATTCCGGACTGGCTATATTGTTCACCTCTACCATTATTGCAACGGGTTTCTCACTGTTCGGTTTTTCTGACTTTTTACCCAGTGTGTATTTTGGCTTGCTGACGGCACTGGCGATGCTGCTGGCACTGTTTACTGACCTGAGTTTATTGCCGGCGCTGCTAAACCGTTTTGTTGGTAAGAAAAGTAGCGGGTAATGCCCCTGCAATCAGGTATGATGTATAGACGAATAAAGGCTTGCAGCGATGCAGGTCTTTTTTACTGATGGCTGAGAAAGGAGCTGAGCAATGCCGGAGGCAGATTCCGTTGCAGGGTTAGGGTGTGAAGAGGCGTGTATTCAGGTGTTTATGGCAAACCGGCCTGATTATCCTCTGACGGGGCCTCCGGGACAATTGTTGCCGGCAAATAATACCCTCATTGAGAACATAAACCGGGAATGCGGAAATGGCTGGCGTAAAGTATTTAATGTCTACGCAAAATGGGTATTTGCCTTGTCAGAGAGTGCCGGCAAAACACAAGGCATTTCCTCATGGCAGCAGTATCGTGACGAGCTTTTGCTGACAGAACAGGGGGAGTACTGCGCTCTGGTTTGAAGCGCCGGAACATTTTAACCCTGCCAGATTAAACATTGTGATGGGCAAAACCTTTGCCGGAACGTTGGGACTTACAGACAGTGTGGAATGGCTGACGGCTGATTTTGCTGTGTGCTTGCAACGGTCACTGGTTGTGACGCCGTATTTTGACTACCGGCAGCTGACAAATGAAAAAGTTGGTTTTCTGAATTATCTGATCAGAAGCAGGCCGGCTTTGCTGAAACAGGCTATGGGGTGTCAGAAATAAAAAACCAGACCCGGAGGTCTGGTTTTGATTTTTCTTAGTACTGATTAACAGTCTTTGTCTTCTGCATTCATGCCTTCTTTGGCATCTTCACAGGCGTCTTCAACTGCGTTACCTGCATCGGTAACGACTTCGTCGAGTTTTTCACCTGCGTTTTCTGCTTCACCGTCGCCGCATGCGGCCAGTGAGAATGCGAAACCTGCTACTAACAGTGCCTTAAGCATTAATTTAGATAAGTTCATAGTCCTTTCTCCTTGTTCCAATGTAAATTGTTAGACTCTAGGTGATTTGCCGCGTAATGCATTTGCGATCAGAGAGATCACCAGCAACGCTACAAACACGAAGAATAAAAACTGAGCAATGCCTGATGCTGCACCGGCAATGCCGCCAAAGCCAAAAACTGCTGCGATAATGGCGATAATGAAAAATGTAACTGCCCAACCTAGCATAATTATTTCCTCATATTGCTCTAGTAAATGACATATACACTTATGCTGGTATTGTGCCATTATTTAAGATGTTGAAAATTAAGGGTTATTTTTTGTTTTACTGCGTTTGACCCTGATGGACAGGGCGGTAGTTACAACTTACTTGCATTTTTTACACAGTCTCCGGAAAGCTTTCATGCAGTGCATTAGAGACGCTGGTACACTAGATTTATATTTCATCATTTATTTAATCCGGCTTACCCGTGGCCCGCCAGCCGTTGCCGGTCCCGCTTTCGATATACGGACAACTATTCATGAGTAAAAACCATTCTGCATTTATCGGTTTGATGCAAAGAGCAAGAAACGTAAAACGCTGGCCCTTAATGGCGCAGTTTCAGGAAGAAATGTTATCGACGCATATTTATGAAGCGGCGGTGGTTGCTCATATGCTCGGGGCAATTGCAAAAGAAGTATTTAACGAAGATGTTGAGCCTGACCGGGTAGCCTCCATGGCTATTTTCCATGAAGGCAGTGAAATTGCCGGTATGAGCGACATTCCCAGCCCGGTAAAATATCACGACCCGGAAACCACCATGGCGATTAAAAAGCTGGAGCGGAGGTTTGAAGCCATGTTACTTCAAACACTACCTGAACCACTACGTCAGCGTTATCAGCCTCTGATTGAGCAGGATAAAGAAGATATTCATGTGGCGCTGGCGAAAGCCGCAGACGTATTGTGTGCTTATCTGAAATGTGACTATGAGTTATCAAAATCTAACTCAGAGTTTTCAAATGCTATGCACGAAATGGACATACAACTGAAAAAATACCGGGACACGTTTAAATGTGTGGATTATTTCTGTCAGGTATTTCTTGAAGATGCAAAAGGAACGCTGGATGAGCAGACCCGCGATCTAGACTGGGTCGAAAGGGCTAATACGCTGAATATTAAAGAATAACAGGGAACATTTAACGTCCTCAGTTCAGGCGCGGTCCTTCAATAACCGCGTTCTGGCTTGTTTCAGGGATAATAATTCATCATAGCATTGCTGCATGCGGGTGCGGATTTTCCGCAACAGCTGAGCACAAGACTGGCTCTGTTTTTCGTTTAACGCATCATCGAACTGTTTCAGAACCCGTGATTCCAGCGCTACCAGTTGCTCAACAAACACCTGCTCACTGTTTGCAGAAAGCTTACTGACTACATGGGTATAGAGTTTTCTCGCTTCGATAAGCAAAGACGTTTCAGTAAAATCACTGTGCTGACCTGCATAAGGCATGAGATCAGTACAGGCTTGTTGCTTCTCTCTTAATATACGCGAAAACAGGGCGCGGGTACTGTCGCAGCTCACGGCTTTAATTCCGTCACTGTAAAACGTGATACCGCTTTGCAGCATATTGATGAGATATGAAATATTATCAGACGGATAATTAGCAGCAGACACAGCGGATTCCCTTTGTTGCAAAACTCTGTATGGGAATTTGCAGGGATCAGGCCATATGTTATGTCTGCTAATTAAATTTTATATTCATGATATACAAAGTTTTTTTTCCGGATGTTCAAACTGGCAGCGTGTGGAAGAAACGGGTAAATACATCTTTACAATTTGCTCTGTAAAAAAGTAAAAGCCGGCATTGCGAACAATGCCGGCTTTTAAGTGCTGTTAACAGTAATTACAGGTTGTACATTTTCACATCGCCTGGATTACCGGAATAGGTAGATACAGTGAGATCCTGAGTGAAGTACACGAAATGTACCTGAGTCGGATTACCGGTGTCGTCGTAAAATACTTCGCCGGCATTACCGGGAATGTATCCGCAGGCGCCACTGTAGTAGTAAGCGTTCCAGCCAGTCACCAGGGGACTGTTGTAGCTGGCCAGCGCATTCACCGGTTCAGGGCTGCTGTAAACTTTGTTCCAGAGGTCCACACAGCCGGCGGTGTCCGCAGTGCTACCCTGAGCCCAGCCATCCGATGTGAAATCTACAGATTGTCCGCCGATATTTATCGGCGTTGTCTGACGAATCTGATATTTGGCCTGTAACAGCGTAATGCCCGACTTGAATGCGCCCATCTGACCCTGAGTGACGGCATTAGTGGCATCTTCAGACAAATCAATAAAACGGGGAGCAGCTGTTACTGCCAGCACGCCAAGAATGACAATGACGATGACCAGTTCGATTTAAAGCCTGCAGAATATTTAATAGTTTTCATCATGGTATCAGGTTCTGATTAACGACATGATGAGAATAGAGTAAAGGAACGTTTGCGCCAATAAAGAAACGCCTGAAACGGGTATTTCAGGCGTTTATCAGGTGTAGAGCAGAATAAGTAAATGACTGCCCGGGCGCTGCTTACAATTCGGATATCAGGCAGGTTTGTTTGCCAGCAGTTCACTGACTGTAAAGGCTTTTTTACCCAGAGTAGCCGCATCATTGCTCATTCTTACCATGATTGAAAAATACACGTCTTCCATGGTCTGCGTTTCAACGGTCATCTCTGTGGTTTGTGCCGGGAATGGCTGGGCTACGCCGGAACAGCCTGACATTGTGCATTGTTCTTCCTGCAGTACAGGGATTTGAGCAGCACTGGTGTCTTTTACCAGGCGTTTGCCGGTAGTCATTTTGCGTTCAACATCTGTTTTCACGATAGCCAGATACTGATAGCCGGCGGCCTGAGCGATTTCAGCTGCGCGGTATAAAGTATATTCCTGCACCAGCGCCGCATCGGTGGCTTCTGTGGCGCGGAACATCACCCTGTACTCCGCATCAGACAGTTGAACAGATGAATATCCGTACTGTTTCTCAGATTTTGCCGCCTTATATGGCGTTGGCGCTGAGTCCGGAACACTGCTGCAGGCACTGAGAACCAGCACACTTGCCGTTAGAACCGGTAAAAATACGTTGCGCGTTTTAATCATTAATCCTGATGCAAAACCTGGCATATAGTGTCCTTATCCTAAGAAATTGAAAACTGCGGTGCGGGCAAAAGCAAACAGGGCTTGCCGGCGCTTGCCTGGCGGATCATCACTGGTTGCACCTTTCCATGCACCGGCACCGAAACAGGTAAGCAGAGTTTCGGGACGGGCAACAAAAAGTCTTGCCGTCACTTTAGCATGGTTCACTGCAACCGCACTTTCATATTGCGATATTTCGTAGTTTTCCTGCGCCTTGTCACGGGCGCGCAGTGCCGAAGTTAAAAACAGGTTCATGATTTTGTTTCCTCCTGTTTTTCCTCTTTGTTCACACCAACAGCCTGCAACAGCGTTCTGATTGCAGGCATCAGCGAAATGTAGCGGTAAGCATTTCTGGCTATCGCAAATGCAGCCACGGCCAGAACGAGATTAAGTACAAAAACAATCAGCGCTGTTATGCCGTTGTGAACGTTAAAATGATGCAATGTAATGGCGATGCCGATATTGGCGATGAGCCAGCAGAAGCAGGCAAACACGAATGACGCCAGAATTGATATGCCGGTGACGACCACTGATTGCCTGGCCACATTCACTTCGGCTGCGGTAAGTTCCGTCAGTGCTATCAATTCCTGTTGCTTTTGGAACAGCACCCATTGCGCGTTGGTAATCATGTCGTCCAGCGAAGGATCAGACTCATCGGAAGTCTCTGTGCCTTCATTGCCAGCGTCTTCAGCGTAAGGATCCTGACGGCCTTCCGGCGATTCTGAGCGGGAAGGAGAAAAACCCCGGTCAGTATCACTGACCAGGGCTTCGTCGGGAATGTGCCCGGTGACCATCTCTTCACCGGGACCAGTCGGCTCCCTGACGCTCATGTTACTTTTTACGTAAAAGTGAAGTAACCAGCATGCCTGCAGCAAACGCGATACCTGCAGTAGCTACCGGGTTTTCGATGGCGTACTTACGTACCCCTGAGGCCTTCCACTTCGCGTCCATCTGGGCCTTACGTGCTGCCATGTTGTCAGCAGAGTCAGACGCGGTGGAGCGGATATTCTGTTCGGCACGGGCCGCTGATTCAGCCAGCTTATCTACAGACGAGTGCAGAGAAGCCTGAGCTTTGTCTGTAAAAGGATGAGTCGAATCAGCCACACCGTTAGAAGTCTTTGTTGCTGAAGCGGTTGATGCTGCGTTAGCCATAATAATTTCTCCTTTTTGGAATGTTCACAAGGAGTATTGCAAGGCCAATACCAATACGAGTTTTGGTGCAAGTTGTTGATAATTTGTGCTTTTTGTTTTTCGGTGAATTGATGTGGCTTGCGAGGACCAGCGTTTGTTACAGGTTGCCTGTAATAATTGCAGGCAACCTCTTACTAAAACAGCGTGGCAAGATCGTTCCGGTTAACCGGTTTGAGCAATGTGCCGGCGATGTCGACGTCTTTTAAGTCATTTTCATCAGGCTCCCGGCCACTGACAATGTATATCTTCAAATCTTTGTGGTCCTGACGGATATCACTGGCAAGGCTGATCCCGTCAGCATCCGGCAGGGTTAAATCCAGCAGGGCGGCATCGAATGGCTTAATCGCAATGAGGGATTTCGCGTCACGGGCATTATGTGCCACCTCAACACTGTGGCCCAGGTGACTGAGCAACAACTTCATCAGTTCTGCAGCATCGTGATCATCTTCAACCAGTAATACCTGTTTTCCGTCAGAATCACCGGGTTGATTGTCACTAGTATCTGGAAGCGGGGGGGAGGACTCCGTTTCAGATGTTTTATAAGGAACAAACTCCAGCGCTTTATTGACATTGGATGCTTCATCTTCTGAAGGCTTTGCCATTCCCGGTGTGCTGATAAGATATCGATCCAGTATGTCGAACAACGCCGGTTTATCGATGGGCTTGCCAAGCACATCATCAAATCCTTCGTCCAGAAGTGACTGTCTCAGGCCTTTTCTGCTGGCGGCGGTAATTGCCACTACGGCGACATTACACTGGTGTTTACGCATGGCTTTAAGAGCATCAATGCCGTTCATCACCGGCATGTGTATATCCATCAGCACCAGGTGATAAGGTTTGCCCGCTTGTTCAGCCTGCAAAACGGCCTCCAGCGCTTTAACACCGTTCTCAGCATAGGACACAGTCGCATGGCACTGGCTGACCATATGACCAGTGAGCTTTCTCAGTTCACGTAAGTCGTCGACAATAAGCACCCGGCCGGTGACATGAAGATGGTTCTTGTTGAGGTCATCCGGCGTTGGCGCTGATAACCGGAAAACGTCAAAGTGCTGTTCGCTGATGTCACCGGGGTCAATGGTGAAAGAGAAAGTACTACCGCGGCCAAATACTGACTCAACACTGATTTCTCCTCCCATTTTGGACACCAGTTCACGGCATATCGCCAGGCCAAGACCCGCGCCGCCATGGTTAGCCCGCATAACATCTTCAATCTGCTCAAAAGGACGGAAGATGTCATCCAGTTTGTTCGGCGGCATGCCAATACCCGAATCGGTGACCCGGAATAACAGCAATTCTTTATTATCAGATTTTCGGGGGGGCAGGGTTTCCACTGACACCCGGATGGTGCCGGTATCAGTAAACTTAACCGCATTACTGATAAGGTTGATTAATACCTGTCTGAGCCGGGTAGGATCGGCGGTGATAAAATCCGGAATATCATTTTGCGAAAAGACTTCCATGGAAAGCCCTTTGTCTTTCGCTGCCAGATTCATCAGTGAATGGACGTCTGTGAGAAAGCCGTTGAGATTCACTTCTCTGAGTGAAAGCTCAAGTTTATTAGCCATAATGCGTGACATATCCAGCAAATCGTTCAGCAAACTGAGCAGGTGTTTGCCATTGGTGTGGATAATCGACAGTTCCTGGTTCATCGGTTCGTTGGCTTCATCGTCAAGTAACAGCTCGGTGTAGCCCAGAATGGATGTCAGCGGTGTGCGTAACTCATGGCCAAGGTGTGCCAGGAACTTATCTTTTGCTTTATTTTGTTGCTCAACTTTATGCCGTTCGATGCGCTCGTTTTCTATCTCGCGACGAACCATGGCATATCGCATAGTCCGCATGAAACGGGGGGATTCAATTTCGCTTTTGTTCAGATAGTCAGCTGCACCGGCACGCATCACCATGTCATCCACCTGACTGTCTGTCTGGCCGGTCAGAATGACAACAGGTACGGTGATACCCGCAGCTTTAAAGGTGGCAAGCACATCAAGTGCATTTTCTGCCCCTAAAATGTAGTCCAGCAAACAAATGTCAAAGGTGCGCTTCTGAAAAGCATCGATGGCGGCCTTGCCGTTTGTTACCCATGTGATGTGGAATTTAGGGTCTTCACACTGGGACATATAGTCGGCGGTGAGGAAATAATCATCCTCATCGTCTTCTACCAGTAAAACCCGAATAACTTCTGCCACGCTCGTTTCCCCGTGCACTATTGATTGCTGCTTATTGCTGACCACTTAATCGTGGGGTAACTCTACAAACTCAATCCAGTAACGTCCTAATGCCCGCATGAGGTCCACCAGGCCTTCAAAGTTTACCGGCTTGGTAATATATGAAGCGCAACCAAGGTCATAGCCTCTAAGCATGTCTTCTTCCTCTTTCGAGGTCGTCAGAATGACCACGGGAATGCCTCTCAGAGACGGGTCAGCTTTGATTTCCTGTAAGGCTTCACGGCCGTCCTTCCTGGGCATATTTAAATCCAGAAGAATGAGACTGGGGCGGGGCGAGTCTTTCGGATCGGCATATTTTCCTTCACGGCGAAGGTACTCCAGAAGTTCGACACCGTCTTCGACACAATACAGGTTATTCAGTACACGGCTTTCTTTTAGTGCATCGAGGGTAAGCAAACGATCGTCTTCGTCGTCATCTGCCATCAGAATATTTATCGGGGTGCCATGTTTAAGAGACATGTTTTTCTACTCCTTCACTGTTTGTCGCAAACGGTTCGCCATTGACAGGCATCGTAATGACAAAGCGCGATCCTTTGCCAGGTTCACTGAATGCTTTTATAACGCCATTGTGCCGCTCTACAATCCGGCGGCACACGGCAAGTCCTATGCCCGTTCCTTTGTAGGCACTTCTGCCATGTAAACGCTGGAACGGCGCAAAAATTTTCTCAGCAAAAGACTGTTCAAAGCCAATGCCGTTATCTTCAACTGTGATGGTTACCCATTCATATTCATCTTTCAATAAAATGGGTTCGAGTTCTTCCTCTGTAGACGGGCGGGAATTGAGGGAAATAACCGGTGAGGTATCTTCAGATCTGAATTTCAGTGCATTGGACATCAGATTGAGCAACAGTTGTTCAATTTGCGTTTTATCGCACTGCACCACCGGCAGGGCGCCTGCATTGATGGTGGCTTTGCATTCTTCTATGGCAATTTCCAGGTCACTGGTGACATTGTCGAGGATCTCAGACAGGGCAACCTCTGAAAAGTCCTTACCTCTTGTGGTCACCCGGGAGAAGGCGAGTAAGTCACTGATTAACATCGACATGCGTTCGGCTGCATTGAGCATGCGCTGCAGAAAATCTCTTCCCCGTTCATCCATCACATCAGTATAGCCGGCTTCCAGACGGTTACCGAAAGCACGAATCTTCCTTAACGGTTCCTGCAAGTCATGAGAGGCGACGAAAGCGAAATCTTCAAGTTCGCGATTGCTCCGGGAGAGCTCATCTGCATACAGTTTGAGTTCCTGGGTGCGATCCTCAATTTTATCTTCAAGCTCTTCATTGTATTCTTCGAGATCCCGCTGATGTTTAACGGTTTCCCGCAGGTTAATGCGCAATAAGATAAGAATGGCGATGATCAGCAAGCCGGTGGTGATACCGGAAATGATGAGGGTCGTTACCGAGTCTGAACGCAGACGCATAAGGCTGTCCAGATGCTTAACCTGAGCCTCTCTTTCTGTGGCATCCACTTTGTCATAACGTAAATCGAATTCATCGTATAAGCTCAGTCCCAAATCAGTATTCACCAGAGACAGTGCTTCGGCGTATTCACCTGCACGGGTAAGCTCTACGGTTTTGATAAGCTCGTTAATTTTTGCCTTACTCAAATCGATTAAATCTTCGATATTATCTTCCTGTTCGGGAAGATCCGATTCCACAGATGCGGCTTCAACTTCTTCAAGCAATTCATTGAGCTTGTTCAGGGTGACGGTGTAATCGGTGAGGTAGGCTTCATCTTTGGTTAGCAGGTAACCCCGTTGCCCCGATTCAGCACGAAGTACAGCCATGTGAAGTTTATTGATAGCGCTAATCACGCGGTTAGTACTGAACAGCCTGCTCTCAAGAGAGGCGAGCTCATCCAGTGTACTGACAACGTAAAATGCATTACCGGTAATAATAACAATGACCACGGTAACCAACGTGATCCAGCTGTAAGCAGATTGAACAACTTTATTCAGCATATACTATTATTCCGCCGTACCGCTGGCCAGATCATCCATCATTTCTGTCAGGGCGTGGCTGCAATCTTTAGTGCTTACGATAATTTTATCCAGCGCTTCCTGCGCTTTCTCTAACGGAATATCACCGTTCAGAGCCATCTTTACCAGTTCGGCCTGCATGGAGATTCGGTTGAGCGGTTTTCTTGCATCGTGTACCCACTTTGCAATTTCCGCCAGCTTTTCATCAGTCATGGATCCTTTCCTCAGGACTCGTCTTTGCTCAAATCACCGTATGCGTGCAAACGGTTATAGAGTGTTTTGGTACTGATCCCCAGCATCTCTGCGGCCAGTGTTTTATTACCGTTCACTTTCTCGAGAGTGGCATAGATTAGTTCTTTTTCCACATCCTCAATGGTCCGTCCGGCTTCCAGCGCAGTCGTCGTCGATTGCTTTTTCGCGAAAGGAGACTCAATTGTCTTCGGTAATTCTATGTTGGTTTTGTCTGGGTCACTCATGATGGCAGCGCGGTGCACAAAGTGGCGCAATTCACGTACGTTACCCGGCCAGTCGTAGGCTGTGAGGGTATCGAGCTGGGCTTCATCCCATTCAAAACGGGTATCATTTTCTTTATTGAATTCTTCAATAAATTGCATGGCCAGAAGCGGAATATCTTCCTTGCGTTCCCGCAATGGCGGAATCGTGATGGGAAACACGGCGAGTCGAAAATAGATGTCTTCCCGCAATACTTTACTTTCAGCGATTTCTTCCATCCGGCGGTTTGTCGCTGATACGACACGGCAGTTTACCGGAATGGTTTTTGTGCCGCCCACGCGGATGACCACTTTATTTTCCAGTACCCGTAACAGGTTAGGCTGCATATCGATGGGCATTTCAGTGATCTCATCTAAAAACAGCGTACCGCTTTCAGCCTGTTCAAATACCCCTTCCTTACGGTTCACCGCGCCAGTAAAAGCGCCTTTTTCGTGACCAAATAATTCACTGCCGATCAATTCTTTAGAAAACGCACCACAGTTGGTGGCGATGTACGGGCCGGTTACATCAGAGGCCTGATGAATTGAGGCGGCAACCACTTCTTTACCCACGCCGCTTTCACCCAGCAACATGACGTTTGCGCTGGTGCGGCTTACCCGTTCAATAAGTTTATACAGTTCTTTCATTGGCGCTGATTCACCAATGAGATGACCGAAATACTTCTTAATTTTATTACCACCGGAAGCCGGTTTTTCTTTTTTACCGGACAGGGCCGCTTCGATGTCTTCCCGCTGTATGGGTTTGACCAGATAATCGATATTCGGTCCGCACAGACCCTTGATAATGCCGCGGACAGAAGGATGGCCGGTAATTAACGTCACTTTGGGACGTTTGGACAGGGCGTCGAGTTCTTCAAAAAGGTGGACGCCGCTACCGTCGGGGAGCATGAAATCCAGCAGAACATGGTCGAAGGTTTCTTTTTCCAGCCATTCCCTGGCTTCGGCAAGGTTGCCTGCGGTCAGAATGTCATGACCCAAAAATTCGATAATTGTGCAAGCTACCTCGGTAAACTCAGGGTCGTCATCCACAAGTAAAACAGTCAGCACTGTGTTAGTCCTTTAGTAAAAATTATTGTCGCAATGTACGTTTTACAGGGTGTCTGCGGATTAAGATCACGCATTATTTTATAATTATAAATTTAGTGACCGCCGGTGTGAGTACGGCTTTGCGGTGATGTCAGGGAACTACCGTCCTGCATCACAGAAAGGATGTCTTTTGCCGGCATGGGTTTGCCGTAAAGATAACCTTGTGCGATGTGACAGTCCAGCCGGGTCAACAGGCTGGCTTGTTGCTGTGTTTCTACACCTTCGGCGATCACATCGATCCCCAGGTTACGGCATAAAGACACAATGCCTTCCACTATTTTTGCGTCACGGTTTCCTTCAGCCAGACCACGAATAAAGGACTGGTCAAGTTTGACAGTATGAATATCCAGTTCCCGCAAGTAGGCAAATGAACTCATGCCGGTACCAAAGTCGTCAATCGAGGTGGCAATGCCCATTTCTCTGAAATCTGACAATACACGGCGGCTTACCGCGATGTCCACCATCGTGGCGCTTTCAGTGAGTTCAAATTCCAGCAAGGCCGGTTTAATACCCGACTTTTCCAGCAAACTACGGACAAAGGGGATGAATGCGCTGTCCATTAAATTATAAGCAGACAGATTGACAGAAACAGGTAATTCAAACCCGCAGGATGACCAGGTTTTGATCTGATTGACCGCCATTTCCACCGTGTAACGGGTAAAAGCATGAATAATTCCGCTTTGTTCGACCAAATCAATGAATAACGAAGGTTGCAGCAGTCCTTCTTCAGGATGCTGCCACCGTACAATGGCTTCGGCGCCTGCCAGCCTGCCACTGCCAATTTCTACTTTGGGCTGATAATGCAGTACAAATTCTTTATTGTTTAATGCAGAGCGAAGCTGACTGCGCAACGTCACTTTAATGGTGCTGTTATATGCCAGTCTCTCATTATAAATTTGCACGCCAAGACGCAATTTTTTTGCCCTGTGCATGGCGTTTTCAGCATTTCTGATCAGCATTTCGTGGTGATGACCATGCTCAGGGAAACAGGCAACACCAATACTGCAACTGACCTCAAATGCACTGTTTCCGATAAATAACGGCTCGCGGCAATCGTACAGCATGGTAAACGCGCGGCTGAGCACATCGTCTGCCGGCAGGTCAGGGTGCCAGATAACAAATTCATCACTACGGTAGCGATATACCTTGACGCCTTTTCCGGCAATATTTTTTAACCGCTGTGAAAAAGCAAACAACATTCTGTCACCCATCGCGTGTCCCAGCGCATCATTTATTTCTCTGAATCGGTCGAGATCAAGAAAAAACAACGCGCCATGGGTTGAATTGAAGGTATCACCGGACAGCAGCGCATTGCGGTTGGGAAGTTTGGTCAGTGCATCTTCAAGAGCCAGTCGCTCCAGCGTGTTGTTAGCCTGCTCAAAGCGGCGGGCAATAAAGGCGGACATCAACAGGGCAGCCCACACTGCAACCCAAAACGTAATAAAGCCGGCGACAGAAAGGGTGTTGACTATCTGTGAGGATATCTCAGTGAGATCTTTTGTGCGCCAGATAACGGTTAACGGGGCTTCATCTGCGGTTGAAGGCAGTTCACGGATATAAAGACGCAGGTTATTAAATTCTGTGACCGGCTCGCCTGAATTTGCCGTCAGTGTGTCTGGAAGGTCAGCTATGCCGGACTTTTGATACAAGATTACCGGACCCCGTTTCACCATCATTACCGCATCAGGCATCAGTCTTTTGTTAATGGCCGGCCGACTGGCAAGGGTGCTGATAAAAGGCATCTGGCTGTCGAAATACTGTTTTTCAAAATCGGTTTCAAGCTCAATCAGAATGCCATGGCCGAGGTAGCACAATACGCCTATAAGCAGCATAGATAAGCCTGTGGAGCCTGCCAGCAACCGCTTGCGCAAGCTGGCTTTATTATGTTGAATTTCGACTCTATGCGGCATTTATTGTGGTATCCGCTTTGGAAGACTGAATCTCAGGTGCAGACCCTGTGGTTCCGGAATAACAATAACTGATGGTATGTGGCACGGGTCCCTCCTTTGTTATTATTTTATACGGGACCTGTTTGTTATACCTGCTTACGCTTTTTGGGGCAACTTTTGCGCCCGATTTGCGTGCTGTTTAACGAATTAAAAAGCCTTCCGCTTCTGCTGTGGGAAGATTCATTGACTGATAGCGCAGTTCGCCAATAAAAGCACGGGCAGCGGGTCCGAGACGGTCTCCGTCTTCAAAACAAAGATACAACAGGCCTTTACGTATACCGCTGGTCTCCATCGGAAGTGGTTTCAACAGTCCCTGATTCAGCTGTGGCTTGATAATAGCCAGTGGCAGCCATGCGAAACCCAGACCTTTGCATATAATGTCGATTGATGTACGTACGTGGCTTACTGTCCAGCGTTGGTCGGCACCCAGCCAGCCGGATTCGGCTTTGCGTTCTGCCGACGAATCACGTACCACTATCTGACGGTGAGATTTTAAATCTTCTACGGTTAAAGCACGTTCAAGCTGATGCAGCGGATGGTCCGGGTGGGCAACGGCAACAAATTCGATTTCGCATAAATCTTCACTGAAACCGTTTTTAACTGCAAAAGGTGAGATAGCAATATCTACTTCAGCAGCTTTTAAAAGTGAATTTGCACCATTAAGTACGGTTTCCATCAGTTCTATCCGTAAAAGGGGATATTCCTGAGAGACTTTATTTAAAACATTATATAAAAGCGTAGGCGGGAAAATAATATCAACAGCAATGCGTAATTGCGTCTCGGTGCCACTTTGCAGGTTCGTTGCAACGGCTTCCAGTTTGTGCGCTTCATCAAGGAGAAAATTAGCACGGCGCAGCATCAAATCACCGGCCTCTGTTAATTTAACTTTTCGCCCGTCATTTTCAAATAAAGTAATGCCAAGGGCTGTTTCCAGTTTTTGAACGGCGTGATGCACACTCGACTGACTTTTATGTACCAGCTGTGCTGCCTGATTAAAGCCACCTGCATCCACGACGGCTTTAAACATCCGCCACTGCTCTAACGTTGCTTTCAACATAATTTTCCGTGTCTGTCTTTAATCAACCACTAAGGTAACTTTGCTTCTGTTTCTGATAATCAGTTTACCTCAGAGCGCACGCTGGTAAAACACGAAAGCATAAAACCTTATCAGCCGGTTGCGCCGGTCTGTCATTCAGGGAAGTGTTTACAAATATCTATAACAGGACAGGTGATCACAGAGACATTTTCGTATCCCATCAATGCAAGTTGTTCTGCAGCCAGTTTGGCGCGAACCCCTGATGCGCAATGTAAATAAACCGGTTTGGCGGCGTCAGGGAACTTTTCGGCCATCTTCATCTCTAATACCCCCCTGGGGAAATTGATAGCGCTTTCAGTCGGTTGGTTCTGACATTCACCCGGCTCACGAACGTCAATCAATACGCCGTCATTGCCGGCACATTCCGACGCTGCCTCTTGAGCGGTAATAATTCGTAAGGGCAGGGTGATAGAAGCAATGCGTTCCTGAATCGTCTTCAGCATGGTTATTCTCCGGAAATGGTCGGGTCATGACAGTCATGTCCCCCGATAGTGATAACATTTTCAATATAAGGTGAATGTAATATAGCTTGCGATAAATAAACAGTGGTAATACCTTGGAACGCATGTTATTTACGATGAACATTGTTGATAAGTGAGAATCATTTACGCTTTAATACCCACAAATAAATAATAAAGAAGTACTACTAATGACAGCGACTGCAAACAACATTGACACAGAAGAATTGTTATCCCATGCCTCCGAGGCTGAGCGATATTTAAAGCAATTAGCGAACAAAACCCGCCTTATGGTGTTATGTTCTCTGCTAAATGATGAATTTTCTGTATCTGATTTACTGACCAGGATTCCGGTAACTCAGCCGGTACTTTCTCAACATCTGGCACTTTTACGTGAGGCCAACATGGTGGCCACACGTCGTGACGGGCAGACAATTTACTATAGTCTGGCCGACGACAGAGTGAAGCAGACTATAGGCCTGCTTTATGGTTTCTTCTGTGCTGCAGAGTGACATCTCCGGTTCTTATTGAATTAAGGCGGCGGCTGCCGCCTTTATTATTTTCGAGCTGTCATTAAAGGTTTACTTGCCAGATACGCAAGGTAGTCGGCGTCATCAAGGCGGTCATCATCCACTTCCGGTAATGCCATCAGGTCATCATGACTGACGTTCACATGAATTTTATGCGTCGACCAGTCGATGTCTTTTATCAGCGCGGGAGCGAGCGCAATTTTTTTCCCGCCGGGCAGCCAGTTTCGTGTATCAATAATGAAAAGCTGAATGGCCCAGTTGCGTTTGTCGATGACAAAATCACATACGTGACCTGTGTCCTCGCCCTGCGCACTGATATCGTACCCGTTTACTTCGTCGCAGGACCGTAAGTGATTTTCAGGCTTGCTTTCAAGGCTGTCCATGTCGTCCTGCATACTTTGCTGATCAACAAGCTCTGTAGGATGTGAGAAGTCGCCCCAGGCACCAGGACCCGTCCAGTAATAGCCGTAACCGAAATATTTAAACAAGATTTCTTCATATTCCCGCGATAACGGTTTGTGGTCGTCGATGGACGGACTTTCTTTCAAAGCATCTTTGGTCATAGACACATAAAGTTTTTCTTCTGTGTCATTCACCTCAGTAAGTGAAATGGGGGAGAGTACTACTTTGCGGCCAAGGGGCAGCCACTTGTGTGTATCGGCCACAAAATACCGGATAACGAAATCCTGATCATCAAACAAAACATCTTTGCACTGACCAATATCGCCGTCAGTGGCATGAATTCCGAATTTTGTCAGGGTATTAAAAGCAATCATCTTTTTGTCCTTTTTGCCTGCTCAGACCATAAGCGCAGTGAAAGCCCGGTCCTGTAAATACTGAAATTGCACGGGTATACATGCTGTTTCGTACAGGCAATCCAAAAAGATCACAAAAAGGTGCGGGAAAAAGTAAAAAGTTAAGGCGTGAATAAAACGGCAAAACCTCACCGGTTCCGTGAAAGGAACCGGGCAGGTTCATAAATTTGGCTGTGAAGATGAATCAGGCGACGTCGAATGTTTCGTCTGAGTAGTCATCATCAAATTCAGCCGCGTTACTGGCCGAACTGTGTAACGTGTAGAAGTTACGTTTTCCACGGGCAAGGTGTACGTACTTTTGCCACGCTTTTTCCAGTCCGTTCTCAGCCGGAACAGTACCGGAAATGAAAGCGACAAAATGTTTTTCATCAGCGGATTCAGGTTGTATTGCGCCTGATTCCAAGTCACATAAAGTTTTCCCGTAGCGGGTCAGCAAGTCGGCTTCAGGAATACTGAAGTCTCCGGATTTTTTAAAACCGTACGGAAATTTAACCCTGTCGATGAAGGGCTTTGGAGCTGGTCGGATATCAAACGTTTTCATGGCGAAGTCTCGAAAAGGAGTAAACTCAGCAGACTTTTAATTCAATAAAAACATCATGGGAAACAAATTTTTTTTACCTTTAAGATAAATAATTTTGAATGTGCTTTTGTCAGGACGACAAGCACCGTGAGCAGTCCGGGAAACGGGCTCAACGGGGAAATCAGACCTTTAACGCTACACTAATGAGGTATCTCATGAACAGAGAGTGGTTAATTTTTGTTCAGTGAAATTATTCATCGTCACGATGATTAATTTTTGTTTCCCATTTTTGTCAGCACACTGATAATGGAGATGTGGCAATAACTATGAGACTGCAATGAGTAAAGACTATCGTTACCAGCGTGAAGAATGGGACTCGGTAGAAGATGGTGACCTTCACGGCAAAAAAAGCCAGGACCGTCGTCATCAGGTGAAAACTAAGCAAAAGCGTGACGTTCAGCGTCGCGAAAAACAGCGAAGGCTTCACCAGGAAAGTTACTGATAACACGCGAGTAATGTTATCTGAGCAACGCATCAGTTTTCTGATGCGTTGTATACATTTTTGTTTTACAACCATAGAAAGCTGTGAGACCGTATACCTTGTAACGTGACTCGCTGTGTAGCATCTATGGATATCCGCTTTTTATCTACCTTTCTTGAAGTTGTTAAGACCCGGCATTTTGGTAAAGCCGCTGAGAATCTTTATCTGACGCAGTCTGCTGTCAGCGCCAGAATTAAACTGCTGGAAGAGTATTTTCAGACCACTTTATTTATTCGCCACCGCAACAGTATTCAATTGACGCAGGCTGGTGAGAAACTCCTTCCTTTCGCGCATCAACTGACTGACACGCTAAAAGACGCAAAACGGGAGCTGCAAGCCGAATCCGGTGAGTTTGTGGTATGCGCCGCTACCCAACTGACCAGTGAAATGGGATTCACCTCTGTGCTGGGGAAAGTTCATCAGGCATTTCCTGACTGGTCTGTAAAAGCCGAAGTGCTTACGCTGGACAGCTTATCCCGTCAGCTTCATGAAAGAACTATCGATATTGCACTATCCTCAGAACCGCTGAAGTCTGAAGAAATTCTGAGTACCGAGTTGCTGTGTGAACCCCTTGCTATGTTTGCTTATGGTACTGAAGCAGAAGAGCCTGCGCCGAACACCTATGTGTCTGTAGAGTGGGGCAGCAAAGTCAGGGATAAGTTACAGCAAATCAGTCCTCAGCTCCGTGATGCCAGACTCAGTACAAATTCTCTCCGGCTGGCTGCCAGCAGCCTTACTGAAGAAGGCGGCTTTGCGTTGTTACCGGAATCGGTTGCAAAAAAACTGTTACCGGCCGGGGAACTCCGTTGTGTCAGAACCTTTGAGGATCTCTCTGCGACGGTTTATCTTAATACAATGAAATCGGTTAAACGTCCCGGGCTACCCGCACTGCTCGATTTACTCACATCCGCTCAAGTGTGATATTACCGGTATTGTCCGGTCACTCACTTCCTTAATTACACCGTCAGACTGGCGTAATACCAGTCTGAATCTGGAATTTAATTCTGTTTGGGTTATGATACCTGCATGCGGTTAAACTTTCGCCAGGCTGGCGGATGAAAAGTTTACCGTTTATCTCTGTGTCTGACGGATTTAGCACAGATGAGAACCAAATCACTATTAATACGGTATTGACTGACAGAATATGCGGCCATGGAAGGAGTAAAAGCATGCGTTGTCTGAAAATATGGGGTCTGGTAATCGCGTGTTTGACCTCATGGGCGTTAACAGCCTCTGTTGAAACTGTCTCTGCGAAACCAGTTCCGGCGAAATATTCCTCATCTGTTACCAGTGTAGTACAGCTACAGCCTGCCAACGGCGAAGTGTTCAATTCTGTTGCTCAGGGCGCGATAACGTTCACCCTGGAAAATGGCCTTAACGTGGTCATGCTGCCCATGGATACAACAGCCGCCGTCACCTTACATTTGCAGTTTGATACCAACCGGTATCCTGATAAACCTTTGCCCGGATTACCTGCGCTGGCTTTCGACGTATTGGCAGCAAATCCCGCTTTGTCAGATTTTAACGGTGATCTCCGGTTGGTCAGCGGCGCCCGTACCAGTCAGGTGAGCGTGGATACGTCCGGCGAAAAAGCTATAGAAGCGACTAATGTGCTGGCACAGGCTGTACGCTATAACGGTATTGATGAAGACATTCTGGCAAGAACAAAAGCCGAACACTGGCGGAACTATGAAATTGCCGGTTTGCAAAAAGCCACCGGTATTGAGGCCGGTAATTTAAGCCGCGGGACAGTGCAACCGGAAGCGGCTTCATTTTTGAATATCACTGGCGATGATATCCGCAACTATGTGACTGACACACTGGTGGCCAGCCGTGCCAGACTCTTTGTGGCAGGAGATTTTATGCCGGATAAAATGGAACAGGCCATACGACAGTCATTTGCCGGCATGCCGGCTGGAAACGCAGGTGCGTCCGCCGGTGAAAACCGCTATGCCGGCTACATGTTAGTTCACCGTGAAGTGGCAACGCCCGCCAGCCGGTTAACAGCGGCCTTTGCGCCGGAAAAACGCTTAACGGCAGGGGATAAACCTGCTTCCAGCTTTGTGTTACCGCAACACCAACGCGGTGAATTAATTAATCAGTTAGCAAATCTTTACGCTTTTGACTTGCAGGAAAGAAGTCTGACCCAATATATCAGCTATATTCATCAAAGATCAGTCGTCCGGTCTGGGAATACTGTGGAGAGAAATCCCATGGCAGATTCATTATCACCTGGTAACGGAAAGCCGGAATATCAAACACAGGATGATAAGCCGGATGCTGAAAAATTTAAGTCAGATAACCGCTTGACGGTTCTGTAAGGAAATGTATGTCTTTATCTCACCCTCTACTGGAAGTCAGTGCTGAAAAACGCCTTCAGGCCACCGTTGAATCCGTCATTGAAAATGGCGAGGTGTGGATCTTAAAAGATGACGATGGTTGTGTGATGCTCACTTCTGATGAAGAAGACGGTGTGCCGGTATGGCCTGATGAGGCGCTGGCTGCACTCTGGGCTACGGATGAATGGTCTCACTGTGAGCCGTTACGTATTTCCCTGCAGGACTGGATGCAAAAGTGGACACCGGGCTTGTTGAAAGACGCGCTGGTGGTCATGGTTTGCCCGGTACCGGGTGAAGAAGGCGAGATTATTGAGCCGGACGTCATGGCGGAGAAAATTCTCGCTGCAAAAGGCTGATCGCAGGGGCTGCCTCTTACGTTAAAACCTTATCAGAAATGAATAAAAGGAGCAGCGTATGTTATTGCAACAACCCACAATGCAGGATCTGTTCGCTCAACTGGGTTTGGACAACAGCGATGAAGCGATGGAGAGTTTTATCGAAAAGCACCGGGGTTTGAACGACAGCAGACACATTGAAGATGCACCTTTCTGGAATGATGCGCAGGCTACATTCTTGAGAAGTGCTTTGCTGGAGGATGCTGAATGGGTCGAAATTATCGATCAACTAAATGCTGAACTGCATCATTAAATAAAGTCACGCCCTGCATCTGACAGGGCTTTTTTTGCTCTTCCCTGACACATTTTCACACACTCTTTAGCGTCTCATCGCGATGCAGTCTCCTTTTGCAATTTCCATTCTGACGTCTGCCGGGTAAACTAGGGACGTAAAATAACGACGGAAAAAAGCAAAAGGAATCAAGATGTCCCGAAAAACAATCATTGCTGCGTCAGTAGCATTTTGCTGTGCAGCGCTTCCGGCACTGGCAAAAGAAGGTATGTTTACCCCTGAACAGCTCCCGCAAATAGCCGGTGATCTTAAAAATACCGGTCTGGAGATTTCTCCTGAAACACTCTCTGACTTAACCGGTTTTCCCATGGGCGCGATTGTTTCCCTTGGCGGTTGCTCTGCTTCCTTCGTTTCCGCACAGGGTCTTGCCGTTACCAACCATCACTGTGCGCGTGGCTCAGTGCAATACAACAGTACACCTGACAACAATTATCTGAAAAACGGTTTTCTTGCAAAGGAGCTCGCAGATGAGTTGCCGGCCGCGCCCGGCACGCGCATGTTCGTCACTGTGGATGTTGCCGACGTGACCAGTCAGGTTACCGGCACGCTCAGTGAGAAATTACAGGGGCGGGAACGATACGATGCCATCGAGCAAAACCGCAAGGCGATTATTGCTGAATGTGAAGCCGAGCCCGGTTACCGCTGTTCCGTGCCGGCTTTTTTCCAGGGCCTGGAATATAAATTAATCAGGCAAATGGAAATACGCGATGTACGCATCGCCTATGCACCGGCGGAATCCACCGGGACATACGGTGGGGAAATTGATAACTGGATGTGGCCCCGCCACACAGGGGATTTCTCATTTTACCGCGCTTATGTGGGACCGGACGGAAAGCCGGCAGTCTACAGTGAAGATAATGTCCCTTATCAGCCAGCACAAATACTCAAGGTCTCTGCAGCCGGGTTGGATGACGGCGATTTTGTTATGGCGGCAGGTTATCCCGGCTCTACAAACCGTTATGCCAGACATTCACTGGTTTCCTATACGTTTGACTGGTTGTATCCAACGAACCTTGATTTGGGGGGGCAGTGGGTTGATACCATCAAGGGCGCATCTGAAGAGGGTAGTGATGCGCGGATAAAATATGATGCCTTACTCGCCAGCCTGAATAACTTCCTGAAAAATATACAGGGACAACTTGAAGGCGCTAAGCGGGTGGGACTGGTTTCGCGCCGCGCCGAAAGGGAAGAGGCTCTGACTTCCTGGCTAATGTCGCAGGGTAAAAATGCCCTGGTTGACAATATCACTCAACTGGACAGCGTCATGGACGAGCGCATCAGAAACAACAAGCAAAATTTCTGGTATAGAAATTTGTCCCGCGCACAGCTATTGTCAGTGGCGAAACAGCTTTACCGCAATGCAATAGAAAGTGAGAAGCCGGATGCTGAACATGAACCGGGTTTTCAGGATCGGGACCGTTCACGGCTGGAAGAAAGCATGACACGGGTTGATCGCCGCTTCGATGTCGCTGTTGATAAAGCGGTATGGAAAAAAATGATTTCTCTTTATATGGCTCAGCCTGAAGATGCACGGGTAAAAGCCTTTGACAATGCTATGGGTCTGAAGGCCGCTGCCGATAAAGGAAACCTTGATGAAGTACTGGATACTTTTTATCGTGAAACTACACTGAAAGATACTGAAATGCGGGTAAACTGGCTTAAGGCCGGTCGCAGTGAATTTGAGAGCAGTAAAGATCCTTTCATTCGTCTTGCTGTGGCGTTATATGACACTGAAATGCAAATAGAAGATGCCACAAAAGCGCTGCGGGGGCAGTCTGCTGCCTTGCAGCCTCTGTATATGCAAGCCATTATTGACTGGCAGAAATCAAAAGGTAATCTGGCGTACCCTGATGCCAACAGTACTCTGAGGGTGACCTACGGAAATGTACTCGGCGGCTCGCCAAAAGACGGTTTAATCTATGAACCGTTTACCCGTCTTGAAGGTATTTTAGAGAAAGACACCGGGGAAAGTCCCTTCAATGCACCGGCAAAATTGTTGTCGCTGATTGAAGAAAAGCAGTACGGACCTTATAAGCTGGATAGTATTAGTAGTGTGCCGGTCAATTTCCTTACCGATCTGGATTCCACCGGCGGTAACTCAGGCTCTGCAACGCTGAATGCCAATGCTGAGCTGGTTGGCTTGTTGTTCGACGGTACATTTGAAAGTGTCAACTCAGACTGGGATTTTGATCCCCGTACAACACGTACTATTCATGTTGATGCGCGATACATGCTGTGGGTAATGGAATATGTAGACGGCGCAACCAATCTCATTGATGAAATGACCATCGTGAAATAATTGCCCGTTCTGACTACGTACGGCCTGTGATTGACAGGCCGTTTCTATTTTAACTTCTTGATGGGGAGGTGATTATCAGCTCACTTAATCCGGCAAAAGATGATTTATGGTTTATTCCGCTGGGCGGTACCGGTGAAATTGGCATGAACCTGAATCTTTATGGACACGACGGACAGTGGTTAATGGTGGATTGCGGCGTCTCATTTAATGAGCCTCTGTATCCGGCCGCTGAAACGGGCGTCACGAAAGATGCCTTATTTTCTGTCGTCGCGCCGGACCCGGAATTTATCACCTCCCGCAAAGAGCAACTGGCCGGGCTGGTGATAACCCATGCTCATGAAGATCACGTCGGTGCGGTTCCTTATATCTGGCAACGGTTTCGTTGTCCTGTTTATACCACGCCGTTTACTGCCGAAGTGCTGCGCCGCAAACTGGCAAGGGAAAATATGGCCGGACGGGTGCCAATTATAGAAGTGTCGGAAAACAGCTCCCACACGATTGGGCCTTTCACCGTGCGTTGGCTGGCTATCACTCATTCCATTCCTGATCCCTACGCCATATTGATAGACACCTCCGCAGGTAAAATTTTTCATACCGCTGACTGGAAAATTGATGCGCAGCCTGTGTCAGGCAAGCCTTTTCAGCACACACTTTATCAGGCCCTGCAGGACGAAAACATTCTGGCCATGGTGGGGGATTCCACCAACGCATTAAAGCCCGGTATGTCACTGTCTGAACGTAATTGCTTCGATGGTTTGTTATCAGTTATCAAACCATTGAAGGGCAGAGTAGTGGTAGCCTGTTTTGCCAGTAACATCGCCAGATTGATTTCTCTGGCGCGGATTGCTCAACGGACAGGGCGTTACCTTGCCCTGCTTGGCCGCTCACTCATCAACATGGTCAGCATTGCCAGGGCTCAGGGCTTCTGGCCGGAAGATATTACGCTGGCAGATCCTGAACATATTGGCTATTTACCACCCGAAGAAGTGCTGGTAGTGGCAACAGGCAGTCAGGGGGAGCCCCGGGCTGCACTCTCCCGTCTGGCAACAAACAGTCATCCGCAACTGGAGCTGGCCAGAGGCGACCATGTTATTTTTTCCAGCATAGTGATACCCGGTAACGAAAAGCCGGTAGAGCGGTTACTGTCCCGTTTTGCAGCCATGGGAGTCAGAACGTTGCTCAGTGAAGACAGCCCGTTGCCGGTTCACGCCAGCGGTCACCCCTGTGCTGAGGAACTCAAGCTTATGTATCACTGGGTGAAGCCGGAAATTGCCATTCCTGTACATGGCGAAGCTGCACATCTGCAGGCCCATGCAGATATTGCAAAATCATGCGGTATCCGGAAAACCTATGTGGGCACCAATGGTGATCTTTACCGCCTCGCTCCTCAGGCCGGTATCAAACGCGGCGCAGTGAAAGCCGGCCGGATCCCTATCAGGGAAAAGGACTGATACGTATTAACAGCTTCTTATTTTTCAATGGGGTATGTAAATTTATCCTCAGGTCAGACAGTGCCACTTTCAATTATGTGCAGAACCGTTAAACTGCACACCATAGACAAATAGCAATTGCGGTTCGCTGTGTCTGACCGGTAAAAAAACGGTGCACGGCGAAGTTGTCAGGCCCGCTGAGGCCTTTCATGTCGAAGTGAAACGACACCTGATGATAACAATGAAAATAATGCGCCAGTTCCCGGACATCAGGGAACGATTAATGACACTGTTGTTTTTTATTCTGTTTTTTCTTACCGGCACGGTGAATGCCGCTCCTCTTATCGAAGATCCCACGTTTTTACAGCTCGGTACCGCCGATGGTCTGGCTCAGGACAAGGTTCAGGATATCGTGCGCGACCGTGACGGATTTATCTGGGTGGCGACAGAAGGGGGCGTGAGCCGCTGGGACGGTTACCGCTTTGTTACCCTGGAAGGTCCTGACGGATTGTTCGTTAACAA
This sequence comes from Alteromonas sp. ABH4_456, assembly GCF_056160645.1. NCBI lineage: Bacteria > Pseudomonadati > Pseudomonadota > Gammaproteobacteria > Alteromonadales > Alteromonadaceae > Alteromonas > Alteromonas sp. ABH4_456. The sequence goes on from NZ_JBSWXO010000011.1 coordinate 88,796, forward strand.
CGAAATCCGTAATTTGTTTGTCGACAGCAGCAATCGTCTGTGGGTTTCCACTTATTCTGACGGCGTTTATTTTTTTGATTTAAACAGTAACCGTTACCAACTGGTCAGCAGAGTCAGTTATTTTGATGAAGAAGGTTGGACGCAGGGTGCTGATGCCTTCGAAGAACTGGCGGACGGTTCTATGGTGGTAGCGCTGGAACAGCACATTATCAGATATTATCCCCAAACCGGTGAAAGTACTGAAATGTATCGTCTTACCAAAGAGCATATCGGAGAGGGGAATGTAATCAGGGATGTAAAGAGTATTGGTGACCAGCTCTTTATCGCCACAAGTTACGGCCTGGAAGTTATGTCACTGTCAAAAGGGCTGGCAAGTCTTAAAACACTCAACTATCTGCCTGCCGGTGATATCTCCAATCTTTCTGTTAATACAAAAACCTTATATACCCCTTCTCCGGATACATTATTTATCGGCACGGTAGGGGGACTTTTTTCAATCCCGGTGACTGTTTTTACCGCAGAAGTCGGTGATGTTATTGAGGTTCAGGGCAGCCGTGTCGTTAGAGATCGCAATATCTGGACAATGGTGCCGGCCGGCAACGGAGAGTACTGGCTGGGCACAGACCTTGGACTGTTCAGGTTATATCGTGAAAATGACCAGTGGCAAAACAGCCATATTCTTTATCCTCATGCAGGCATCATTACACTGGCTGACAAAAGTATCCGCAGCTTGTTGTCAGATGAGCAGGGGAATTTATGGATGGGCAGCGTATATGGTGGTCTTTTGTTCTGGTATGCCAAGCCATTAGGTATCGAGACGTATCAGAACACCATTCGTGACGATAAGCCGGTCGTGGCGGATAACACCGTGTGGTCATTTTTGCAGGAAGACGACATTCTGTGGGTGGGTACCAAAAACGGATTAACAGCATTCAATCTTAAAACAGAAGAAAGCCGGCATTTCCTTCGTGAAAATGATATCGCCAACAGCAGCGATGTCAGTATTATCATGAATATCTATTCTGCACCGGGTGACAATTTAATTCTCGAGACATACAGAGGACTGCGAATGTTCTCTAAGCAAACCGGAGAAATCAGTCCGCTGCCGTCACATACACCGGAGGCTGAAAAAGTTTTAAATGACTGGAATTTTGGCACCGCAACGGACAACGAAGGCCGCATTTATTTTATTTCCCGGGGCTTCTGGCGCTACGATCCGGCCACAGAAAAACTGGAATCGCTGCCGCTGGATATTGAAGGCATTAACGCCAACTATTCCTACACCTTTCTTGGCGCAGATAAGCGCTACCCCGGCAAGATTTTTTTGTCAGTGAGAGACGCCGTACTGATGGTAGATACCACGGATTTCGGGATCCGCGATGTCTACCGGTTTCCTGAAAAGGAACGCAATAATATCAGCGCGGTTACCAGCTTCATGGTCGACAGTCACGATGTACTCTGGCTGGGCTTTCCCAGTTACGGCATGGTGGGTTTAGACGCTGAAACCTTTACCGTGAAAACATACCTGAACGGAACAGAGTCGTTGTTCACAGACATTGTTTACAGCCTGACCGGAGATGAAAGCGGGAACATCTGGTTTACTACCCATGGATTCCTCGGGCGTTATTCACCCCTTTCCGGTTCCGTAGAGCGGTACCGTTACGGAGAAGACATCAGAGTCTCTGAGTTTAATGATGGCGCAGCGTTAAAGCTCAGTGACGGACGGCTGGTATTTGGTTCTACGGCGGGGTTCGTGTTGTTTGATCCGGAAAAATTGCTGGATAAAGTAAAGCAACGGGCCCGTAGCGTGAAAAAAATGGTGATCAGCAATGTGTTGCTGGATTCCCGCATGATCCATGAACCCATGCGAAACCTTAGTGGTGAACATGTTACGTTTAATCATGACGACTACGGCATTACTATTCAGTTCACTGCGCTGTCGTCCAGTTACAGCCGCGATACAACATTCCGCTATAAGCTCGTCAGAGAAAATTCGGTGGTCAGTGAGTCGGTCTCCAAAAATGGGAGTGTCACATTTGCATTCCTATCTCCGGGCGAATATCACTTTGATGTGTCTCCGTTAAAGCAGGACAACGATGTGGTGCTGCTGCCGGCATCTCTGTCTTTTACCATTCCGTATCCGCCGTTACGTTCACCGGTGGCCTACAGTCTTTATTTTTGTTTTCTGCTGGTTTTACTTGCCAGTTATCTCTTTCACCGGCAGCGTCAGCAAAACCGTTTACATCAGGCGCAACACCAGGTGCGTCTGTTCGGCGACGCGTTTCAGCACACCCGTGACTGGGTAATGATTTTCGACAACGCCTATATGCCGGTGGCTGTGAATCCTTCATGCTGTGCTGCATTCGGGCTCGACAGCGACAAGGGCCTGGAACGCCAGCTGAATCGTATGTTTGAGAACTCGCCGCGACTGGGTAAAACGTTAAGAGAAAAATTATCTGCACTGAAAGCTGGCGAGTTCTGGAAGAGCGAAGAAAGTCTTACCGGTGCTGATGGCCGCCATTATGACGTGCTGGTTGAAGTCTCTGTGACCGGTACGATGACGGATGCGGATAAAATCGACCATTACCTCATTATCATGTCAGATATTACGGAGCAGAAAAACGCTGAAAGAAAGCTTATAAAAGTGGCGAATTATGACAATCTGACCGGTCTGGTTAACCGGACTCTGTTGCTCGAGAGGCTTGAACAGGCCATCGAGCGTGCCAATCACCACGGCGGTGAAGTGGGGGTATTGTTCGTCGATCTGGACAGGTTTAAAGGCATCAATGATTCTTTAGGGCATGATTATGGCGATAAATTACTCAGAATTGTTGCCAACCGCATGCTGAATCTGGCATCACCGGACGATACTGTAGCCAGACTGGGTGGTGATGAATTTGTCATTGTGACTGAAAATGTTACTGACCGGCAGAAAGTCGGCGAGTTTGTGGGTCACCTGATTGAGTCCGTAGAAACCCCTATTGCCCTTGGCAACGAAGTGGTGCGGGTGTCTGCCAGTGTAGGGATTTCTTTTTATCCCGAAGATGCCTCTGAGCCTGCTGAATTGCTGAAACAGTCGGATGTGGCCATGTATACGGCGAAGAAAGATACTGTGTCCGGCTTCAGTTATTTCACTGAAGATATGAATGCCAAAGTCCGTGACAGACTTAAGCTGGAAAACAGAGTGAAAAAGGCCTGGCAGGAACAGTGTTTTTACAATCATTATCAGCCCATCATTAATGCGAAAACCGGCAAAACTGTTGGCGTCGAACTACTGCTTCGTTGCTCACTCAATGATCCTCCTTTATACCCGTCCGAATTCATTCCGGTACTGGAAGAATTACGTTATGTGATTGATGTGACCCGTGCTGCCATGCAGGGCGCCGTGGATGATCTGAAAACGTGGTATGCGGACGGCTTTGAGGGGTATGTGGCAATTAACCTCTCAGCTTTACACTTTAAAACTGAGTTCGATATTGATGGTGTGAAAGCCTTACTGGATGAGGCCGGATTGCCACGGAGTGCATTGCGCTTCGAGCTTACTGAAGGGATCCTGATGGATGATGCCGAAGGTGCTCTCCGTCAGGTTAACCGGTTTATCGAAGCCGGATTTGTACTGGCACTGGATGACTTTGGTACCGGCTATTCATCATTGAGTTATCTGAAAAAATTCCCGCTTCAGGTACTAAAAATCGATAAAAGTTTTGTCGATGATATCGAGCCCGATGGCAGTAACGATGCGCTGGTGCTGGCAACCATAGAAATGGCAACTAACCTGAATATGCGTTGTGTCGCTGAAGGGGTAGAAGAAGCCGGGCAGGTAGAATATTTACTTGAGAAGGGATGTATTTACCATCAGGGCTATTATTATTCCCGCCCTGTAGAGGCGAAATATGTGCCTGAATTACTGAACCGGCAATGGTAATAGCCATTCACCTGTCATAACCGGCAAAATGCCTGTACTGAGTACAGGCATTTTACTTTTTAAACCTTAGCTTTTCAGATTGAGTTTTAACGGTAACGGCAAGGTTTTAAAACGCTGGCCGGTAGCGGCAAATAACGCATTGCACAGCGCCGGCGTAAATGGCGGCGTCGGCGGCTCACCGACTCCGGCGGCCGGAGCATCACTGTCGACGATATCAATCTCAAAGTGTGCCGGTGCGTGTTGCATGCGCGCCACGGTGTAATTGTGGAAATTGCTCTGATCTATCGCCCCGTCTGTGGCTGAAATCTGCCCCAGCGCACAGCTCAAACCATAAACAGAACCCCCTTCACACTGCGCCCGTACGTGTTCCGGGTTCACGATGGTGCCGGCATCAATACTGACCCAGGTAGCCGGAATACGCCACGTACCGTCTTCTTTCACTTCTATTTCCACCACGGTTGCGGTGTAACTTAAAAATGAGCGGTGGGCTGCAAGACCCAGGTAGCGACCCTGTGACTTCCGTTTATCCCAGTCTGCCATGGCCGTCACCCTTTCAATCACATTGATCAGGCGGCCGGTATCTACAGGGTATTTTTCAATGGGATCGCCATAGTTTTCATACGCCGCACCTTCCGCTTTTAAGTCAATCAGGCGGGCAGGTCCAATGAGGGACAGTAAATGGGCTTTGGGATCCTGACCGGCGTGATGGGCCAGTTCGTCAGCGAAACTCTGCACTGCCCAGGCATGGAAAATATTGCATACACTGCGTAACCAGCCGATCCTCACATGATTAACCGCTTCACCTTTTTGCAGCAACATATTATCGATGCTAAAAGGGTTATCCATGAATCCCAGACTCAGCTCGCCGTTTGATGGTGTGGTAACCCCGCCGGCGAAGGTAGTGGAAATTGAGGGAAATGCGGTGCAGTGTTGCCAGGCCAGCGTTTTTCCATTTTCATCCTGCGCAGCCTTAAGGTGCTGGGCACTCACACTGTGATAATAGCCATGCTGAATGTCGTCTTCCCGCCGCCAGATAAGCTTTACCGGAGCGCCGGTTTGCTTTGAAAGCAGCGCGGCTTCAGCAGCATAATCCGGCTTTGATTTACGTCCGAAGCCGCCACCGAGCAAGGTCACATTTACTGTTCCATTGTCAGCCGGGATCCCAAGGGTGCCGGCCACGTTGTTACGGGTAGCCTGAGGTGTTTGCGTACATGCCCAGATTTCAGCTTTATCACCCTGTACGTGTGCTGTTGCCGCCGGCGGTTCCATAGGAGCCTGCGCGAGAAGGGGGGCGAAGTAAGTCGATTCAATGACCTTGTCTGACGATGCCAGTACAGCCGGAGCATCTCCTTTCGACCTGACGGTTTCGCCGCCTTTTTGGGCTGAGGCAATCAGCGCCTGCTTTTCTTCTTCAAACTGATAATGGCTATGTTCGTTTTGTGTCCACTCAATGTTCAGCGCTTTTGCGCCCTGCATGGCAGACCAGGTGGACGCGGCCACGACAGCAACACCACCTAACGGATTAAACATGGCCGGTGCCGCAGCAGCCGGCATGGTGATAATATGTTTAACGCCTCTGACCTGTTTCGCTTTGCTGTCGTCCAGGGATTTTACCGTCGTGAACATGACAGGAGGGCGCACAATGACAGCGGTAAGCATACCTTCACGTTGCACATCCTGACCATATACGGTGTTGCCGGCTACTACATCCGGTAAGTCGACGCTGGCCATGCCTTTGCCGCTGTATTTTAAGGCGGACTTTTCCTTAACAGTGACATCTGCTTCGGCAGGGACAGACAAGGTTGCTGCAACAGGAACCAGACTGGCAAAGCCGGCTTTGCGGCCTGTCGGCTTGTGTACTACGTAATGGTTTTCACAAATGCACTCACTGCTGTCGGTTCCCCAGCCTTTTGCTGCGGCCTGCCTCAGCATCAATGCAGCGGTAGCGCCTGCTGTTCTCAGCCGGTCGTAATTCCGGCGAATACTTCTGGAGCCGTCTGTATTCTGGTCACCGTAAACCGGATCGCCTGTTGCCTGAGTCACCTTGACCTTGGACCAGTCGGCATCCAGTTCGTCAGCAATGATTTGCGCAATGGCTGTGCGGATTTGCTGACCCATCTCCGAGCGGTGGCAGGTGACAGTAATCACACCTTCCTCACTGACAGACACAAACAGGTTCGGCGCAAGACGCTCTGCTGATGTGGCCATTTCTGCACCAAGAGCGTGAGTGGCCGGCAGCAATGTCACGGACAGGGAAAAGCCACCGGCAGCGGCAGACTTTTTCAGAAACGAGCGGCGTGACAGTTTCAAGTCAGACGTAGTCATTTTCCTGCCTCCGCTGCTTTTTTAATGGCTTTTTTAATTCTGGGATACGTACCGCACCGGCAAATATTGCCCGACATGGCCCGTTCAATGTCTGCGTCATCAGGCGATGGATTAGAGGCAAGCAGGGAGGCTGCCTGCATAATCTGACCACTCTGGCAGTAGCCACATTGGGGAACATGTTCTTCTGCCCAGCTTATTTGCAACGGGTGAGCATTGTTTTCATCCAGCCCTTCTATCGTGGTGACTGTTTTACCGTCTGCTGCAGACATGGGTAACTGACAGGAACGCGTAGCCTGACCATCCAGGTGTACAGTACATGCGCCGCACAGTGCCATGCCACAGCCGTATTTCGTGCCGGTCATCTTCAGATCATCACGGATGTACCACAGCAGGGGCATGGCCGGGTCGCCGTCATACTCCTGAGTTTTGCCATTAATTGTAATTTTCATGATTTCGCCTTGTTTGTTCATTCCTTGTTCCCTGGTCAGTGCCGGGAGCGAAAAATGTATGCCTGTTAACTGGTTTAAGTGGTGTAAGTGTCAGTATCTACTATGATTAACCATGAATAACGCTTAGATTTATATAACCGCTTTGTGAATTTAATGTTAATCTCTGCGATACAATAGCAATAAAAACGGATGTAATGTCAATGACTCTAGCCGTCGTAAATGAAAATCAGCAAGTTCAGTATAGCCCTCTGGCCATGCTGTACCATTGGGAAAATACCCGGCCCGCCGATACCTTTCTTGTTCAGCCTTCAGATGGTCATTATCAACCTTATTCCTACGCGCAGGTTGCCGGTCTTGCAAGACGGGTTGCCCGCCGGTTAACTGAGTTGTCACTGCCTGCCGGCAGCCGTATTGGTATTTTCGCTAAAAATTGCGCGGAATGGTTTGTCGTTGATCTCGGGATCATGATGGCTGGTCATATTTCGGTACCCATTTTTGCTTCTGCCGGCGGGGATACACTGAATTATGTTATTCGCCATGCAGATATTAAGCTCTTGTTCATCGGCAAACTGGATAAGCCCGACACACAATTACCTGCTGTGCCGGCTGACTTGCATACTGTAGCGATGCCTTATCCCGGGATCCCTGCCAGCGAGCAATGGGATGCCTTTATTGCCTGCGAACCGCTAGCTGGCTCGCCTGATCGAGATCTTGATGATGTAATGACCATTATCTACACCTCCGGCAGCACCGGCGAGCCTAAAGGTGTGGTGCACAGCTTTCGCAGTATCTGCTGGGCTGCGGCTAATTCACTGGATGCGCTGACGTTTTGTGCCACTGACCGGATGATGAGTTATTTGCCGCTGGCGCACATAACCGAACGGGTACTGGTAGAACTGGCCAGTTTCTATTCCGGCGGAAAAATCCACTTTGTCGAATCCCTTGATACCTTCCAGCGGGACGTAAAACATTGTCAGCCCACCTTGTTTATTTCTGTACCGCGTCTGTGGACCAAGTTCAGAGATGGTGTGCTTGGCAAAATGCCGCAGAAAAAATTGTCTTTGCTGTTAGCTATACCTTTCATCAATTCCATGGTGAAAAAGAAGATACAGCAGGGGCTGGGCTTATCAGAAGCACGCTTGTTTGCCAGTGGTTCAGCACCACTGGCTCCCGCAATTATCAGTTGGTTCAGTAAGATTGGTATTCCCATCAGTGAAGGTTGGGGAATGACGGAAAACAGTGCATACGGGTCTGCCTGCGTACCGTTCCGGCAGGATAAAATAGGTAAAATTGGGAAGGCCTATAAAGGTGTGGATATCCGCATCAGCAGTGAAGGCGAAATTCAGGTTAAATCTCCCTGCAATATGGTGGAGTATTACCTGGATCCGGTAAAAACGGCAGAAGTCCTGACCCCTGACGGCTATTTAAAAACCGGTGATAAGGGAGAAATTGACAACGAAGGGTACGTGAAAATTACCGGACGCCTGAAGGATATATTTAAAACAGAAAAAGGAAAATATGTGACGCCGGCGCCTATTGAAGCCCGCATCATGGAGAATGATTTAATTGAGCAGGTGTGTGTCGTCGGTACCGGATTGCCTCAACCGGTGGCCTTACTGGTGTTATCGGAGGAAGCAGCTAAGCAACCCAAACTGACACTGGAAACCCGTTTGCAAAGCACACTGAACGCAGTAAACAGCAATCTGGAAAGCCATCAGAAGCTTGATCATATGCTGGTGATCAATGAGGAGTGGACCATCGACAATGGGTTACTCACCCCCACGCTGAAAGTGAAGCGACATGTGCTGGAGGAGCGGTATAAGTCAGTGATTCTGGCCGGATACCGGGAACCGGTTGTGTGGATTAACTAAATTTTTTGGTTAAATTTAATACAGTTTTCAGTTTCTCTGTTACTATTGAAACTCTCCGGGTCGCCGGGGCCCGGCATGCAAAGGAACGCTTATGAAAATGAATGTATTACCCGCCACAATAGTATTCGCTTCACTGGCCTTATCTGCTTCAGCACACGCTGACGTTGCTGACTACATGAAAGCTGCCGGTGCGTTCTGCGACAAGCTGAAAGTGTGTATATCGCTGGAAATGGAAAAAGAAATGGACGGCGAAGTTCCCCCTCAAATGCGCGGGATGGTAGAAGGTATGGCCGACCAGATGTGTCAGCAATATGTACCTGAAATGTTCGAAGAGAAATTTGCTGCGCACGAAGACATAGTGGAGAAAAGTACAGAGTGTCTTAATGAGATGCTTGATGTTGACTGCAGTGAGTTTGAAGACTTAAATGAACCCGCTTCATGCAAAGAAGCTGAATCTATGGCAAAGGCCAGGGGTCTGATTGAATAGCCTCTCAGCCCGGATAAAAAAGTAGAAAGCTCACTAAGAAGTGAGCTTTTTACTATGATTTATTCTCAGGCAGGATAGCGTTCTGCCAGTCCTGCGTAAACCTGATCAGCGTAGCCTTCGTGGTTGATATCAAGCGCCGCTAATACTTCCACAAGGTGTTCATTATCTTCCCGGCCTTGCCACTCTTTAATATAGGTTCCGGCTTTATAACCATTGTCCTGACGGAAAAAGTTCAGCACATTCTTACCCACATACTGGCGAAACAACTCATCACTACTCATTTCGCTTTGACCGGCGATATGCATAAACAATGGCACACTGAAACGTTTTGCCGCACAAAGGCCGGCCATCAGTTCCAGGTTATCCAGCAGTGATTGCTGCTCCGGGTGATAATCTGTGCCGTCAAACTGCACTTGCACTGAAGTCTGTGCAAGTTGTGCCGCCAGTGCATCAGCGGTTGCCTGCACATCACCCTGATAATCAATAATGCTTGCAGACAGGGCAAAGTGCCAGATATCTACCAGCTCCATCTGTAACTGAGGTAAATCTTTCTGTTGTGCTTTCCACCACTTCCAGCCGTGGTGCTCAATAGCCTCTACCGATTCCACCATCGCGGCACGCAGGTAACCATATCCGGCGGTTAACCACTGAGGGTTCACTTTGGTGTTCATTTTATTTTGCAGCGAGAGCATGGTGGCGAGTTGTTGTTGGCTTAACATGTTTTTCTTCATAACGATTGTCAGGATGACAGAATTGTATAGGAACAGCATACGGGAGAAAAGCACTGGCAAGTTGCCTTGTCTTGGTGCGTTTGCACCAAAACAAAAAAACTGCTTTCGCAGTTTTTTGATGGGGTTATGGCTAAGCTTTTGAATTTTATAGATTATTGTTTTCTGGCACGCATAGTGCCTTATCTAAAGTGTTATCTGTGCTTTCTCCTGGCGTTAACCTTTTCCGGTGCCAGGCAACGCCGCGAACCGGTTGTCACGAGTGAGCCCGTAACCTTGCCCATACAGATTTTTCGTGTCCTGAGGTCTGTATGGGTTTTTTTATCCGCATAATTCTACCTCAAGGCCATTTTTTAGCCAACCGTTTATTTATTGAACTTTAGTCTGTTTTTTGCTGCTGGCTCATTCTCACGTTATCCCGTAACATGGAAAAAAACGCGTGAATTCAGGTGATCATTGCTAGCCCTTTATCCCTCAAACAAGCTCGAACATCTCAGTTTTTTATTGTCAGCGTTGCTTAGCCAACAGAGCCAGTCGGAAGACACGGCCACTCTGTTCACACCGCAAACGATTCTGGTTGAAAGCCCCGGTATGCAACACTGGCTGAACATGTCACTGGCTCAGGACCGTTCCGTGGCGATGAACCTGTCATTCCCTTTGCCGGTCAGGTTCATGTGGGATACCGCACGTAAAATACTCGGGGAAGAACGGGTGCCGAAGCAGTCGCCGTTCCGGCGGGAAGTGCTGGTATGGCGGATTGACGCCATCATCCGCAGCGCTGCATTCTGTGAATTGCCGGAGGCTGAAGCGGTAAACCGTTACTGGCAGCAGTGCAGTAATGAAGAGGAAGCCAGTGTACAGCGCCTTCAATTTGCCACGGCGTTGGCAGACGTATACGAACAATACCTGTTATTCCGGCCTCAGTGGCTGTTCGCCTGGGAAGATGGGAAGGGCGCAGACACTGGTAACAGCGATGAAGTCTGGCAGGCTGTTATATGGCGCGCGCTGGTAAAAGAGAACCGCGATCATCCGGCCCGGCTTCATGTCGATGCGATGCAAGCACTGGCAGAACGGGGCAGCGAACTGTCCTTACCGGAAAATATCATTGTTTTTGCCATTAACACCATGGCTCCGCAACTGGTGCAATTTCTCGATGCACTGGCTGTGCACACACATATCCATGTGTTTCACCTTAATCCCAGTGTGAATTACTGGGGCGAGGTAAAAAGTAACAAAGAGCAGGCGAAACTGTTACGGGAGTCCGGCCTGGCCCAATGGCAGGAAGCCCGGCAGGACAACCCCCTGTTAGGTAATCTGGGTCAGCAGGGGCGTGATTTGTTTAACCTGCTTACCCCCCTTGAAAGCTATGAAGTCAGCGCATTCGACACCGACCCCGTGGTGACAGAAGAGCTGGCCGGCCGGCGCCTGCATGCTATGCAGGAAGATATTTTACACGCCTGTGCTCCTGAAGCCCGTTCCGGTTTTAACAGCGAAGACAACAGCATTACTGTTGTAAGTGCCCATACGGCGCTGCGGGAAGTTCAGGCACTGCACGATTACCTGCTGACGTTAATGAATACCGCTGGTGCTGACGGTGAAACCCCGTTAAAACCCTCTGATATTGTAGTGATGTGTCCCGCAATTGAAGAATATGCCCCATTTGTGGAAGCGGTTTTTCACCGCGTAGGCACGCCGTCACCGGGCGATACTGAACCGCCCCGTATCCCGTGCTCCATCGCAGACCGTGCTCCCCTTGATGCTGAACCTATGATCGCCGCTTTTGTACGGTTACTCAGTTTGCCTGACAGTCGCTTTGAGGTTAGTCAGATCATTGATTATCTGCGTCTTGAACCGGTTCAGCGAAAGTTCCGGCTTACCTCTGAAGACATCGATATGATGAGCGAATGGTTGCATCAGGCACATGTGCACTGGGGTCGAAATGCAGCGCACAAATCTGCCTTACTTGATAAGGAAGCGGCTGAGACCTTTACCTGGGCCTGGGGGTTGCGACGTTTGCTCACCGGCATGACTATGAAGGACTCACCGTTAATAGCCGGCGATATTCTGACTATTCCTGATGTGGAAGGGCAGAGTACAGTATTGCTGGGTAAGCTGATCCATTTACTTGAAGCGCTTTCCTTATTTGCCTCAGAATTAAAAGCGCCGCGAAATGCTGAAGACTGGCATGATTATCTCAATGAGATGAAAGCAGAATGTTTTGAAGCTACACCGGAAGATATGCCCGGCTGGGAAGCAATATCCAAAGCCACTGCTGATCTGGTAACCCATTGTGAGCAGGCCGGTTTCAGTGATGAACTTACACTGAGTCAAATCCGTGCGGTGCTGGTGAAAAAATTCACTACGCCGGATGCGGCTAACCACTTCCTCACTGGTCAGGTAACCTTTTGTTCCATGTTGCCTATGCGCAGCATCCCTTTCAAAGTGGTGTGTATTCTTGGCCTTAATGACGGTGAATTTCCCCGTCAATCAGCGCCGCTCAGCATCGATTTAATGGCAAAGACGCCCCGTAAAACCGGTGACCGTTCAAGACGTCTGGAAGATCGCTATCTGTTTCTGGAAGCATTAATCTCTGCCCGTGAATACTTGTATCTGAGTTATCAGGGACGGCGGGGAAAAGACAATACAGAACGTCAGCCGAGCCTGGTGTTATCAGAATTACTTGCGGTTCTCAGCAGCGGGTATGAATTTAAGCCATCCTGTGTCCGGCAGTTACCTTTACATCCGTTCAGTCCCGCCAACTTTGCCGGTGATATGCCATCGTTTGAAAGCGGCTGGTTCCGTCTGGCCGGTGCGGTAACGACTGTACCTGACGGAAGTCAGGGTGAGTTTGCTGCTACTTCTGCCCCGTTGCCACAGGCTGTTATCAGCACAGACGATATAGCAGGCGTTTTCGACAACCCGCTGCGGGCATTTGCCGGTCAGAGGCTGGGTGTCCGGCTGGAACAGGCTGAACCTTTGCTCGCCGATGAGGAGCCCTTCAGTGAAAACAATCTGCTGCGGTTTAATGCGTTAAGGGCCTTTACGGAGGCGGGTATTCACCAGCAGGATAAGACACTGGTGAGAGAAACGTTACAAAAAAGCGGTGACTTTCCTGATACCCCGCTGACACCTGCACTGATGGAAAGCTGGGAACAGGCAGGCGCACAATTATCTTCAAGCCTGGGTTTGCATATGGCAGAGCAGAACCATGTCAGTGCTGATCTTGGGGAATTACAGTTAGAAGCCGGTGCCTGGCTTGGCAGCGACGGCCTTAAAATGCTGCATTACGGTTCGCAGAACGCTAAAAGGATGATGGCTCAGTACCTGACGTTGTTATGTTTTAACGCAAACGGGAATGATATGCCCCTGCAGGTTTTTTACCTGAAATGGGCAAAGGGACAGGCAGAGCTCAGGCAGGCGACATGGCACCCTGTCATGATGGAAGAAGCTCAGCAACGTCTTGAAGAAATTGGTGCATTGTACAGGCAGATATTAAGCGAACCGGTGCCCTGTTTTGCCGGGCTGGCAGTAGAACTGACGAAAAAATATACCGGTGGCCGGAAAAAAGAAAAGCCACAAATCCCGCTATCACAATGGTTGTCGTCGCCTGAGGGCTTAAAAACCTGGGAGAACGCACTGGACAGCGGTTTTATGCAGGCAAGCATCAACGACGACCCGTATGTGCGCTGGTTCTTCCCGCAAGGCTTGCTACCGGATCAATTTCCCTGTGAAGCCGCAGAGCGGTTTTTCGTGCCGCTGTTGTTAAATCAGAAAGATGGAAAAGTCTCGTGAGTGAATCTTCCGTGCAATCTTCCCCCCTTGATGTTATTGCCATGCCCCTTCGCGGCCGGCACTTAATTGAAGCCAGTGCCGGAACCGGTAAAACCTTCAATATCACCCGTATTTATCTCCGGCTGTTGCTGGAAAAAAACTTTACCGTGCAACAGATCCTGGTCATGACGTTTACCAAAGCGGCCACAGAAGAAATTAAAGGACGGATAGCTGAAACTCTTCGTGAAGCTGTTGATTTGTGGCGGCATGCGGCTTCTCAATCATCGTTACCGGACAGCGCCGATCCGGTATTTCACGCGCTGTATGCTGTTGCTCCGGGTGAGCCGGGGCTGGCAAAGCTGGAAGCGGCATTGCTGGAACTGGATGAAGCTGCGGTATTTACCATTCATGGCTTTTGTAATCACGTGTTGTCCCAACTGGCGTTTGCCAGCGGCTCGCCCATGTCTCTGACGCTTGAAACGGATACACAGGCGCTCTGGGAAGAAGCGGCAGCAGACTGGATACGGATTATGGCATTGCAACCGCAGCAATATGCGTTGCTCGCAGAAGCGGGCTGGCATGTGCCCAGGCAGTTTATCGCTGAGTTTAATCAGGCTATTAAGAGTGAGCTGGAACCGGAATACTGCGATGATAAATCTGTTCTGCGCCAGTACGAAAAAGGACTGTACAACCTGAAAGTACGCTTTCAGCACACGTTTCATGATTTATACAGCGAACTGAAAATCCATGAAGCACTCATCAGCGAGAAACTGATTTTAAGTAGAAAAGACAGTGAGCGGGATGAGCGGTCAGCAGAGTGGGAAGTGTTGCTGAACTGGCTGGAAGCGAAGCGGATTAGTGCTCCTGATAAAGCGGCGAAAGAATTTGTCAAAGGCACCAGGTATGCCAGACAGAAAGAGGTGAAGGCGGTCCTGGAGTCGGTTAAAGATTTCATCAATACCCTGGAAAAAGAGCTGGCGCAGCTGGACGCGGCAAAACAAAAAAATGAACAGCAACAACCGCTGTATAAACTGGTCTGTGAAGGCTTTGCATGGATACGGCAGCATGTAGCTACTGCAAAACGCAGGTTGGGCATTGTCGATTTTGACGACCTGATCCGTCTGCTGGCGCAGAAGGTGAAAGGTGGCGATGACACGCTGAAAAAAGCGCTGCGGGCGTTATATCCGGTGGCACTGATTGATGAATTTCAGGATACCGACGACAGCCAGTACAGCATTTTATCTGCGGTTTATCCTTCCGGCAGCGATGATTTGACCCTGATGATGATTGGCGATCCTAAACAGGCGATTTACGGCTTCAGGGGCGGGGATATTTTCACTTATCTGGAAGCTGGCCGTCAGGCGGATTACCGGTGGGTGATGGACACAAACTGGCGTTCTGTTGCGCCCATGGTTGATGCGTATAACCGTCTCTTTTACGGTGCGCCTGTCGAAGCGCAAGCCCGTGATGTCTTTGGTTACGGTATCCGGTACGAGCCGGTAAAATCGACTGAGCATGCCAAAGCCGCGAAACATCCCCTGAGCGATCCTGCTGAGCGTGCCGCACTGAATTATGTGGTACTGGAAGCTGAAGAAGACACGCCGGCCAATGCCAATACGTTGTCCCTGCAACTGGCTAACTGGATGAGTCATGAGATTCAACGCTTGCTGTCTGAGGCAATGTTGGGAGATACAGCTTTACAGCCTGCTGATATCGCCATTCTCGTCCGCTCCGGGCCGGAAGCCGAGCTGGTCAAAAAGGCATTGCGGCAGGTCGGGCTGGGTTCGGTTTATCTCAGCACCAGTACCTCTTTGTTCGCATCGGCAGAAGCTGCAGATTTATACCGTGTACTCGACGGCATATGGCATAGTGAGCAAATACGGCGTCTTTCTGCTGCCCTTGCCAGTCCGCTGATGGGGTATCCCCATGAAGAGCTCGTTGCCATGCTTCATGATGAAGACGACGACCTGTGGGAAGACTGCATGGCAGAAGTGGGCACACTTCGCCAGATATGGTTGAAGCAGGGTTGTATGGCCGTGGTACTGAATTTGCTGCGGCGCAGGTTCCGGGTCACTGGCAGGGATACTGAACGGCAACTGACCAACTATATGCATCTGGCGGAAGTGCTGGAACAACAGGCGTCGGCTACATTGCAGCCAGAGCAGCTACTGCAATGGTTACACCGTCAGGTTCATGATCCTCAGTATGGTGAGGAACAAATCCAGCGCCTTGAGAGCGATGCTCGGCTGATTCAAATCATTACTCAGCACGGTTCTAAAGGACTGGAATATCCGGTGGTTTTTGTACCTTTTGCCAGCCGCTACCGCGACCCGGTAAAGCAGGGCACCCAGGATCTGACAATTTATAAATACTACAACAGCGAGACCGGAAAGCAGACCCTGCAACTCGGGGCCACTGAGGAAGTGGCAGCACAGGTCCGTGATGAAGGTGAAGCGGAAGCCATGCGCTTATTGTATGTGGCCATTACCCGTGCGGCACACCGGTGTTACTTAGGCGTAGCCCCTTATAAAAATAATGAGCGCTCAGCGCTGGGTAAAGCCGCTGATGTGAAAGACGGGGAAAGCTGGTATTTGCCGGTAAACAAAGTGGAGCAGGAGAATGGCGGGCATACCCGCTATTTGCAGGCCGCTGATTTACCTGCAGAGCCTCATTCCGGCCACACTGTTTCCGCACAAGCCAGTGAAGCACCACTGGCACTCAGCCAGTTCAGAGGCTCCGTTGAAGATGCATGGCGTTTATATTCTTTTACCGCGCTGACCAGACAGCAGATTGCGGTTAAACAGACTGCCCGTGACGAAGAAACCGACCTTGCAGTGCCGGGAAGCGAGCCTGTAGCAGGTGAATTACCCATCCGTTTTACCCTTGAAAAAGGGGCAACGGCCGGGAACTTGCTGCACGATTTACTGGAAGTGACAGATTTTACTGCGCCCGACTGGCAGTCCCATCGCAGTCTCGCCAATCGCCTGAGCCTGAGTGATGACGATTTCAGTGCGCTCAGCCGTTGGATGGACGAAGTGCTCGCCACGCCGCTGTGCGCCGCGGGACTACGCGTTCCCCTCAACAGTTTGCCGCTGTCTGTCACACTGCGGGAGGCAGAATTTTATTTTCCGGTAGAGAAAGCTAACTGGTGGTCGGTCAGCCGTATTCTTACTGTGCACCGCAGCGCAGTAAACGGTGATAACGCGCTGGCAGTACCTAAGTTATCCCGTCCCATGCTGGAAGGTATGATGCACGGTTTCATCGATTTGATTTTTGAGCATGACGGCCGTTTTTATGTGGCGGATTATAAGTCCACCCATCTGGGCGATGCGTTCACCGGTTATTCTTTCAATGCGCTGGCGCACAATAATCAGCACCATTTGTACGACCTGCAATATTTATTGTATGCACTGGCATTGCACCGGTTTCTGACGGTCAGTAAACCGGATTATGACATTCACCGCCACCTTGGCGGGGTGTTTTATCTTTATGTACGCGGCATGCATCCTGACAACAGGGGTAGTGAAGGCGTGTTCTATACGCCCCTTGCGGCTGAACTCATTCTCGCACTGGATGCGGCCTTCAAAGGTGAAAACCGGGAGGTCGCGTTATGACAATACCTGCAATGAAAACCTACGCTGGTATCGAATCCATCGATTATTATTTTGCCCGCCATTATGCGCAGGCAGTGGATGCATCAATCCGCACTGAGGCGTTTCATTTGCTGGTGGCATTGTCATGGCACTTGCGTCAGGGACATACCTGTCTGCCTCTGGCAGAAATTGCCGGAAAGCAATTGTTTGATGATAAGGAACAGGAATGTGACGGGGTAACGTTTGCGGAACTGACATCCCTTATCAGGCTGGCAAGAACTTTGGCTGATACCTTTGAAGATCCGCAACAGATGGTTTATCACAGAGGCAAGCTCTATACCGCCCGCTACCACGACTTTGAACAAGTTGTCTCAAAAGGTGTCGTGCAGCGACTCCACGCCAGACAATTTACTGATGAAGACTATACGCGGTTGCAAAAGATCTGGCGGCATCTGTTTCCGGTGACGCCGGTTCTGGAACAGGACTGGCAGCAGATCGCGGTTGCCTGTGCACTGACACGGGAATTTGCAGTAATCAACGGTGGCCCCGGGACAGGAAAAACTTACACCGTAGCCCGTTTACTGCTGGCATTGCAGGCATCGTCGGAAAAAGCGCTGAACATTAAACTGGCGGCGCCTACCGGAAAAGCGGCTCAACGTTTAACAGAGTCAGTGAGTGACAGCCTGAATGGCATTACCGGCGCAGATATTGAGCCACTTAAAGCGCGCATAGTCACACAGGCCAGCACCTTGCACCGGTTACTGGGAATCCGGCCAAACCGGGTCAGACCGCGGCATCATTCCGATAATCCGGTGCAGTGTGACGTACTCATTATCGATGAGGCTTCAATGGTAGATCTTGCCCTGATGGCGCGGGTTTTCCGTGCCTTACCGGATGACGCCAGGGTGTATCTGGTGGGCGATGCCAATCAGTTACCTTCCGTTGAGTCGGGCAATGTGCTTGAAGCGCTGGCTGGCAATGATGACGACCGTCATCTTACTGTGCCTGCTGAGCTTGCTGCACATGTACATAAATTGTGTCCGCATTTACCCGGTCTTGCCACCGACGATGAACAGCTTACTACCGTGTTTTCTCTGAAAGTCAGTCAGCGTTACAGCGGTAAACTGGCAGAAATTGCAGTGGCGGTCAGAACCGGTAACAGCGATGACATGCTGGCACGGCTGACCCGGGTCAGTGAGCCGGTAACCGGTTTGTTGAGCCTGGAAGATGTGGTGCTCATGCCGCCACCTGAAAACACGGATTTCACCAAACTGGTAAAAGACAGCTTCGCACCATTGCAGCAGGCAACATCACCGGCTTCTGCACTGGCTGCTATGGGGCAATGCCGGTGGCTGACGCCGGTGCGCAACGGCAAAGAAAGTGTCAGCGAACTGAATGCGTCTATAGAGCGCATTTTACAGCCCGGTAAGCTGAATGGCCGAGACATCCACTATACAGGAAGGCCGGTGATGGTCATGGAAAATGACTACACACAGCGATTGTTTAATGGTGATACGGGCGTGATCTGGCCGGATGACAATAAACAACTGAAAGCATGGTTTACTGACGACCAGGGTGCGTTAAGGGCGGTGAGTTTATCCCGGTTACCTGCAGTAGAAACGGTGTACGCCATGACCATACACAAATCACAGGGCTCGGAGTTTCAGCGGGTGGTAATGTGGTTGCCGGAAGCAAGCGGTAAAGCAGCCAGCTTGTTTACCCGCGAACTGTTATATACCGGACTGACCAGAGCGAAAAAAGGGTGTGTGATGATAGGTCACACTCAGCGGATCAAAGAGATTATCGCTCAGCGGGCTACCCGTTTCTCCGGCTTACAGGTGTGCATTGAAGAAAACTGGCATCACAGCTGAACATCAAACCTGAAAATAAAACAGGCAATCTGATTTGGCCGTTTCTGCCAGCCGGTTTACTACAATGAGCATCATGGGCATGGTCACGGTAAGACAATGGTCGTCAGCACAGAACCAGGTGCTGACTGCTTCTCTGGGGCTTCTTCCGGCGATGCGGAAATGGCTGAGTTTATGATGGTCCACCCATCCGAGTACATCGCCGGGATTGACCTGTGTAAAACTCAAACCGGATATGTCCTGCCGCAACGTGCAATTGACGCCGAACACCGGTTTATCTGAATACGTCAGCGCCGCACTTCTTCGCAGTTCTAGTCTTCGCGGCTGTTTAAGTATGTTAACCAGCTGACGGGGATGGATTGATTCGGTATGCCAGAAATGCATCAGGCCTTTGTATAACTGACTACGCTGAAGACCGGTATATTCCGCCGGTGCATAAACAGAAATGAGGGGATAATCTGCAGATAAATCCGTAATCGCACCGGTCTTGAGGGGAGACCAGAGCAGATTGCCGGAGAAAAAAGACGTCAGAGCACAGGTATCTCTGTTTTCTGTCGCCGAAATGGCAAAGGTTTCTGTGAGCACGCAGGAGTCGTGGATATCGACCAGCGCACCGGGTTGCCATTTTTCAATCTGGTTAAGCAGTGTATTAGCGGGATGTCCGGGCTGGCAGATGAAAGGGTCGCGAAAGCAGCGGTTGAGATCCCGCTGACCCGGTAAAAACGGATGACTGAATTGAGGAAGCAGTTTCGCTGCTTCTACCGAGATAATCACAATTTTCATGTCCGTGGCAGGTTCGCCGCCATGAATCATGGTAGCCAGTAATGTTCGTAAACTGTTGCTGTTGTCTCCGTGCAGCAGGCTGGTAATTACTCTGCAGGGTGTTTCTTTCCCCTTTTTTTCCTTCCCTTTGATGTGCAGTACTGACGGGCCGGGCAATTGAGTTATGAAATCTGTTGCAGAGGCGGGGAGCAGTGCGGTATCCACATCATAAAAGTGATAGAAGCCGTCCTGATCAGTATCGGTTTTCCGGAATGCCGCCGTCATAATTATTCCTGTATCGCCATGAGATCCGTTATTCACAGAAAGCATAGTTGCCCGTGGTTTTTATGCGTTGACGCAGATCAAGAGGAAGGATTTCTACAGAAATGGCCACCGTCCGGAAGAAATTCCACCCGACATTCGTGGTAAAGGCGGGAGAATTTAATCGCAAAACCAGCATTATTCAGCGTGTGATCTTGCACCTTGCGAAATAATCAGGGTAGGGTAGGAAACGGAACTTCCCGTTCACTAAAACATAATAAATATAAATTCGCGCAGGCTTTTCTGCCTGTCGCAGACGTTCAGACACGATACTTGTTGAACTTATAATTTGGAGAACTCACTTTGCGCAAATCCCTCTCGATGTTGCTGCTGCTTGTCAGCAGTAATCTGTGGGCTGCACTGCCGTCGGTATCTGACTTTACGAAGGATATGACCCGCAGTGATGGCTACCTGCCATTCTATTACGATGACGGCTCAGACAAAATTTATCTGCTGGTTAATAAGCCTGATACCCAAATGCTGTTGCAGACCAGTCTGCCACAGGGTGTAGGTTCTAATGATATTGGTCTGGATCGTGGTCAGCTTGGCCTGGCTCACCTGATAGTGTTTGAACGTCACGGTAACAAAGTGCTGATGAAAGAGCTGAACACCCGTTACCGTTCAGTCTCAGATAATGCTGCCGAACTGGCCAGTATTGATGAAGCCTTTGCAGACTCTGTGCTGGCGGGTTTTACCGCAGTCGCAGAGAACGGTGACAACGTCCTGATTGATTATACGGCGTATCTGCTCAGTGACGTGCACGGTATATCAAACCGTCTTACCCGTGCGAAGCAGGGCAGTTATAAACCTGACCCGTCACGCAGTGCCGTTTTTCTTCCACGCAGTAAAGGTTTTCCAAAAAATACGGAGCTGGAGTCTATTGTTACTTTTGCAGGTAGCAATCCCGGTGAGTATGTAAAGCAGGTTACCCCGAGTGCGGAAAGTATCACTGTGCATTTGCATCACTCGTTCGTAGAGTTACCTGAACCGGGTTATACGCCGCGGGCATATCATCCTTTTGCTGGGTACGGTAAGCAATATTATTACGACTACGCCACGGATATTACTGAACCTACTGAAGTAAAATATATAGCCCGTCACCGTCTGCAAAAGAAAGACATTGATGCAGAGATGAGCGAGCCGGTAGAACCTATTATCTATTACCTTGATCCGGGTATTCCGGAACCGGTAATGAGTGCGCTTAAAGAAGGTGCAAGCTGGTGGAATCAGGCTTATGAAGCTATCGGCTATAAAGATGCTTTCCAGGTAAAAGTACTGCCTGAAGGTGCCGATCCTATGGACATCCGTTACAACATGATTAACTGGGTTCACCGTGCAACCCGTGGCTGGTCATACGGTTATTCAGTGAAAGATCCCCGTACCGGTGAAATCATTAAAGGCAATGTGACCCTTGGCTCTTTGCGCGTCCGTCAGGATTTTCTGATTGCTCTGGGTATGACCAGCCCGTTTGACGGTGAGCAGACAACAGATGCCCAGAAAGAGATGGCGCTGGCCCGTATCCGTCAGTTGTCAGCTCACGAAGTGGGACACACACTGGGCTTGTCGCATAATTTTGCTGCCAGTGAAGACGGCCGCGAGTCTGTGATGGATTATCCTCATCCCCTTATCAGCGTTAAGAACGACAAAATCGTGCTGGATGACGCGTATGATACCGGTATGGGCAAGTGGGACTTCCACACGATTGCTTACGGCTACCAGGACTATGCTTCTGCGGAAGCTGAAGCTGCCGGACTGGCTGCATTAATTGAATCGGACCGTGAAAAGGGTCTCGAATTTAAAACCGACTGGGACACCCGTTCTGCTTATCACCCTTCAAGTAATGGTCATATGTGGGACAACGGCAATGATCCGCTGGATGCCTTTGATGAAATGGCCGGTATTCGTAGTCTGGCGCTGAAAAACTTTGGAATGAATTCTATCCCTGATAATGCCAGTTTGTCGTCTCTTGAAGACGTACTTGTGCCGGTTTATCTGTCTCACCGTTATCAGCTGGAAGCGGTTTCCAAGCAGATTGGCGGCCTGAATTATGAATATGAGCGCAAAGGTGATTACAGCAAACCAAAAGGTGTGAGTTTTGTTGCTGCAGAGCGTCAGAAGCGGGCACTGAAACAATTGCTTGAAGCGACGTCACCGGCTTTCCTGCGCTTACCGGATGAAGTGCTTGCCCTTATCCCGCCAACGGCATTCGGCGATGATATTACCCGTGAGCAATTCAAAAGCCGTATGGGACTGGCATTCGACCCTGTCAGTGCCGCAGAAGCCGCAGCCAACTTCAGTTACAGCCTGTTACTGCATCCTGAACGCCTGAACCGTGTCTCCTGGCAGGCCAGCCAGTCGAAAGGGATCCCTGACGTGGCAGAAATTGCCGGCCGTATTTTTGCTATGCACTGGTATGACAAAAAGCAGGCTGATTATGGTCTGAATGCCAGATTACGCATGGTGGCGCTGAACGCTGTTATAAAAGCGGCAACGGCAGATGAGCTGGCGCCGGAAGCGAAACTGGCGCTGAATGATGCGCTTATGGAGCTTGACGAGTGGCTGGATGATAAAAGTAAATTGCCGGGCTCTGAGCTGTTACATAAACAACTCGGCGTATACTTTGAAACAGGCAGCTGGCCGGGGGCATTCGAACCTAAACCTCTGCCACCTGGTTCACCCATTTAAGCGGTGTCAGCAGGCAGTTTGTCTGCTGAATCACCGGTGTATTACGGTATAAAAAAACGGCGCATCATGCGCCGTTTTTATTTGTGTCCTTTTTCTGCTCAGGCTGTAGTCAGGTAGGTATAGTTTGTAAATACCTTAAATAACTGGGTGCCGCTGAGCACCGATGCGGACGGAAAATGAAGCATGGGAATTAAATCGCAGGGGGCTTCCAGGGTAAAACAGCCGGCCTCTGTATCGAGTTCATCAATGTTGAGGACCCTCGCCATCGTGTCGCCCCGTGTGACTTTCTGACCGGGTTTAACGCAGTACTCCACCATACCGCCCCACTGGGTGAACAATGTTTTGTAGTCTCTCAGTGCCACGCCGATCCGGTTCATCACGGCTGGCTCCAGCGTAGATGCCGGTAACACGTCTTTTTGTGTCAGGTAAGTCAGAATACTCAGCGCATCCACTTTTCCTTCAGAGAACTGAATCACTTCCTGACTACCCATTTCAAGGGTGAACCCTTCCACGCCGAATGCGAAAGGCCGGCCGAACCTTGTTGTCAGTGCATCCTCCAGTGTCCACCAGGGACAGAACGTGGCTTCATCCAGTGCACCGGCAAATTTGTTAGGAATAAAAATACAGTGAGGAAAGTTAAACTGGTAGGCCGCGTCTCTGGCATATTCAGGAATATAAATGTGTCTTGTGGATACCGGTCCGTTGTGTAAGTCCAGCACATAATCAGCATTCACAGCCAGTTGCTGTAACTTCAGATTAAGTTGTTGAGCCAGCCCGAGTCCCCAGGGCGAAGCCAGCTTTTCGGCAATACATTCTGCCCAGTAATGACGGAAGTCGTTGCGGATAGTGGCTATATCGTCATTGTCCTGCACTGTTTCTGCAAACGCCAGGACTTTTTCTTCATCATAAAAATAGCCGCGGTTCCAGTTTGTGCCGTTGACCGGGTCAAAGCGCCCCAGGGTGTATTCACCGGCTTTGATGTTGGTGCCAATGGGATTACAGTTCGGGACGAGAATGATTTCACCGGCAATCTGCTGATCTTTCAGTGCCTGAATTAGCTGATATATCACCACGTTGCCCTGAACTTCAGCGCCATGGATAGAGCTCTGGATATAGACTACAGGACCGGGTTTTTCTCCCTTGAAACGGTAAACAGGCACATTCATGCTGCGGCCTGAAGCATTCTGGGCAACCACCATGTGGTTTTTCGTCATTATTGTCATAATATCTCTTTTATTTTGGCTGACAAATGTCACAGTCTGGCAGCGGTGGTACGGTAAATTTTTGCCATTGAAAAGTGAGGCCGTCAAAAAGGTGAAGTTCACCGGCGGGTAATGTACCAAAACCGGTCAGTACCTGCATGGCAAGTTGCGCCTGGCAGGCACCGGTAATACTGACTACCGGAGAAAGAATACCTGCTTCGTTACAACTCAGCTCCGTCATACTGAAGCGTTTTTCCACACATTGATAGCAGGCTTTACTGCTGCCGGGAATGCTGACAAAAAGCTGACCTTCAAACCGGATGGCAGCACCGCTGACAAGGGGTTTACCAAGGCGGTAACTGATTGCATTGATTTGCTTTCTGCTGGCAAGATTGTCTGTGCAGTCAATAACTATGTCATGGCTTTCTACCAGACGGCTCAGCAGGTTATCATCCGGCCTTTCGGATACACAATGAATGACACATTCCGGCACGAGTGCAAGTAAACGTTGCCGGGCCGCTTCTGTTTTTAATTTACCGCAATCTTCTGGCGTAAACAGAATTTGTCGGGGGAGATTGTGTGCTTCCACTTTGTCATCGTCGGCCAGTGTGATTGTTCCCGCGCCGCCGGTGCACATGAGTTGGGCAACCGTATTACCCAGGCCTCCGGCGCCAAGGATTAATACTTGGCTGTTGAGCAGTTTTTCCTGACCTTCCAGGTCAAACTGTGGCAGCACGACGTGCCGGTTGTATCGCATAGCTTGAGTATGCGTTAAAGTATCTGGCATAGTAGTAAAAAATCTCTTTTCAGCGACGGTGCGGTACTAAGCGTACACGTATATTTACCGCCGTATTTTATCAGGAAAACCCATGTCTTCAGCAGTATCTCTTAATATCGCCGTTCTTACTATCTCTGACACCCGGACAACAGACACAGACACGTCCGGCGCTTACCTCATTGAAGCTGTAGAAACAGCAGGCCATAAGCTGGCTGCGCGGGATCTGGTAAAAGATGATATTTATGCTCAGCGTGCGATTGTGTCTGCATGGATTGCCGACCCTGCTATCCATGCGATTCTGGTGACAGGTGGTACCGGCTTTACCCACAGAGATTCAACGCCTGAAGCGTTGTCTGTTTTATTTGATAAAACCGTTGACGGTTTTGGCGAGCTGTTCCGTCATCTGAGTTATCAGGAAATCGGCACCTCTACCATTCAGTCCCGTGCTATTGCCGGGTTTGCCAACCGGACTGCTATTTTCTGTTTGCCGGGCAGCACCGGTGCCTGCCGCACCGCCTGGGAAGGCATTGTTCGCAGTCAGCTGGATTCTGAATACCGTCCGTGTAACTTTGTAAAACACCTTACCGGTGAACTGTAATGAGCGGATTCAGTCATTTAAATGCCAGTGGCGAAGCAAATATGGTCGACGTGTCCGGCAAGCAGGAAACTCAGCGTGAAGCACTGGCAGAAGGCTACCTGTATGTGTCTGATGCCGTTATGACAGCCATTTCAGAGCAAACAGTGATGAAAGGCGATGTGTATGCCGTAGCCAGAGTAGCGGGTATACAGGGCGCGAAACGTTGCGCTGATTTAATTCCGTTATGCCACCCGTTACCGCTGACCAAAGTGGACATCGGCTTTACCGCTGAGCCTGAACAAAACCGCATTCACACGACCTGCTTTTGCAAAGTCAGCGGCAAAACCGGCGTGGAAATGGAAGCACTTACCGGTGTGAATATCGCCTTACTGACATTGTTCGACATGTGCAAAGCGCTGGATCCGGCCATGCGCATAGAAGGCGTCAGAGTGTTACAAAAGCGGGGCGGTAAAACCGGTGACTGGAAGGCAGAGCAAAAAGCATGATTACCATAAAAACCTTTGCGCAGATCCGTGAAATCAGTGGCGACAGTGACCTATCTCTTCCCCTGCCGGAAAACTGCACTACCGTTGCCGGTCTGAAAGCGCATCTTGCAACCCGGTCATCCGCCTGGGAGCAGGCCTTGTCTGCCGGGGTGCTCTGCGCGGTTAATCAGTCGCTGGGTGATGAAACCAGTGCGGTTAACGATGGTGACGAGGTGGCGTTTTTCCCGCCGGTGACAGGAGGCTGAATGTTTGCTGAAGTAACCACAGCCTTACTGGATGAAACGGCTTATGTTGAAAAGCTCCGTCAATCATCGCACAATGCTGGTGCAATAGTAACGTTCACTGGCCTGGTCCGTGACTATAACGCTGACGGTGCAATTGAAGGTATCAGTCTGGAGCAGTACCCGGGGATGACCGCGAGTGCCATGCAACAGTTGTTGCAGCAGGCCTCAGCCAGGTTTGCATTGCTCAGTGCCGGTATTGTACACCGCGTCGGTTACATCGGAAATTACGAGCCGGTGGTGTGGGTAGGCTGCAGCGCCAGCCACCGTAAGGCTGCCTTCGACGGCGCAGAATTCGTTATGGATATGCTGAAAAAGTCGGTGCCGCTTTGGAAGAAAGAACATGCTGACGGAAAAACAGCATGGGTTGCCGCAAAGGCATCAGATGAAGAAGCCGCCATGAAGTGGCTCAGGAATGAAGGTTTATCAGACAATTTATGAAGAACAGGATGTGTCGGGCGTATAAAGTCTGTCTGTGTGTCATGCTACTTCTGGCAGGTAAAGGATTTGCCGCAGATCAGGTAGTAAATATTGCCGTTGCCGCCAATTTTGCCGGGCCGGTTAAACATTTCGCCAGTGCTTTTGAAGAAAAAACCGGTATCCGTCCGGTTATCACCGTCGGTTCAAGCGGCACTTTATTTGCGCAAATTGGCCACGGTGCCCCCTTTGACGTATTTCTTTCTGCTGATGCAGCCAGACCTGAAGCGCTGGTGGCCGAAGGCAAAGCCGATAAACAAAATCTGCGCAGTTACGCCAGAGGGCGTCTGGCACTGGTAACCAGACAGTCAGCGGCGTCTGGCCTGGATGAATTTCTGACAAGGCAGTTCAGCAAACCTGTTGCCATTGCCAATCCCAAACTCGCGCCTTATGGTCTGGCGGCTGAACAGGTGCTCTCCACGCTGCCTGAAAATACTGCACTTCCTTTTAAACTGGTGCGTGGAAAAAGTATTTTACAAGCGTGGCAGTACTTTACTGCAGGTAATGTGGACGATGCGTTTGTAGCGTGGTCCCTGGTGAAAAATTCGAAAGCAAATTACTGGTTAATCCCTGCCTCCATGCACGATCCCATCGTGCAAAAAATGGTGATTGTAAAACACAACCAGCACCCTTATGCCGCACGGCGGTTTATGCAATACATGATGTCACCGGCGGTGCAGAACGCGCTGGCAGACTGGGGATACCAGCCGGTAAAAGCGCGGCAAAAGAAAAATAAGGATAAAACCGGTGAGCGGTGACATGGATGCTATCTGGCTGACACTGGAACTGGCACTGATCACCAGTCTGGTGCTGATGTTGATTGCCACGCCGCTGGCATGGAAGTTATCCCGCTGGCAGCATAAAGCAAAGAATCTGGTACTTGCTGTGGTGGCGTTGCCGCTGGTGTTGCCGCCTACTGTGCTGGGTTTTTATCTGCTGGTGGTGTTTTCCCCGGATGCACTGGCAGGGCAATTATGGCAGGCCGTTACCGGTCAGCAACTGGCCTTTTCTTTTTCCGGTCTGGTGGTGGGTTCGGTGATTTATTCACTGCCCTTTGCCGTACAGCCTCTTTATGCCAGTTTTATTCAGCTGGACAGTCGTTATATCGATGTAGCCCGAACCATGGGAATGTCCAAATGGTCACGTTTCCGTCGCATCATTATGCCTATCTGTAAACCCGCCTTTATCGTTGCACTTGGATTAAGTTTCGCCCACACCATCGGTGAATTTGGTGTGGTGCTGATGATAGGCGGCAATATTCCGGGTGAAACTCAGGTACTGTCTATTGCGTTGTTTGAGCATGTGGAGGCACTTGAATACGGTCAGGCTCATGCGCTTGCTCTTGGCTTGCTGGTCTTTTCCTTCCTCTTGATGGCGCTGCTTTACCGCTATAACCGAAACGGAGTGTCGTCATGGAAGTCGTAGTGCAGGCAACATGGGACAATCTGCAACTCAATGCCAGTATTCAGTTACCGGCAACGGCACAATTTATTGGCCTGAGCGGACCATCCGGCGCCGGTAAATCAACATTTCTGCGTTGCCTGGCCGGACTTACCGGTTCTGCAATAGTCACCGGGCAGTGGGAAAATAGTCGCATTGCCAGGGTCCGCACAGGGCTCGTGTTTCAGGACAGTCTGTTATTCCCCCATTTATCAGTGGGGCAGAATTTACTGCTGGCGGCAGATTTTGCAAAACAGCAGACCTATCACTTTGACGAGGTGGTTCTGGGGTGTAAATGTAATCACCTGATGACACGTATGCCCGATACACTCTCGGGAGGCGAAGCGCAGCGGGTAGCCATTGCCAGAGCCATTTTAAATTCACCGCAAATCCTGTTACTGGATGAACCGGTGAGCGCGCTGGATGATACGTTAAAACACGATGTGCTTAAGTATTTAACAAAGCTGGCCCGCAGCGGTCTGAAAATGCTGATGGTGTCCCACGACCTCCGTGAACTGGCTTTGTACAGTGAATACATGGCATGGATGGAGCAGGGCAGTATTGTCCATCAGGGCGCATCAAATGATGTGCTGGCACAGTTAACTCCGTCTATGCCAAATTTCGAACAGCAGTTCAGTGTGCTTAAAGGCGCACTAAAAGCACATCTGCCCGAGCAGGCTTGTTATGCCATAGAATGCGAAGGGCATACGCTCTATGCACGCTATCCTGTGGTCAGTAAGGAACAGGCCATGCTGACCATCGACGCCAGGGATGTCAGTATCGACCGGCAGGAAGCTAATGCCTCTTCCATTGTCAATGCCTTACCCTGTGTCATTGAGTCCGTGTCTGAAAGCCGGGGCGGGCAGGTAATGATAAATCTGATGTGTGGCCGCAGCAGATTGTTTGCGCTGATCAGTCAGTTGTCCCAGGAACGGTTACAGTTCCGTGAGGGAGAAGCTGTAACCGCCAGGTTTAAACTCAGATAACTCGGGAATACCGGTGCTGAATTGCGGCGCTGCCTTTAAGGTAAGCGTCGAAAGTCATACAGATGATGCGGATAAACAGTCTTGCTGACGGAAATACCTCGATACCCGTTCCGGTTACCTGTAATAAACCATCTTCTTCAAATTCTTTCAGTGCCGCCAGTTCCGGCTCAAAATGCTGGCGGAACTGAATACCGAAAAGCGCCTCTGTTGCAGAAAAGTCCACGGTAAGATTGCACATTAATTGTTGGATAACGTAGCGTCTGAGCAAATCTGAGGGCGACAGAAACACGCCTTTTTCTGCAATTTCTTCATTGTTATCAAGTTTGCCGTAATAGTCATTCAGGGTTTTCGGGTTTTGCAGGTAAGCATTGCCTGCGGCACTGATAGAGGAAACGCCCAGTCCCAGTAAATCCAGATCCCCCCGTGTGGTGTAGCCCTGAAAATTCCGGTGCAATTTTTTATTCCGTTGCGCTTCGGCCAGTTCGTCAGACGGCAGGGCGAAATGGTCCATGCCAATCATTTCATAACCTGCCTGTGTAAGGCTGGTGATGGCTTGTTTCATGAGCCCTGTTTTTACCTGTGCAGAAGGCAGCCACTCATCTTTTATTTTGCGCTGGGCAGCAAACCGCTCAGGCAGATGGGCGTAGCTGAACAGGGAAATCCGCTCCGGCGTCATCGCCTTTACCGCTGCCAGTGTAGAAGCAAAGGTATCTGCTGTCTGATGAGGCAGGCCGTAAATCAGATCCAGATTCACAGATTTAAATCCGGCGGAACGGGCGCAATCTACCAGCGTGGCGATATGCGATGTGCTCTGAACCCGGTTTATCGCTTCCTGCACACGGTAATCCGTATCCTGTACGCCAATACTCAGGCGGTTATAGCCTAAAGAGGCAAGGTGTCGCAAATAAGCAGGCGTGGTACGGCGGGGATCGATTTCAATACTCATTTCTGCATCGTTGACCACATCAAAAGCCGATTTCAGCATACCTGCCAGGCGTGTTTGCTGTTGCTCTGTGAGGAACCCCGGCGTGCCCCCTCCCAAGTGTATTTGTTCCGCTTTACGGTGCCGGAAAGCAGGCGCGCGCCGTTGAATTTCTTTTTCCAGATAATCCAGATAACGATCTGCTTTTTCCTGATGTCTGGTCACAATTTTATTGCAGCCGCAGTAATAACAAAGGCTGTGGCAGAAAGGAATATGTACATACAGCGAAACGCCGCTGGCCTGAGTGACACTCAGTGCTTTTTCCAGAGGCGCTGGTTCAGATAACCCGGAAAACGTTAATGCGGTTGGGTAAGAGGTATAGCGCGGCCCGTTAATATTGTATTTCTTCAGGCGTGCGGGATCGAATAATTCGTTTGCTGACATGGTTATTCCGGCTTGAGTAGAATGCACGGAAAGTATAATCAGCAGACAAAGAGGTGTTGTTGATCTACTTCAAGTTTTCGCCAGCCAGTTTTGTAAAACGCAACCGGCCGGCGTTTACTCTTCGAAATGACAATCAGAACTTGCGGGTAACAGTGACACCCCAGGAGAGCGGCTGGCCGGGATAAGCCATAAGCTTGCCGGCCTGAACAGGTACATCGAAACCGTTTCTGGCGATGTACTCTTTATTTGTCAGATTCCTGCCCCATAACGTGATGCGTGTATCCCACTGCGGGACTGACAGTTCAACCCGTGCGTTCACCAGGGCATAACTGCTGCTGTGTTTATACGGATCGTTAGTATCATCAAGGAACAAGTCTCCCGTATATTGATAATCTGCAGCCATGACAACCGGATACCCGCCTGCCATTAATGTGTGTTGCAACGTCAGGCTGGCAGAGGTTTCCGGTTCAAACCCCAGGCGATCACCGGTTCTGGAGCAGTAGGGTGTATCTGCAGAAGGCCGGCCGGGATCATCCGTCCCGGTATGCCAGGGATAAGCAACCTGGCAGGTGCCTTTTTCAAAATCGTCAAAACCGGTAAGGGTACGGGCAAGGGTCAGGCCGGCACGGGTATCGGAAACAGGAAACCAGACAATTTCAAGTTCATACCCTTTAGTATGTAAGTCGCCGGCATTTTGTAAATTAAAACCAAGACCGGTAAAAGTCGAGGCCTGAAAATCTTTGATTTGGGTGTAATGCAGTGCACCGTTAATGCGCAGGTTTTGCTCCGGAAATTGTTTTTTCACACCCAGTTCGTAAGCGGTGGCTTTTTCTGCGTTAAATTGGGGGCTTAACCCTTCGGCAATACGATCTGTATTCATGCCTCCCGATTTAAACCCTGTGCTGGTACTGGCATACCAGAGGCTATTGTTATCTGGTTGCCAGCTTATTTTCAGCGTCCCTGTAAGTTGTCCGTCGTTACGTTTTTCGTCCAGATCACTACGGGGAAGTACCGATGCTGTACCGAGAAAGTAATAGCCCCAGCCCGCCTGAGTAAAAGGAAGCAGCGCACTGAGTTGCGTGTAATCAGGGGGATTGCCGGTTGCCAGGCTCTGAGCAAAAGAGCCAAGGGCGACAGCGGCACTCAGCGGATCAGGAATGTTTTCAGTACCTGTTGGTAATCCGTCAATGCCAGGACCCTGTTCATCAAAGCGGGCGGTCAATGTTTTATCCTCGCGGGTGTATCGTAATCCGGCGGTGAGGGTAAATTCTTCAGCAAATTGCCAGTCAGTCTGGCTGAATACGGCCAGGCTGTCCTGCTGCTGATAAGCATTGTGGGCAAACTGAGTCTGGCCGGGCGTGGCTGATGCAACAGCGGGGACAAGGCCGGATGTTGCTGCACTCAGGGCATTTACGCCGTCAGTCAGGGGTTGCAGTTCAGCCGCAGACGCTGCGAAAAATGCCGGAAATGCGTCACCGGTGGTGATAGCAAAATCCAGGTCAAGGTTCTGGCTGAAATACCACAATCCGGCGATGGTAGTGACATGCTCACCGGACCAGGTTGCCCGCAACTCCTGGGAAAACGCCTGTTGTCGGGCGTTATTGGTAGTGGAAAGCAAGTCTGCATCAGTAAAATCTGTATCTGTCTGGTCGAAGCTGTCAAAGCCACGCCAGGCTGTGATGGAGGTGAGCAATAATGCGGGGGATGTTTGCCAGTTTATTTCTGCAGAAAGCCCCTTGTCCTGCATGCGGGATTCGGGCAGGGAGCTGAGTGCCGTGGTATAGCGGTAAAACTCATCACCGGTAAATAAGGTGGCATTGTACGGTGGCATCATCAGCAAGGTGTCTGTTCCGTATTTCCCTTCGACACCGTTTGCTTGCCGGTTATCCTGCAACGTTAATGCGCCGCAACAATGTTCATCGAGTTCTGCGTAATCGGCAATTATCCGCACTGATACGTCGTCTGACGGCGTATACAGGGTTTGAAGACGCACACCGGAACGGTTCCTGTCATTAATTGTGTCGTCACCATAGCCTGTGTCATCAATCCATCCATCCCTGCGCGTACTGAAGCCTGATACTCTGGCAGCCAGTTTATTATCAATTACATTAATTGACGTTGCTCCGCTTAGCCGGATCAAATCACCATTGCCGGCGGTTACTGTAATAAAACCATTGCCGGTTTCAAAATCAGGTTGTCGCGTTCTGAAAACCACTGCACCAGCCGGTGTATTTTTACCGAAAAGTGAGCCCTGAGGGCCGCGAAGAATTTCTACAGTATCAATATCGACTAAATCATTGATCACCGCATTCTGACGAGACCGGTAGACGCCATCTACATAGAGACCGGTAGAAGACTCAAAACCGTAATTCTGCGAAGAGGTACCAATTCCCCGAATGGAAAAACTGGAGTTGACCGCACTTTGACTTTGAAAGGCAGAAAAAGCGGGTACGTAACCCTGAATGTCGAAAACGTCCATTGATGCTGTTTCATTAATCATCTTTCCGGTGATGGCAGACATGGCAACAGGCACATCCTGCATATCCCGCGGGCGCTTCTGAGCGGTAACTTCAATATGTTCAAGTTTGGTCGGAGAAGGATCTTGCCGGGCAATACTTTGAAAAGAGGTGATTAAGGCGGTACTGATCAGAGAAAAATAAAACAACCTGCCTGTTGAGCTGTGCGACATGAACAATTCCTGTTTCTTATTTTGTCCGGTCCTTCGCTGCGATGAATAGGTTTTTCAGACTCCTTTTGAAAAACGGCCATTATTCTGCCCGAATAATCAGCAACTTTCATGACAATTTTATAAAAACAGAAACAGGTATGAGCAGGGCGGGAGGAACTATATACGGATAGCACAAAAAATTGCGGCCCGTAAAACGGGCCGCGGAGATGCAGATGTTACTCTGCTTACCATGTTGAAAGGTTCAACACCTTCCCTGGTGCATGTTACGGGTTAGCCGCAACAAGATGGTCTGGTAAATTTTTTAAAAGAAGTGTCTTTTTGTTTTCCTGCAGGGAGCTGAAGATGTCTGCAGTTTGTTGTTCTTCTACGGCTGCCGCCGTCAGAATAGTTTTGTCTAAGGATTTACCTGCGCGAACTTTCTTTTTCACTGAAATCTCTGCAACACCGGAAGCCGCTGCTACGGAGGCTGTTTCGCTAGTGCCGGCCAGAACAACATTGCTGGAAGCCAGCAGAGATAAACCGATTAGTGTTGCTTTGATAGTTTTCATTCTGTTTATCCTGTTTAAAAAACAGGGCGCCGGAAGCGCCCGTAATGATGTTGTTTGTTCGCTATCTATTAAAGGCGATAATGACGCCGTTAGATACGCCTGGGCTGATACTTGGGTATTTGATAATATACGATAAATTTGGTATCTATATATTTTACAACTAGTTACGTCATTTTGGCGGGTGTGTTTTCTCCCGAAAATTGTTGTTTTTTACCCTGTGACCAGCTTTATCCAGCTATTTCGTATTTTCAACTATAACTTTTATGATGGGGTGAATTTTTATTATTTATCAATTCTATAAAAGAAAAAAGCGACGTTCCCGTCGCTTTTTAGAGTGCAGGCGTTAACCTGCTACCATGTTGAAATGGTATCTTCTGTTTCGTCTTAATCCTTAGAGGCGCTTAGACAAAACATCCGCGATAGGGCTTCCCTGGTTACCGGTTTCGTTTACCCAGGCCTGAAGGGTTTTGCCATCAGCTTCCGGTGCACTCAGGTCGCTCTTGGGCATTTTCTTCACCAGCAAGGTGCCGGTTTCTACTGCGTTGCTGCTGATGGCAGTACGGATAAGGCTGTTGCCACCACAGCTGATGCCAGAGTAGTAATCACGCAGCTTCAGGCGGTAATCAGATTCTACCAGACGAATTTTCTTACGCAGCTCACCTTTATCGTCAGCTTGTACAATAGTGCAAATGTTAGCCAGATCATCATTGATGTCCGCTTGCGCTACGCCAGTAAAACCTAAACCCATTGTTGCTACGATGAGAGAAGTCTTAACAATTTTCAACATGGTTAATTCCTCAGAAATAAAATTAAAAAGTGGTGTTGTTTGTTCGGGTTTAATTAAACTAAATTAATGCAGAATGAAAAATAGCAGGATGAATACTAAGGTATGCCGTGAAATACATTAATCTGATGATTGTTAGATAAGTAATTGTATTTGTTTGCTTAATTATCTTTTTGCGGTCTGGCATTTTAATGTTTTTATCTCAGAGCATCAGCGAAAAAGACCTGGCCGGATTTAAGACGAAAAAAAGCGGCGTTTCCGCCGCTTCTTAAGTGCAGGCTTTCGCCTGCTACCATGTTGAAATGGTACTTTAAATTTTTAGTCGTAATAAAATTACAGACGCTTAGCCAGTTCGTCAGCGATAGGGCTGCCCTGGTTACCAGTTTCGTTAACCCATGCCTGCAACGTTTTGCCATCAGCTTCCGGCGCACCCAGGTCACTCTTAGGCATTTTCTTAACCAGTAGCGTACCAGTTTCTACTGCGTTACTGCTGATGGCAGTACGGATAAGGCTGTTGCCACCACAGCTGATGCCAGTGTAATAGTCGCGCAGTTTCAAACGGTAGTCAGATTCTACCAGACGAATTTTCTTACGTAGTTCACCTTTGTCGTCAGCCTGAACGATTGTGCAGATGTTAGCTAAGTCGTCGTTGATATCAGCCTGAGCTGCGCCAGCGAATGTTAAACCCAGAGTTGCAGCGATGATAGAAGTCTTAACAATTTTCAACATGGTTAAATCCTCGAAGTAGTTAAAAGTTTATGTTGTGTTGTTTGTTCGGGACCTATTAAACAAAAGTTGAAGAGAAAGAAAAATACCAGGGGATAAACATGGGTATTTGAACTGATACCTAACTGAAGGGGCTTGTAAAGTTTGCAGCCCGGACTGGACTTCACTTTCTGCCGACGAAAACTTGAAGAGTGAATCCGCTAAGGACAAAGTAAGCGTAATAACTATATAGACAGATTTACACTTCTAATAATGAAAGCAGGAGCAATGACATGACAGAAAAGCTAGATGATCAGGCGATTGCCGCAGCGCTCACGGAATTGAACGAAGGTTTAGCAGAAGATAAGCAGTGGGTTTTAAAAGAAGGGAAGTTGACGAAGCAATTTGCTTTCAGAAACTTTATCCGCGCCTTTGGCTGGATGTCTCAGGCTGCCATATGGGCTGAAAAACTACGCCATCACCCGGAATGGTTTAATGTTTACAATAAAGTAGATGTTGCATTGACGACCCATGATGCAGGTGGAATTACCGAGCTGGACTTCAAATTAGCTACCAAAATGGAGAGTCTTTTACAGTAATTTGTATGCGGTTTGAGCGGTCTGCCGGAATATTGTCCGAACAGTCAAAAAATTGCAATATTCTTACTTCTATCCCTTGCCAAGGATTAATGCCTATGTATAATACGCACCACTCAACGGCAGGGGGCTTTCAAACAGCCAACAGCCGGTAAGTAAACGGACGCGGGATGGAGCAGTCTGGTAGCTCGTCGGGCTCATAACCCGAAGGTCGTTGGTTCAAATCCAGCTCCCGCAACCACTTTACTTCTTTGAGAGCACAATCTATTTAATTCGGACGCGGGATGGAGCAGTCTGGTAGCTCGTCGGGCTCATAACCCGAAGGTCGTTGGTTCAAATCCAGCTCCCGCAACCACTCCGAATGTTTAAATTCTAATTTATTCCCGTATTTTTTCCACAAATAAGTCATCACTTTTTATTAAGTTGCGCTTCACCGTACTTTTTCGGCAACTTCACGACTTTCGCCCTGCAACTAATTTGTACTTCACTCAATAGCTGTTACGCTAACTATTGATAATAAACTATACACGGACTTACTGATGCTCGAATGGCTGATGTCTTTTTTTGTCATTCCTGACACCTCTCTGTTACTTACCGGCGAATATTCACCTGTTCTGGTAACTATTTCCATTTTTATATCGGTTGCTTCTTCTTATATGGCTTTCCGCGTAGCCGGTCAGGCCGCAGAATCTGAAGACAATAACCGGAGACTAATTTTGCTTGGTCTGGGAAGTCTGGCGCTGGGAGGCGGAATTTGGGCCATGCACTTCATTGGCATGCTGGCTTTTGAATTGTGTACTCCCGTTAGCTGGGCTCCGTGGACAACATTTATGTCCTTTATTCCCGGCGTGCTGGCAGCATTTGTTGCATTGCAAAGTTTGACTCACCGGAAAGTGAAATTTTCACAGATATTTATTAGCGGCGTCCTTGTCGGCTCGGGTATCGGGGCGATGCATTATACCGGGATGGCGGCTATGGAAATGGCGCCTCTGTTACGGTACAACCTGCCTGTTTTTGCCTTATCCATCGTTGTGGCGGTATTGCTGGCCATGTTGTCTTTATGGATAAAGTTCGGTCTGAAGCGATTTGCAATTTCCCGCGGATTTAAAGGTACCCGTGTTATCGCCAGCGTTGTGATGGGTTGTGCGATCACGGCAATGCACTATACCGGTATGGCTGCCGCCCGCTTTGTTGCCCCTCCCGGACTGGAAACCTCTGATCAGGATCAATCTCTGTCGTACATCCTTGCTGGCTATGTGAGTTTCTTCACGTTATTGATTATTGGCATTGTGATGGGCGTTACATTGTTGTTCCGTTACATGGATATTTCTCAAAAGGCTGAGAACAGCCGCCGTACCCAGCTTGCGCTGATGGATACTGCTATTGATGGCATCCTTACCGTCAATGGCCAGGGAACTGTGCTGAATATGAATCAGGCGGTGACAACCATACTGGGCTGGACAGAGGAAGATCTTACCGGTCACTCTATTCATCGTATGATTCCTGAAGAAATGCGCAGCCGCTACAATGAGCAATTTTTCCGGCAGGAAGTGGTTCCTGTTGATGAACAAATTATCGGAGTTAGCCGTGATGTGGAAGCACTTAATAAAACGGGCCAGCGGGTTCCGGTTCGGGTGGGTGTGGGCCACACCCGATTAGGTGAACAAAATCTGTTTGTGGTCATCGTGGGCGACAACCGCGAACGCATCGAAATGGAAAAGACTATCAGGGACAACGAAGCTAAGTTCCGGTCTTTTTTCCATAATATTCCCGGCATTGCTTATCGCAGTATGAATACACCCGGCTGGCCTTTCGAATTTGTCAGTGCGGCTGTTGAGGAATTCAGCGGATATCCGGTTTCAGCATTTATCCGTTCAGACTCACCGGTTACCCTTGAGCAACTGGTGCATGAGGACGACCGGGAGTCGTTCCTTACTGCCCGCCGTTCCGGCGCTGACTTTTATGTGGAATACCGTCTTGTTCATAAAGACGGAACAATAAAGTGGTTGCGCGAGTACGGCAACGTTGTACACAGCACCGACAAGTCAGTGAGCTGGGTCGACGGCTTTATTATGGACATCACTTCCCGTAAGGAAATGGAGGAAGAGCTGCGTCATGCGAAAAATGATGCCGAGCAGGCCGCTGCGGCCAGAGCCAGCTTCCTTGCTAATATGAGTCATGAAATCCGTACACCCATGAATGCCATTATCGGTTTCAGTGATATTTTACTGGATGAAAAACTCACAGACGGCCAGCATAAACACCTGACAACCATTAACCGGTCTGCGCGCTCGTTACTTCATTTACTGAACGATATTCTCGACAGTGCCAAACTTGATAAAGGCAAGCTTGATCTTGAATATCGTGATTTTTCAATTACCGAAGAAATTGACACGGTGATTTCTACCTACTGGCTTGAAGCGAAGAGAAAGGGGCTGATGCTGGGGGTCAGTGTTTCGCCATCTTTGTCTGATTACTATTACGGTGCTCCTGAGCGTATCCGGCAGGTGCTGAATAACCTTATCAGTAATGCCGTGAAATTCACTGCCCACGGCGAAGTTGATGTAGAAGTCTACCCGGACGCCGACGGTATGATCGCATTTTCCGTCAGCGACAGCGGTATCGGCATGACCAGCGACCAGGTGAGCCGGGTTTTTGATGCCTTTGCACAGGCAGATGCTTCCATGAGCCGCAAATATGGCGGTACAGGTCTTGGTACGACAATCAGTAAACAACTGGTTGAGTTAATGGGCGGCACGATCTCGGTGTCCAGCGAACCGGGAAGAGGCA
This sequence comes from Alteromonas sp. ABH4_456, assembly GCF_056160645.1. Classification (NCBI taxonomy): domain Bacteria; kingdom Pseudomonadati; phylum Pseudomonadota; class Gammaproteobacteria; order Alteromonadales; family Alteromonadaceae; genus Alteromonas; species Alteromonas sp. ABH4_456. The sequence continues at coordinate 127,306 of NZ_JBSWXO010000011.1, forward strand.
CTAATTTCACTTTCACGCTGCCTCTCACTGCGGTGGAAAAACAGGTCAGCGAAATCCGTGCAGCAACCGTTGAATTACCGCCACTGCACATTCTGGTGGTGGATGATATCAGCCAGAATATTGATCTTATCAGTTTGCTGCTAAACCGCGCCGGTCACACTGTTGATTTTGCAGAGAACGGTGCCAGAGCACTGGAAAAAATGAATAAAGGCAGTTTCGACATTGTGCTGATGGATTTACAGATGCCGGTAATGGACGGTTTGACAGCGGCGGCACGACGCCGTGAATATGAGCAGGTACATCAGCTGAAACAACTGCCTATTGTGGCCTTAACCGCCAGTGTACTGGTACAGGATAAACAGGATGCGATAAATGCCGGTATGGAAGGCTTTGCGAACAAGCCCATCGATTTTCCTGTACTGGTGAATGAAATTGCCAGAGTGCTGGGTTTTGAAACAAAGGAAAGTGTGCGTGAAACAGAAACAGCCAGAGAGGCCTGTGCAATAGATTATCGCCGCGGTGTGCAGCTTTGGGGCGATAAGGATACCCTGAATAAGGAAATCTCACAGTTCCTGCGCAACAGTCATGAAACTCTGACTAAACTGGTGAATTTCTTCGCTGATGATGATTACGAGCAGGTTGTGAAATATCTGCACGGCATGAAAGGTGTCAGCGGTAATCTGGGCTTAACAAAGCTGATGAATTTGTGCGGTGAGTTCGAGCGCAGCGCAAGAAATGATCATTTAAGCGCCGAAGATATTCCTACCCTTAAGACGGCATTGCGGGAAGTCGAAAATGAACTCAACCGGCAGACGGAAGAGCCTGCTGCAGAAGAGTCCCGTGAGGAAGTCGACATTACTGCCTTGCGTAACACACTGAATGCACTGCTGGTTTCAGCGGCGCAGAATCAGTTTGACGAATCTACCTATCAATATTGTGAAGGCCAGTATTTTGGCAGCTACAATGTACAGGTGCAGGGGATTTTACAGGATATGGATGATTTTGAATTTGAGCGTGCCGTTGAACGAATTAAGCAACTACTTGCATCTACAGAACAAACAGGGGAATAAGTGTGTTTGGTGAACCCGGAAAACCCAAATTACTGCTGGTAGATGACGAACCGGTTAACTTGCGGGTACTGAAACAATTATTAGGTAAAGACTACACCCTCTATTTTGCAAAAAGCGGTGATGAAGCCTTAAAGCTGGCTGAGAAACAACGTCCTGATCTTATTTTAATGGATGTGATGATGCCGGAAATGACAGGTTTCCAAGCCTGTACACATCTTAAAAAAACATCCGGTCTTCAGCATATACCGGTTATATTCGTTACTGCTCTTAACGATGCGACTGATGAAGCAGAAGGGTTTGCTGTCGGAGGTGTGGATTATATCACCAAGCCAATTTCGCCACCTGTGGTGCTGGCGAGGGTAAAGACCCACCTTTCCCTGGTGCAGTCAGACGAATTACGCCGCACCCGTATGCAAGTCATACAGCGACTCGGCCGGGCGGCGGAATATAAAGATAACGAAACAGGCATGCACGTGCTGCGCATGAGTCACTTCTCAAAAATCATCGCGCTGGCGTACGGTTTTTCTGAGGCGAGGGCAGATATGCTGCTTCACGCTGCCCCCATGCACGATATTGGTAAAATCGGGATTCCGGACAGTATTATGCTCAAACCCGGCAGACTCACTGATTCAGAATTTGAAGTCATGAAGACCCATCCCAAAATTGGTGCAGAAATACTCGGTGATGCAGACTCTGACCTCATGAATCTGGCGCGAATTGTTGCACTGACACACCATGAAAAATGGGATGGCACCGGGTATCCTGAAGGTCTCGCCGGGGAAGACATTCCCATTGAAGGGCGTATTGTGGCAGTGGCGGATGTTTTTGATGCGCTCACAAGCCGGAGACCATATAAAGAAGCCTGGCCGGTGGATAAAACCCTCGACTTTATGCATTCTCAGAGTGGTATTCATTTCGACCCGGCACTCATCGTATTACTCGACCAGTGTCTGGATGATATTTTAGAAGTGAAAGAACGCTGGAAAGATGATGATCCGAACCCGTTACTGAGTTGATATCTGGTCTGAGTACCAGTATAATGCGCTCCAACTAGTTAGTTAGCGGGCTTACTGGAGTATTTTACACGGTATACGCCTAACTATTTTGCAAACTTTTCTGCGTATTTTGCGTAGTTAAACCTGTATTGTTTGCAACTGCCTCTGGCAGACAGGGTTCAGATTCTTGCAAAAAGCCCCGCTAGTACGGGGCTTTTTGTTGTATTTAAACTGATTTATTCCCTTTTCAGGCAGTAAATTAAGTAGTTGGGCTATATGCCCTTTTTTCGTTTTTGGAGGTAAGGATTGGCAAAGCTTGAAGATAAACTGACCGAGATGCTTGAGCCGGGTGTTGAAGCCCTGGGTTACGAACTGGTAGGCGTGGAATTTGTACGTGCAGGTAAGCATTCGATTTTGCGTGTTTTTATCGACCATGAAAATGGTGTAACCGTTGATGATTGCGCGGAAGTCAGTTACCAGGCAAGTGCGATTCTTGATGTTGAAGATCCAATTACTACGGAATACAACCTGGAGGTGTCTTCTCCGGGTATGGATCGACCTTTGTTCAAGGCCAGGCACTATGAGCAGGCCGTGGGTGAAGTTATTCAGGCGCGTTTGACTGTGCCTATGGATAACCGGCGGAATTTCAAAGGAAAGTTATTGTCATGTGAAAATGGCATGATCAATATTGAAGTGGATGGCCAGCAGTTCCAGTTAGCTGTGGCGAATATCGAAAAAGCAAACATTGTTCCCACATTTGACTAATGGAACAGCACGCTTTCAGCGTAAGAAAGCATCAGTGAGGCGAAAATGAATAAAGAAATTTTGTTAGTGGCAGAAGCCGTTTCAAATGAAAAACAAGTGCCTAGAGAAAAGATCTTTGAAGCACTGGAGTACGCGATTGCCAGCGCAACGAAAAAGAAAAACGAAGGCGAAATTGAAGTACGCGTAAGCATTAACCGCACCACCGGTGATTTTGATACGTTCCGCCGCTGGGAGGTTGTTCCTGACGATCACGAACAGGAAAATCCGTATGCAGAAATGTCGCTGTCTGCCGCACAAGTTGACGATCCTGACGCACAACTGGGCGATTATGTTGAAGAGCAGATTGAATCTATTGCATTCGACCGTATTACTACGCAAACCGCCAAGCAGGTTATCGTACAAAAAGTACGTGAAGCTGAACGCGCGCAAATGGTTGCAGAATACGAAGACAAGGTTGGCGAACTGGTTACCGGCACGGTGAAGAAAGTTAACCGTGACAACATTATTATCGACCTGGGTAATAACGCTGAAGGTGTTATTTACCGTGACGATATGCTGCCCCGCGAAACCTTCCGTCCGGGCGACCGTGTACGTGGTCTGCTTTACGTTATCCGTCCTGAAGCCCGCGGTGCACAGCTGTTTATCAGCCGTACTCATCCTGACATGCTGGTTGAACTGTTCCGTCTGGAAGTGCCGGAAATTGCCGAAGAGACGCTGGAAATTAAGTCCGCTGCCCGCGATCCGGGTTCACGTGCAAAAATCGCTGTGAAGACAAACGATAAGCGTCTTGATCCTGTCGGTGCCTGCGTAGGTATGCGTGGTTCACGTGTGCAGGCTGTATCCGGCGAACTTGGCGGTGAGCGTGTTGATATTGTGCTTTGGGACGAAAACCCGGCACAATTCGTTATTAACGCAATGGCACCTGCTGAAGTGGCTTCTATCGTAGTAGACGAAGACGCCCATGCGATGGATGTTGCAGTGGAGCAGGACAACCTGGCACAGGCCATCGGCCGGAGTGGTCAGAACGTTCGCCTTGCAAGCCAGCTGACCGGCTGGGAACTGAATGTCATGACAGTTGCCGACCTGAACAAGAAGCACGAAGAAGAAACTGCCAAAGTACTTCAGGTGTTTGTTGAAGGTCTGGATATTGACGAAGATTTTGCAGAATTATTGGCTAGCGAAGGCTTTAGCACACTTGAAGAAGTAGCTTATGTCCCTGTTAGCGAACTGCTGGCCATTGACGGCCTTGATGAAGACACTGTTGAGGAACTGCGTAATCGTGCACGTGCTGCACTGACTACCCGTGCTCTGGCGAATGAGGAAACGCTGGAAGGCGCTGAACCGACTGAAGCGCTGTTGAACCTTGACGGTATGAATAAACACATAGCCTATGTCCTTGCTAGCCGTGGAATTACTGACCTTGAAGAGCTGGCTGAGCAGGGAACAGACGATATTAGTGATATCGAAGGATTGACCGAAGAAGACGCCGGAAAACTCATCATGGCGGCACGGAATATTGTCTGGTTTGGTGAAGAAGAAGGTCAATAAGGGGAAAAAGACTAAGATGGCAGAAGTATCCATAGAAAAGCTCGCCAGCGACATTGGAACAACCGTTGACCGACTGGTAACTCAGTTTAAAGATGCCGGTATTACGAAAGCAGTTGATGATTCCGTTACAGAAGATGAGAAACGTCAACTTCTTGAGCACCTGAGCAAGCAACACGGTAGCGCCGGTTCTGGCGAACCGACACGAATGACGCTGCAGCGTAAAACTACCAGCACGTTAAGTGTAGGCAAGTCTAAGTCTGTAAAAGTTGAAGTACGTAAGAAACGCACGTACGTGAAGCGCAGCGAAGTTGATGAACAGAAAGCGGCTGAAGAAGAGGCCCGTCTGGAAGAAGAACGCGCACGTCTTGAAGCTGAACAGAAAGCAGCAGAAGAAGCCGCTGCTGAAGCCGCCCGCAAAGTGGCTGAAGAAAAAGCGCGTGTAGAGGCGGAAGCGAAGAAGAAGGAGGAAGAAGAGCGTGCCCGTAAAGCTGCTGAAGAGAAAGCCCGCAAAGAATCTGAAGCGCCCGAGCTGAGTGCTGAAGAACTGGCTGAGCAGGAAGCTGCACGTCAGGAAGAAGAGCGCCTGCGTAAGCAACAGGAAGAAGAAGCGAAGAAAAAGCTTGAAGAAGAAGCAAAGCGTGCGGCTGAAGAAGCCCGTAAGCTGGCTGAAGAAAACGAGCGTCGCTGGAAAGAAGAAGAAGAGCGTCGTAAACGTGATGAGGCTGCTGAAGTTCATATGCACTCAAACCGTTACGCGCAGGAAGCGGAAGACGAAGAAGACATGCAAGTTGAGCGTTCTTCACGTCGCCGTAAAAAATCGAAGAGAAATGCCGGTGAGCATCTGAAGCAAGGCTTTAATAAGCCGGCTCAGCCAGTTGAACGTATTGTTAAACTAGGTGCGACTATTACCGTTGGTGAACTGGCTAACCGTCTGGCTGTTAAGTCTAACGAAGTTATCAAGACCATGATGAAAATGGGCGAGATGGCTACCATCAACCAGGTATTGGATCAGGATACTGCCACACTTGTTATTGACGAAATGGGTCATAAGTATGAGCTGGTTAATGACAATGCGCTGGAAGATGAACTGATGTCAGAATCCGGTCAGGGTGAGAAAATTACCCGTGCACCGGTTGTTACCATCATGGGTCACGTTGACCACGGTAAGACGTCATTACTCGACTACATTCGCCGCGCTAAAGTAGCCGCAGGCGAAGCCGGTGGTATTACTCAGCACATCGGTGCATATAAAGTTGAAACGGATAACGGCGAAATTGCCTTCCTGGATACACCGGGACACGCCGCGTTTACTGCAATGCGTGCACGTGGTGCAACCGCAACTGATATCGTAATCCTGGTTGTTGCAGCAGATGACGGTGTAATGCCGCAAACTAAAGAAGCGGTACAGCACGCGAAAGCGGCTGGCGTACCTCTGATTGTTGCCGTTAACAAAATGGATAAAGAAACAGCGGATCCTGATCGTGTTAAAACTGAACTGTCTCAACTGGAAGTTATTTCAGAAGAGTGGGGCGGTGAACACCAGTTTGTAAACGTATCTGCGAAAACAGGTATGGGTGTTGATGAGCTGCTTGAAGCCATCACGCTGCAAGCTGAACTGCTTGATCTGAAAGCTGTACCGAATGGTCCGGGTCGTGGTCTGGTGATTGAGTCGCGTCTTGATAAAGGCCGTGGTCCCATTGCATCGGTTCTCGTTCAGGAAGGTGAAGTGCGTGCCGGCGATATCTTATTGTGTGGTGAAGAGTACGGCCGTGTTCGTGCTATGCGCGACGAAAACGGTATCGAGCTGAAAGTAGCTGGTCCTTCTACACCTGTTGAAGTACTGGGTTTATCCGGTGTACCGGTAGCCGGTGAAGACGCAGTCGTTGTACAGGACGAGCGTAAAGCCCGTGAAGTAGCTGCCAAGCGTCATCAGAAGAAACGTGAACTGAAACTTGCCCGCCAGCAGAAAGCGAAACTGGAAAACATGTTTGCAAACATGGAAGCCGGTGATATCAGCGAACTGAACATCGTACTGAAAGCTGACGTACAAGGTTCTGTGGAAGCGATTTCTGAATCACTGCTGAAACTGTCTACTAACGAAGTTAAAGTGAACATTGTTGGTAGTGGTGTAGGTGGTATTACTGAAACTGACGCCACACTTGCAGCGGCCTCCGGCGCTATCATTCTTGGTTTCAACGTACGTGCCGATGCAACTGCCCGCCGCGTCATTGAAGGTGAAGAAATCGATCTGCGCTACTACAGCGTTATCTATAACCTGATTGACGAAGTGAAAGCGGCAATGAGCGGTATGCTTGCCCCGGAATTCCGTCAGGAAATCATCGGTCTTGCTGAAGTACGTGATGTGTTTAAATCACCGAAACTGGGTGCCATCGCAGGTTGTATGGTTACTGAAGGTATCGTGAAGCGCAGCAATCCAATCCGTGTTCTTCGCGACAACGTAGTTATCTACGAAGGTGAGCTGGAATCACTGCGTCGCTTTAAAGACGACGTGCAGGAAGTACGTAACGGTATGGAATGTGGTATCGGCGTTAAGAACTACAATGACGTAAAAGTTGGCGACCAAATCGAAGTATTTGAAGTCATCGAAGTTGCACGTCAAATTTAGTCCTGAAATGGCTGAATGACAAAGCGGGGGCGTTAGCCCCCGTTTTTGTCCTTATAGCCTGATGCAGGTATGAGGAGTTAACTATGGCACGGGAATTTTCTCGTACAGACAGAGTGGCGCAACAGGTTCACAAAGAAGTTGCCAGCATTCTGCAAAATGAATACAAGCACCGGGTGGGTAATATCCCTATTATCACGGTGGCAGACGTGGAAGTCTCCAGAGATTTGGCACACGCGAAAATCTTCATTTCAATTTATGGTGCCGAAGAAGAAGAGGCCAAAGCGCATACAAAACAACTGGAAGAGTCAAAGGGCTTCGTTCGTTCGTTGCTGGCTAAACGCTTGCGCATGCGCAGTGTGCCGCATTTGCATTTCTTCCGCGATGAATCGCTTACCGAAGGTATTCGCATCTCTAACCTGGTCTCTAAAACAATTGCGAAAGATGAAGCGAAAAGTAAACAGCGGGACGAAGAGCAGGATTAATGGGCAGACGTCGTAAGGGCCGTAGTATCAACGGTGTATTGCTGTTGAATAAGCCAACAGGCGGTTCATCTAACCAGATTTTACAAAAAGTACGCTGGTGCTATAAAGCGGCGAAAGCCGGTCATACCGGCGCGCTGGATCCGCTGGCCAGCGGCATGTTACCCATATGCCTGGGCGAAGCGACAAAATTTTCCCAGTTTCTGTTAGATGCTGATAAAACTTACGAAGTCACCATGCACCTGGGCGTCAGAACGACCACGTCCGATGCTGACGGCGAAGTCGTGGAAGAAAAGCCGGTAAATGTTTCTGAGGATGAAGTCCGCAGTGCCTGCATGGCGTTTCTTGGTCAAAGCAAGCAAATCCCTTCCATGTTTTCAGCATTGAAGCACCAGGGAAAGCCGCTTTATTACTATGCGCGTCAGGGCATTACAGTAGAAAGAGAAGCCCGGGATATCACCATTTTCGAGCTGGAAATTACCCGCATGGCGCTGCCGGATGTTGACATGCGTGTGCGTTGCAGCAAAGGTACTTATATCCGTTCACTGGTGGATGACATTGGTCAGCAATTGGGTTGCGGCGGTTACGTTACCCGTCTGCATCGTACGGAAGTTGCTGATTATCCTGCAGATAAGATGGTATCTCTGGATGACGTAATTGCTATGCAGGAAGCTCTGGATGAGGGGGAGTTTGACACCCTTGATCAACTGCTGTTACCCATGGACACGGCTGTTTTATCATTACCGGAAATCATGCTGGACTCGCAGCAATGTGCCCGTTTTGAACATGGTCAGAGTGTTCTGCCTGACAGCACGGCAACACTTGTTGCCGGTGAACAATACCGGGTGTATACCAGACAAGATGATGAAGTATTGTTTCTGGGAGTTGGAGAAGGCGTGTTATCGCCGAAAGACCAGCCCCGTGCAGATGCCGGTGAGGTATTTGTTTCGCCGAAACGCAGAGTCGTCTACACAGATTGATTTTACTTGCGTATGGTAACGTCATCGTTATAATACGCGCTCTCATAATTTCGCTGAATTAGTGATCGGCGGGATTTAATCCAATCAGGAGAAAATTATGTCACTAACTAAAGAAGAAACAGCACAAATCGTAGCTGATTATGGCGTTAAAGAAGGTGATACTGGTTCACCTGAAGTACAGGTTGCACTGTTGACTCACAACATCAACAAACTGCAAGGTCACTTCTCTGGCCACAAGAAAGATCACCACTCACGTCGTGGTCTGCTGCGCATGGTTAGCCAGCGTCGTAAGCTGCTTGATTACCTGAAAGGTAAGAACGCAGAACGTTATCTTGATCTGATCAAGCGTTTAGGTCTGCGTCGCTAAGACACAGTTCTGAACGAAAAAAGCGCCGTAAGGCGCTTTTTTTGTGTCTGCAGATTTTTCTAGCCGGGGTTAGTATCTGCTGAGCAGACCGGTAGATGGCAGAAAACAGTCTCTAAAATACTCTGGCTTGCGGCAGACTGTCGCCTGCCGGCAACAGATTACTGAGGTTGGGGCTGACTGACGACGACTTTTGTCGCTATTTCACGGATTTCGTTTTCCATGCCGCTGATACGGCCTGCCAGGCTGTTGTTACGGTTTTCCAGAACTGAAATCTTGTCAGACAGGCTCTTAACCGTTTGCGCCTGTGATGCTTTATCACCGGCCGCCTGTTCAAGCTGAACATTAAGGGCAAGAATTTCATCAGCCAGACCACTTAACTGGTTGTTCAACGAAACCACCTTACTTTGCTGGGCTTTTAAATCTTCAGCGACGGCAGTAACCGACTTCTTCAGTCCGTTTTCTGTGGCGTTAAGTTTATCACCTAAATCCGTGATTTCTTTCTGATTACGGCGCCAGGCTGAGGCCCAGAGCTTATCCATCTGATCCCACAATTCATTGCTTTTGTCCGTCAGCTCACTCACTTTCACCTGTAGCGCAACAGTGGATTCACCCATTTCTTCGCCCGTTGCAGAGAGTTTTCTTTCCAGCTGGGCAATACGTGAATCAGCATCTTCAGCAGCGATTTGTTGTTTCTGCAGTTGATCATACAAGTAATAGCATCCGCCACAGCCGCCCAGAGCCACCACGGCGACAAGGGCAATCCACAATCCGTTACCGCCACCGCCACTTTTTTCAGAAACAGGTGACGCCGGTTTTTTGGTGCCTGACGGTGAACTTGTGTCCGCTTTAATGGTGTGCGCAGCGGTGTGCTTTTTTTGCTGGTAGTCGCGGCGATCTTCATCATCCAGTCTGATGGTAGGAAAATCATCGTTTCTTGAATCGTTAGACATACTTACTCTTTTGAAAACTCAACTTCAGGTGATTAATCTTGCTAATAAGGAAGATGGTATCCTTAATCCCATACCAATACCATTCTCCGCGGGAAATAACAATGCACGCAGGGTGCATTGTTATTAAATTCCCACAAGTTACAGCAAAGGGCAGGCCAGTTTGCTGTTTATGGCAGTCAACTGGCCGGTTAACGACTTATTTATCACCAATCCACTGAACACGGTAGAGATCACGACGTCTGTCCAAATAGTTGCGGACAGACCCTTCATTTTGCAGTTTGGTGAGCTTGTCGAGGTCAAGATCAACAATCAGCGTCATCTCAGTGTTTGGTGTTGTCTCAGACACGATGGCATCGTGAGGGAACGAGAAATCAGAAGGTGAGAACACCGCAGTTTGTCCGTACTGAATATCCACGTTATCTACTTTCGGCAGGTTGCCCACGCTGCCGGCGATGGCCACATAACACTCGTTTTCAATGGCACGGGCCTGTGCACAACGACGTACCCGCAGATAACCATTCTTGGTATCCGTCCAGAAAGGAACAAACAGGATCTGCATTTCTTGTTCTGACTGGATACGGGCGAGTTCAGGGAACTCCACGTCATAACAAATCAAAATGCCAATTTTACCAAAGTCTGTGTCAAAGACATTCAGGGCGTTACCGCCTTTCATGATCCAGTCTTTCTTCTCATGTGGGGTAGGGTGAATTTTATACTGGCTGTCTATGGTACCGTCGCGGCGGCACATGTAACTGACATTATATAATTCTTCGTCTTCCACAACCGGCATTGAACCGGCAATGATAGTAATGTTGTAACTCACCGCGAGATGAGAAACGGCGGTAAGAATTTCATCCGTATAGCTTGCCAGATGCCAGATGGCATCAATGGACTCCTGTGACTCACTAAGTCCCATCAACGGTGCATTAAAGAACTCGGGAAACAGCGCAACGTCGCAGCCATAGTCTGATAAAGCATCCACAAAATACTCTACCTGTTGCAGTAACTCTTCAACGTTCTCAAAGTAACGCATTTGCCACTGAATACAGCCGATGCGGGCATTCGATTTCTTGCCGCCGAATAAACGTGGATTACCCGGTTCATAATAGATATTGTGCCACTGAAGCAGTGTGGCATAACCCCGGGAGGCTTCATCTTCCGGCAAATAGGCCTTCAGAATTTGTTTTACCTCGAAACCGTTGGATAACTGAAAGGTTAAGATAGGGTCATAAATGTCTTTCGACTTCACCGCTTCAATGTATTCATACGGCGTCATTTCGTGACTGTGTTTGCCGTAATTCGGAATGCGGCCGCCAGCCATAATAGACTGCAGATTCAGATTCCGGCATAACTCTTTCCGCGCTTCATATAAGCGCCGGCCAAGTCGAAGTCCGCGGTAATCCGGACATACAATGACTTCTACTCCGTAGAGCACATCACCGTTAGGATCGTGGGTGGTGAGGTATGCGTCACCGGTAATCTCATCATAGGTATGTTTGTCGTCAAACTGGTCGTAATCCACAATAACTGAAATGGCAAACGCAACCACTTTGCCTTTATCTTCTATGCAAATCTGGCCCTCAGGAAAGGTGGTAACCTGAGCTTTGTAATTTTTAAATGGCCAGGCGCCTCCCACGTTGGCGTAAACCTTGTCCATCAGTTCTTTCACATCATCATAGTCATCCAGCGTTAAGTTACGCAGTTCCAAATGATGCTCTGTTTCTTCGTTATGATGAATATCCTGACTCATTAAATTCGCCTTACTCTCTGATTTTACTACACCGGATGTATACACCATGACAGAAAGAAAAGATCCTTTCCATCGCCTTGTCACAGTGGTTAAAAATTGATTGCCAAAACCACTTTTCCGTCGTATAAGTCCGCCAGTTTTTTTACTTACTCACACACAATAATGACTGCACTTCTGGCTGATGACATTCCTGTCGACACGTCGCTTTTTACCCGTATCGCGGATGACATTTATTCGCAGGGATACAGCGTACAAGAATATGCTCTACCTGAAGCATTGGCGAATGCTTTATTTTTGCAAAACAATGCGATGAGTGAAGCGGAGTTTCAGGCTGCCGGTATTGGTCGTAGTACTGATTTTCAGGAAAACAGCTTCGTACGCCGCGATGAAATTTGCTGGATAGACGGCTCGTCAGCGGCGGGTGCTGACTGGCTGTCCTGGACAGCACAGCTTAAACAGTTTCTGAACCGTAATCTGATGCTGGGTCTGTATTCCTTTGAAAGCCATTTTGCCGTGTATCAACCCGGGGCATTTTATAAACGTCATCTCGATGCCTTCAAAGGTCAGGCGAACCGTGTTCTGTCTCTGGTCACTTATCTGAATCCGGACTGGCAGGAGGTTGACGGCGGTCAGCTGGTCATTTATACCAGTGAAGAAGACAAAACCGGTATTCGCGTATTACCTAAATTCGGTACCGTTGTGGTGTTTCTGAGTGAGGAGTTTCCTCATGAAGTATTACCGGCTACCCGCAGCCGGTCGTCTATTGCTGGCTGGTTCAGGGTTAACGGCACCATCGGTGACGTCATTGACCCTCCTCAGTAACCAGCAGATTCATCGCTTCTTTGTAATCAAGGTTTATGATGGCAGTGATAATAGCTTCACTGCCATCCTCACCGTACTTGTCTTCCAGTGTATTCCGGTAAGGTTCAACGTCGCTCTTGCGCAGATAATGATGGTTTTTAACGGCCAGAATTAATTCATCCAGTCCGGCTTTCGTTTCCCCGCCCTCCGGTTCAATAAAAGGCTTGCAAGCCTTCAGCGCCTTACCGGTATTGTTGTAAACGATATTAAATTCTTTTCTCAAATCCCGCGTTGACTGCAGTTTACCTGATTTGTGTAAGTGCTCTGCTTCTTTAACCAGGGTTTCCAGCCGGGTGGCCCCGATGCACATGGATAAGCCTTTCATCGTGTGCAGGCGCCGGCCAATCTTTTCATCGTCGCCATGCTCACTGAGTTCTTCATCAAATTTGGCAAAATGAAGATGGAAGTTTTCCAGCAAACCCAGATACGTCAATACATCATTTCCCAGTCTGCCTGTGGCGGCATCAATGTCGAAGCCAATCAGCGTGGTCGCCAGAGCTTTGCGGATAGCTGCATTATCCTGCTCCTGTTGGTCCCGGGGCAATCTGACGACTGAATCTGCTCTGGCAATTTTTTTAACGAGTACTCTTTCCAGCAGATTGTATAAGTCTTCTCTGACTACAGGTTTGGCGATATGTCCGTCCATACCGGTCGACACCACTTTTTCTTTATCCGACTCCATCACCGCAGCAGACATGGCATAAATGGGAATAGTTTTACCTACCGGCAAGTTGCGAATTTTGCGGGCAGCGGTAAATCCGTCCATATTCGGCATCTGCAAATCCATCAATACAATATCAAAAGGTTTTTTCTGAAATTTACTGATGGCCTCAACACCATCTTCAGCTACGACTACTTCCAGCCCTACAGCATTCAACAACTCTGTAGCGACAAACTGGTTTGTAGGATGATCTTCCACAAGCAGCACAGATGCGCCGCTGAACATCAGTGGCGGTTTTTCTTTTGTCCTGTCTTTTAACGTGTGATTACGATTTAAAATAGCGGTGACGGATTCTTCAAGGTCGGACATCACAAAAGGCGTGACAAGCCAGGCCGATGCCGTGCTTAAAATAATATCACTGGCTTTTTCATGAAAATGGCTTTCAGAACTCAAAAAGATAACGCCTTTCGTTATCATATTATCGTGCTGATTGCTGAGCAGTGCTTCCATAACTGAGCCTTTTTCTGCATTATTCAGTGTTGTCATATCAATCATAACAACGTCGAAATCTGTGTCCCATTTCTGATGCAGGTAGTTGTAATTATCGACAATGCTGACCTCGCAGCCCACAGAGGTAAAGTACTGTTCTATAACAGGAATATGCCGTGAAGAATTCCCGATAATCAGTGTTCTGGCATTCAGCAATTTCCCTTCCAGCGTGGTGGCATGGTGCGCGTCAGCGACAAGTGGCAGGGTGAGAGTAAAGGTGCTGCCTTCACCCGGCGTACTTCTTACGGTCAATGAGCCGTATAACAGTGTGGCAAGGTGTTTACAAATTGACAGGCCCAGACCGGTGCCGCCAAACCTGCGGCCAATAGAACTGTCAGCCTGAGAGAAAGACCTGAACAGACTTTCAAGCTTCTCCTTATCAATGCCGATGCCGGTGTCAGATACCGCAAACTTCACCATATACGTGCCGGATACGGGGCTGAGTTCAGCTGTTACAGACAGGGTAACTTCCCCTTTTTCAGTAAACTTAATGGCATTACCTAACAGGTTGTTGATGATTTGAGCAATGCGTGTGGCATCACCGATAACAAACCGGGGAACGCTTTTTCCGATGTCTGAATCGATAAACAGGTTCTTTTGTGTCGCCGTGGTAGAGAACAAGTGCAGGCTGTTTGATAACATTTTGTAGAGATCAAAAGGCGTGTTATCGATTTCCAGTTTGCCGGCTTCCAGCTTAGAATAATCAAGAATATCATTGAGAATTTGCAGTAAAGAGCGGGATGAGGCCTGCACTTTTTTCAGATATTCCCGCTGCTTATTACCCATTTCCATTTTCAGCACCATGTCTGTTAATGCGATCACAGCATTCATGGGGGTACGGATTTCATGGCTCATGTTAGCTAAAAATTCACTTTTAGACTGATTGGCATCTTCAGCACGGTCTTTCAGTGATAACAGATTGTCCTGCATCTTTTTCAGTGGTGTGATATCCAGAAAAGATCCCATGATTTTGAGTGGCCGGCCTTTGTCGTTTCTGTCAAAGACCACATCCTGCGCCATTAACCATAACCAATTTCCGTTAATGTGTTTTACACGGTACTGGAGGGTGAATACATTACCGTCGGTAGGATCACTGAGCAGATGATGGAAATGATGTTTTACCTTGCCCAGGTCTTCGGAGTGGATCAGCGAACTGATACCTCCGTTCAGATTATTGAGCTGTTCAAGAGAGTATCCGGTAATTGCAGTATAGCGGTCGTTAACAAACTGATTTTTTCTGTTTTTTACATCGAAAATGTAGACGCCTGCAATGGAAGCGTTAATTGCTCTTCGCGTGATGCTTTCACTTTCAATCAACTGCCCCTGAAGCTGTTTTGCTTCAGTGACATCTTCAAACATCACGACCAGCTTACCCGGGGAAGTATGAAACAAATACAATTGAAGGCTCTGTAAACCGGGAACGGGGAGAGTAATTTCGGTTTTAATCGCTTTTTCATGGCCTTCTGCGACAGATTGCATCTTTGCTGTCAGCGCTGGCTGTGAAATAAATACATCAGGCTCGCATTCCGAAAGCAGTCCGTCAGCAATAGTATTTGATTTCAGTAATACAAACTCTTCCTGATGATATTTATAAAAATGGACACCCAATGGCATATGTTCAATGAGGCTGTCGGTGGTGGAGCGGCTGGCCGCTAATGCCTGCTCGTTGTGTAACCGTTCGCTGATATCCTGCACAGACACATAAACCATGTGCGCATCGTGTTGAGCACGGTTAAGACGGATCTCCAAAGGTACAGGGCTGCCATCTTTTTTATAACCCGTCACTATCCGGTTCATGCTCAGTGCTGCATCAATGGCGCTGCCGTCGATGAATTGTTGCATGAGTTGATCATGTTTTTCCGTGAACTCAGTGGCCACCAACAGATTGATATGGCGATTTTCAAGTTCATCTTTTTCATAACCAAAAATAGAGCAGGTCGCTTTGTTAGCGACAGTAATTATACCATCGGAAGCCAGCACCATGATGCCCACATGGGCACTGTCTGTACTTTCACGCAATATTAAATCCTGCTGGTGCTCATTTTCCAGGCGTAAATTTTCCAGCTTGGCATTGCTGGCGTCTTCCATCGCTTTTTTTAACTGATTAACGTTTGGCAATTGCAGAGCGGCAGGAATGGAACTATATACTTTATAGGCGGTAATACACGAAACAATGGCGGTGACGAGTTTGGCGATACCATGGAGGCCGGAAGTACCATGCCAGATAAAGAAGATACTGATGAGATGCGTCACACCACATAAAGCTATGAAAAGAGAGAAAAGGATAAAAATACCTTTAAACTTTAGATCGCTTCGCTGCCTGACAAAGTAAAAAATGGCAATGGGAATTGAGAAGTATGCCGTGGCAATGAGCAGGTCAGAGATGACATTTAGCCACAAAATTTCCGGGTTCCACAGGTAGCAGTGTCCGTGCGGCATGAAGTTAGTACGCAATAAGTTATCTAATACGTTGGACATAAAAAGTCGTTTTGTTCGCCATGTATTTCATAATAGAAAGGTTTTTGTATTACTGCGAGTTGTTATTGGTTTAAGAAACAGGATTTCAAAAAATGCCCATATCACGTTCCCGCGTGCTAATTGTCGATGATGACATTACGACAATCAGGCTGATCGCCGAAGCACTGGCGACAGATTACGAAGTGATTATTGCAACGGATGCAGAGGATGGCTTGGAACAGGCTATTTCAACTGAGCCTGAGCTTATTCTTCTTGATGTATTGATGCCGGAAATTAACGGCTTTTCTTTATGTCGGAAATTAAAGTCTGACGAGCGTACCCGCCGTATTCCCGTAGTGTTTGTTACCGGTTTAACCGAAGTCAGTGACCAGGCTAAAGGTTTCGAAATTGGTGCGGTTGACTACATTACTAAGCCTATCGAAGTGCCGTTGTTGCGGGCGCGGGTAAAAACCCATGTGCGCCTTTACCGGCAAACTATGCAACTGGAGTCGCTGGCCGCCACAGATCCTCTCACCGGGCTTTCTAACCGGCGTAAGTTCGATGAGAGTCTTGCCCATGAAATCGAGCGTTGTCAGCGTAGTCAGAGCGAACTGGCATTGTTGATGATCGATATAGATGATTTCAAAGCCTATAATGATAAATACGGCCACGGTAAAGGTGACGATTGCCTGATCACCGTAGCTAAGTTACTTAAAGACAATGCCCGCAGGGGAACAGATTTATGCTGTCGTCTGGGCGGGGAAGAATTCGGTATTATACTGGGTGAGACCGACAGAGCCGGCGCAATGACGCTGGCTGAGTACATCATTTCTGTGTTCAACGAGTTAAAGCTGCCTCATGAAACGGCCTCAGCCTTCCCTTTTTTGACTGTAAGTATTGGGGTGTCAGTTATGGATATGCGCAGTGCCCTGAAAAACCGCGTATATGGCCGTGACCTGGTAGACAAAGCGGATGAAGCGTTATACCGGGCTAAATCTCTGGGCAGGAACCGCGCCGAATTTATACCTCTTGCATTTCCTATGGTAAAAAAAATAGGATAAAACCCGTAGCCGGTCTGCTTCATATTGCTACTAAAGTCGTAACAGTTTATTGTAAACGGTAAATATTGCGAACTTTACACAGATGGCAGGCCGCATTTCATTCCGGTGAGACGGAATTAACATGGTGAGTGTGTGCTGCCACTGAACAGGGAAGAAACGCAAAGGCATTCGGATTAGCAGTAAGATTGGATACACAAATTGGAAAAGTTTCCTCCACTTGTCCCCGCAGAAGAGTTAAAAGTCCTGATTATCGATAATCAGGGTCTGGTTCATGATGTTATCAGCAACGCCTTAAAAGAAGTCGGCATCCGCCGTGTGGACAGTGCATTTAATGCCTTTCACGCTGTTCGCCTTTGTGAGCAGAACACTTATGACTTTGTCATGATCGCTTTTAATGTGAGTGTGGATAAAGACGGCTTTCATTTGTTTGAAGAGCTCAAGCACCACAGTCATATCACAGATAAGACCACGGTTATCTTTCTCAGTGCCGAAACCAGTCAGGCGCTGGTGAACTGCATTGTTGAGTTGCAACCTGCAGATTTCTGGGTCAAACCGCTGGATCGCAACCGTATTGAGCAACGGTTGCGCTATCTGATTAACATCAGAAGTAAGCTGCATAAGCTGCAATGTTGTCTTAATCAACAGGATTATTCTACCGCTGTTTATTACGCAGAGCGTCAACTGATGGATAAATCCGTCAGCGAATACCATCCCCGCCTGAAGCGTATAATCGGCGAAAGCTATCTTGCATTGCGTGACTACACCACTGCAGAAGTGTATTTCAGGAAACTGCTGCAGCAATACGATCATGCCTGGGTGCATATGGGACTGGCCAGATCGTTACTTCGTCAGAATAAACTGGAAGAAACTGAAACCCTGGTGGAAGATTTGCTGCAACGTGATGATACCCGCTTCCTCACATACGATTTACTTGCACAGTATTACATTGAAAAGGAAGAATTTGATAAGGCGTATGAGCAGATGCGTGAGGCCAGTAAGCTGGCGCCGCGGAATATCGAACGTAACAAACGCTTATGGGATCTTGCCAGGTTAAACCATGACAAGCCCGGTCAGTTAATGGCTGTGCAAAATATGGCAAAGTACGCCAAAAATTCAATTCACGATTCGCCGGAAC
Source organism: Alteromonas sp. ABH4_456 (assembly GCF_056160645.1). Lineage (NCBI taxonomy): Bacteria > Pseudomonadati > Pseudomonadota > Gammaproteobacteria > Alteromonadales > Alteromonadaceae > Alteromonas > Alteromonas sp. ABH4_456. The sequence continues at coordinate 145,560 of NZ_JBSWXO010000011.1, forward strand.
TGACCCTTAATGTTATGCGTGCAACGCTCGATATGGCTACCACCGCTTCTGCCAGTGACGCTGAAAAGCTGGTGAGAAAAGTTGAAGCAGAACTGGCGGAACTGAGTAAACAGCAGGGACTGGATAAAGTACTGACCGAGCAATTTTCTGTACTCAATGCCAGAGTATTGTGTTTGCGTAATCAGAAAAAATCCGCCGAAGCGATCATGAAGACCAAAAAGCCGGATACGGACGGTCTGTCTATGGAAGACAACCTGGATAAAATGAAAGCGTTCCATGAACTGGGTATGCGGGAGCATTGCCTGGCGTTACTGGAAAAACTGCATAAACAGATTGCCGGGGATACCTTTACCAGTCAGGTTGTTGATGAATACCTGAAACAGGAATCTATCGAGCGCAAAGAGATTAATTTTACCACCCGTGAGCTAAAAGACATGGCTGCGGTAAATTACAAAGAGAATCGTTTTGTGCCGGCGTACAATAACCTGCGACAGGCACTCACGTTATCTCCCGGCAATAAGCAAATTGCGCTGAGCCTGCTTAAGGTACTGGTGCAACTGAATAAGAAAGAACCTTTGAGCGACGAACAGCTGGAACAGGCTGTAAAAGCTGCTACTACGTTATCCGGCGACGGTCTGGGCACTACCCAGGCAGAAAAGCGCAACGAATACGTGCATTTGCTGAATATCGAAGAGCAACTGAGCGGGGTTGATGAACCAGCCTCTTCTTTACTGACCTGACACATCGCCCGATGCCGGCAGCTACGGGTTAGCTGCCGGCATCCCGCGCCGCTGTGCTGTGTTGCGAAATCTTCATTGTATTGTCACTTGATCCCGGCAACATACTTTGCCAGACTATAAATTGCATTTTTCGCTCAAATTCAAATTCAATAATCAGAAAAACTGATTAAGCCTTTCAATATTACCAATTATCTTTTTGAACCCTGCACGACTATTCTAATCACAAGTCAACGGGGACGGGTTCAACAAACCATAAAGTTCGAACCATGTTTCTGATTAATTCGTAGATACCGTGTCCATTAGTCAACCGGTTGCCCGGTGCGAACGACACACAACAAACTAACTTAATGGAGATTAACCAATGGCAATTATCAACACTGCTATCAAACCTTTTAAAGCAAATGCATTTAAAGACGGTGAATTTGTTGAAGTAAGTAGTGAAGACATCAAGGGTAAATGGGCGGTATTCGTATTCTATCCTGCAGACTTCACTTTTGTTTGCCCGACTGAACTTGGCGACATTGCTGACAAGTACGAAGAGCTGCAAGCCCGTGGCGTAGAAGTATTCTCAGTATCAACTGATACACACTTCACTCACGCTGCATGGCACGCGTCTTCTGAGACCATCGGCAAAATCAAATTTGCAATGATCGGCGACCCTACCGGTGAGATCACACGCAACTTCGATTGTATGCGTGAAAATATGGGTCTGGCTGACCGTGGTACGTTCGTAGTTGACCCTGACGGTATCGTACAGGCAATGGAAATCACTGCTGAAGGTATCGGCCGTGAAGCAGACGACGTAGTACGTAAAGTTAAAGCAGCACAATACGTTGCTTCTCACCCTGGTGAAGTTTGTCCTGCTAAATGGAAAGAAGGTGAAGCGACATTAGCGCCTTCATTAGACCTGGTCGGCAAAATCTAAGGTAACGTTGTTTACCAACTCTTTGTGACGGTGCAGGCAGCTGCCTGCACCTCCTTAACACTAAGCAAAAGGCAGAATTACCGTGTTAACTAAAGAAATTTTACAGGCATTGAAAGGCTACACCGCGTCAATGCAGAAAGAAGTAACATTCGTTGTCCAGACTGGCGAGCACAGCAAGCGTGGCGAATTGGTTGAATTTCTGTCTGGCGTAGCAAGTGTAAGCGACAACATTAAGTTGGAAGAACGTAATACAAATGGCGTTTTACGCAGCGCGACAAGCTTCTTGCTTGAAGCTGACGGTGAAGATACCGGTATTCGTTTCTCCGGCATCCCGGGCGGACACGAGTTTAACTCGTTAATCCTGGCTATCTTACATGCGTCAGGCACGGCGCTGAAAGTAGACGACAATCTGCAAAACATCGTTAAAGGTGTCAACGAGCCGCTGCACTTTGAAGTGTTCATCAGCTTAAGTTGCCATAACTGTCCTGATGTTGTGCAGGCGCTGAATCAGTTTGCATTATTAAACCCTAACATCACATCTGAAATGATTGATGGCGGTGTTTATCCGAAACTGATTGAAGAAAGAGATATTCAGGGTGTACCGAGTGTTTACTTAAACGGCGAATTATTCGCTAACGGCAAGGTAGATGCGTCTACTCTGCTTGATAAACTTTTAGAGCGCGACCCGTCGCTGAAAGAAGCGAACAAGGGTAAGAGCATGCCGCTGCAGGACGTAACCGTGATTGGTGGTGGTCCGGCAGGTGTGAGTGCCGCAATCTACAGTGCACGTAAAGGCTTAAACGTGACCATCGTGGCCGATCGTTTTGGTGGTCAGGTAAAAGATACCATGGGTATCGAAAACTTAATCTCAGTGCCGAAAACCACAGGACCCGAACTGGTGGGCAACCTGATGGAGCACATGAAAGATTATGACATCACGTTGAAAGAGCACGTGAAAGTCGAAAACATTGAACGTGGCGACATTAAAATCGTGGCGTTGTCATCCGGCGAAGAAATTCGTACCCGCTCTATCATTGTGGCCACAGGTGCCCGCTGGAGAGAACTGGGTGTACCGGGTGAGAAAGAAAACGTAGGTAATGGCGTGGCATACTGTCCGCACTGTGATGGTCCTTTCTTTAAAGGAAAAGACGTAGCTGTTATCGGCGGGGGTAACTCAGGCATCGAGGCTGCTCTTGACCTGGCGGGTATCGTGAAGTCTGTCACCGTGTTCGAGTTTATGCCAACGCTGAAAGCCGATGATGTTCTGGTTAAGCAGGCTGAAAAGCGTGACAACATTACCATTCTGCGCAATGTAGCAACGAATCAGATTGTGGCAGAAAATGGCAAAGTAACGGCCATTGAGTACACAAATCGCGAAACGCAGGAAGTGACCACGTTACCGCTGGCAGGTGTGTTTGTCCAGATTGGTCTGGTACCGAACAGTCAGTTCATGCAAGGTGTCGTGGATATGACCAAACACGGTGAAATCATCGTTGATAATAAGTGTGTTACTTCTGAGAAAGGCATTTTTGCAGCCGGCGACGTCACCACCGTGCCGTACAAGCAGATTGTCATCTCAATGGGTGAGGGCGCAAAAGCATCATTGTCTGCCTTTGAATACCTGTTGACTCACGAAGTCCCTGCAAACGAACAGGCAGATGCATAACGCATCGCAATAAAGAACTGACCGGCATCCTGTGATGCCGGTTTTTTTACGTCCGCCGTACTGTGATAGTTATTCCCGCCACGCCCAGTCTGTATGCTGCAAACCCAGCAGGGTAATAAACTGGGAGTAATCGTTTTTGCCCATCGCCATGGCAACGGTTTTAAATACCGACTTTGCCCGTGAAGCTTTTGCCTGAAGCAGTTCAAGGCGTTTCTCAGAGTGGCTGTCGAAGCGGCTGGCGAGGATGTCGTCTATTTTATTTACGGTATGCCAATACGCCAGAACGTTGCTGATAAGCTTCTGGTAAATGCTTACCAGTCTTTTGTCCTTAAATACGTTTTCAAGTCCGGCACTGCTCACTGCCTGTTGAAAAGAGTGTACCGTTTCATGCTCAAGCATGCCTTCCAGTGCTGACAGTTCTCTGAGTAAATCATTCAGGTATTTTTGATGTTCAGCACCGGCGTAAAAACCGCTTTCCTGCATTTCGATATCACTGAGAAGGATATCTATATTCACCAGGTGCCGCTGTGTCGTGGCGATCATTACAACATCAGAATAAAGAAAATAATCAGTGAGCATACACGAATTTCCCGCGTAAAGGGTAGGGAGAGCCTGATAAAACCTCTCTGATCCATAAACAGATCTGCATATTGCTTGACAAAAGCGCTTATTTGATTTAAAAACCGACCAGTTGGTTTGTTTTGGGGGAGTGATGACAGAATCAAAAGCGGATACGTCGCGAAAGCGTATTTTGGATGCTGCCACAGAAATTGCTATTGAACAGGGGCCCAAGGTGCTAACCCTGGACAATGTGGCAAAGCATTGCGGAATGAGCAAAGGTGGTGTTATGCATCACTTTAAAAACAAAGATGCATTACTGGCCGGTATGGTGGAAAGCATGATTGGCATGATGAAAACTGAACTGTGTGAAGTTGAGAAAGCTCATGCTGATGCGTTACCGGTGACAAATTTGTTGCGTACCCGCCAGCGGGCACACGAAAAGCTTGCTGTGCATCAGGCCAAAATTTTGCTGGTCACGGCGGTGGAAAATTCGTCGTTATTGGCACCCATGCTCGAAATGATGCAAAGCAAACGTGAAGAAATTGAACAGCGCGACGCGGTGGATGAAAGCACCCTGTTGTGGCTGGCGGCTGATGGACTAAGCTTTCAGGAGCTGATGGACATCAGTCCGTTCACAGAAGAAGAGCGCATTGCCCTGCGCGGGAAATTAATTAATAAAGCGATTGCCTTAGAGGAAGCACGAAATGAAAATCAGGATTAAATTACCGTCAATTATGGCAATCGCAGCAGCATCTGCGGCTTTTCTGCTCGCAGGATGCAGCGGTGAAGCGCAGGAACAGAAAGCGCCGCCGCCACCGTTGGTTCAGGTTTATGAGGTCGGCGCAGACGATCAAACAGTCGTCAGACACTTTGTTGCCAGAGTGGATGCTCTGAGTACGGTGGATTTATCTTTTCAGGTAGCCGGACGCATAAACCAGCTGGCAGACCGTCAGGGGGTTGTGGTACCGGAAGGTGAATTGCTGGCCGCTCTGGATCCGCAGGATTACGAGCTGGCCCTGAAACAATCTGAAGCCAGTTTCCGCAAGGCAAAGTCTGATTTTGAACGTGGAAAACAGCTGCAGAACGATAATTACATCAGTCAGAGTGAATTCGATGCGCTGGAAACCGCTTATGAAAATGCGGAACTGGCTGTTGAGAATGCCGGTATCAATATTGAATATACCGAACTGCACGCGCCTTTCGATGCGCTGATCACTAACCGTCTGGTTGAAAAGTTCTCGTATGTGCAACCGAATCAGTCTGTGCTGCGGGTTCAAAACATTAATTATCTGCGGGTTCACGTGAATGTGCCCGAGCAGCTCATGCGCTACGCCGTGGAAGAAAACCCGGTGTACCAGGCGTATCTTGAAGATGAAGACGGTAATCTGATTTCAGGTGATGACGGCAAACCGGTAACCTTAAGTTATCTGGAGCATAAAACTGAAATCAATACTTCAACGCAAACTTATCAGGTGACATTTAAATTGCCCCGCCTTGAGCATCTGGACTTGCTGCCGGGTATGGTGCTGACAGCGCGTATTGTCGTGGCAAACCCCATCGGGCCGGTCGGTCTGTGGGTGCCGGTGAGTGCTGTTGATACTTCTGGCAGTGAAGACTTTGCGGTATGGCGGCTGGAAGGGGATAAAGTGGTTTATCACCCGGTGACAGTAGGTCTTATCCGTGATGATAAAGCGCAGGTAACAGCAGGACTGGAGGCCGGTATGCGGCTGGTGGCTGCGGGCACAGACAGCCTGCAGGATGGTATGACAGTACGGGAATTTAACAAGGAGAAGCCTGTACTATGAGAATCGCCACTTATTCAATTAAGAATCCGCTGACAGTATGGCTGCTCATGCTGATCTGCCTGCTTGGCGGTGTCACCGGTGTCGTTGCCATCGGCAAGCTGGAAGATCCGGCTTTCGCGGTGAAAACCGCTATCGTTACTACCACGTATCCCGGCGCCACTGCCGAGGAAGTGGAGCTGGAAATTACCGAACCGCTTGAATCTACTATTCAGCAACTGGCGCAACTGGGTGATATTACCTCCCGTTCTCTGCCCGGTCAGTCTCAAATCACGGTGGAAATCCGTGACGACTTCAACAGTGACAATTTGCAACAGGCCTGGGATGAATTGCGCCGCAAGGTGTCTGCGGCAGCCATGAAATTGCCGTCAGGAGCAAACAGTCCGGTGGTGAATGATGACTTCGGCGATGTATATGGCATGTTTTACGCTGTGGTGGCTGAAGGTTTTTCAGACCGTCAGCGCCAGGAGCTGGCAACACGGTTAAGACGTGAAGTGCTCACTGTGCCGGGCGTAACACAGGCACAACTGGCCGGCGTGCCGGAAGAAACTATTTATGTGGAAGTGACGCAGGAAAAGCTGGCCAGTCTGGGGATTTCTATGTCCAGTATTGCCAGCGTATTTCAGACCGAAAGTGATATTGCCAATGCGGGCAGCATGCGTCTGGGCGAGCGCCGGATCCGGCTGGTTTTGCCTGCCGGTGATGATTCCGAAGAAACCATTAAAGGTTTGAAATTCGGTGTGCCCGGCACCACCGAACAACTGCACATCGGCGACATTGCCCGTGTGTACCGTGTGGAATCTGAATCGCCGTCACAAGTTGTCAGACATAACGGTCACGAAGCATTTACTCTGGCCATTGCCGGTCGCAGTGACCGGAATATTGTAGATATAGGTCACGCGGTCGAAGCGCACCTCGACGAACTGCGTACCCACTTACCTCTTGGCGTGGATATTCTGCCGATTTATGAACAGCATATTGTGGTAGATACAGCTATCAGCGACTTTCTGGTGAACCTGGCGGCTTCTGTTGCCATTGTTGTTGCTGTACTTTTGCTGGTCATGGGCTGGCGCGTCGGCGTTGTGGTTGGCGGTACATTACTGCTTACTGTACTTGGTACCGTGCTTACCATGTGGATATTTGAAATCCAGATGGAGCGGATTTCCCTGGGCGCACTTATTATCGCCATGGGGATGCTGGTGGATAACGCTATTGTTATTGCCGAGTCTATGCTGTTAAGCATGCATAAAGGTCAGGACTCGGTATCCGCTGCCGAAGATGCGGCACAACAAACCCAGTACCCGCTGCTGGCTGCCACCGTCATCGGCATTCTTGCCTTTGCCGGTATCGGACTTTCACAGGATACCACCGGCGACTTCATGTTCTCGCTGTTCGCGGTGATCTGTATATCACTGCTGCTCAGCTGGATTCTGGCTGTTACGGTAACGCCTCTGCTGGGGCACTACCTGTTTACCCAAAAAGAAGCTGGTGAAGATGCCGGTCACTACGACGGCGGTGGTTACCGCTTTTATAAGGGGTTACTGGGTGCAGCGCTGCGCTTTCCCCGCATTACCGTACTTGTGCTGGTTGCCACGACGGCGGTAAGCGTAATGGGTTTTGCGCTGGTGAAACAGTCCTTTTTCCCGCCGTCCAATACGCCCATTTTCTATATTAACTATACCTTGCCTCAGGGCAGCGACATCCGTGCTACTGAAGCTGACATTGCTGATATAGAAGCGCTGGTGAAAGCCCGTGACGAGGTAGTCAACGTGACCAGTTTCATCGGTATGGGCGCCAGCCGGTTTATGCTGACGTATTCACCGGACCTGCCAAATCCGTCATTTGGTCAGTTAATTGTGCGCACGCATAACCGTGAAGAAATACCGCTGGTGATGAACGAATTGCGGGCGCAAATTCGTGAACGGCACCCTCAGGCTGATGTATTTACCCAGCGTTTATTCTTCGGTCCTGCTACCGGTGCGAAAATAGAGGCACGGTTTAAAGGTAATGATTCTGCCGTGCTACGGGAACTGGGAGCAAAAGCTGAAGCATTAATGCGTCAGGAGCCTACCATTACCGATGTGCGTCAGGACTGGCGTCAGCGCGAATTCACCATCTATCCGGTAGTGGATGAGCAGAAAGCGAAAATTGCCGGTCTGTCGCGTACTAATATTGCTGACGCAACGGAATTTGCCACGGTAGGTAAAACCGTAGGTATTTATCGTGAAGACGAACGTCAAATCCCGGTGGTGATCCGCCCGCCTGTATCAGAGCGTCAGAACATGGACTGGCTCAGAGATCGTTTGATATGGAGTGAAGTGCAACAGGACTTTATCCCTATCACACAGGTAATTAAAGAGTTTGATGTGCAGGCACACGACGGCATTATCAAACGCCGTAACCGTGTACGCACGCTGACCGTTCAGGCAGAACCCGCCGGCGATTACACCGCGGAGGAAGCCCGCCGGAACGTGGCAGCCGTGATTGAAAACATGCCTCTGCCGGACGGCTACAGTTTTGAGTGGGGCGGTGAGTTTGAAAGCTCCCGCGACGCGCAAAAAGCGCTGGGACAGCAGTTGCCGCTGAGTTTTCTCAGTATGATTCTGATCACCGTATTGCTGTTTAATGCGGTCAGGCAGGCATTGCTCATCTGGTTTATTGTGCCGATGGCGATTTGCGGTGTTACAGCAGGCCTGGTGTTTACCGGCATGCCATTCAGCTTCACGGCATTACTCGGGTTGTTAAGTCTGTCGGGCATGCTGATTAAAAACGCCATCGTACTGGTGGATGAAACCGATCTGCGCCGGAAAGAGGGCGGAGCACTGAGAGACGCGATTGTCGGTGCCAGCCTCAGTCGTGTAAGACCGGTAGTGCTTGCCGTGTTAACCACTGTTCTCGGTATGATCCCGCTGCTGTGGGATGCATTCTTTGCAAGTATGGCTGTGACTATCATGTCCGGCCTGACCTTTGCCACGTTACTCACGCTGGTGGCGGTACCGGTATTGTATTCGCTGTTTTTCAGTGAGAAGGACATGGGTCACTGATTACGACTTATTTGTGTGTGAGTGTCATATCCCTTCGTACCGGCGCATATTTTGCGCCGGTGCTTTTTCTGCTCCGTTAATCACGGCGTATACTGCGCTGCAGTTTTCGTGACATTAATGATAATGAATATCTTTTACATTTCTTAAGGGTGTTTGTACTATTAGCGTTTAAATGACTAGCGCACAGGACAAGTGCACAAACCTGCCTTCAGGTCAATCCGGACGTTATGACAAATATCATTCTTTCCTGCGGGATCAGTGCCTTATCACTGGTTCTGCTTTATGTAAGCTGGCAGAAGCAACATCGTGTCTGGCTGTGGTTTTCTTTGCTCGCTTTCGCGGGATCTTTTTTCATGTGGAGCAGGGCAACCGGCTGGGAGACAGGTAGTGTGTTCGCCCTTTGTCTGCCTGCTATCGGAGTGTGGCCGTTAATTCTAGCAAACCGGCAAACGCTGCCGTCACCTAAAAATCAGCCGGCACCCAAACCGTTGAGTTTCGTCAGACGGGAGGTGTTGCAGCACGCCGGCCACTATCTGGTGATGCTGATCGTGCTGTTAGTCGTCAGTCTACTGTCCAGTCTCGCTGTCAGTCTGGCGCTGCCCATGAAAGAAACAGGACAACTGGCTATCTGTATTGTGTTGTTGCCGGTTATCTGGGGCCTGCTGGGATATCACTACTTTGCCGTTGCATCAAAACCAAAAGCCCTGGCGCTTTACACAGTAATTGGTGCTCTCAGCGCAGCGTATCTTCTTTTCATTCCGGCATTTCAGGCAGTATCAGTATGAATAAAACAACAAAACAAGCTGCATTAAATGCCCACAGCTGGGTGGGTGTGTTTCTAAGTGTATTGCTTTTTCTTGTGTGCTGGTCCGGTACGCTGGCTGTGTTTCATCAGGAATTTGAACGCTGGGAGCAACCGGGTGTTATGGAACTGGAAACGGTATCAGGAGACGTTATTGATACCGCCATGGCCAATTTCCTTGCTGAACATAAAGAAGAAACTCATCATCTTTTCGTCGTTTTGCCAACCTCGAATATTCCGAGGCTTGTGGTTGAAAACGATCACACCGCCTGGTTTGCCGGTGAATCCGGTGAACTGCTGGAGGAGGAATCCGTGTCCTTCACTAAAATGCTGGTGGATTTGCACCTGTATCTGAATTTGCCGGCAAGCTGGGGCATGATTCTGGTGAGCGCGCTGGGTGCCATTATCGTCACGTTAGTGATTACCGGTATTGTGGCGCATAAACGCATCAAAAAAGATGCCTTCCGTTTACGACAGGGCGGAAACGGCCAGCAGTATCAAATTGATTTACATAACCGTTTCGGGTTGTGGGCATCACCGTTTCATCTGATCATTGGTATCACCGGTGCGTACTTTGGTCTGGCGGGTCTTGTGCTGGTGCTGGTCGCTCAATTATATTATGGCGGTGACCGTGATGCGGTGATGGAAAAGATTTTTACACCGGACCCTGAATTGTCGCAGCCTGTTTCGACTCCGCAAATTGGTAAAGCCGTAGAACAGATGGCCACCATCGCCCCTGATAATCAGCTGATTTTCCTCACCGTGCATGAGGTGAATACACCGGAGCAATTCATCGAAATTTATGCCAGAGTGCCGGGTAAAATGATTTACTCAGAGAATTACCGGTTTGACAGTGCGGGGAATTATCTCGGTACAGCCGGCTATGCAGACGGGCACTGGGGCAAGCAGGTGATTTACGCTATGTACCGTTTACACTTCGGTGATTTTGCCGGTATTCCCTCTAAGCTGTTGTATTTCGTTCTTGGCCTTATGCTTACCGTGTTGTGTATTTCCGGTATGGAAATCTGGTTGGCGAAGAAGGCCAATCCGCCGCTGGCTACACGCTTATGGCATTGTGTGGTATGGGGAAGCGTATCAGCCCTGGCGCTTACTGCGCTGGTTGATATGTTTGCTGCCATTCCGCTCATCCCTGTTTTCTGGATAGTGATGGCCCTCAACCTCACTCTTACGGTGGCGGTTAAGTCGCTGGATAAATCCGCCTGGCTTGGATTGTCGGCGCTGTCGGTGTTAGTGATGCTGTTCGCTTATGTCATCTGTCACGGCGGGGATGCCATGTCATTGCCGGCATTGCAACTGAACATACCTATGCTCGCTTATGTTGGCTGGGCATTACTCAGGTGTAAACAGTTAAGGGCGGGAACGAACTGAAACAGGAGGCTGATGCCTCCTGTTTTTTTATGCTTTTAGCGGGCTCTTTGCTGGCGCTGACCGGGTTTCCCTTTTGCGCCGTTTCTGCCTTTACCAGAGGCATTTTTTTCGCGGAAGCCTTTTGGCGGTAAACCGGTGTGCTTCGTTAAAGCCCGTTCACCCCGTTTGCCTTTTTGCACCTTCTGGCGTTTTTCGTCTGCGGTTTCCGGCGGAACCAGATGCTGAGGGCCACGACCAATCAGATCTTCACGTCCCATTTTCTTCAGTGCTTCACGGATTTGCGCAAAGTTCTTCGGATCATGGTAACGCAGCATAGCCTTGTGCAGACGGCGGTGAATTTCACCTTTTGCTGAGGGTACCTGTTCACTGTCTTTATTGACCTTACGCAGCGAATTCACCCCGGTGTGATACATCGTGGTGGCTGTCGCCATAGGCGACGGATAGAAATTCTGTACCTGATCCAGCTTAAAGCGGTTTTCTTTCAGCCAGATTGCCAGGTTCAGCATATCTTCATCCGTTGTGCCCGGGTGAGAGGCGATAAAATAAGGGATCAGATATTGTTTCTTACCGGCTTCGGCAGAATACTTATCAAATAATTCTTTAAACCGGTAATAACTGCCCATACCGGGTTTCATCATCTTACTGAGTGGCCCTTCCTCGGTATGCTCCGGCGCAATTTTCAGATAACCACCGGTATGGTGAAGTGCCAGTTCTTTCACATATTCAGGGTCTTCAACCGCCAGGTCGTAACGTACGCCAGACGCAATCAGCACCTTTTTGATGCCGGGTAATTCCCGTGCACGGCGATACAAATCGATAGTCGGCTTATGGGCGGTATCCATATGTGCACAGATAGACGGGTACACACAGGATGGACGGCGACAGGTAGCTTCCGCTTTGGCACTTTTACACCGCAGGCGGTACATGTTTGCAGTAGGTCCGCCCAAGTCGGAAATGACACCGGTAAAGCCCGGCACCTTATCGCGGATCTCTTCTATTTCACGAATGATAGAATCTTCAGAACGGCTCTGAATGATGCGGCCTTCGTGTTCTGTAATCGAACAGAAGGTACAACCGCCGTAACAGCCACGCATGATATTAATTGAAAAACGAATCATGTCGTAAGCCGGTATTTTTGCATCACCGTAAACCGGGTGGGGGATACGCTGGTACGACAAATCAAATACCGCGTCCATTTCATCGGTTTCCAGCGGCATGGCCGGCGGATTGATCCAGATGTGACGGTCGCCATGGCGTTGCATTAATGCACGGGCACAACCAGGGTTGACTTCCTGATGCAGAATACGGGAAGTATGGGCATAAAGTGCTTTGTTGTCTTTCACCACTTCATAAGCAGGCAGTTTGACATACACGTGTTCCCAGGGCTTGCGGCGTTCAACCGGCTGGATAACAACCCCTTTCGCTTCCGGTGCTTCAGAGGACGTTGTGTCTTCTTTATCACATTCCGGCAATTCCTGATAAGGCGAGGGGATCGGGTCTATTTTCCCCGGGCGATCCAAAGAAGTGGAGTCGACACCCTGCCATTCCGGCAGTGCCTCTTTTACGATTATCGCTGTACCGCGCACATCACGGATATCTGCAATGTCTTCACCGGAGGCCAGTCTGTGGGTTACCTCAACCAGCGGGCGCTCGGCATTACCGAAAAATAACATGTCAGCTTTACTGTCAAACAGCACGGAACGTCTGACTTTTTCTGACCAGTAATCGTAGTGTGCAATCCGGCGAAGGCTGGCTTCAATGCCGCCAACAATAACCGGTACGCCTTTAAAGGCTTCACGGCAGCGCTGGGAATACACGGTTACCGCACGATCAGGCCGTTTGCCACCCACATTGCCCGGGGTATAGGCATCGTCATGGCGAATTTTCTTATCCGCGGTATAACGGTTGATCATAGAGTCCATATTTCCGGCAGTCACACCGAAATACAGATTGGGTTTCCCCAGTTTCATGAAGTCGTCTTTGCTGGTCCAGTCAGGCTGGGCAATAATACCCACGCGGAAACCATGGGCTTCCAGTACCCGTCCGATCACCGCCATACCAAAACTGGGGTGGTCCACATACGCATCACCGGTGACCAGAATCACATCACAGCTGTCCCAGCCGAGCTCGTCCATCTCTTCCTTTGACATGGGTAAAAATGGCGCAGTACCGTAGCAATGAGCCCAGTACTTCGGATAGGAAAACAGGCCGCGGTCAGCCTTGATGGTAGCTTGCATGACAATAAACCGGAAAGAACGACGTAAAGGCGTAATTATATCAGCTACCCGCGGGGTGACGATAGTTAAATACAAAAAAGCGTGCCCGGTCCGGCACGCTTTTGCCGTGTTTCAACCCCCGGTTGCCACACGGCAGACCACATCGTTGCCTGCAGGCGGCTCAGGCGGTGGTATTAATGCCAATGCTGGAAGTGAGTCTGTCCATCAGAGATGCGGACGCAGAACCCAGTTGTTCATTGCTGGCATAGGTTTGTGTCTGGCTGTTACCCGGCGGTGGTGGTGGCATATCAGTAGCTGCTGACTGTCTGGCAGACTGCTGATCGTGCTTCTGTTGAAAGAAGCTCTCCAGATTGATGCCGTTCTCTTCTGCAAAAGCCTGCATGGTGGCCGGCGCGTTGGCGGCAAGGCTTTGCGCATCAAATTCGCCTGATGTTTCCATGTCCATTATGCTCTGCATAAAGGCTTTTACATCTTCATCACTGCCGGATTCCGCCATGTATTCTGATAATGCATCCTGCTGAGGTGGCGGTGGTGGCGGGCTCTGGTTTTTAATACTATTAACGTTACTGGTGCCGGTCAGTGCGCCGGTTTGCATGGCACTGTTTAGTTGAGAGATTTCCATTAGGTTGCTCCTGTGGTCGATGCCCGAATTGGCATGATGTTAAAATAGCAACCTGTATTCCGGTGTGTGTCAGTATTGTGTAAAGGTGGGTAAAGCGGACGTTGTCCACGAAATCGGATGCTGTGATAGACTGCATTTTTAAAGAAAGCGTTTTCAGGAGACATTGTGGCTTACTGGCTGTTTAAATCAGAACCGGATGCATTTGGTATTGACGAGCTTGCTGCCCGTCCGGATAAAACTGAGCCCTGGGACGGGGTCAGAAACTATCAGGCAAGAAATTTCATGCGCGATGAGGTGAAAGCCGGGGATTTACTGTTTTTCTATCACTCAAGCTGCAAGGACGTTGGCATTGCCGGTGTTGCAGAAATTTCCCGTGATGCCTATCCCGATGCTAGTCAGTTCGATCCCGAAAGCAAATATTACGATCCTAAATCAGACCGCGATAATCCCCGCTGGTTTTGCGTGGATGTGACGTTTAAAGAGAAGTTTGCTTTGGTGCTTCCGCTGGCGACAATCAAAGCCATGCCGGAAATAGAGCAACTGGGTGTGGTTAAAAAAGGGCACCGTTTATCGGTGATGCCCGTTACACCAGATGAATGGGACGCACTGTACGCAAAGGCAAAAGGTTCCCGTAAATAAAACCCTGCGCTGCTAAACCAGGCGCAGAACAAGCCACGACCCGGCGTCAAAAACCGGGCCTGCTTTACGTTAATAGAAACTGATGTCGTCCATTGACATCCATACTGAATCACCGGCTTTACCGTGCTTTCCGGTCTCCAGCATCAACAACTGTGTACTGTCCAGTTTTCCGTCACAAAAGGCACTGAAAGGTAACTGCACCGTTTGCCAGGCCGGTGTGGCTGAGAATGAGGTTTCACATTCGCCGCTGCCCGTGGTCAGGCTGACAAAATATTCTCCCTCACCACGTACTGAAAGCGTGATGCCTTTATAAGCGGAAGTGTCCACCGGTACTACTGCGCCCGGAGTAAAGTGCATCCGTACTGAAGCTTCCGGTTCTTCCTTATTAGACAAAGCAGCCTGCATGAAATAGGCATAGCCACTGCCATCTTCTTTCGGTACCCGCTGAGACAATGACCGGCTATGTCCTACGCCGGTATCCCGGTGATTGATATACACCGTATTTAATGCCGTTCTGCCCGATGAAGACTCAAAATCATCAATCAATGCAGTGGCTTTTACCGCTGGCGGTAAGCCTTCGGGCTGCGGCGTGACAAGAGTGTTGTTACGCGCCTTCAGTTCGCCGTCAATCCAGACCTGCTCAACCTTGCGGGTATCTGAGATGGATTCCCAGGGCATACCGTCAATGATCACAAGATCAGCCCGTTTGCCGGCTTCCAGCGTCCCTCTGTCTTCCAGCAAGTTCAGGGCGGCAGCACTGTTTCTGGTTGCAGCAACCAGTGCCTGCTCCGGCGTCAGTCCTCCGGCAACTAAAAGCTCCATCTCACGGTGAGTGGAACTGCCGTGTGGTGTTTTAGGCATACCGGCGTCAGTCCCTGTTGCTACAGGAATGCCAGCTTCACTGAACAACTTTAAGTTGTACATGGAGTGTTTCTGACGGTTGTCTGCCATGGCCAGTGCTTCTTCGTCGTAGTAAGCCTTTTTCGCTTCTGTGACTTCATATACTGCCAGGCTGGGCGAATAGGTCATGTTAGCTGACAGCATGGCCTGCACCAGTTCTTCATCTGCGTCGCCGTCCTGAACAGCATGTACCAGCACATCCACACCGGCACCGGCAGCTTTTTTCGCCCGGTCAACCGTTACCACGTGAGCCACAACGGGCAGACCCAGAGGGTGAGCAGCGTCAGCCATCCCCTTCATGGTGAGTTCATCCATGCTGGTATTTTCTTCCTTACGGCCGTACCGCCAGCCATCAGCAAATAATTTAATGAGATCAGGCTTGTAGGGCGCCAGCGTTTTCATGGCAACAGCGGCATCTTCCGGAGTGGAAATTTTATACGTGGTGTGGTTATCTGCCCACATTGCGCCATGACCACCCGGTGTGCTCATTCTGGCAGCGAAAGCCACATGCGGGGCACTCAGGTTCGCCAGCCAGGCGCGCTTGGGAGCATAAGACTCCGGCGCAGAATGAAAATCGGTGACCGTGGTAACACCATGAATGACATATTGCTCAGCAATGGCCGGAATGGAAGGTGGTTCACCACCCGGTGTCCAGTGCACGTGGATATCAAAAAAACCGGGTAACATTGCTTTGCCGCTGGCATCTATAACCTCAGCATTTCCCGCGTCGCTGATGGAAGCGGCTATCTGACTGATGCGGCCGTCTTTTACCAGCACATCTGCAACGAAAGGTTTTTTACCTGTGCCGTCGAACAGCGTAGCCTGTTTAAAAAGGGTATCTGCACAGGCAGCGTTGAATAGCGAAAAACAAAGAGAACCGGCCAGAACAAGAGATGAACCAGTTGGGCGTAAACGCATAATAACAATCCGTATTGTATGCTCAAGCGTTGGCAGCGCGTGAAGCGGGTAGGGCGTCCTGACAAATCTGATATTTGCAGATGGCTGCCGGATAACCTACAGGCTAAAGATAAATCGCTAATAAAATGCGTTCTGTGACATATAGGCTATACTTTTGTTGTAGAGATTGTGGTTGCAAAAAGTAGCCGCTGTTTTTTCTCAGGTAGCAGGGAAACACCTTGAATAATCACAGTACACCTATGTCTGCTCAGCCACTACTGAACAATCAGCTGGCTTTCACAGAATTGCTTTCAACTCTGACCTCAAGATTAATCAATGTAACACACGCTGAACTGGATCCTCTGATAGAGCAGAGCCTTGGCGCATACGGTAAATTCCGTGGTGTGCAGCGGTGCTATCTGTTCCGCTTTTCTGCAGACAAAACCACCATGGACAATACCCATGAATGGGTGGCAAGTGGTGTGCAGCCCTATAAGCAGCAATTGCAGGGCGTGGTAACAACAGAACTCCCTTACTTTACCCGCGCTATGTTGTCTGAGCAGCTGTTCAGAATAAATGATGTTAATGATCTGCCGGAAGAAGCCGCCGGTGAAAAGGCGGAGTTTCAGCGTGAAAATATCAGTTCTATTTTGTGTGTTGCCATTCGAATCAACGATGAGCTCACCGGATTTGTCGGGTGCGATGTGGTGGGTTCACCCTATGAGTGGGAGGACAACGACGTACGTTATCTTAAGCTCATCGGCGAAATTCTGAGTAATACACTGGAAAGTCAGGCAAACCGCATCGCCCTCGAGCGGGTAAGTAACGAATTGCTGGCCGCGAATCAAAAGCTGGATGTACTGGCAAATTCAGACGGACTGACCGGTATTGCCAACCGGCGCTTTTTCGACAACAGTTTGCAAAAGGCCATCCGCCGATGTGCCAGAAGCTGCAACACATTGAATCTGGTTATGCTGGATGTGGATTTTTTCAAACAGTACAACGACACATACGGCCATGTGGCCGGTGACGAAGTACTGAAAAATATCAGTGAAGTATTGAGCAGGGTTGCCCGCAGACCGGATGATGTGGCAGCACGGTATGGTGGAGAAGAGTTTGCTGTACTGTTGCCCTGTATTCCCGCTGAAGAAGCGCACAGTATTACGCAAACGTTGCTGGATGAAATTTCTGCGCTGGCAGTACCTTTTCCGGAATCTGCAGTGAGTAACTTTATCACTGTCAGCGCCGGCATTGCGTCTTTGCGTTGCGACAAAAACACCAGGCCGGTAGAGCTTATACTGCTGGCAGACAAGGCCCTTTACCGTGCAAAGCAAAACGGCAGAAAAGGAATTGTCCACGGAGACGTGAATAACACGCCCGGTTGATTCAGATCGGGTTTTAAGAAAAAAGCAGCCCTTACACCTTGATTCCCGACGTTGAAAAGGAATAATACGTCACTCAGTTCATCTTCCGGAGTTTTCTGGTGAAATACCTTCCGCTTTTACCGTTATTTTTATTCGCTGCCCCCTCTTATGCAGCAACCGGCACCACCTTCATAGGCATGATCATCGTTGTGGTTTTTGTCATTATTATGCTGGTCCTTTATTTTCTCGTGGTAACCGAAGCCGGCAGTAAAAACAAAGACAACAATGACAGTGAGCAGGCTGCCCCGGCGGAAGAGAGTGGCAAACAGGAGCGTTGATCCACTGGTCCAGCGTATTTGCACTATTTTGGCTATTTTCTGGTCCGAAAAGTATTCTCAGGTGAAGTTTACTAAGTGAAAAAGCCGTGAATCATGTATTCTTGGCAACTTTATAAAAAGTTGTCAGTTAAAGGTTATTCCCCGTTATGAGTTCAGATCAGGCAAAACGTCTTAATAAATACATCAGTGACACCGGCCACTGTTCCCGGCGTGAAGCAGATAAACTCATCGAACAAAAACGGGTAACCATTAATGATAAGCTCCCGGAGCTGGGCACCAAAGTGGATCCGGGGGATAAAGTCAAAGTCGACGGTAAACTTATAGGTGCGGTGGCTGCGGATAAATCAGACCGGATTTACATCATGTATAACAAACCGGTTGGTATTACCTGTACAACGGAACGTCACGTCAAAGGCAATATCATCGACGCGATAGGCCATAAAGAGCGGATATTCCCCATCGGTCGTCTCGACAAACCTTCCGAAGGCCTGATCCTGCTCACCAGTGACGGCGACATTGTGAATAAAATCCTGCGGGCAGAAAATGCCCACGATAAAGAATATGATGTGACTGTGAATCAGCCCATCAGCGGACGCTTTTTACAAAAAATGTCCCGTGGCGTACCCATCCTCGGCACAGTCACCAAACCCTGCCAGCTGGAATCCCGTGGCCGTGATCGCTTTACCATTATCCTGACTCAGGGGTTAAACCGCCAAATCCGCAGAATGTGCGAATTCCTCGGCTATGAAGTCACCAAACTGAAACGCACCCGCATCATGCACCTGACTTTAGGCAATCTGCGCCCCGGCCAATGGCGTAACCTCACTGAAAAGGAACTGGATTTACTAAATAAAGCTGTGCGGGGTTCTAAGAAGACTGCGCCGGAGAAAGTAGAGAGGTAGAGGATTACCTCGATTCTTTGCTCAGTTTACGCTGAAAAACTCTAAAAAGGCATGCCGCTAATTTAGGGGAGGTTTACACATTTAGTCGCAAGATTTTTATACTCATCTTCTTCATCAAGAAGATGAGTAGCCAATGCCATTAGTCGCAGGTTTTAGATACTGCTTTACCTGCATTAATACCTGCTTCGGTTAGGGTTTTAAGTTGAGATAGGCAGGCTATTTTAGCGTCAACATAGCCATCGGAAGTCGAATTTAGAGCTTTGAGTTTGATATATGCGCTATCAAAGTTAATGATCGCAATTTGATAGTTTAGTTCGTTATTGCTATTAGCGATCTTTTCTTCATTTGAATAATTATCAAACACTTTGTCAGACTTTGTTTTTACGTATTCTTCTATAGTCGGCTGTAATGTCTCAGAGGTGAACGCCAACGCTTTCCAGAATTTATCTACGTCTCCTACTTCTGTAACTGTAGCTTTAATATTAACAAGGTTGCTTTTTGTACGCGCCGTTGTACTAAAATCTCGTAGAAATAACTGTATTGCCTTTGATGCTGCTTGTAGTTCTGCATTTTTGGAGGTTAGTGTTGTTTTAAGTTTTTTACAATCATCAGTATCTTGGGAGGTTTCATCAGAACACGATACTTCATAAATTGTTTGAGCGGTATTATATGCACTTTCTGCATTGTAAAGAGTTGTATTGAGCGCTTTTGCTTTAGATAGTTGTTTAGAAAGTAAGGTATCCGGTGTTAGCGAAGGATAAGCGTTTTGTGTGTAAAAAGATTTGGTTTTATTTAGAAAAAGCTGCTGTGGCTTCAAATCTTTATAGGTAAAAGCCATTTGGTGAGAAGGTGAATCAGCCTTACTCGGTTCTGAAATTTCGATAGTGATGGCAAGATCCATATCTTTGCTAGATTGTTTCGCGCCAAGTCTATGCATATAACTCAGTATAGCTGGCTCCACGATATAGCTAGTTCTATCTTTACTGTTTTTGATCGCGATTTGGAAAAGTAAAGATGGGACGTAATTTATTCCATTTTTGACAAGAAGTGTATTGAGTGCACCGCCATGGTTAAATTTAGAGTCCATTTGAGTTTGCCAATTGGAATTTTTTAATTCGATATTGGATTCTTTTATGACGGTAATACATCCAATATTGAGCAATGAGTTAGCGACTAGCTCTCCATTTTTGCCGCTAGTTTGCATTGTGGTAGTTACAGCGGATGCTGTGGTGTTAGCTGAAAAAGTCTTACCTTCTACGTCTTCAGTTGCTTTGGAAATGGCATATGCGTTAAACGCTTCAAATCCTTTGCTAACGGCTGCTTCTATTAGGGTCGCAGCGAGGAGTGCTATAACCGGGGCGGTTTCTGTACCTACTATTTCTTCTGATAGAGGAGTGACTAAACATTGTTCCCCTGTCAGGACGATAAGTTCAGCAGGTGTTTCTATTTTCTCTATCTCATATGTTCGGCTTGTGTTTCCAGATTCTGATGTGGCTGTGCAAGCCGTTAAGCACAATAGCGTGCACATTTTTACGCTAAGTAACTTGAGTTTTTTCATGGAATTTATCCCTAAATTTCGGTGGCGTTAACAAACATTGGGTTGCTTATTTTGTTTATTGGTATAGCTACGTTAATACGTGTGAATACTTGCTTGTAAGTTGAGTTTAGCTCCCCACACTGGTTGACTAGTGACCTGTCGAGAATGCCCACGTGAATTCCGATTAGCTTATTTTGGTTGTTGTTAAATTGGTAAACTGGTGCGCCGGAGTTGGTGGGCAGTGCTGAGCAATTGTGAAAGACGCATTTATCATTCGCAGCTATGATTGAACACATCGGTTTGTTATATTCTCGAATGGCATTATCGAGTTCATCTTGATCCTGGACTAAAAAACGATTAACTGTAGTAAGTTGTGCTTGTGAAAGCTTAATTGGGGGGTGAGATGAATATTCGGAGATATCGGATGAAGAAGATTCTGATAGATTTAAAATTAGTGCATCAGTGTAGTGCCCTATCTTATTGCCTTGTTTTAAAAACGCTCTGATTGTGTGTCTTGCCTTCATATCTGAAAGGGGCGAGTATTCGAACTGTACTGCAGCAATGAGTTCGTTATCTTCGAAGATGGTATTTCTCGTTATTGCCTCAGGAACGTAGTTATTGATGTAAAAACAATGTCTCGCCGTGATAATGTAGTCTTTAGTTTTAAAACCTGAACATAAATATGTATCTTGTATATAGATCGCGATGGTTGTTGAAAGACGCTCGTTTCGATTGGGGAGACTTTGACCTCCTTGGCAAGCTTTGTCATACGCCAAAGCCTTATGAATTACCTCATCTGGTATTGTATGGCCTCGAACACAATTGCCTGACGGACAACTACCATTAGATGCGAATATTGTCTGAAACGCTTCCCCTTTTCTTCCGCACTCTTCGTTTTCATTATTGTTCTGCGCTTCAAGGTATCTTCTTAATGCATTGATTTCAGCTGATGAAGGGAGTTTTACTAAGTCTTCCAAGGTTTGTCCTATGGGAATAACTCGCTTATTACCTTCGTTACTCAGTAGGGTTTGTAGTTCACTAGTTAATTGTTTTGAGCTGATGTTGGACGAAAAAATTAAATCGTTTTGGAGAAGTAATTTTTCATTACCTTTAAATTCCTCTGACAGAGTTATAATGTTGTGGTTTGGATCGGTTTTTATTTGGATCTCATTACTTGCGATCGTTTCCAAGCAATAAAATAATAATGCTAAAGTAATAATTTTCATTTTTACAGTCCGTTGTACAAATTCCCTTAATTGTGCAAAAAGTGATTATTTTGTCAAGGGGACGATATGGCTTTTATTCGAACTGAGATTGATTTTTTTGAAGCAGTGAAAGGTATAGATGTAATAATTAGTGGGCTAAAAAAAGCAGTTAATAGCGAGGAAAACTAGTATTTATTTTTTACGGATGAAAAATGTAGCAATTTCTTTAAACCTAGATTTATATAAATACAAATTAGCAAATTATCAATGATATAGCTACTCGGAGAGACTTTTGCTCACAAGGTTTTTTAATTTAACGGAATGCCTTTTCAATCTCAAACCAATCCTTAGAAAGGTTACTGAAGGTGTGCTGGTGGACTGACTTATGTTCTTCTTGTTGGCGTTTGCGGTCTTATTGAGGATCTATGGCTTGGGCTAAATAACTGTTCTTAAGTGTAGAGCACCCCATAGGGGAACTCAGTGTGATTTCTGCGATCAGATCAATCGCCAAAAAGAAATTACCGA
>NZ_JBSWXO010000012.1:0-158026 GCF_056160645.1 Alteromonas sp. ABH4_456
CGGTAATTTCTTTTTGGCGATTGATCTGATCGCAGAAATCACACTGAGTTCCCCTATGGGGTGCTCTACACTTAAGAACAGTTATTTAGCAATACGAACAGGCAATTGAATGACAACTCCGTTTAGTTTTAACCCGCGGCGCCAAACAAGCGACAGACTTCCGCTTTCTAAGTGCAAAGCGAAACTATGACTTACCAGACACTTCAGATATGTCATACACCTGTCTTTACGAACATCTCGCCCATGTTGAAAATGATAACAATTATCATTAAGATGTAGAGGTCTGAGAATAATTACCAATACGATGTTCAGACAAACAATAAAGGAAAACGGACCTTTCCTACCTCACCATACATAGTTTTGCCTGACTGTTTGTCGGGGCTGGAAAGTTGCCGTTTGTTATATTCCTCAACCTTTCAGGACACCTAATGAACAGATTATCTTATTTATCAATGTGTATGTCTGCCGGCATACTGGCATCATGCCCGGTATTCGCTGAACAGAGCCCCCAATGCGCTGATGACAACAAAAACTGTACTTCAGAACAACGGATTCAACAGCTCGAAAAAACCGTCGTCACGGCCACACGAACAGAAACAGATGACGCCAGTTTTGCCGGTCAAATCGGCGTTGTGTATCCCGTCGATCTGGAAAGAAGTGCTAATGTAGTTGATGCATTATCCACGATTCCGGGCTTCGAAGCCGGGGGAGATGTTGGACGAAATATTGGCTCTCAGTTCACCATCCGTGGTTTTGGTTATCAGTCTGAAGCTCGCGTAATCATCAGGCAAAATGGCGTACCTCAGTCTCCCAGCTTGTTCTCAAACCATATCTCCAGTTTCAGGACTGACACTGACATTCTGAATCATGTTGAAGTAGTGAAAGGCGCTTCGTCAGTATTATATGGTAGCGGCGCCATCGGCGGGATTGTAAATATGCAGACAAAGAAAGCCACAGACTTCCTGACTGACGGAGAATCACTGGGCGTGATGATAGGAGGCAGGTATGAATCAAATAACATGCACAGTATTCGGGCTGGATTATACGGTCGGAGCAGGGACGTCCCTGTGGACTTTCTGGTATATGCCAAACAAGCAGATTACGGCGATATTGACCTGGCCGGTGGCGGTACTGAAGACTATCAGACTATAGGTAATGATGAGTCTATCGATACGGCCTATGCAACGGTGGGCTTTGATATTTCAGATGAACAACGTATTACATTCTCTGTATTCGACTTTGACGAATCACTGAATACAGTATGGCAAACTCTTTATCACTACGAAATTGATACCTCAAGCCCCATTACCGGCTCATTGCAGCAAACCGATTATGTGCTCGATTACAGCTGGGAAAGTAATGACAACACACTACTCGACCTTGATATTAAGCTATACAGTAATGACGCCTATTACGATCGTGGCTGGGATGACTACGAGCCGGAAACCGGTGAACGGGACACACTGCAGTATAAAAATGAAGAGAGCCGCCGGGGATTTAATATTAAAAACCTGGCAACTTTTTCTACAGGAGATATTGCTCACAGACTGCTGACCGGAATCGACTTTAATAATCGTGAAGAAGACGCCGTATACATCCGGAACGGTGTCCCGACTCAATTTAATTCTATGCCGAACACCTACGATGACTGGGGATTATATATTCAGGACATAATGTCTTATCAGGCACTTGAACTCACGCTTGGTGGACGGTTCGACAAGTTTGATCGTGAAGTACACCAGTCGGGTGCTACCGAATATAAAAACAATCATTTCTCGCCCCGCATTGCTTTAGCCTATTCTGTTACCCCCAGATTAAACTTACTTTTGGGTTATTCCGAAACTTTCAGGGCACCTACTCCTCATGAAACATCTTCTGTTGGTGCGCTCAATCCACACTATTACTATATGGCGAACCCTGACTTACAAGCGGAAACAGCCCGTGAAATTGAAGGCGGGTTTGCATACAACGCAAGGGCACTTCTCACGGATTCTGATCAACTGTCGTTAAAGGCTACCTATTTTGAGGGAAAAATAAACAAGCTTATTTCTTTACAACCTCGTCCTGAACTCGGCGATCCACCAGAATCAACCACGTATGCCCAATACATGAATGTGGAAAACGCCCGCAGAAGAGGGCTGGAAGTCAATGCTGACTACCTTATTGATGCCTGGCGAATAACCTCTACCTTCGAGCACCTGAAGTTATACGACGAAGCTACCGGGGAAGATGTGAATCAAAGCTTTGCTGATAAAATACAGCTTTCTGCAACGTATTATGCCGATGCAGTTAATCTGGAAATTGGTGCGAATGTCGAGCATTGGTTCGCGCCGGACCCTAATCCTGCAACAGTAATGTCCGGTGGCGTACTATATACCTATGTTGATCAAGCGTTTACCCAAGTGAATCTTCGGGGAAAATGGGATATCCCCCTTGCTGACACTGCACTTTTTTCAATGGCTACTGTGAATTTCGGGATTAGCAACCTGACCGATAAAAAGTACATTAATGCCCGCTATACAAACACAACCTCAAGGGTTGGTACTGGTCGTAATACGTATATCGATATTGAACTGCGATTCTGAAAAAAGACGGGCTGTCCACCGGACAGCCCGTCATGAGTTGCTGATAAATTACAAACTGAAAGACCTGCTTCCCTGCTGGCAAGGGAATTTACGCACTTCAACCCGTGAAGTGCGTAGTGTTTATTCTTCCTTGTTTGAAAGACTACTGAGCAGGCAGAACGTTGAAAGTCACTGAACTCGGGTGCGCCGCATCGTGGTAGATGGTGTGCTGAGCACGGACGAAATCATCTTGCGTCGCATGAAATATATTATCCACGTAAGTTTGCGGGTTCATATCAAGGAACGGGAAGATAGAGCTTTGGATCTGGATTTGTAATCTGTGGCCCCGTTTAAAGTCGTGCAGCAAATCGTAGAGATCAAAAGAGACCTGAGCCGGTTTGCCCGGTTCAAAGGGTTTGGGCTCAGAGAAGCTGTCACGGAAACGTCCGCGGATAATGCCCCAGCGCACCAGTTCATGACGGTCACCGGTTTCTTTGTCCACTTCATTGGTGTTTTCATCCACGCCCGGGAACACGTCAATAATTTTCACCACAAAATCCGCTGCGGTTTTATCCGTGGACACCCACAGGTTCACGTTCACTTCACCGGCAACGGTCATATCACTTGTCATGGGCTCGGTTTCAAATTTCAGCACATCCGGACGGCGGGCGGTGAAACGCTGATCTTCAGCCATATACGGGCGATCCCATCCACGGCTGATTGCTGCAGAATGAGGAACAGGATTACGGGGATCGGATACATAGTCTGAAGCACCGCCATCTTTATCCGGTTTGTTCTCAGACAAACTGTCGCCCTTTGTCAGATACAGTGTTTTTTCACTGGTATCAGCAGGTGGCCACTGACCGAAGAAACGCCAGCGGTTCGCACCTGTCTCAAACATGGTCGCAGTCTGCTCGTACTTATCTTCCGACTCTTCCTTCAGGTGCTGGTTAAAAAACGGCAACAGAACATTGTCACGGAACCACACACTGGTTTCGAAGCCGAACCGGGCCTCGCCCATATTGGAGCCTTTATCACCAATCCACTGACCGTGATACCAGGGGCCCATGACAATTTGCACATTGTCACGTTTGTTTTTGCGCGACATAGTCTGATAAGTCGCCAGCGGACCATACAAGTCTTCGGTATCGTACCAGCCACCCACAACCAGCACGGCCGGCTTTACCTTATCGAGATGCTGCAGAACATTACGGGCCTGCCAGTAATCGTCATAATTCGGGTGCTCAGTCAGTTCATTCCAGAACGGTCGCTCGCCGTGGAAGTAGTTTTTGTTTACGTTAGCCAGCGGCCCGAGGTCGCGGAAGAACTCGTAACCGTCAGGCGTAGTGGCTTTGCGTCCTTCCAGGCGGTAAGGATACGGTTCTGTACGGGGCGCATCGAAGGTATCAAAAAACAGAAATGCCATAGGTGTAGAAAACGCACCGTTGCGGTGAAAGTCATCAAAGAACCAGTCGGCAATAGGCGCCTGCGGAGAAATGGCTTTAAGGGCTTTATGGCTGTTGATACCGGAAACCGATGTGTAGTATCCGGGATAGGAAATGCCCCACTGCCCTACACGGCCATTGTTGTTGGGCACATTTTTTACCAGCCATTCGATAGTGTCGTAAGCATCTGTGGCATCATCAACAGCGTCTTTTCCGCGTTTATATGCGTCCTGCGGGCGCATATTTACAAACTCACCCTCAGACATTTGTTTGCCGCGAACATCCTGGAAAACAAAAATGTAGCCTTCCTGTTCGAACTTCTCACTGGGGCCTAAACGGGTTTTAAAATCTGACGAGCCATAGGGCGCAACGCGATAGGGTGTACGCTGCATCAGCATAGGCCAGCTTTTACTCTGATCGTAAGGTATATAGACCGAAGTAAACAGTTTTGTGCCATCCCGCATGGGGATGTTGTATTCATATTTAGCGTAGTGTGAACGGATATATTCCGCACGGGTATCTTTGTCAGGTGCTGCAGAAACAGCGGGAGTCATCACGCAACTGGCAATAACCAGCATGGCGTAGCGAAGGTATCGCATAAGCATCCTCTTTTTATATGTGCCGGTGACCGGCTATGGGAGACAGACAACGGTATCTGTCGTGATGTCACCTTATCACAGCGGGCTTGAGAAATTATTCCGCAGCGCTCTCGTTTAGCCCGGAGGTTCAGGCACTTATCGATTTGATGGAAGATGGGAGTCTTAGCGTACATCAGGCGCACATTTTATCAGCAACGTTGCTGTATCCCCCGGCGAGCTCCGGGAAATTAAGTAGAGTAAATTTCAAACAGAAAGGTTGACGAAGTACGCCATAAACGATAATAATTCTCAATACCATTTAACTAAATAAGTCTGAGTGATGCTCAAACAACTTGTTGCCAGACGATGCCCTTGTTGTTCACATGAAGTGCCGTTCTCCCACCGACTGCTCTTTTTGATC
Organism: Alteromonas sp. ABH4_456; assembly: GCF_056160645.1. Lineage (NCBI taxonomy): Bacteria > Pseudomonadati > Pseudomonadota > Gammaproteobacteria > Alteromonadales > Alteromonadaceae > Alteromonas > Alteromonas sp. ABH4_456. The sequence goes on from NZ_JBSWXO010000012.1 coordinate 5,009, forward strand.
AGGGAGCCTGTAACCTGCCGTTATTGCGCGAAAACACTTAGACCGGATATCCGGACCATGAGTTTTAATATGTTCTGGCTGAGCATGACAGTAGCGTGGATGGTCCTGAGGTACACTTCACTCACGGACATTTTCGCTTTCATGGTCGCGGTATGCAGTGCGAATCTTTTATTACCCGCACTCGATTTATTATTTCCCCTGGAAGAGAGTTACAACAGCCCGGAGTAGCGATCAGCTCATCCGGACGGTATTGATTCACAAAGCGTTAGCCCGCTCCCTCAGGACATTCCCCACAGAATGTATAAGCCGAATAGCAGAAAGCCTGCAGTTACTACAGTATAAAATGTGTGAAAGGCAGCAGAAAAACCGGCCACTGGTACTTTCTGGGTGTAATCAGTGCCGATTTGCCAACCCGCCAGCAGAGAGTTCAGCATCACAACAACAAGGGTGATTGTTGAGTAGAGTTTGAATCCGGTTGACTGATGAAATGCAGTCCAGCTTTCGTAGTCAATATTCTCCATAGTGAAAACGCTCACCAGATAAAATATTGCATAAGCAAAAATCATCACGTTACTGATCCGCTGGAAAATCCACTCTTTTACGCCATTTCGCTTCATGTCAGTTAACCCCAAACCCAAAATCCGAATAACACACTCAGCAATATGCCTGATGCAATAGCCACCTGCGATATCAGCTTGCCACCTTCAAGTGTTTCAAAATAACCAAACTCCTGAATGAGATGCTTTATCCCACCCATCATGTAGTAGCCCAACGCGGTGAGAAAACCCCAGGTAAAAAATTGCGCAATGAAGTTGCCACTGATAAGTGACTGCACATTTTCAAAGCCTTCAGCACCTTGCAAAGAAAGAAACAATAACGGCAGAAACCAGGCCAGAGAGAACCAGATAATCACAGCACATATCCGGTGTAAAATGGAGGCCAGCCCCATCACCGGCAGCTTGATGGTAGTTAAGTCCATATTACGTGGACGGGTGTCTTTCATTCAGAAACTCCTGTAATCATACTTCTGGTAAACACGACAATACCTGAACCTTTGTTCAGTAAACACACTCATTCTGCATGTTCAAAACCGGGAATCAAATAGCACGCGGAAATTACATAGCCATTCGGAAATAAAAAGTTTCCATGATTTAAGCGCTGGTAATTTACTGCCTCGCACGTGATAATAATAATTCTTATTTGCAATAAGATACTTCATTTTATAAACGCCGACAATGAACACCGGAGCTTTTCTTATGCCAGACGCCGTACTCAGTTCTTCTTTCTGCCGCACACTATTCGGGGCGTTTATCACGTTAATCAGCCTGAACAGCTATGGAAACGGTGAACCGGCTGAAGCTGCAAAAGCAGGCAAGTGTGCAGCACTACCCCAATACGTGTTTGGCTGGCAATTCTTCGACGAACCTTGCAACTTCAAGCCACGTGGCGGCACATCAACAGGTAACAGCACGACGAAGGATCTTACCCCTACCCCGCACTGGCTGAAACTGCAAACGGAAGACATGGATAAATTTGAGCGGGACCGGCAGGCCATACTGGCGATGTCGGGGTATTTTCGCGTGGGCTTCGATTTTATAGAAACCATGGGCTTCACTGATAATTACACGCCTGCTGCCCCCTATCGTTCCTGGGGCACGGAAATGGTGATTGTTGTCGACAATGAACCTGAATTCATCAGTCTTCAGCACATTATGGTGATGTATTTTGTTGGTGAAGACGGCAAGATCAGTGAGCCAATGGTGATGAAACACTGGCGACAGGACTGGGAATACGAGAAGCCTTCAGAGTTTGTATATACCGGAAATAATGTATGGCGAAAGCACGAGCTCAACGGCCAGGATATTGAAGGCACCTGGTCTCAGTCGGTTTACCAGGTAGACGACTCGCCACGATATGAGTCTCACGGTAAATGGCAGCACAAAGGAAACCGCTCAGAGTGGATAAGCGAGTTAACCTGGCGGCCACTTCCCCGGCGGGAAAGCAGTGTGAGACAGGATTACCAGATCCTTGAAGGGATAAATAAACACATTATTTTACCCGATGGCTGGGTACAGGAAGAAGAAAACTACAAGCTGGTAATAAATGATACCGGCAAACCGGCCTCACCGGCTCCGTACCTTGCAAAAGAACTGGGGATTGCCCGTTACGAGCGCATCAAAGACCACGACTTTACGCCCGGCGAAGCATACTGGGAATCAACATCATCATTCTGGAGGAACGTACGTGAGGTGTGGTCCTCACTGATTGCTGACAATACGTCCATTGAAATCAACAAGCAGGCAGACGGAAAGTTCATGTTCATGCCATTCTTCGACTACGCCCAAAACGTCAGTGACAGCGCCCCTGTTGACCCTTCGACGGAGCAGCAAAAAATAAGAAACATGCTGGCGCCGTTTACAGAGCCAGCACGTTAAAGAGGGAATCAGCGAAGGTGACTACAGTTCCGCCTTCGCTTCCTTCACCAGTTCGCGAACATCTTCCAGCAACTGCTGAGCGTCGTACACGATGCCGTCTTTGATGGTGTAACGCACTGCTTTTTTTCGAACGGGCTCGTTGTTCTCATCCAGCTGGAAGTGGCCGGTGCCATAAAGTAACTTGAAGTTTTCCAGCGGATTACCATCCACAATAACCATGTCGGCATTTTTACCCACGGCAAGACTGCCAATTTTATCGTCGAGACCCAAAGCTTCTGCGCCATTTAATGTGGCTGCCTGAATGACTTCCAGCGGATGGAAACCGGCTTCCTGTAGTAACTCCAGTTCACGGATATAAGCAAAACCGTAGATTTTATAGATGTAACCGGCGTCGGAACCGGTAGTCACCCTGCCGCCATGGTTTTTGTAGTCATTAAGAAATGTCATCCAGCGGCGGTAGTTGTTGCGCCAGTTGATTTCATCCTGCGTGGTCCAGTTAAACCAGTAGCTGCCGTGGGCATACCGGCTGGGTTCAAAGAACTCCCACAGCACGGGTAAAGTGTAATCGTCATGCCATACGGCCTGACGCTCACGCATAAGATCACGGCTGGCTTCATAAATTGTCAGTGTAGGGTCGATGGTGAAGTCCAGATCGATAAGCTCGTCTCTTACCTGCTGCCACTTATTACTGCCGGGGGCTGCTGCCTGAAGCCAGAGTTTTCCGGCTTCAGAAAACCGGTGCTGCTCGTCGTTGTAATTATAGTGTGAGGTGTAGTCCTGAATAACCTTATCTTCAAACAGCGCTTCCGGCAGTCCGTACCAGTGTTCCATAGAGGTTAAACCTAACCGGGCTGAATCCAGAGCATTGGTGCCCATCACGTTCAGCTGGGCATGGTGCATCATAGTGCCTAAGCCCTGCTTCTTAGCTTCGTCTAAAGCTGCTGCCATAATTTTGGGGCTGGCACCGAAAAACTTGATTCCCTTCGCACCTTTACGGGCGATGTCTTTCACCCAGGCCCTTGCCTGCTTCTCTTTGGAAACCGGCTGATCGCCGCCCATACCAAAACCCACATAAGGCACAATTCGCGGAGCAACAATTTCATTTTTATCACTGCGCGCCTGATGCTCCAGCACCCAGTCTACGCCATTGAAGCTGCCGGGTTCGCGGATGGTGGTAATACCGTGAGCCAGCCACAACTTAAATACATACTCAGCGGGAATATTGTCGGCAGAACCGCCAATGTGGCCATGCATATCAATGAAGCCGGGCAATACATACTGGCCCTGAATGTCGATTTCCTTATCGCCACTTTTCAGCTCAGGACGGCTGTATTTGATAGGTACGCCCGGGTGGCCCACCGATACAATTTTCGCAATTTTGCCATTCTCAATCACAATATCCACAGGACCCTGAGGGGGTGCACCTTCGCCTGAGATAATGTTGCCGCCTCTCAGAATAAGACGGGATGCTTCCATACCTTCACCGGCCTTTCTGTCAGGGGCCTTACTGCCCGGTGTGGCGGCAGCCTGAAATGACAATGTGATACAAAGCACCAGAATAAATTTTTTCATTGCCTTACCTTGAAGCTATTATAATCAAAGGCCTATCATTACTCATTGTCAAATACATGCGCAAGCGCATCTTGCCGGGATTCGAACACTCGCTCTCACCCGAGGGTATTAGAAAAAGCACAATGCTTATTAATATATTGCTGATGAGATGGTAACGATGCTGCGGTTCTTTAAGCATTTGAATACCGGCCTGCACCAGATGAATACTGGTTGACTCCAGCGGCTCTATAAAGCCCCCCGCTAACCCTATCGCTATACAATTATTTTTCCAAAATGTCCTGCGGTGATCAGTACGGAAACGTAAAAAATTGGGCCCGGTAACCGGCTCCCCATGCAAATCGCTTAACAGGGAAATCAAAGCTTCCTGCTGCTCCTGAAACTGGCCAGAATACACATAACCGTTCCCAAAACGGCTTTGCAACGGAATTTGCTAACGCCACCCTGCCTCTTTGGCGTAAGCGCGTGTGTATGGCGGAGCATGTATATTCTCATAGATTGGGATTGCAATAGCGCGGTCGCACCGCAGAAAGTGTGTCCAGTCAATGAATTCACTTTGCAAATGTTCATTGATGAGTAAACCACGAAACCCGCTGCAGTCGATAAACAAGTCGCTGGCTATGACCAGACCGTTTTCAAGCCTTACAGACGTTATATCCCCACTTTTCGGCTCAACAGAAACATCAACAATCATGCCTTCAATTCGCTGAACAGCCCTTTGCTCTGCATACCGGCGCAAGAATTTCCCATAGGCGCCGGAGTCGAAGTGCCAGGCATGTCGCACGGTAGACAAAATGGTATTCGCCCCCCTTGAGCCTGTGAAAATCGTACTGATTTTGCTGCCACTGTGCACAAATTGTATTCGCAGATATTGCCGCAGAGCTCTTCCGGTAGTTCACCATTCCGTACTAAGCTATTGAGCTTTAGCCACAACTGAGCAGTTGATTCCAACATCACTTCTGCCCTAAGTAAGGATCAATGGTTACGATAGAGCCGTCCGGATTATAGGTAAGCTCTGTCATTTTCACACTTCGCAGGTGAGTTTGACCATCTGATAATGAGCTATCGTGATAGAACAGGTACCACTTTCCTTTGAACTCAGCGATTGAATGATGATTGGTCCATCCTATAACAGGCTGCAGAATCACCCCCTGATAAGTAAACGGGCCATACGGATTGTCACCCGTCGCATAAACAATTTTATGCGTATCACCTGTAGAGTAAGAGAGATAATATTTACCCTTATATTTGTGCATCCAGGCTGCTTCAAAGAAACGGCGATCGTTATCTCCTTGCAAAATTGGGTTACCTTCTTTATCCAGCAACTCAAGTTCTTTAGGTGTTTCTGCGTAGGACAGCATATCAGCGGCCATTTTCGCTATACGAGGTTTTACCGCTGGTGCATTATCTGCGGGATAGACATCTTCAGCATTATAGGAACCGCCTTCATAGCGTTGTAGTTGTCCTCCCCATATGCCTCCGAAGTACATGTAATAAGCCCCGTCATCGTCCTTAAATACGGCAGGGTCCATGCTGTAGCTTCCCTCAATGGGTTCAGCCTCTGGCACGAAGGGGCCTTCAGGTTTGTCACTTGTGGCAGCACCGATATGAAAAACATCGTTTTTGTCTTTCAGTGGGAAGTAGAGGTAATAAGTCCCGTCCTTATAAGCTGCATCCGGAGCCCACAACTGTCGACCGGCCCAGGGAATATCCTTCACAGATAAAGCCACACCGTGATCTGTCACTTCACCGCCGACCTCATCCATACTGAGTATATGATAATCACGCATGTCAAAATGATCACCATTGTCATTTTGGGGAATCCCTGATTTCACATCGTGTGACGGGTAAATGTACAGGCGTCCGTTGAAAACATGTGCAGAAGGATCTGCGGTATAAATATGTTCAACAAGAGGATCGCTTAATCCACTTTTTACTGAGTTTTTATCTCCGGAATGTTTTTGAACCGGAATATCTTTGTCTTCAACATCTTGTTGTTGTGGCTGACACGCTGTCAGAATGAGTGCAGACAGGATCGCTGAAAAAGTTAAAGAGAGTTTAGGTTGAAACGTCATATTACGCTCCCTGTTAGTGATGAAAAATGCATAGCCCGATAATGCAGGGAGAGTAAATTAACGGCAATATCAACGGGTGCGAAAACGATAAAAAGACAACGAGGTAATGAATAACATAAAGTTCACAACACTATTTTTCCTATCACAGCCATCACCACTATAAATTATCTATTTGAACCAAATGGTTGCGAGAACAAAAATATTGTAAGAACGCGTTCTCCAGAAAGTGATGTTACCTTAATGTTAAGCTCACTTAATTTACCTTAGCGGGATTTCAAAATCTGGCGCTGCAATGACATAAGCCCCTCAATGCAGATTCTGGAATATTTATTTTTTCTTTTATTTGTATTTAAAGGGATAATGATGTTCACGATGTTCGTCTGTAGTTTAGACGTATTACCCGTCACCATTAAAGGAAATGAAGAGGTGCTATAATGTCTGATACTGAGTCCCTGTTAGATTCCCTCAATACGCTTGTCTGTAAAGCGAACAAGGACGGATATTATACTTATCTGAATAACTATTGGGTCGTCAGTTTAGGCTGGAGTCTCGATGCACTGAAGAACCAGCCCTTTTTATCCTACGTACACCCTGAGGATCGGGCTGACACCAGCGCCACGATGGCGGCACTTTTCAATAGTAAACGCACTGTTGAGGGTTTTCGGAACCGCTACAAAAGTATCTCAGGTGAAGATGTCTGGCTTGAGTGGTTTGCAAAAGCCACCTCAGATACCGAAATAGTCGCATCAGCGACTATTATCACCGGGAAGGTGGTATTAGAAGAAGCAGACAGAAAACAAAAAGCTTTGTTGCAACAAGCTGAGTTGATTGCTTCCTTAGGACACTGGAGTGTTGACGTTGTAAATGAAAAGGTATTTTGGTCCGATGAGATATACCGCATTCACGGCGTTAGTAAAAGTGATTATGAACCATCGCTGCAATCTGCCATCGATTTTTACCATCCGGACGATATTTCTATCGTCCAGAATCACGTTAATGAGGCAGTCGAAAAAGGAGAAGGTTGGGAAGTAAAATTAAGAATTGTCCGTCCGTCCGGTGAAATACGACATGTGCATAGTAAGGGGATGGTAGAACATGACGCGACAGGAAGTATTAGTTCTATTTTCGGTACATTTCAGGATGTAACTGATCGGGTTAAAAAATCTCTGGAGCTGGAAGCAGCAAAAAGAAAGGCCGAAGTTGCGAATATTGCCAAAAGTCGCTTTCTGGCCTCAATGAGCCATGAGATTCGTACACCTATGAATGGTATTTTGGGTACCCTTCAGTTACTCGAAGACGAATTGACTAAGTCTTCTGACAGAAAACTTTTAAGCAATGCGCTTACTTCATCTTACTACCTGCTTAAAATTGTTAATGACATTCTGGATTTCTCAAAAATTGAAGCAGAGATGTTATCCCTCGAAAAAATAGCATTTTCTATCAGACAACTGTTAAACGAGGTCGCTTCCAATTTTGTTCCCCGTGCAAAGGCAAAAAACATTGTATTCCGAAGCTCCCTGCAAAAGAATCTACACGATGTTTGGTTGGGAGACCCAGTAAGAGTAAAGCAAATTATCACGAACCTCATTTCTAACGCAGTAAAGTTCACAGATACCGGTAGCGTCACAGTTGCAATGTACTCTGAGCAAACCACGGCCTCGTCAGCGTTGACGATTCAGGTTATCGACACAGGTATTGGTATGGAACAAAAAGTAATAGACGGATTATTTGAGAGGTTTACACAAGCAGATACTTCAACCACCCGCAAATATGGCGGTACTGGTTTGGGAATGGCCATAACAAAAAGCCTTGTAGAACTGATGAATGGCACACTGACGGTGACCAGTCAGAAGGATAAAGGGACTACTTTTTCCGTTACTTTACCTCTGGGAAAAGCCGAAAAGGCAGAGCCAATAAAAATATCAAACGCCAATGCCCCTGACCTCACCGGTAAAAAAATTCTCGTTGCCGAAGATAATGATATTAATCAGGTTATCATTACATCAATGCTGGAGAAAACCAATGCCGAAGTCAGGGTAGCGGAGAATGGACATGAGGCCGTTGAACTAACTCAAATATTTAAACCTGATTTAATTTTGATGGACATTCAGATGCCTGAATTAGACGGCCTTGAAGCCTGTAAACAGATTCGCCGCGATAATAGCACTATTCCCATACTCGCACTTACTGCTAACGTGATGTTAGAGGACATCAAAACCTACCTTGATGGAGGTTTTAATGAACATCTCGCTAAACCCGTTGAGGCCGGTAAGCTATACAGTAGACTAGACTTATATTTACGGAAGAAAAACCGCTGATTACCAGCTACGCTAATTTACTCACCATCCCCGTCAACCGGCAAATCGTCAGCTCTGTGAGTCAACCAGGTTAGTAAATGCCATAGCCAGCGCTTCTGCCACGCGGATGCCGTCAATGCCCGCAGACCAGATCCCGCCGGCATAACCTGCGCCCTCACCGGCCGGGTACAAACCCTTTACGTTCACGCTCTGGTAATCCTTACCACGCTTAATACAAACCGGAGACGAGGTACGGGTTTCCACACCGGTCAGCGTGCCATCAGCTTTGGCAAAGCCTTTTATCTGGCGGTCGAACGCAGGAATGGCTTCACGGATAGCTTCAGTGACATAGCCCGGCACCACTTTGCTTAAATCTGTCAGGGTAACGCCCGGCGTATAAGACGGCGTGACGTCTCCCAATTCTGCGCTTGGCTTACCGGCAAGAAAATCGCCGATAAGCTGGCCCGGCGCATGGTAGTTTTCGCCACCGGCTTTAAAGGCCATTTCCTCCAGCCTGCGCTGTAATTCAATCCCCGCCAGCGGGTGACCGGGATAATCTTCTTCCGGCGTGATGCCTACCACAATGGCACTGTTCGCATTGCGTTCATGACGCGAGTATTGGCTCATGCCGTTGGTGACCACACGACCCGGTTCAGAGGCCGCCGCGACCACGGTACCGCCCGGACACATACAGAAACTGTACACCGTGCGGCCATTTTTACAATGATGCACCAGCTTGTAATCGGCAGCACCCAGGATGGGATTTCCGGCGTTATCACCGAAACGGCATTTATCAATCATGCTCTGTTCGTGTTCAATGCGAAAACCGATAGAGAAAGGTTTTGCTTCAATATATACGCCCTGGTCGTACAGGTTTTGGAAGGTGTCCCGGGCGCTGTGACCCAACGCCAGAATTACCTGCTTGCAGGCCAGATAGCCGCCGTCAGACAAATGCAGGCCTTTCACCGCATATTCGCCGTCTTTTTCATCCATATCGAGCTTTTCTAGCCGCGTGGAGAAACGGATTTCACCGCCAAGGTCGATAATTTGCTGACGCATTTTCTCAACCATGCTCACCAGTTTGAATGTACCGATGTGGGGCTTACTCACATACAGAATTTCTTCCGGCGCACCGGCTTCCACAAATTCATGCAGCACTTTGCGTCCGTAGTGTTTACGATCTTTTACCTGACTGTACAGCTTGCCGTCAGAGAATGTACCGGCACCGCCCTCCCCGAACTGCACATTGGATTCGGGATTTAAAGGCTGTTTGCGCCAGAAACCGAAGGTATCTTTGGTACGTTCACGCACCGCTTTGCCCCGTTCAAGCACAATGGGTTTGAAACCCATCTGTGCGAGGATTAACGCGGCGAAAATACCGCAGGGACCGAGTCCCACCACCACCGGGCGGTTGTTCAGATTTTCCGGTGCCTGCGCAACAAACTTATACGTCATATCCGGCGTGATTCTGACCTGCTGATCAGCGCTGAATTTTTCCAGTAATTTTTCCTCATGGTTTACCGACACATCCACAGTGTAAATCAACTGAATATCTTTATTGTTGCGGGCGTCATAACCGCGCTTAAACACACTGGTTTCAAACAAATCACTGGCAGCAATACCAAGCTTACTGATGATGGCCTGCGGCAAGGCATCGTCGTTATGATCAAGGGGAAGTTTTATATCGGTTAAACGCAACATGAGGGATTTCCTGGTTCGCCGGACAGCCTGTCTGTCAGAGCCAGCATAGTGTAATGCAGATACTGACGATCCGGTAGACATTCACCGGCATTTGTCTTTTGATCCCTCTGCTTTACACTTATAATCCGCCCACATTTTCAGACATGCGGATAAACCATGACATTTGTAGTAACCGACAACTGCGTGAAGTGCAAATACACCGACTGCGTCGCCGTGTGTCCGGTGGATGCGTTTTTTGAAGGTCCGAACTTTCTGGCTATCGATCCGGCCATTTGTATTGATTGTGCTTTGTGTGTGCCGGAATGCCCTGCCGAAGCGATTATTCAGGATACCCATTTAACCGAAGAGCAAAAGCCCTGGCAGGAAATCAATGCGGAACTGAGTCAGCAATGGCCGAATATTACAGAGGTAATTGCGCCGCCGGAGGATGCCGACAGCTGGAACGGTGTGCCGGACAAACTGCCGCTGCTGGAACGCTGAGCTGCGACAAACAGGCTTAGCATGCAGTATGCGCCGCCGCTGGCGCATACAGGCCGGTTCAGCCCTTGAATCCGGTAGCCACCAGATACACTTCCCGGGAACGCGGGCGGGACGCCGCAGGTTTTCTTACCACCACTTTTGAAAATGACGTTCGTACATCTTTCACGTACTCATCGTAGCCTACGCCCTGAAACACTTTTGCACAGAAGCTGCCACCCGGTTGTAATACGTTTCTGGCCATGTCCAGTGCCAGCTCAACCAGATACATAGACGCATACTGATCGGTGGTATTCACACCACTCATGTTTGGCGCCATATCAGACACCACCACATCGACCCGGTCATCCCCGAGGGTATTCAGGATCTGGTCATAAACGGCTTCATCAGTGAAATCGCCCTGAATAAAATCCACGCCGATAATGCTGTCCATGGGCAGAATATCTGACGCAATCACCCGCCCGTTGTCACCAACGATGGGCGCCACAATTTGCGACCAGCCACCGGGTGCAGACCCCAGATCCATGACCACGCTGCCGGGTCGGAACAATTTGTCTTTTTCATTAATTTCGAGAAGCTTGTAACTTGCCCGTGAACGGTAACCGTCAGCCTGCGCTTTTTTAACGTAGGGATCATTAACGTGTTCTTCCATCCATTTTTTGCTGGTTTTTGAGCGGGCCATAGTCAGTTCTGCAGTAGCTAAAGGGAAAACGGCGTTCATTGTAATCACGCACAGCGGTTTTGCAAATGCAGCGCACCAACAAACTTCACAGCCTGCCTGACTTCCCTGCGGTTACAGGCTACAATGCGCAGCTTATTACCGCTTTTTGCAACACTGTTTCCGGAACTTACCTGCACATGAAATTAGACGACGTAAAAAAACTGCACCAGAAGAAATACCGTTCGCAGTTTGGCTTTTATCTTGTTGAAGGTGAGCATTTAATTCAGGAACTGCAACGCTCGTCATTGATGGCGCAGTCTGTCACTCTGTACGTAACGGAAAGCTGGCTTTCCCGTGGCATTGAGCTGGACACCCGTTTTGATGTAGTAACTGTCACAGACCGGCAAATGGCTTCACTCAGCGATACCAAAACCCCGCAGGGCGTGATTGCCAGAGTACCGCTGGCAGCCCATGCTGTGGCACCTGAGAATAAAACCGCCGGTGAGCGAAGTATTTATTTACATGAAATTCAGGACCCCGGGAACCTGGGCACCATTTTACGTTCTCTGGCCTGGTTCGGAGGCTTCCGGTTACTGCTGAGCCCCAACAGCGTTGACCCGTTTAATTCCAAAGCGGTGCGTGCGAGTATGGGGGCAATTTTTCATCTGCCGGTAGAAACCGATGTTACACTGGATGATTGTCAGCAACGCTTTACCCGCTTTGCCTGCCTTGATCTTAACGGTAAAGCCATCAGCGACCCGCAGTTCAACGATTTTCCCTGCTACCTGTTTGGCAACGAAGCCCGTGGTATACCGGAAGACGCACTGGCCCGGGCCGGCGCTGAGGCCTTCACCATTCCCGGCAACGGCCAGATTGAATCACTGAATCTCGCCAGCGCGGTTGGCATGTGCGTGTATCAGCTTTCACTGAGCAACAGCTGATAGCTACCTGATAATTTATGCCAGTGACTCCGGACTATGAATCAAATACATTGACCTGCGACTACCGGCGGGACGGTTTCACACGTACAATCAATCACTACCAGACAGACTAACCACACCGGTCAGATTAAACACCTCAGATAGTCACCGGCATTCAACAGGAGCCCTATGAACCTGTCGCAGATTGAAGCTTTCTGTGCCATCGCCGAAACAGGCTCGGTATCGGAAGCTGCCCGTCAGCTGGAATGTAACCGCAGCAAACTGAGCATGGCCATTAAAGTGCTGGAAAGTGAGCTGGGTGTGGATTTATTTGTGCGTACTGGTAATAAGATTGAGCTATCGGAAGTGGGTAAAGCCATTTATAAAGACTGCGAAAGTATGCTCATCACCGCCACCCGTATTCGCGGCACCTGCGCGCAGGTAACCGGTGAATTTGCTGCTGAAGTATGGATTGCGCCGGACGATTCATTGCCAGACCCTGTCTGGCAAGGCTTTATCCACTCGCTGAATAAACTGTTTCCGAATACGTCCTTCAACCTCGTGCTGGCGTCCAGCGGTGACCTTGCCAATCTGGTTGCTACCCAGCAGGTGGATTATGCTTTTGGCGTGGATTACGAGCGTTTCGATGATGCCAGGATCAGCTACAAACCACTGGGCAAAATTCGCATGATGTCGGTGTGCAGTGCTTCCCACCCGCTGACCCGCCTGAAACGGGTAACCGATGAAGATCTCCGCAATGCTATGCAGGCGGCGATGGTGTATCTGAACGAGCAGAATAACTCCAGTCTTGAACCCTTCTCCCGCCACTACATCGGGTTCTCCAGTTTTGAATTTATGCTGAATACCATTCTGACTGAAAGTGCCTGGGGTGTGCTGCCTGAACCACTCATCCGCCATCATTTGCGTGAGCAGCGCCTGTCGGTTATCCGCCATACCTATGGCCTTACTCAGGAAGATTATTGCATGGTCAGCCTCAACGGCAGTGCTGAAAACCCGGCCATGGCCTGGCTTGCCGATAAGCTGAGCGACTACCTTTTTGACTTCTGATGTAAAAGCACGCGGCTGCTGTCAAAATTATTGACAGCAAGTTTTATCTTTATCTCATTGTTTTAAATAAACTTTTCCAACCCCCCCCTGTCAGCCCTCTATCACGCGACCAAATCGTCATTGTAAATTACCGCCACCGGGCGAAAATCAGCGCAGATTTTTCAGAGGTTATCTTTCCCATGTGTGCCCGTACCCGTAATAACGAAAAGCAAACACTGACACTTTCAGCCCTTTTTGCCGGCCTTTTTGCCGTTGCAGGCCTGATGGTCGGACTGTTTGTTGACTCAATGGTTATTGTTTTCGACGGTGTGTATTCACTGGTGAGCCTGCTGTTAACTTTATTGTCGCTGGCAGCTTCCCGTTTCGTTATGCGCCCGTCCTGTGACCGCTTCACCTTTGGCCGTGCCATTTTTGAACCGGCCGTCATAGCTGTAAAAGGTGCGGTGATCCTGCTGGTTGTCGGCTATTCCCTCTACTCCGCCATTGTTTCACTGCTGACAGGGGGCCATGAAGTCGATGCGTCAGTCGCTACCGTATTCGGTGTGGTTAACGTAATTGGTTGTGTCTTTGTGTGGTGGAACGTGGCTGCGAAGAATAAACCTGTGTCATCAGACCTGATTGAAGCTGAAGCCAGTCAGTGGCAGATGGACACATTATTGAGTGTAGCCGTGACAGCAGGATTTGTGATTGCCTGGTTATTGTCACTCAGTCCCCTTGCCTCTTTCGCGGTGTATGCGGACCCGGTGATGATGTTAGCTATATCAGCGTTCTTCATCAAAGTGCCTTTTACGATGCTGATGTCAGCAATGCGCGAGCTGTTCTTAATGGCGCCCGCAGAAGAGCTTCGTCAAACCATTGATGAAAGCGTGGCCGCTGCGGTTGAAGAGTCAGACCAGGAAATTGAATTATCCGGTGTGGCAAAAGTCGGTCGCGAGTTGTGGGTAGATGTCGACTTTTATCCTGATAGCAGTGATGTTATCCGCGTGAAAGATATCGAGCAAACCCGTGAAACCATCCGCGAAAAGCTGTCTGACTTGCCCCTCAAACTGCAAATTACCGTGAATATCGCCGGCTAAGCTGCCGGCGGTTACCTGACTGACTGAGCCATGCCGGATACGGTACAATCCCGCCAGCTTGTTTACCTGCCAACATTTTAACAAGCTGGCAGCGTTATATTTACAACTCCCGTTGATCTTTTCCTCCTGCGATAAAGTAACCCTCAAAATCCTCAGGTTATCTCACATCTGCTTGTCAGCCAGTACAGCAATGCGTAGGATTTGCGGCGCTTTTTTTAGTGGTAACCTACTCAACATGTTAAATTTTCAGCAATTTCGCGAACAATTTATCCGGCAAAAGCTTCCCGCTTTACTGCTGCTGGTGTTCTGCGCATTTCTGATTGAAAACAAACAGGTTTACCTCACCACCGTCACGACATCCCATGTGGATGCCTCTATGTGTACGCTGGGTTTTGAAGTCGATAATACAGATGAAGAGCAACCGGACCCGTCTGTGCCGGTCACAGAAGTTCTCACTGTTTCTGCCTGCACTCCGGCGCTTGTCTCCGTCAGGCCCTCTCACTTCACCACCCCGTCCACCTGCCGCTACAAGTTACCTCCGCCCCGGGCGCCGCCCTACGCGTAATCATTCCGGAATAGTGCCTGCGCACTGCTCCGGGGACACTTCAACGATATTTTTCTCACAGGCAAGTCCGGACAGATCCCATTTCTGACCGGATGGATTTCTGCGGCCTTTTCTTCGCCACACACTCTGAGTGTGTGTGACGGGGCCGCGTCGGGCCTGCGCATGTCCCTGCGCAGGCGCAATAACCATAAAAAACGTGATCTATGAAAACGAGAACAATCCTGACTTTAAGTGTAGTGACAGCGCTGCTTGGCGGCTGCGGTCACGATGAAACCGCTGGCCATGAACAAACTGTAGAGTTTGATGTCACCCATCCTCTGCGTCAGAACAACACAACCGTGAAAGAGTATGTCAGTCAAATCCGTGCCATTCAGCACATCGAAGTGCGTGCCATGGAGAAAGGCTATCTGCAAAACACCTTTGTGGATGAAGGGCAAACGGTAAAAGCCGGTCAGCCTATGTTCAAAATTATGCCGGCTGTTTATGAAGCCGAACTTCATAAAGCACAGGCAGAGGCGGAAGCCGCCAGAGTGGAATACGAAAATACCCGTTCGCTGCAATCGCAGGATATTGTGTCTGATACTGAACTGGCCGTCGTCAAAGCAGGGTATGACAAAGCCCTGGCAGAGGTAGCGCTGGCACAAACCCACCTGGATTTTACCGACATCCGCGCGCCGTTCACCGGCAAAATGGACCACCTTGAAGCGCGAACCGGCAGCCTGCTGGATGAAGGTGAATTGCTCACCACCTTATCTGATCTCAGCACCATGTGGGTGTATTTCAATATGCCGGAATCTCAGTATCTGGATTATGTTCAGCGCGGTCAGGATATCACTGAAACTACTGTGCGGCTAAAGCTGGCTAACGGCTCGGTGTACGAACAACCCGGCCATATCGATACCATTGAAGCTGACTTTGATAACACCACAGGTACCATTGAAATGCGGGCTTCGTTCCCGAATCCCGATGGCCTGCTGCGTCACGGACAAACAGGTAACGTACTGATGGACGTTGACTATCCTGACAGTGTGCTGATCCCGCAAAAAGCCACTTTCGACATACTCGATCAAACCTATGTGTACGTCGTTGACGACAATAATACTCTGCACACCAGACACATTCAGATTGCCGCAGAACTTCCCCATGTATTCATTGTGGCAATCGGACTGGAAGAAAGTGACACCGTGCTTATCGACGGATTACGCCGGGTCAGGGACGGTCAGCAAATCGAAGCAGACATGGTGTCTCCTGAAGAAGTCTTCGACAGCCTTGAGTTGGCAGCAGAGTAAAGGTCGCGATTATGTTTGGAGTTTTTATAAAGCGGCCTGTCATGGCCATTATGCTGTCGCTCATGATTGTGTTTCTGGGCGTATTGTCGATTTTTTCTTTACCTACATCCCAGTATCCGGATATTGCCCCGCCTCGGGTGCTGATCTCTCTGGCATACCCGGGTTCCAATGCTGATGTGCTGGTAAAGTCCTCTCTGGTTACTATTGAGCGCTCCATTAACGGTGTGCCGGGCATGAAGTACATTGTGTCTGACGCCACCAGCGCCGGTGAAGCCACGATTCAGGTGATTTTCGAGCTGGGTGTGGATCCTAATCAGGCACTGATGAACGTGAAGAACCGGCTTGATCAGATCAAAAACCGTCTGCCGCAACTCGTTCAGCTTGAAGGGGTGGTGGTAAACCGCGTGCAACCCAGCATGCTGATGTATATTAACGTGTTCAGCACGGATAAAGATGCGGATGAAAAGTTTCTCTATAACTATTCCAACATCAATATCATTCCTGAAATTCAGCGTGTGAACGGTATCGCCAGCGCTAAAATTCTTGGTAGCCGTCAGTACGCCATGCGTGTGTGGCTGAAACCTGACCGCATGCGGGCCTACAATATTTCCACTGAGGAAATTATGGAGGCCATGGACGAGCAGAGCCTGATAGGACGGCCGGGCCGTCTGGGACGCAGCTCAGGGTTAAGTGCCCAGTCCAAGGAATATGTACTGGTGTATGAAGGCCGGTACAACAAACCGGAAGAATACAAGAACATCATTATCCGCGCAGACTCCGACGGTAAATTACTGAAACTGGGCGATGTGGCCGATGTGGAACTGGGCAGTGAATTCTTTGATATTTACTCCAACAAAGACGGTTATCCCTCAGCAGCCATTGTGCTTAAACAAAGTTACGGCAGCAGCGCCAGTGATGTGATTGAGCAGGTGAAAGCCAAAATGGAAGAGCTGCAGGATACCTTCCCGCCGGGCATGGAATACGAAATCAACTACGATGTATCCAAATTCCTTGATGCGTCTGTTGAGCAGGTACTGCATACGCTGGCCGAAGCATTTGTGCTGGTATCTATGGTGGTGTTTATTTTCCTCGGAGACTGGCGCTCTACCCTCATTCCCATCATCGCCGTACCGGTATCGCTGATTGGTACCTTTTTCTGTATGCAGGCCTTCGATGTCAACATCAACCTTATCACCCTGTTTGCGATGGTTCTGGCTATCGGGATTGTGGTGGATAACGCCATTGTGGTGGTGGAAGCCGTGCATGCCAAGATGGAAGTTGATGCAGCCATCACGCCCTACAACGCCACCCGGCAGGTACTGGGCGAGATGGGCGGTGCGATTATTGCCATTACCCTGGTAATGGTGGCGGTATTTATTCCGCTTATCTTTATGACCGGTCCGGTGGGCGTTTTCTACCGTCAGTTCTCCATTACCATGGCATCTGCCATTATCATTTCCTGTATTGTGGCGCTGTCACTGACACCGGTATTGTGCGCCATGTTGCTGAAGAATCATCACGGTCAGCCACAGAAACGCACGCCGGTAAGTATGTTCATCAACAGCTTCAACCACGTGTTTGATAAAGTTACCGGGCGCTACACGGGCCTGGTGAGGGCTGTGGTTACCCGCCGCACGGTAACCGCCGTTTTACTGGTAGCCTTTGTTGCCGGTACCGTGGGAGTAAACGCTAACTTACCGGCAGGTTTTATTCCCGGTGAAGATCAGGGACAAATCTACGCCATTATCCAGACGCCCCCCGGCAGTACACTGGAAGCAACCAATAAAGTTGCCAGAGAATTGCAGGAAATGGCGCTGGAAATTGAAGGCGTGTCTTCGGTATCTTCGCTGGCAGGCTATGAAATCCTGACAGAAGGACGGGGTTCCAACGCCGGTACCTGTCTGATCAACCTCAAAGACTGGGCAGACCGTGAGCAGACTATTCCGGAAATCATTGAGGAACTGGAAGAGAAGGCCCACCACCTCGGTGCGGTCATTGAGTATTTCGAACCCCCTGTTGTGCCGGGTTACGGAGCCTCATCCGGCCTGTCGTTCCGTCTGCTGGATAAGACCAACACCACGGATTACCATGAATTCGATGACATCAACAAAGACTTCATGGCTGAACTGGGTAAGCGCAAAGAGCTCAAAGGACTGTTTACCTTCTATGCCGCCGATTATCCCCAGTACAAAATCGAAATCGACAACCAGGCCGCCATGCAAAAAGGTGTTTCCATTAAAGCGGCAATGGAAAACCTCGATATCCTGATCGGCAGTACTTATGAGCAGGGTTTCACCCGCTTTAATAACTTCTTCAAAGTGTACACTCAGGCGGCCCCTGAATACCGCCGTTATCCCAGCGATCTGCTGGATTACTACGTGCGGAATGAAGAAGGGGAAATGGTGCCCTACTCTGCGTTCATGAAATTAATCAAAACCGAAGGTCCTAACGAGATCACCCGCTACAACCTGTATACCTCATCGGCCATCCGTGCTGAACCGGCTGCCGGTTATACGTCTGCAGATGCCATTAAGGCTGTGGAAGAAGTGGCAGCGGAAACACTACCACGGGGCTACGACATTGGCTGGGAAGGTTTGTCATTTGATGAAGCCAGACGGGGCAATGAAGCGGTGGTGATTTTCGTGGTGGTACTGCTGTTCGTGTACATTGTACTGGCAGCGCAATACGAGAGTCTGCTGTTACCCTTTGCCGTTATTCTTGCCTTGCCAACCGGTATCTTCGGCTCGCTGGCCATGCTGAAAATGATGGGTCTGGCAAACGATGTTTATGCCCAGCTCGGTCTCGTTATGCTGGTAGGTCTGCTGGGTAAAAACGCCGTACTGATAGTGGAATACGCCGTGCAGAAAAAAGAACAGGGCTTGTCTATTAAAGAGGCGGCAGTGGAAGCGGCAACCGCCCGGTTCCGGCCAATTCTGATGACCTCCTTCGCCTTTGTTGCCGGCCTGATCCCGCTGGTTATCGCTACCGGTGCCGGTGCAGTGGGCAACCGTACAATCGGTTCATCTGCGCTGGGCGGTATGGTAACAGGCACAGTCTTCGGCGTGCTGGTGATCCCGGGCCTTTACTATTTATTCGCCAAACTGGGCGACGGTAAATCTCTCATCAAAAATGAAGACCAGCTGCCCTTCACCGAAACTTACCACTACAACGATAAGGAGAGTGACAATGACTAAATCACGCTGTTTTACCCTTAGTCTGAAACCGCTTGTTGTCGCGGTAAGTGCGGCTTTACTGCTGCAGGGTTGTGCAATACCTGATATCGAAACCCGTGACGCCAGTGTGGAGATGCCGGAACAATTCACACCTGAAACGACAGAGACGCCGGTGAATATAAACTGGGAAGACTGGTTTAACGACCCGGATCTCATTGCTCTGGTAGACACTGCGCTGGCAAACAATCAGGAAGTCGCCATGATGCTGCAACGCATTAATATGGCGGCCAATGAAGTCTATGCCAGAGAAGGGGAATACCTGCCTCAGGTGTCTGCCGGAGCTGAAGCCGGCGTGGAGAAAGCCGGTGAATATACCCGTGACGGCGCAGTGGAAAAACAACTGGCTATCCGCGAAGAGAAGGAATTTCCTGATCCGCTGGCGAATCTGCGCCTTGGCCTTAATGCTTCCTGGGAGCTGGATGTCTGGCATAAACTTCGTGACGCCTCTAAGGTCGCGTCACTGGAATATCTGGCCAGTATTGAAAGCCGCAAGTTCTTCGTCACTGAAATGGTGGCGGAAGTGGCCCGCACTTACTACGAGTTGCTGGCGCTGGATAACCATCTTGCGAATCTGGATGCCAATATCGATATTCAGCAACATGTGCTCAATACCCTTGAGCAACTTAAGCACTATGGCCGCTCTTCGTCTTTACCACTCACCCGCTTTGCGGCTGAAGTGAATAAGAATAAGAGCGAGCGGTTTCAGGTCAGGCAGGAAATTGCTGCCACTGAGAACAAGCTTAATTTGCTGCTGGGTCGGCCTCCCCAGCCCATTGCGCGTAACGCTGAACGTTTGATGACAGCATCACTGACAAAGCCCTCTGCCGGCGTGCCGTCTGAACTGCTTGCCAACCGCAGCGATATTCGTGAGGCTGAACTGACACTGCAGGCGGCGAAGCTGAATATCGACGTTGCCCGCGCCAACTTCTATCCGTCTTTCGCGCTGAAAGCCGGTGTGGGGCTGGAGTCCTTTGATACCCGGTATCTTCTGGACACACCGGAGTCTGTTGCCTGGTCACTGTCCGGCGATATTTTTGCGCCGCTGATCAACCGCCGTGCAATTGAAGCTGAGTATAAAAATGCCAGTGCTGAGCAGATTCAGGCTGCTTATGAATACGAGTATACCGTTGTCAGGGCAGTTTCTGAGGTTTCCACCCGCTTGTCTGCACTGGATAACCTGAGCAACAGCTATGCAGCAAAACAAGCCCAGATTGAGCAGCTGGATGCGTCGGTGAATATTGCCAACAAACTGTTTGCCTCTGCCCGTGGTGAATACCTGGAAGTGTTGCTGGCACGCCGGGAGTCACTGGAAGCGAAAAGTGAACTGATTGATACCCGCAAAGAGCAGTTCACTGCACTGGTGGAATTGTATCAGTCGCTGGGCGGCGGCTGGCGCAGCTAAAGCTCAACCAAACCTTGCCGGAAACAAAAAAGCGGACAATTCGTTGTCCGCTTTTTTCAGGCTGTTTTGCTCAGAATGCATAGTCCGGCAGAGGAATATCAATCATACCTTTACGGTACTGTTCTGTTGTTTCTTCACTGAGTTCATCACGGTTCGACTCTGCATAGCGGCGCAGCTTTCTGATTTCGCTGTGCTCTTCCACTTCCCGCAATGCATCGCGGTAGCGCGCCATTCCGCTGCGGCCGATAGCATTGGTCAGCCAGGCAAAAGTATCCGCCTGATTCTTCTGTGCTGTGGCATAGTTTCTCAGTAATATTTCCGCAGCTAAATCACACAGGGCCTCGCTGCGAAGCTCTTTTGATGACATTTCCTGTGCCGCCCGTTTCAGACTGGCAAGGTCGCCGGCCAGCATCATCTCTTTAAGACGACTGACTACATCTGCGTCGGCCTCTTTGCTGTAAAGATCTTCCGGCAACGTGTACATGCCAGCCACAAATTGCTCTCCCTCTGCACCCGGCAACTCGTCGAGAGCGGTATCAGCATGGCGTTCCAGCTTGTCTATCTGTGTGTTTTCCACCACTTCAGACAACACGCCGTAGTAGCGGCCATTTTCGGATGCACCAATGGCACGTGCCAGCCACGCCAGGGAGTCCACATCACTGCGCACCGCATGGGGATATTTCTTCAGCAGAATAGCCGCAGCAATATCCAGTAATTCAGGATCGGCCATTTTAGTACTGAAAATACGTTTTGACGCTGTTTTTAACTGAACCATATCGCCGGAAAGCATCATGTCCGCCAGCTTCTGTTCCTCAGGGCCTAATTCCGCCATTGCACTGAAAGACAAGGCGCTTACCGATAATCCGATTGCCATCACGGCCGTTTTTATATATCTCATCATTACTCCATTTCGTTGAGATCACTTCACTTCAAAATCAGTACATACCGCCATTGACGCTGATCACCTGACGGGAAATATAGCGGGCCTCATCTGACACCAGAAAGCCGATGGTATTGGCCACATCATCCACATGACCGAAGGTGCCAAGGGGAATCATTTTCTTCGCTTCGTCTGCCACCGCCCCTTCAATCATACCGGTTTCAATGACGCCCGGTGCAACACAGTTTACTGTGATCTTTCTTTTACCCAGCTCAATAGCCAGCGCTTTAGTGGCACCGATAATGCCGGCTTTAGACGCGCTGTAATTCGTTTGCCCGCGGTTGCCCATCAGGCCGGAAACCGAGGACAGGGTAACAATACGTCCGCCCTGACGCAGCCTGATCATGGGCATGATCACCGGATGCAGCACATTGTAGAAACCATCCAGATTGGTGTGTACCACGCCATCCCACTCTTCACCGGTCATGGCAGGAAAGGCAGTATCGCGGGTAACACCGGCATTACAGACCACACCGTAATAAGCACCATTTTGTTCAATATCGGCTTCAATGGCGGAGCGTGTTCCGTCTCTGTCGGCAATATCAAATTGCAGGGCCACGGCACTGCCGCCGCCGGCAATAATATCCTCAACCACCTTGGCAGCAGCGTCTTTACCACTGCGGTAATGTACCGCTACGGCAAACCCCTGCGCAGCCATTTTGTAGGCAGTGGCTTTTCCGATACCGCTGCTTGCTCCTGTAACGAGGATTCTTTTTTGTTCAGACATGAGATCCTTTTTCCTTCTTGTCAGGCTCACCGTTAAACAGGCTTATTGCCGCAATAAAATTAATCGTATTTCCAATCAGAATGATGCTGCCGAAGGCCTGAACTACCGGCATTTCGCTGAATGCCAGCAAGCCGAAAGACAGCAGGCTGGTTACTGCAGACAGCAAAATTGCTTGTTGGGTAGTGTCCGGTTTGTCCGCCATTTCACGGGCAAAGATGATGTAATCCATGCCAAGTCCCAGCACCAGAAACAGTGCCATGACATGAAACACATTGAGGGCCTGACCGCACAGAAGCACCAGCGCGACGGCAATCAGGCTGGCAGATGCAGGAATAAGCAGCAGCCGGAGTACCCCGGCACTGCGGTACCAGAGCGCCAGCAGCAGTCCGACCAGACCGTAGGCAATAACCAGTAAAAAGGCACCGGTTTCCCGCTGGGATTTCAGTGCCAGTGTGGCATTGCCCAGGGTATTCACATAGTCAATTTCAGGAATGGCAGCCGCCGCTTTTTCTATGGCAGCTAAATCACTGTTTTTGCTGATAAGAGCAAAACTGATTATTTCTTTGTTGTTACCGGCCCCTCTTCCTGCCGACCAGAGCGGCGGTAGACCATCAACTCGTTCAGACAAACCGGCGAAATCCAGTACCTTGCCGGCACCGTCAACGTAAGCCGCTTTTACCGGTGCAACAGACTCTGGCGGTAAACCCAGCGCGCCGGCAAATACATCAAGCACACCGCCATCACTGTAAAGTTTTGCCTGCAATGCATAATCCGCCTTTTGCGCTTCAGGTGAAGGCAACCAGTCAGCGATGCTGCTCACGGAATCGCGGTGCACACCTTCAGAAGTCAGCAAACGATCCAGTGCATCAAAAATCTGTTGTGGCTGTTGCCCGCGGATAAGCAGATAACGACCGGGCTCGTATACCTGGGTCAGCGCCGATACAGCCTGCTCCTGCTCAAGTAAGGCAGGAGAAACATGGAAAAAGCGTCTGGGATCGTCATTCACCTGCAGTCCGCCGGCGTACAGGTACAAGGCACTCATCACCGCCATGGCGAGTCCGGCAATAGCCAGAGCGCGGGGTCGTCGGGCAGTGACACGCTGACAGGAACGAATTACAGTTTTCAGCAACGGCTGTCTGGCTTCGATGGGACGGCGCACTATTAACGGCCCCAGCAACATGACGCTCAGCCAGGCCATGGCCAGCCCGGCACAGGAAAACAGAGCAATTTTCTTAAGAATAGTAAGTTCAGCCAGGCTCAGGGCACCATAACCCACCAGCGATGTAATCACACTCAGCACCATGGCGCGGTACAACACGGTATCATGACCGCTGGCACGGGCTTTCTCATTTGCTGGCTGCGCCGGAGACTGTGCGGCAGATAAGAAGTGATAGAAATAGTGCAGTGAATAATCCACCACAATACCAATCAGACTGGCACCGAAAACAATGGTCAGCACATGCACAGAACCGTATACCCATACGCTGGCGAGAATGCCGGCCCCCACACCGGCGGCAATGGAGCCAAGGGCCAGGGTTAACGGTAACAACGAACGGAAAACCAGCAACATCAGCACCAGTACGCCGGCTATTGAGCCTGCAGCAATAAGCTGAATATCCGCTTTGGCTGACTGCGCTGAATCCACAGCAAAAAAGAACATCCCGGAATGCAGCACGGACACATCAAACTCTTCACTGACGGCCTGCTCTGCGGCTTTGATTTGTTCGTAAACAGCATGCTGCTGCGTCATACCGGCGGGAAAATCAGTGAAACTCACGCTGAATGACGTAACGGCTGCGGAGCGCTTTTCAGCCACCATGGACGGCTCAAGACGTGCCGACATCCCGATAAGGTAATCTGAAAACCAGCCGAGGGGATCCTGTTCAAAGGGAACCAGTCTGACGCCCTCTCCCAACTGATAAAGCTTTCGCTGCGCCGCTGCGGCCAGTTGTTCAGGGGTTTTGTCGTTGAGGGCTTCCCGTTGAGAATCACTGAGAAAATTGAACCTGAAGGGTGTAATAGCAGGCAAATATGCGGCCTGCATTTCATCATTGCTGGCAACGTGCAGGCCAGGCACGACATTCAGAGCCGTTTGCAATGAACGGGCAGCTTGTTCAGTGCGCTTATCGTCGTCGCTCTGCACAACCACCATAAAACGCTGGCTGATGTCATCAGTTAACGCGTCCAGCGCATATTGCAGGGCGGGGTCGCGTACTTTATCCGGATTTAAGTCGTTGAGATTCGTATCAATCTGCACTGCCTGCGGATTGATAACAACAAACAGCACACCGGCCAGTAGGGTAACAATGAAGCACAGCCGGAGAAAAAACGACATCATCGTTGATCAGAATGCGTCGAAGCGGGCGGGTGAAAGCAGAACGCGACACCAGTTTGTTTTACCGGAATACAGGGTTTCACATTGTTCCCAGGCTTTCCGCTTGCCCTCAAAACTGTATTCCTCAATCTGATCAATAAGCACCTGCGTATTTTGCCCGGTTGCGTCTGTGACTTTAATCGTTACGGCAGGTTGCGGGACATCCCCGTCTCCGGTCGCGGATTTGGCGATACGGATAGCTTCCAGTCCCTTTCTCATCATCTCGCTTTCAGGAATAAGTAACAATGTGCCATCCGGTTCCTGAGTGACCGCAAATTCATCAGTAAAATAGCCGGTGTCGCCTTTCAGCAAACGAACAAAAATGTTCGACATAATATAACGGGCAACGCCGCTGAGAGGCGTTAATGTGCCATCATCTTCAGCCCTGAAATTGTTGGTGCTGTTCACGTACAATATGGCTTCACTGAAGGGTTCGCTGGTATGCCATACCAGTCCCAGATCGCAGGAATAATAAAAATCACCGGCAGATTTAAGCGGTACAGGCAGGCCCTGCATAGATTTTTGCTGGCTGAACTGACCGGAAAAGTGACAGCCGGAAGGAAACATGGAAGAGAGTAACTGCTCTTCGGTGGCCTTGTCTTCAACTTCCCGGGAAGGTTCTGCATCCGCCATAGCCGGCAACACTGCCAGCAGTCCCGTCAGCAAACTGATGAACGCAAGGCGACTCATGATTTATTTATCCATGCAGTGACAGCGTCAGTAAGAAATGCCGGAGATTCGTACTGGGTGATCTGCTCAGGCATAGCCACCGCAAACTGGGTTGTCTTGCCTTTAGTGAACACCTCACCGGTATCACGATCTTTAATGGCATAGCTGATTTTCAGGCGGTTTTCCCATTCAGTCAGCCAGGATTCCACCACGACTTTTTGCTCAAACAGCAGAGGCTTGATGTACTTCACCTGAATATCAACGATGGGGAAAAAGAACCCCTGCTCTTCCATCACACTGTACGGGCAGCCTATTTCAGACAACAACGCACAGCGGGCCATTTCCATGTATTTAGGATAGTTACCGTGCCAAACCACGCGGTACGCATCCACATCGAAAAAAGGAATGTCGATATTCAGGCGATTTTTTTTCATCGGTTTATGCTTTCGCCGGCAACTCAGCAAGTACGTCAACGACGTCCTGTATGGTTCTCACCTGCTTGAACTGAGACGGAGAGATTTCTACGTTAATGGTCTTTTTCAGGTCAACCAGTAAATCTACGGCATCAATGCTGTCGATATCCAGGTCTTCGTAGAGACGGGCTTCAGGCACGATTTCCGCCGGTTCCAGCTCGAAAAGGTCGACTAAGGTGTCTCTGACCTGTGCCAGGATATTTTCTTTTTCCGCATTCATAACGCATTCCCTCTTTGATTTTCCAGCTGTTCCGGCGTGGCCGTTGTCTCTGTAGACAGCTGTTTGTTGTAATAGTTTTCCAGAAACTGAGTCAGATGTCTGTACTGCTTAGGTCGCGGTAACGTAGTGTCTATGCAGTCATCCAGTGCCAGTAATTCACCTGAACGCAGTGTAAATGCCGGGCCGCCTTCCGGGATATCATACCATTTATCGCCCTTTTTCAGCGCCCGGGGGTAGCACTCTATCATCACAGGCATGATGGAGGCATTAACGGCCACCGCCATATTGGCAGCTCCCCTTTTAAAGCGCAAAACGTTATCTTCTTTGGTCCGCGTGCCTTCAGGAAAAATCAGAATATTCTCCCCGGCTTCCAGTTTGGCCGCCGCCATAGGTAATACCTGCTCAGCATTGTTTGGTATAAACCCGGCCTGGCGCACCACCGCACCGGTAAAAAAGTTATCCCAAATGGCGCTTTTCACAAAACAACACATCTGCTTATTCACGGCAAGCAGCAGCACCACATCAATCAGTGACGGATGGTTCGCAATAACAATGTGCCCGGGGCGGGCTTTGTGCATAGAGTCCACATCGAACGAATACCGGATAAGGCCGAAAAATCGCATGATACGAATAAATGTCAGGCACCCTTTATGAATACACCAACGGATCATGCGTTGCTTTTTAGCCGGCGAAATAATGGTGACAGGACTCATCAGCCGGAAGAAAACACCGACCAGCAACGCCCCCACGCCAAACAGCGAATAACTCACACCGGCGCTGAGGATTTGCCAGCTTTTGCGCAGTTTAGCTAACAGCATACCAGCACTCCGGTGCGGCAACCGCCAGGCTGTTCCAGAGGCAGATACCGGCTCAGACACAAAAACATTCGATTTCAACCAGCAAGTCTTTACGACAGATATCGGCCAGAGTGTACACCGCTTCAACGTCAGGGTAATGGCTGCTCAGCCAGTCACGGATATAGGCGACATCCTTTTCGTGACGGACATAGACTTTAAAGGCTGACAACGGGCACTGCTCCGGATTCGCTGTTTCAAGCAAATGGCGGATATTTCCCATGGTCACATTGAGCTGCTTCTTAATATCTCCCTCTCCCAGTGTCTGATGGCCTGTGATGCTGGCCGTTCCTGAAATAAACAAAAAGTGAGAGTCATTCAGTGTCAGTGCGGTAGCACGGGCAAATGAGGGACTGGAAATGCCATACTGGCGGGGATATTCGTAGGCGTTCACCTGATGGTGGTTATTGTAGTGCCGTGGCTTAACGCGGCTGGCGAACACATAAAATACAGCACCATCGTTATGATGCCCCAACGCTGATGCAGCGGGGAAAGCCTGAGGGGAAATACCTGCTTCTTCAAACGCTTTCAGACGACCGGTGCAAAACTTTTTATACACCTCATGGTCGCCGTCACCGGCATTAATCGCCGGCAGATAATTCCAGAAGCGGAACGGATGCGCGAACCCTTTCTCACCCAGCACACCCAGAATTGTCCCGTAGGCGGTTTGCGTGTGTTGCTCAATATCACAGCATTCATCCTTTGTCAGCCAGTGTGCAACGCAAATCACATCGTCCGTTTCAGACCAGTAACAACGTCCGGTCTGGCCACGGGTCACTTTGCCCTTTACCGTCCACACTTCACTGACTGTATCAGAGCCCGCTTCTTCAAGCCCTGTTGCAATCAGGCCGTTCCCGAAAGGTTCACACTGGTTGATAAGAGGCATTACCGCTAGAACATCCTCACGGGATTGCAGGGCTTTGGCGGGGGTGGAACAAAAATGCTGTTTTAACATGAGACAACTGGATGTGGTGTAATTTCAAACAGGAATGAGGCAGCCATTCACATGGCAAAAATATCAGCAGGTAATCATTCCGTGACACAAAATTAGTTTTTAATCTGGCGGTAGTTTAAACTAGCGAAAATTGAAAATAAAGCGAATGGACTCACCCTTTACCATGGCTGTTAACATTCGTGAACACCAGTAAATAACTCTTTCATGCCTGATACTTTTCCCCTTTTTACCCGTGAAGCAGAAGACACAATTGCTTATCTGACCCGGCCTGTCGGTGCAGCAGATCTCAATACCGGGCCGGTTACTGAAGTTAATTGCGGGTAACAGGGAAAAGTGCCATCAACCCTTCCGTTAGCGCACCCCGCCATACAAAATAGTCATGCCCTCCTGCATATTCCCGGTATGAAACATCATAGCCTTTAAGCTTTAATATATCCCGAAGGTGACGGCTGCCATCAAGGATCCCTTTTTCTCCATTACGGCCACCTTCAAACAAACCCGCACTGATAAAAAAGCGAACAGGAAGGCGCTCAGTACGCATGATATTTTCAGACACATAGTACGTTTGCGCAGCCATTGGGCCGCTGTCGGCTGACCACCAATAAGATCCGCTCATTGAAATAACGTTGCCAAATATATCTGACCGGCGCAGTGCATGGTTGGTTGCCCCAAGCCCGCCATAGCTGGATCCCGCAAGTACCCGTTGCTTCGGGATAAACTGACGTTGGGATTTTTTCTCAACATACGGTATTAATTCCTGTACCAGCATCCCGGTAAATGCTCTGTTATCCGGAAGTTCATTACTCCGCGTCTGACCATCAAGGTTATCGATAAAAATGGCTTCTACCGGTGGTAGCTCACCTGATGCCACCAGGTTATTTAATATATCCGGCAAACTCACTTTTTTAATGTATGCGGGACCATCGAATATCAATAACTGAATGGCACTGTCCTGTTGAATATCTCCTATTTGGAATACCTTTATGTTCCGGCGGTTATTGAGTTGTTTACTATCAAGTACAAATGAATAAGACGGAGAAAGATGAGAATCAAATTGCTTTACACCAGGTTGAAGCGGTGCTTTTGCCAGTTCCACAGTAGATTCTTGTTGATATTTGTCTTGTGCGTCAGGCCACACATTTGGGTTATTGGGGTCCCGCTGAACCTTAGCAAGTAAAGCAACACGTTGTTCATAGCGTTCACCTGCAAATTGGGGAACATCTGGCGCAAGCTGATATGCAAGCCGTGTGTCTTCAGGAACAAGGTAACTTTTGTACCAGATATCCGACGAGGAAAGTCTGTCCAACCACCCGTGATCGTTATCTGGCGCGCCAAACAACAAAACGTTTTGTTTAGCTCCGCGATAGATAAATGTCAGTAAAACGTTATCGCCCACTGCTTCCATGAGCGGCGTACCATTTTCAATTAAACCCGCCCAAACTTGATCAACATCTCCCCCTGCATCAAGCGCGGCTACTGCACGACTCATTATTTTACTCTGAGGAGGGCGCTTATAGCTTTGTTGCTCTTCGATTGACACGATTCGTTTTATGTTAAAACGAGGCGTGTCTCCGAAGTACCGGATAACCGGGTTGTTGTAAGCAGCTACAAAGTGCACGGGAGACTGGCTATCCGGTCTCAAACTGAACTGGCGACAGGCCTCACCATTTTCATCGAGCAGCCAGGCTTTGACTCCATAACCTGCGACGATTTCCGCACTTACATAACTCCCCTCCGGAGCATGGATAGTGAGGGTATTACCTGCACTATGGTGGAGAGGTTGATTCTGAGTCAGGGCGAATGAATGAAAGGCGTAAGATAATGATGCAATAATTAGGTAAATACGTAGACGCATTCCCTGCTCCCTCTTTAAGGCATGACCAGACGAAAGCTTGATATATTATCCAGATGAACCAAAATGTAAATGATAATGCTTATCAATACTAAATTTAACCCAGGCATTTTTCTTACAAGGGGATTTTTATCCCACACTCCCCTTATTGCAGCAGAATACTGCTGAACCTCCCCCGATTTATTTAGATTAACCGTACAAGAAAGAGTGGTTTGCGTGACTACTTAAATATGAATGTAAAGAGACATAAATTCTCCTGACAAGTTGTTGATAACAGTTATCATTATCATTTAAGATTAAATGGATTGTTTCCGCTATAATTAAAAATGGAGAATTAATGAACACTCAAACTCCTTCAGGCGCTAAGAAATTCCTGTTAGCGACCTTAACTTCCACCCTTTTCATCCCTCTTGTGCAAGCTGAAGAAAGCAAGGAAAAAATTGAAAACATCACTGTTTACGGTACAAAAACCTCAGCACTGAAGTTAAATTCTAATGGTGGCGCATTAGGTGCAATGGCTATTATCGACACCCCTTTTTCAATCGCGACGATTACAGAAGACGAGCTCGCCGCGCGCCAGGTAAACAGTCTCGAAGATCTATTTGCCCACGAAGCATCAGTAAATGTGAGAGCCGACAGCTACTCAAGCTGGGGAGAGACCATGAGCGTACGCGGGCTGGATCTCAACTACGAAAATAACTACAAATTAAATGGTCAGTCACTGAATGCTTTCAATAGCGAATTACCCTATGAGGTTTTCAGTCAGGTGGCTCTTTTAAAGGGGGCAACTGGTTTCATGTACGGCTTTGCTGCACCAGGTGGGATCGTGAATTACACCACCAAAAAACCAACGAGCGATTTGCTTTCAGCCAGCCTGGGCTATGCCAGTGATAGTATCTACAGTTTACACCTTGACGCAGGTAAGCGCTTTGGTGACCACGGCCAGTTCGGCGCTAGGGTTAATCTGGTCCACAAAGAAGGGGATACCCATATTGACGGCGGCACTATGGAACGAAATACCATTTCAGTGGCACTGGATGCACAATTAACGGATAGCCTTTACTGGACGTTCGACTTTATTTCCGATTCCAGGGACAGTGAAAATATGAGCAGTTTGCTCTACTACACTGAATGGCGAATGGACGAAGCTGTCACCAGTATTCCTGATACAGTAGACGGTAGCACTAATCTGGCGCTGGATGATTCTTTTGATGACAGTGATTTTCTTGTGTTTCAATCAACGCTGGCCTATCAGTTCAATGATGAATGGAAAGCACAAATTGAATATAGTCGCACTGAAAACAATACATGGTGGATGAAATCCGTACCCTACGTGGCTAATAATGACTTTGACTATAAAATCATGGTTTATGAGCAAGCTCTTGATATTAAGTTTGATCAGGTTAATGGCTTTTTTGAAGGCAGTTTCGACACCGGCAACTTAAAACACGAAATAGTTTTAGGCGCTTCGTATCAAAAAGAAGAGATTTATCGCAATGACCCGAACCGGATCACTGTCGTGCTTGATGAATACAACAATTTATTCAACCAGGTCGATATTGATTACACCAAATCCCTCGTGAAAGACCTCAATAAACTATGGGCTTATGACCAAACGTCCTATTTTCTCAGTGACGCTATTGCTTTTTCGGAACAATGGCGTTTATTAGCTGGCTTGAGATACAGCAAATACAATTATGGTGACCTGAACACGGACGTTTACGCATGGTTTGAGGGTACTGAAAGAGACAGCGAGGCAACGACCCCCACCATAGCGTTGATCTATAACCCGGTTGATGACACCACCATATATGCCAGTTATGTCGAATCATTAGAGGAAGGGCAAACTGTAGGTGACACTTATGAAAATGTGGGCGAAGTGCTGGATGCAACCATCAGCAAGCAATATGAAATTGGCGCTAAATTAGAGCGGGAAGATTATAGCCTTACATCGGCATTGTTTCGCATTGAGCGGGTAGCAAACATTGCGACGGCCGACAATTATTTAACGCAAGATGGCGTAACCTTATATCAGGGTTTTGAATTCAATGCATTGGCTAACGTCAACGACAATACAGGATTGTATGCTAACTTACTCCTGCTGGATGCCAGTTACGACAGCATGGAATCAGGAAGTACAATAGAAGGAAACCAGGTGGCTGGTTCTCCTGAACAGCAATTTAGCGTCGGAGCAAATTATTCTTTTAGTGCGATTCCGGGGTTAGCAAGTGATATTGCCGTGAGATACTACGACAAAACGTTTATCGATTCAGCCAATGAGCTTGAGCTTGATAGCTATATACTCATTGACGTTAACGCCAGCTATGAAACGACATTATCAGGTAAGAATGTGGTATTCAGAGCCGCAATTAAAAACCTGACCGATAAAGAATACTGGGCGAGTACAGGGAGTACCAGTGAGGGGATTCGTATCGGCGCACCGCGAACATTATCACTCAATGTCAACGTGGATTTTTGATACAGAACGATTTATTTGAAAAACGGGTGGGATTGACATGGACGTCTATCCCGCAATCATTCCGTGACACAAAATTAGTTTTTAATCTGGCGGTAGTTTAAACTAGCGAAAATTGAAAATAAAGCGAATGGACTCACCCTTTACCATGGCTGTTAACATTCGTGAACACCAGTAAATAACTCTTTCATGCCTGATACTTTTCCCCTTTTTACCCGTGAAGCAGAAGACACAATTGCTTATCTGACCCGGCCTGTCGGTGCAGCAGATCTCAATACCGGGCCGGTTACTGCCTCCCGCTTTCTTTCCCATGTGAAGCAGGTCGCAGAGGCTCTGACCTGTCAGGGTTACGCGATTAACCTGTGTGAGAACCGTTACCTGTTTCTGGTGGGGCTGTGTGCCGCTGTTTTACGGGGCGCAACGACCTTATTACCGCCGGATAAAAATATCGCCACCCAGGAGCAGATGAACGGGGACTATGGGGATTGTTTTATCATTCACGACGGGAGTGAAATCAGTGCCGCTATCCCTGCATTTAATATTTTATCGGTGAAATGCCCGCAGGCTGACAGCAGCGATTTTTCGGTACCCGCCATTGCGGATGATTTTCTGGCCTGCATCAGTTTCACTTCCGGCTCTACCGGAAAATCAAAGCCTAATCTCAAATACTGGCGCACCTTGCACCGCAGCAGCCTGATCAACTACACCTTCATGATCCCTGATTGTGAAGAGACCCTGTACCAGCTGGCTACCATGCCCGCCCAACACATGTGGGGTTTTGAAACCTCAGCCTTGCTGCCGTTATTCAGCAAAGTATGCATGAGTGATGCTAAGCCCCTGTTCCCGCAGGACATTCTGGACATCTTTGCAGCTCTGCCAGAACCCAAACAGCTGGTTTCCACTCCCGTACATTTGCGGGCGCTATGTGCCGGTATGAGGTCTGAAGTTCGCGCCCATTCCGTACTGTGCGCCACGTCCCCGCTTACCACAGAACTGGCCACCGAAGTGGAGCAGAAATTCAACGCGCCGTTAAGAGAAGTCTACGGTTGTAGTGAAGTGGGATCGATGGCGGTGCGGCGTTCTGCCAAAGAGCAAGCCTGGTTTAAATTTGAAGGCATTGATTTTGCGCAGGAAGACGGTACCACCACGGTGCGCGCTGAACATTTGCCCTCCGATACCGTACTGCAAGATTTCATTGAATTTAAAGATGACAATCACTTTGTGTTATCCGGGCGGGCAAGTGACCTGATAAAGATTGCCGGCAAGCGGGGTTCGCTGTTTACCATTAATCAAACGCTGCTGACG
Organism: Alteromonas sp. ABH4_456; assembly: GCF_056160645.1. NCBI lineage: Bacteria > Pseudomonadati > Pseudomonadota > Gammaproteobacteria > Alteromonadales > Alteromonadaceae > Alteromonas > Alteromonas sp. ABH4_456. The sequence goes on from NZ_JBSWXO010000012.1 coordinate 38,622, forward strand.
TTTAAGGGCCTGGAAGATGGCATTGTGATTCATCCTGAATCAGCAGGACCGGTTACCCGCCTTGTCGCCATTGTGTCGCTAAAGCCGGGGGTAGAAAAAGCCGAATTGGTGCGCTTTTTACAAGCGCGTCTGGACAGTGCTTTTGTGCCGCGACCTGTGTACGTGGTAGATGCCCTGCCCCGCGAACCTAACGGTAAGCTGCTGCGCAAAAACATTGATGCGCTCCATGCGTCACTGAAAAAGAAAAGATAATCAGAGTACCGGCAGTTAAGTAAAAAAGGGCGTCCCGAAAAATTCGTGACGCCCTTTTTGTTTGTTTTTTCACTGCCCTGCCGGCAATGTTTTGCGTTTAAACCCGCTTTATGATCAATGAGGTATTAATACCACCGAAAGCGAGGTTGTTACTCATGAAGCAATCGGTTTTGATTTCGCGGCATTCCTGACGAATGTAATCCAGCGGCGCACACTCTGGATCAACGTTATCCAGATTCAATGTGGGTGCAAACCAGTTTTCTTTCATCATATTAATGGTTGCCCACACTTCAAATGAGCCGCAAGCACCCAGGGTGTGGCCGGTATAGCTTTTCAGCGAACTAATGGGCTTGGCGCCCACAACCTGAAAGGTGGCGTGGCTTTCAACAATATCACCGTGCTGCGTTGCCGTGCCATGCGCCGAGACATAACCAATGTCATCAGCGGTTACACCGGCATCTTTCATGGCTGAGGCCATGACACGTTGCACCGTTTCCGGATTAGGTTTAACCAGATAAGCGCCGTCGGTATTGGTGGCGTATCCGGTGACTTCTGCCAGAATATTCGCACCACGGGCTTTAGCATGTTCGTAGGATTCAAGAATAAGCGTACACGCCCCCTCACCCAGTACCAGACCATCACGATCGCGATCGTAAGGCCGGGGCGTGGCTTCCGGGGTATCATTTTTGGTGCTGGCAGCGAACAGTGTGTCAAATACCGCTGCCTGGGAAGGACACAATTCCTCTGCGCCACCGGCAATCATCACATCCTGCTGACCAAACTTAATGGCTTCATACGCATAGCCAATCGCCTGGCTGCCCGCCGTGCAGGCACTCGATGTAGTGTACATGCGGCCCTGGGTACCGAAATATACACTGATGTTCACAGCCGCAGTGTGGTTCATCATGCGCAGATAGGTGCTGCTGTTAATGCGGGAAGTCGAAAAGTTCTCCAGCATAGGCGCAAACTCCAGTGCTGCTTCACTGCTGCCTGTGGCAGAACCGTAAGCCACACCTGTCGCAGAAGAGCGAATCACCGGATCATCTGTCAGGCCGGCATCAGCCAGCGCACGCTCTGTGGCCAGCACACCCATTTGGGCAACACGGCCCATACTGCGTTTTTTCTTTTTGGTATAGTGGGCAGGCAAAGCAAAGTCATGGACGGGGGCCGCCAGATAAGTGCCAAGTCCGTCATACTTTTTCCAATCTTCCATGTAGCATACCGCTGACTTCATCGACTGAAGCGAAGATTTTACCTGCGACCAGTCATCACCCAGTGCAGACACTACACCGGCTCCGGTAATCACAACCCGTCTGTCATTTTTGTTATTCAAACTACATCCTTTTCTTAAACAGGCCGGCGAAATACCGACAAACTCGCCGTAGCCAGGCACTGCATTTCGCTACCGTCTTGCGGCTCATTTTCAATGAAGCAATCGAACGTTGCAAGCCCGTCGCCCACCAGCGCTTTTTCTTCACAGCGCACCGTGTACTTACCCGGCGCGAAGTAATCGCAATGGGTTTTAAATGAGCGCGTTCCAAGCAGAAACCCCAGGTGCGGTGTAACTTTCCCCAGCGCGAGCTGATGACCGGCAATGAGTGCGGCAGTCTGGCCCATGTATTCCAGACCAATCCAGGCAGGGACGCCTTTACCGGCTTCAAAAAACGGGCTTTCTTCATCGACGTAGGTACGCGATACCGATGAGGTTTCAGTGACATCCAGTACTTCGTTAATCAGTAACATGGGCGGACGGTGAGGAATTAACTCAAACAACCGGCTGTCGAAACGGGTTTCCTGCGACATTACTTCCCTTCCCCTTTGGTGCCCGCTGTTAAAGACGTGGTGTCGCCGGGCTGCCAGAAATCATAAAAATTAAACCATTGATACGGTGCGTTCAGGCTATGCTCTTCCAGTTTCGAGGCAAACTGTTGCGCATAATTCTGTAAGTCCTGCTGGCGGGTCTTGCGGTTGATTTGCAATTTGTCACACAACGGCGCCACATCAAACAACACCTTGTTGTCTGACGCTTCACAGCGATAAGCAAACATCAGCTTAACCGGACACGCCAGCGCTTTTGCCAGCATGTAGGGACCGATGGGCAGTGGCGCATGTTTACCCAGAAGCTGAACATCAACGGTGCGTTCCAGACCACTTAAGGGAACGCGGTCACCGGCAATGAACACCCACTCGCCGGCATCAATTTTTTCCTTCAGCATCATGATGGTGGTGACATCAAACTCATCAACCTGAAAGACATTAAGACGGGATTCGTTATTTTCGTCCTGCATCATTTTAACGAAGTTGCCGGCGTGCTTGTCGTAAACCAGTATGTTGATAACCTTGCTGCGGTAACGGTGCATAAAGCCACGGCAAAATTCCAGATTACCGAAATGAGAGCCTATAATAAGCTGCCCTCTGTCATCGTTGTGCAGTGCTTCAATATTCTCCGGCGAGCTGAGTACGAAATCTTTTTCTGAGATTTCATCCAGCCAGCCCAGCATCTTATCCAGAATCACTTCAGCAAAGGTTTTGAAATGCAGCAGCACATGACGGTAACCCGGCTTACTTTGCCAGATCTCTGGCTTAAACCGGTAATGAGCGGTCAGGTATTGCAGCGATGCCTCACGCTGCTCTTTGCGGCACAGCACAAAATACAGCGCCACCGGATACATGATGACCGAAAACACTTTGCGGCCGCACAGCCGGTAAATAAAAAACACCAGTCGCATGGCTGCCATCGTGCCGGCTTCACGGGTTTGCGACCAGTGCGCCTGCTGTTCTGAAGTTTTATCTGACGTAGTCATCGCTTCCTCTTTACTTCCCCAACAAGGCACGAACGCGGGTGACTATCAGTTTTGGCAAGCGAATAAGCATGCCAAACATCAACCGTACATGCAGCCGGATCAGCATGAGGTTATCTTTCAGATAATGAAAATGGGATACGGTGTTTTCGTGATAAATCACCTTGGTAGGAATGAAGTGCAAGTCGATGCCTGCCCAGACCGCTTTCACCAGCAGTTCCGGGTCGAAATCCATGCGCGGGCCAAGGTAGTAGTTATCGAATACCCGCTCGATTTGTTTGATGGGATACACCCTAAAGCCGCACAGGCCGTCTCTAATTTGCAAAGACAGGGTTTCCAGCGCTACCCAGAAATCGGTAATTTTGCGGCCGTATTTTCTGGCGAACGGCGCAGTTTCATCAAAATAAGGCTGACCGGAGATAAAGGAATCCGGGTGTGAGCGACTGTAATCCAAGAGTTTTTGCGCGTCATCGATGTTGTGCTGGCCGTCGGCATCCAGTTGCAATACGTGGCTAAAGCCCATGGCACTGGCGTGATAACAGCCGGTGATCACCGAAGCACCTTTACCACGGTTCGTCTGGTGTCTGACAAGACGAAAATCCGGGTAAGGTTTAAGTAGTGCTTCTACCTTCGCCACGCTTTCTTCACCACTGCCATCATCTACCACAATGCAGGGTAAATTCAGTGATGCCAGCGCCGGCAGAAACTTTTCAAACAGCACTTCGTGTTTGTAATGAGGAACAATAATGCAATATTTCATGATGCGGAAAACTTAAAACTGCCCGTGGAAAATGAGTCCGTTTCGTTAGAGAAGTGAAACGAAACACTGCCTTTGGCTGCATTGTGATTGAGCGTGAGCTGCATCTGTGCACCCGGCATGACCATGGTTTTGAATTTGATGTTGGTGAGTTGATGAAAACGGCTATCGCTGATAAACAACGCTTTTGCCAGCTTTCCCGCCCAGTCTATCTGCACCACACCGGGCAGCACTTTATGATCAGGAAAGTGACCGTCAAACCAGGCAAGATCTTCGCTTACCTTAAGCGTGATCTCAGCAGACGCTTCATCCATTTTTACAGCCGTAATATCCGGCCCTTCCTGCGCGTTAAACAGTGCTTTCAACGCATGTATATCAGTCATCAACAATCTTATGCTTCTTTTTGTAGTGGCGCCGGAAGAGTAATTCAGCAACCACAAATACGGCAAAAATCAGGTAGGACAGTAAACCGTTGTAGAGTGTCCATACAGCTAAACTGCTGAACCAGACTGTCCAGGCTGCCACCGCTGCATTGAGTAACAGCAACAGCCCCCACGCCAGGCTCAGCGCCCTGAGATATCCTTTCGCCTGTGCCGGCGGATTGTGTCCACCAGCCCGGGCGAAGCGTTCTATCAGGGTGTGCTCATCAAGCAACGAGATCAGGAACAGCAGTCCCATTCCGGCGCTCATGATCACAGGGTAACATTTCAGCAGTATTTCACTGTTCAGAAATATAACCCCGGCGCAATATAACGCAATCACGGCAGTCATCAACCAGTCACTGGTTTTACGACCCCTTCCTGCAACCACCAACCTGAAAATAGCCACTAACAGTAACACCGCACCGAACCAGCGGGGGTCTATCGTGTCGATGTTGAGCCACACCACAAACGGGTAAACCACAGACACAAGAACAAAGAGCAGCGGAATTAAATCCTTCGGGCCTCGCTGCCGCGGTGATGCACTCACGCCAGCACGCTTTGCCTGTAATTTCCCAGCACCGCACGTTCTTCATCATCAATCTGCGTGGTCGCTTCGTCGCTCAGCATATCTTCAAAGTACGGGACAATTTTCTGCATAATGGCAATGTTCTTCTCCAGTGCCATTTCCACATCAATATCCGGATTTTTCAGTACGTCATTAAGCTCGCCCAGACACGGCACCAGGAACTGATCCATAAAGCTGCCTCTGGCGGGTAAAACCAAACGCCTCTGTGCTCTTTCAGCCAGCAACATCTGCATTTTCTTATTCAGCTTCTGGGTTTTCAGCAGGTTCGGGGTAATTTTACGCATGGTGTCTAAGTCGCCGATAGCGTCGGTGAAAAACAGCAAGGCAAACACACCCCAGTAGTAGGTGTAATCCCATACCAGCTTAATCGACATCATCTTACGATCGCCAAAACCGCCATACTGACCTTTGTAAATTGACAGGGTGTTCTCAAAGAACGAGTCGTAAAATTTGTGGAACAAGGCCGCTTCAAAACAAATGTCCTGTCCTTTCCTGTCACGCTCGATAAGATGGGTAACAAAGGTATTATTCAGCGCGATGAAATCGCTGCCCGGTGAATAGAAAGGGTCAGCAAAGGCGCCGGCTTCACCCGTCATGGCCCAGCCAGAGTCTGAGAACATTTGCTTGCAGCCGTAGGAATAGCCTTGCATGACTTTAAAGTCGAGCAGTTCCGCCCCTTCAATGGCCTCTGCGCAAAGTGGATGTTCTTGTTGTAGCCACGCCATGGTGTCTTCAAAGGTGCTGATTTTGCTGTCGGCCAGCGCTTTATCGTCCATGACGATACCAAAGCTGGTGGCGCCGGACGCAAGAGGAATAATCCACACCCAGTAACCCGGGCCCATCAGATGATTGGTGCTTAACCAACGTTTACCCGGTTCGAGGACACGATTTTGCCAGGCTTCATTATCAGACCATTCATCGATAATGACCCGCTTATTGATCCGGAAGAAAACCGCATTGCCCTGATGACCGGTTTCAGTCTGCAAGTTCAGCTTATTTCGTAGCAACGCCTGACGGCCCGCTGCGTCGATTAACCAACGCCCCTGAACGGTAATCGTGTCGTCGCCGCGACGGCAAACCACAGTATGATTTTTATCGCCCAGTTCAATGTCTTGAGGTACTGCGCCATCGAGAAATACCACGCCTTTTTCTTTCAGCATGGTGTAGAGGTAGTTTTCCAGCGTGCCACGTTCAATTTGGTAAGCCGGAATGCCGAAAAGCTCGCTGACGCCCAGTTCATCATAATCGCTGTAGTCGTTTTGCACTCTGCCGAAGAACAGCCTGAGGCCGTACTTACGCAGATGCTTTTCCTTGAAATGGTCTTTCAGGCCAAGTACATCTGTAAAGTAGTGCGCACCAATTTCAACTGTAGACTCCCCCACTTTTGCCGTGGTGTCGTGTACCGGAAAGGTGTTTTTCTCAATTATGGTTATGGCGTAAGTGTCGTCGCGGTTAAGCAGTTGCAGCGCCAGGCTCATGCCTGCCAGCCCGCCACCGGCGATGATAATATCCGTATTCATCTGATCCATCATTTACCCTTCACAAGCTAAAGTGAGACTGGTTCCGCTGCTTAGCGGAATCGTGATCTGCCCGTCAGGTTGATTCAACAGCTCAGCAACACACAATACCTTTGCCGCAGGGTTTTGGGTGTACATCTCTGTGAGATACGTACTGCCGGCATTGAGTTTTGGCCAGCTTGCATCTTCCTGCTGATTTACCATTGCTGTGAGCACCTGGCCCTCCACATCGGCGTCGTGCGGATAAATCACCAATGAAAACGCAAAGGTTTCCTGATTAGGCAACACGGGTGTCAGAATATCTGCCACCGGCGCATCATAAAACGTGAGCAGCATAGGCACGTTTTCAGTTTCGCACTGAATAATCGCCTCAAGAATGGTTAACGACACCGACTCTTCATATCCGGCAACAGAATTGGCCGCGCTCATGGTGCCCGTACTGATGGTCCAGTAGCCGGCCGGCGCGTTGTGTACCGAGTTATGGAATTTGGTAGGCGAAAGCTCTTTATGTTCAGACGCCAGCGTCTTGCACATGTAGTCGGTCAGGTCGGTATCGCCCAGACCAGAAACAAACACGCAAGTAAGGATGTTGGGCTCAACACCGGCATCTTGCGTCGCCTGCCATGAACTCTCAACCGCCAACTTAACCGGCAACGGGGCACGGCGTCTTTCATTGGCGGGAATAATACCGGGTTTCGGGCTTTTCAGCTTTGCTTCTGGTAAGTCTGCGCCACCAAGCAGCGCTTGAAGTGCAGACCAGTTTTCAAAGTAGCTGCCCCAGGCTCCGGTGCCTGCAATTTTACATTTCAGTGCTTTTGTCTGCATATTACTCTGCCCTGCTAAACAAAAGTGTACAGTTGTTACCACCGAAGCCGAATGAATTGGTCATCACGTGCTGACACACTTTCTCTTCGTCTGTGGCTTTAATGGAGAAATCCAGAGCATCATCCAGCGTTTCCAGGTTCTTTGAGCCCGGGATTACGTTGGTGTGCAAGGTGTCCATGGCAATAATGGCTTCTGTAATACCGGCTGCGCCCAGGGTATGTCCCATCCAGGCTTTGGTCGATGAACAACGTACAGACGCAGGGAACAATTCGGAAATCAGCTTTCCTTCAATTAAATCGTTAGCCCGGCTGGACGTGCCGTGAAGGTTAATATAATCCACCGACTCAGGAGACAATGCAGCCCGTTTCAGCGCCTGTGTCATCGACAATCTGGCGCCCAGTCCTTCCGGATGCGGGTGCGACATATGGTGTGCATCTGAGCTTTCACCGTAACCGGCCAGTGTAATGCCTTTGCCGTTGTCATTTTCACCCGCGCGCTGGAGTACGGCAAAACCGGATGCTTCACCCAGGTTAATCCCGTCCCGATGCTGATCGAAAGGCTTACACGGGTTCGGCGACAGTAACTGCAGCGAATTAAAACCGTGCAGCACACTCAGACACAGCGTATCCACGCCGCCTACCAGCACCGCATCGACAATGCCGGTTTCCAGCCATCGAGCGCCGGTGGCAAACACTTTGGCGGAAGAAGAGCACGCTGTATTGATTGTGAGTGACGGGCCTTTGATGCCGGAAAGATATGCGGCAAATAAAGCAGGTGCATGAGGATTATGCACAAACGGCTGTTTGAAAGCTTCGGTTAACCCATTGTACCTGTTGAGTTTGGTGTAGGCCTCTTCAGTACGGTCGATACTGGACGTACTTGAGCCCATGACCAAACCAATTCGGGCAGCGCCGTATTTGTTGATTAACGCTGAAACCGTATGGCGAATCGTGCCCTGTTCATAACCTAATGCAGCAAGGGCATTGTTCCGGCTTTGCCATTGACCGAGGTCATCCACCCCGTTGATTTGCTCAACGACGCCAATCCAGGTGCCTAAATCTGAACCCGGCAGGTTGTTCTTAATCAGGCCGCTTTTATGCTGTTTGAGCGAAGTCCGTAAGGCGCTGAGATTAACCCCGGCCGCCGAACAGGATTCGTAATCGATGATATCTATTTTCATGTCGTCAAAGATAACCCTCAAACCGCTTTATTTACCGCAAATCAGAGGGTACCCGCCCGATTTTATTTATTCTTTTCAACAAATGCGGTTAAGCTTCGTAAGGTCTCGAACGCTTCGCGTGTACCTTCGTCTTCAGCTTTAATTTGCACGCCGTATTCTTTTGATATCGCTAATGAAATTTCCAGCGCATCAATAGAATCGAGTCCCAGACCGTCACCGAATAATTGATCTTCCGGATCAATTTCTTCCGCTTCCATGTCTTCAAGGTTGAGTGCTTCAACCAAAAGCTGAGCCATTTTTAATTCGGATTCTGTTTGTGTAGCCATAGTTGATACTGTCCTTACTATGTACGCTTCTCTCTGAAAGGGCGCTAGTTTAAACTAATGTTACAATAAAAACTATTTCTGCAAAACGGCATGTTTTCCGATTTTACCCCTTCAAAACCGGCAAAATTCATCAGTGATCAGGAGGTACACCTCTGGCTCGTTGATGTTGCTGATACACATGAAAAAAATGTTATGTCTCAGTTGCAGTCGTATTTGTCTGAAGATGAAAAGCTGCGTATGGCAGGTTTTCGCAAGCGGGAAAGCCTGCACCGCTTTCTGGCTGCACGCGGGACGCTCAGGCTCATTCTGGCCGGATTACAGAAAGCCGGCGATCCGGCTGACATGCAATTCAGTGTCAACGACCACGGTAAACCATTTCTCACAGTAAACCCGGAAGATCTGCACTTTAATCTGTCCCATTCCGGTGACATGATTTTAATTGCCGTTACCCGTGGACGTGAGTGCGGCGTCGACATTGAACGGATGGACAGCGCCCGCAATTTTAATGAACTGGCGGCTTTTTACTTTCATTCGTCAGAGCGTGATGTACTTTTAGCGGCAAAAGGCGATACAGACACCATGCATCGCTTTTATACACTCTGGTCTTTAAAGGAAGCTTTCATCAAAGCGGAGGGTAAAGGAATGGCCATTGCCGGAGACAGCTTTTACTTTTCCGGTATTGATTCTTTGCAGCCTGAGGTAGTTACAACAGCGGGTTCTCAGACCAGCGGCCGGCACTGGCTATTCAGTTGTGAGTTTTACAGGCAGGATTACAGCATGGCCCTTGCCGTTGAAAAAATAAATGAAAGGGATATCACGGTTAAACGGCAACGCCTGGTCTTCGATTGATTTGGCAGCCAGTGATTATCCCGTGCCACGGCGGTAAAATTGCGTTAACGTAGCGCCGGCGTAAAGAAAAACACTGTTGATAAAGGAGTTCGCAGTGCAGCATATTAAACAGGCTCTGAAAGCGGCTTTCAAAAAAGCCGACAAGCCTCTGTTGGACCGGTGTATTACGGATCAGCGTTCACCCGGTTTGCCAGACATCCGTCGCACTCAGCATTTTCCTGCCAGGCGCGTCATCCGTGCATCCCGGGCTTTTAACCGCCTTCATCACTGGCAACACGACACCCTGCATCCCTGCTTTCCTCTCTTTATGGGGTTGTCACTGCACATCGATGTACTTACCACTAACGCATCGCCTTTTCCGCTGATGGGGCTGGTGCATACAGAAAATACCATCAATCAACTGTTACCACTGAATGCAGAAAACATGGAGATTACATGTCATTTCAGTGATGTACGTCTTCATCCGAGGGGCATTGCCGTTGACGTGATGCTGACAGTGAGCCAGCAGGATATTGTGCGTCAGCAAATTACCAGTACGTATTTATACCGGGGCGCTTCCGGCGTGCTGAAACAGGCCGGGGAAAGTGACGGCGCAGATGTCTCCGGGTCTGAAAAAACCTTTGCAGTCACTTCTGTAATGAACTTTGACGCCGCTGCAGGACGCCGGTACGCCCGTATCAGCGGCGACTATAACCCTATTCATCTTTACCGCTGGTGTGCCAGGCTGTTTGGCTTCAAACACGCCATTGCCCATGGCACTCATGTACTTGCACGATGCATCTCGACGCTGAGCGATGCGACAGTCACAGGACAGCATGCTTTTTCTGTTACCAATGCGTTCAGGTATCCCGTGCCGTTGCCGTCTGAAATGCGGCTTAACAGCAACGGGGAAGAAAGTATCGAAGGCAGTAAAGTGTCTGAAGTGTCTTTCGAACTGCGTGACAAGCAGGCAGTCCGCAGGAAGCAGGTAGTGCTGTGCGGACGCATCGGCGCACCGTTACAACACATACCGGCTAATCCGTGAAACTAACTGGCCTGCGCCAGCTTTTTAAGTAGTAAGGTTTTGAGTTCGTCTGCCGGCAGGGCTTTACTGTAATAATAGCCCTGATATTCCTGCCCGTTCAGTGAACGGATAAATTCCAGCTGTTCTTCGGTTTCAATCCCTTCGGTGGTCACTTTAAGGTTCAGTATTTTTGCCAGCGCAATGACCGATTTCACAATAGCCGCATCCTGATCATTAAATACCGCTTCTGACATAAAGCTCTTATCAATCTTCAGGCGGTCGATAGGGAACCGGCGTAGCTGGGCCAGATTGGAATAACCTGTTCCGAAATCGTCAATGGATAATGACACCCCGGCATCCCGTAAGGCCGACATAACGCCCTGCGCATATTTGGGATCCTTCACCAGCGTGCTCTCCGTCAGCTCAAGTTCAAGACGGTTCGCAGCCAGACCAGTTTCCTCTAAAATTAATTTTACTGATTCCACAAATCCTCTGTGACTCAATTGCAGCGCTGAAATATTCACTGCAATAGGCAGCGCCACACCAAACTCCTTTTCCCAGTTTGCTGAAAACTGACACGCTTTTCTGAGCACCCACTCACCCAATGGCAAAATGAGATTCGAATCTTCAGCAAACGGAATCAGTTCATCCGGCGTAACCGTTCCCAGTACGTCATCCTGCCAGCGGACCAGAGCTTCCACACCGGTGACTTTGCCTGAGCTCACCTCCACTTTAGGCTGGTACGCCAGACTCAGGCCGTCGTTTAATAGAGCCAGTCTGAGACGTTCATCCATTTTGCTCCGGCGCTCTGTACCGCTGGTCATATTTTCCTGATAAAACACATAATTGTTTCTGCCGGACTTTTTCGCCGCATACATGGCAGCATCGGCGTAAATCATCAGTTCATGCTTCTGCGCAGCGTGATCAGGATACATGCTCACGCCCACACTGCTGGATACGTGAACCAGCATGTCTTCAATCTGAAAGGGTTGCTGCAGAGACTCAACAATGCGAAACGCCAGACTATCCGACACTTTACGGGACGGATTGCCCTGGATGAGCACCATAAATTCATCGCCACCAACCCTGGCAACCAGGTCCGTTTCCCTGACCGCTGCCCGTAATCTGTCTGCCGATTGCCTGATCAATAAGTCACCCACATGATGGCCCAGCGAGTCATTCACATTCTTGAAATGGTCCAGGTCGACGAAAAACACACTGAAGGAATCACTCCCCTGTTGCAGTAATTCCTCGATTTTTTCTTCGAAGTGCAACCGGTTAGGGAGCGTAGTCAGCGAATCACGGTAGACCATGCTTTTCAGTTCACGGTTTGCATCACTCAGCGACGCCGCCAGTTGAGCGTTTTTCGATGTCAGGTGAGTATCGTAGATAGACAGCACCAGAGCACTCAGCATAATGCTCACCGATACCGAGGCCACTGACACCGCCAGTCTGCCGGGAGACAAGCCATCCACCGGCATCATATGCATGCCTTCAGGATAAATGGTTGCCGCCATACCGGTGTAGTGCATACCGGCAATCCCCACAGCCATCACCATACCGGCAGCTACCCGAAACCAGAAGGAAGGACGTTGATTAGCGACCGGGTTCAGGCTGAACACTAACCATAGCGCAGCAGCAGACGCGCCTACAGCTATCAGCACCGAGCAGGCAAAAATAAGCGGGTCATAACTCAGTTCACCGTGCATTTGCATGGCTTCCATTCCCACATAATGCATGATGCACACGCCGGCTCCCATCAGCAGAGCACCAACCGCCAGCCGTCCGGCTGTCGGACTACCGTTACGAACCACCGCCAGCGCCAGGCCGGAAGTGAGAATGGCTGCCAGAAAAGATACCAGGGTCAGAGGAATGTCGTACATCACCCGGGTGGACATATCCATTGCCAGCATGCCGATAAAATGCATGGACCAGATCCCGACGCCCATAGAAAACGCACCACCGGTCAGCCATAAATGTGAGGCGATGCCTTTGGTCGCACGCAGGCGTCCCGCCATATCCAGTGCAGTCAGGGAAGCAATGAATGCGACACCAAGTGAGAGCGCAACAAGTCCGGGGTGATATTGTGCATCCATGTTCGTTCCTTTTTTATAAACCGGCAGGTCAGTTGTCCGGTGAACACAACACCGGAAATTAGACTTAAGTCTAATTAGCTATGCGGGAAGGAAAAATGCCCGGTGATCAACATGGGTATACGGTTTCATACGTTTTCATCATTTGAGCCAGCCTGGCCGGCCTGTGACGAGCGTCAGGCAAGGATCGCTGCAACCTTCTCTCTGAGTAAAGGCAGCACCCTCTTTTCAAACCAGGGATTCCTCGCCAGCCAGCGGTTATTGCGGCCTGACGGATGGGGCAGCACCATAGCATCCGAACCTGATGATGCTGTTTGTTCTACAGCATCAGTTAACGTTTTGTACTCCGGAAAATAATATTGCTGTGAGTAGCGCCCGATATGGATCATGAGTTCAGGGGACAACTGAGCGAGAACCGGTTTGTGCCAGGTGGCAGAACAGATTTTAGGCGGTGGTGCATCTGCACCATTCTTGTAGCCCGGAAAGCAAAATGCCATGGGAAGGTGAGTAAATAAAGACGAATAAAATGCTGACCGGTTCACCCCGAGCCAGAGGCGAAGTTTATCGCCACTGGCGTCATTCCAGGGCTGGTGGCTTTCGTGAGCTTTGATGCCGGGTGCCTGTCCGACAATCACAATTTTCGCTTCAGCATGCAGTTGCACTACCGGTCGGGGAGCATGAGGTAATCCCCCTGCACACAGCGTGCAACGGTGTATGTCACTGAATAATTTGGCCGGATCCGTTTCAGTCATAGACCCACACTGATTGCATAAACTTCAAACTCTGGCACTATGAAACTGCCTGAAAAACCATCAAATAATAAGGACATATCCATGACTTCGCTACTCAAGAAATACTTGTCTGCCGCCATCATAACATTCTCGTTGTTTCCTCTGGCAGCCAATGCAAAAGATTCACCTCAGTATGCCGACATTCCTGCTCCGGAGTTTGAGTTTCTTTTTGAAGCCGTTGTAACACTTGATCCGCCCCTTGAAGTCGGTGAGACACGATACGGTAAACGCCGGATTATAGGCATTAATGGCGGTGAATTTCGCGGCCCCGAACTCAATGGAAAGGTGTTGGGAGGCGGCGCCGACTGGCAGACAGTGAGAAAGGACGGAACCGCTGATCTGGTGGCGGATTACAGCCTGCAAACCGACTCCGGCGAAATCATCTATGTGCATAATGAAGGGATCCGCACCGCTTCACCTGAAGTGCTGGCCAGACTGGCTAAAGGAGAAGACATGCCTGCAGCGTCTTACTACATGCGTACTGCCGCAAAACTGGAAGTCGCTTCAGACAGTCCCCACGCCTGGCTGAATAAGTCAGTTATCGTGTCCACCGGTATGCGAAAAGCCAACAGCGTCGTCCTGCATTTCTACCGCGTTAAGTAACCGCCTTACTCATGCTGCGCGCAGAGAAAGTCTCTGCGCCTCTCACTCCACCGTGCGCTTAAGCGGATCCCACCAGCATTTTTTAAGCCACGCAGTGCACAGAGCTATCACAGACAGGCTGACAACGAAGGGTTCCCAGGCTTTAATGACCATAAAGATTGGTGCTGCGGTTAATGCTGTATGCCAGATAACACCCACCACCACATTAGCGGCATCTTTTTTAAACTGGTTGTTCGCAGTTATTGCGACGCCATCTTCCTGCAGCGCCCGCACGACAGGCTGCCACCAGCCCCAGGGACGGGTTTTCTGATAGAACGCTTTCAGCACTCCCATATCATCCGGTCGGGTGAGCAGGCTGACGCCAATGCACACCAGCAAGCAGAAACCGAATAAAAACGGGAACGCATACAACGGCTGAATGTCCGTGAACATAAGAAAGACCGACAGAATGATTCCCGCCGTCATGCCGCAAAAGAATGCCATGCCGTTGAAACGCCACCAGTACCACTTCAGTACGTTCGCTGCCGTGTAACCACCGTATAACGCAGACACCAGCCACATCACCATACTGTTCAGTGACGGTACAAACAACCCGAGTAACGAACCGAAGACGATGAAAAGAACAGACACCAGATAGCTGAGTTTCAGCGCCTTTCTTTCCGGTATATCAGGATTGATGTAGCGTTTATAAATATCGTTGACCACATAGGCCGGCGCGGCGTTTGATGTGGCAGCAAAGGTAGACATGAAAGTTGCCAGCAGCCCGGCAATAATGAGCCCCAGCAGACCTGACGGAATAAAATTGGCCAGGGTCAGCGGTAATATTTGCTCGAAATCTGCAGCGCTGTTCATTTGATTTAAAGCCGGCGTGAGATAAACCAGCGCCAGTACGGTGAGCCCGGTGACCATCATGTAGCGGGGAAATAACAGTACAATACTGACAAAACCGCTCATTTTAGCCGCCTCTGATGGTGTGCGCGCAGCAAGAATACGCTGCATATCAAAGTTAGGCGCCGGCCCGGCCAGACTTTGCAAAATGCCTTTGAAAAGCCCCAGCATGATAAAAAGCGAAAACAGTGAATAGCCGTCACCGGCAATCCGGTCATTAGCCTCAGGCAACAACGTTTGCCAATCCAAATCCAGTTGCCAGCCAAACGACAGTGATGTCCATCCCTCAGGCACCACTGCAGCCAGCATGCCAGGAGAAACCTGCATCATTGCAATCACACCGATGGCAATGCAGGCCGCTGTCATAACTAAAAACTGTAACACCTCTGTGTAGACCACACTCACCATGCCACCACGTACAACATAAAGCGCAGTAAACCCGGTGATCAGAGCGCCGTAAAGCACTTCGTTAAGCCTGACATCTGTACTTAACTGCCAGGGCAGGAAGGCCGCAGCGAACTTGCCGATGCCGGTGAATCCGTAAGCGAGAAGCCCCAGCACACTGATCAACGCAAATACAACCACAATGATATGGCTCAGCGTGGCCCCCCGCCCTTCGCCAAACCGGAACCGTATCCATTCTGCCCCCGTCATCACACCCGACCTGCGCAGCCAGACGGAAAGGAAAATCATAAGAAAAATTTGGTTAAAGCTGGGCCAGAGCCAGGGAATGAATACGCTTTTCAAACCATAGATAAAAAGCAGGTACACCATCCACATGGTGCCACTGATATCGAACATGCCTGAGGCATTGGACAGCCCGAGCAACGGCCAGGGGATTTTATTCTGGCCGAGAAAATAATCTGTTGTGTTTTTTTTGTTAAATCTGGCTATTCCCATTCCAAGCAGAATGACAACACAGAGATAGCCAGCAATGACGAGAACGTCAAAAGACGACAACTTCATAGCATGTTCCATTAAGGCCGGTGAGGCTCAGTCACCATTTTACCTTTTTGAAACCGGTTGTCGTCAATAAACAATGTATTAACGAATGTAACCCGTCAAACGGTGTGACGCTACTGCCCTGCGGTTACCGATGAAGCGGTCCAGTTGTCCGTTCTGAAGGGTACTGCGGGTAAGCCTTCCCCGTTCACCAGATTCACGACCGGATAATCAGCCCAGGCATAGCGCACGGCAACAGGTTTCTTCACATTCGCATTAGTTAATATAATTTTCTCACCGTCCAGTTCCGCGTCAGCAAGAAAGAACCGCTTATCTTCACCGGCGATAATAAAGCCTGCAGGTGCGTTACCTTCTGTTGTTGTCAGGCCCTCAGCATTACTGAAACGTAACGTCACTTTATCGCCTTTAATATCCATACCTGAAAAGTCCGGCCCTGACGTTACGATATCCTGATGGCCGTACGCCTGCCGGGCCGCCTGACGCCATAACCTCTCGCCCACAGGCCGCTTGTTTTTAGGATGAATGTCGTCCGGATTACCCACATCAATGGACACAGCCATGCCAGTATCCGGCAGAGATAACGTCTCTTTTTGTGCATCCCGCAGGTAAGCCCATGCACTGTCGGGCTGTAAGGCCTGTGGTTTCAAAAATGCTGAAAGCTGCACAAACAGGAATGGCAATGTGCCGTCATCCGCCTTTTTGCGCCATGTCCTGATCAGTGTTTTAAATAAGTCTGCGTAGTATTCCTGACGATCGACATTGCTTTCGCCCTGATACCAGATAACGCCTTTTACCCGGTAAGGTAGCAAGGGATTTATCATCGCGTTATACAAAAACCCGGGAGTGAAGGTGTAGTTTTCAACCTCAGGAACAGGGGGCTCAATGGTATTAGTGCCCCGCCATTGTCCGGATATATCAACTTTCTCAGAGCCGACTTCGCGCCAGATTTGTGCCGGCCGGCCCACATAGGCTTTGTTATCCCAGTCGTTCGTCACCCGGATAGCGAATACGTTTTTTCCCCGCCGCAGCCACTTTTCTGGCAGGTGATGCAGTGAATCACCATTGCGCCAGTCTTCTTTCGCAATCACGTGACCGTTAATAAACACAAAAGCGTTCTGAACAATGTCACCCACATTAATCGTGACAGATTTCGACATATCATCATCTGTAAGCGTGAAGGTATGCCGCAACCAGGTAAATTCAGTAAACGGTGTACTGTTCGGCAGGGTGACTTCAGGCCATTGACTGTCATCATAATCAACCTCAGCCGCACCGGTAGCCAATGCTACGGCTTCACTGTCGATGCGGCGCCACTTTTCGGTATTTCGCGTGTCGTTGTCACGCAGCGTTTTTGCCCAGTCAGGGTTGCGCTTTACTGCTTCAGCCTGTTCCCGGTAGCCGGGCACAGTTTCAACCGTCGCCAAATCAATCCAGGCTTCTGCCGGTGTGCCGCCCCAGTTACTTTCAATAATGCCCACCATTACATCTTCTTCTGATGAGACTTTTTCAGCAAAAAACCAGGCCACGGCAGAGGATGCACCGGCGGTGCTGGCATTGGCGACCTGCCACTTGCTCTCAGGCAATGTGGTCTGCACTTCCGGCGACAGGGTATTTGGCACATCATAAAGGCGAATGCGTGCATTACCGGCTTCAGCCAGTGCTTTTTCATTACCTGTAACGTGGTCTTTTAAATCCCATTCCATGTTGGATTGCCCGGCGGCAATCCACACATCGCCGTACCACACATCATCAAATGACGAGGTATTATCGCCCTGCACAGAAAGGGTATAGGGGCCGCCTTTTGCTTGTGCCGGTAACGAAACGGTCCAGTTCCCGGAAGCAGTTACCGTTGTGGTTTGTTCCACGTTATTTATCACAACACGGACAGTTTCGCCGGGCGCACCTGTGCCCCACAGATTGACCGGTTTGTCACGCTGTAACACCATGTGATCAGTAAATAACGTCGCTATTTCTGCTGCGGATGCGTGCACTGACATGACAATGGACAGTGTCATGCACAAAAGGCTTTTTTTCATTTTAATTTCCTGAGGTAAACCGGCGTGCACGCAGCAAGAAGAGTGCTATTTAACAGCCCGCGTGCTTTCCCGGATAATGATTTCAAACGGTAAAATGTATTCGGTAAGTTTCGGCTGTTCACCTTCAATTATGCGGAACAGCAATTCGGCAGCTTCTTCCCCCATTCTCACAGCAGGCTGCCTGATGGTGGTCAATGGAGGATCGCAGTAATTGGCCATATCCAGATCGTCAAATCCGGTGACAGAAATGTCATCGGGTACTTTCAGACCTTTCTCTTTTAAGCCTTTGAGTGCTCCGATTGCCATTTCATCGTTGGCACAGAAAAGCGCCGTAGGCCGCTCGTCCATGTTGACGAAATGCTTCACTGCATTAAATCCGGACCAGAACGAAAAGTCGCCTTCAACCACCAGCTCTTCATCAAAGGCAATGCCCGCATTTTCCAGCGCCTGTTTATAGCCATACTGCCTGGCCATGGAGTGAAGGTTGTCTTTCAGGCCGGAAATCATACCGATGCGGCGGTGGCCCTGACTGATCAGATACGTCACCATTTTGGCAGCGGCTTCTTCATTGTCGATGCGAACAGAATAGTAAGGGGTACCGGCACAGCCAGCCGCATTCACGGCTTTTACATCTTTAATAGGCAAAACAGCTTTGTCATTGTGGGGAGTCAGCTGAATTAATCCGTCCGCCTGACGGGTTTCCACCAGTTGAATAAATTCCTGCTCCCGGCTGGCACTGTCACGGGTATCACCGAGCAACACATTAAAACCATGCTTTGCAGCCGTATCTTCAACGCCACTGATTAACTGCGCGAAGAACAGATTAGCGATATTAGGTACCAGCACTACAATGGTGTTAGTGCGCTGTAAGCGAAATTTTTGAGAGGTGAGATTTGGCCGGTACTGCAATTTCTCTATCGCCTGATTCACACGGCGGAGACTTTGTTTTGAGACCATTTCAGGGTTACTGATAGCTCTTGAAACGGTGGCTATTGATAAGCCTGACTCTCTGGAAACATCACGGATAGTGGCCATAGTCGATACTTTCTACGCTGGAATGGTAAGGGAATTCAACAAACTCCCTTCACGCTTTTTTAATAATTCATGCAGTGTAAAACATCGGGGGTACTATTCGTACCCCCGCTTCACGACTTTCTGCTTAAGCTCAGAACTTCGCTCTTACGCCCACGATGTAGCGGGTTTCATAGTAGTTCTGGAAGGCGTACTGATCTTCCCATTGCAGGTAATAATCTTCGTACTCGCCAGTGATGTTCGAGCCCTGCGCATAGACAGAGAAGTTCTCATCAATGTCGTAGCTGGCAGAAATGTCCACATAAGATGTCGGGGCCTGATAAAGGTTCAAAGCTCCCCAACCACCCTGACCGGCTAAGCGTTCGCTGCGGTAGTTGTAAGCAATACGTGCTTCAAAACGGTCGCCCTGATACCAGCCGATAACGTTAAACTGACGCTCAGAGTTGTCGTTAAACATATTCTCTTCGCCGTAAATGTCAGTACCGGAACCTTCACTGGGTGAATAAGTGAAGTTAGTATCCATACCGAAGCTGGCTAACAGAGACTCACCTTCGATGAAGTCACTGAACGCGATTTTCGCACCGATTTCAAAACCTTCCAGCGTACCACCGTCACCCTGAACCAGCGTAGTGATTGGTACGCTGCGACGTACTATTCCGTCGGCATCCGGCATTTCCATGTCTACCGTCTGGTTCACAGTGAAACTGTCAATTTCAACACGGAATAGTGCAGCAGATACCATACTGGCCTGACCGGGATACCATTCTAACGACACGTCGTAGTTAGTCGAGCGCCATGGATCAAGCTGCGGATTACCCGCCAGGCTACCACCGGTCACAATGAACTGACCTTGTGTCGGGCTGCCTTCTACTGAATCTAACGCATTGCTTAACGTTAAACCTTCACCGTACTGATTCAGGTTAAGCGGTGTCATGTTTTCTGAATAAGCAAAACGTGCAATTACATTGTCCGTGATGCTGTAAGACAGGTTCAGAGTTGGTAACACATCAGTATAGTCACGGCTTGAAACCACATCGCCGGTATCAATAGCGGTACCACTGTAAGGCAGGTTATCACCGGCAATGTTCTGCTTCACAGTAAGGTCAGTTTCGATAACACGAATACCCACGTTACCGGTCAGCAAGCCGTCCATGCCTTCGAAGTTTGCCTGCAGGAAGTAGCTTAGCTCAGCCACATCAGCGCTGAAGCTGGAACCGGGAACGATTTGTTTTACCGATTCACCGAAAACGCGGTTATGGAAGGCTTCAGGATCATCGTAATCTGCAGGATCAACCGCCCAGATTGCAGGAATACCGGAAACAGGGCCGAAGTCTGTGACCTGTACCACGTTGTTGTACTGATCAAGAGGAATGCTTTCCAGAGCGGCATAAGGCATGAATTCGCCGTTTACCATCTCGCCGTCTGAACACGCTGGCGCATCAGCATTCAGCAATACGTCTGTCGCTTTCCACTGTGCCATACAGCCGGCGGTTTGTACCGGTGAAAACAGGTGATAACGCTCGTAGTCTGCGCTGCGTTTACCATAGCGGATACCGCCTTCGATGCTGGTCACGTAACCGCTGTCGAACAAATATTTGCCTTTCATGCTAAAGGCGTTGATGTCGCCTTCTGAGTTTTCATTGTTCTCAGAGCTGAAAGCGCCAATGTTGTAGCTGGACAAATTGCCCATGTAATCGGCAATAGTCGCACCGTCGCCCAGGCCGCCGGTCAGTGAACGGTCAAAGCCGCTCCACACAGGGTGCTCACCGGTAGTGTCATAAGTCAGATGCGGATTTTCGCTGTAGCCCATAGCATTAATAGCTTGCAGACAGCCGCCGTCATCGCCCACAACCACATCATCGGGTCCGCACTTGTCAGACGGAACCAGGTTAGTTGTACGGCCCAGTGTGGTTGACCCGTTGGTCATATCGCCTTCGTTATAACCGTGACGGTGTTCCTGCGAGGCACGCCCGATAATTGCACGGAACTGACCACTGAATGCGCCACCGTTATCGTAATCTAATTGCAGGTTAATGTTGGTAGAACTGTTGTTGTACACATCGTTCTGAGTGAATGACTTCAGACGTGACGGGTACAGTTCAGCCGTTTGCCAGGAATACATTTCGCCGCCGTCAATCATTGCACCGGTGGCACGTTCCTGCGTTGGCGTAAACCAGCCGCGGGGGCCCCACTTGTTGGTTGCACTTAAACCGACTTTACGGTTGTATTCTTCCTGCTCGGTGTAGAACACATCTGCAGTGAAAACAAAACCTTCACCCAAATCAACCTGCATGGATGTGTTCAGGCCCAGACGCTCACGTTCAGTGCCTTGATTCCAGGCAGAAAAACCTTGTGAACCTAAGATAACGCGGCCATCACGGCCGTCCACGCCAACTTCCGCAGCACTGGTGCGGTCGGTCCAGCCGGCATCGCCCGGGCTGCCGGTATTGATACCATTATAAGAGTTCGCCAGATTCACATTGGCGTAGGTACCGGAGATCATGAAACCCACATCGCCGTTCTGCCAGTTATACAATGCAGAAAAATTAGGATCGTTCTTTTTAGTTTCATCGCCACGTTGCATTTCTGCTGCACCGCTGAAGGTAGAGCCTTCCTCAAAATCAAACGGACGATAAGTTTTTAAGTTAACAGTACCGGTGATACCGGCATTGCCCAGATTGGCTGTGGCATTTTTAAATACATCAGCACCACGGAACAGAGGTGACGGGATATCGCTGAAGTTAGGTTGAGTGGATACAACAGAGTTTGCACCAAGATACTGTTCACCGTTCAGCTGAGTGACTACCTGAGGTAATCCCCGGATATTGAGTGAACCACCCTCACCCGCAGTACGGCGAATTTGCACACCGGAAATACGTTGCAAAGAGTCTGAAATTGTTACATCCGGCAGTTTACCGATATCTGTTGCAGCAATAGAGTCTACAACAGTGGCTGCCGTTCGTTTGTTGAAAATGGAAGCTTCCTGAGAGCCCCGGATACCGCTGACGTTAATCACTTCGATATCACTGTCATCAGGTACTTCTGTCTCTTGTGCGAAGGCTGTTACAGGTTGGATGGCCGCTAGTACGCACAATGCCAACACCGAACGTTTCACGCCATGTTTTCCGGCAAATGTCTCTTTCATCTCTGGTCCCTAATTGCGAAAAAATTTTCTTAAAAAGGGTGCAATTTCGTGTCCTCCCGATACCACACCCGTAATGTAACCGTTTTCAGGCAGAGGCAATCTATTACATTAAAACTTACTTTTCAATAACAGCAATTTTACAGCACAACCTAAATTGCAGGCAGTGTATCCTCGTAATTAACATGATTCAAAAAACCATGTAATTCTTAAACTTAACCAAAATCAGCCTTATTAAAAAGGTGGTTTTTTATGCCTCAAAATGGCGGATTAAGCCTGATAAACTTCACGATGAATGGTTTTATTTTTCAGACGAAACCACGGAACGCTATTCAGTTTAAGAAACCGTTATCAGCAACAAAAACCGCACCAAAAACTAACAAACATCTATTATTCAATAATTTAAAATTAAACCTAACAACAAAACACATAAATTATTGAAACCGGTTACATAAATACGCTAAGGTACACCACAAATTGTTAAATCAATTTACACAGCATCACAAAAATAAAACGTTCCGGATACCAGTTGGATTTTCAAGCCCCATGATGAATCGAAGACAACTTCTTAAAACACTTACCGCTGTAGGGGGCATTGGCGCAGCATCCCTGCTAAGCGGCAATGCCATCGCTGCCGCTCAACACTTCAGAGGCGATGCCACTGCGGCTTCACCGGCAATATTGAGCGTCAATGCATTAGAAACCCTGCGCCGGATTTGCGCGCTGACTATTCCTCAAACCAGCACACCCGGTGCTGCTGAGGTCATGTGTCACCACTTTATCGATCATCAGTTAAGCGTGGTGTACGACGAAGAGGAACAGCAGTCAGCTCTCGCACTGCTTGCCAGCATTGATAAGAACGCCACATCCTTTGGCGCTAAACAGTTTTCCCTCTTGAACGAAGCGTCCCAATTGCGCTTGTTAACTGCCCTGGAGAAAGCAGAAGCCCCCTTTTCTGCCGCTCAAAAGGGCACGTTCAAGTTTCTTAAAAGCCTGATCGTGTTTGGTTATTACACATCTCAGCCGGGCGCGACAAAAGAACTGACCTACCTGCCTGTACCCGGGGGTTTTAAAGGCTCAGTGCCTCTCGCCTCTGTGGGCAGCGCTTACAGCTCTAAAGCTTATTACTAGCCGGAAGTACCGAAATGAACAAAGAAATGTATATAGATGAATCTTCAGAAGTTTATGATGCCATCGTAATTGGTTCAGGCGTGACCGGAGGCTGGGCGGCGAAAGAGCTGACCGAAAAAGGCATGAAAACGCTTATGATAGAGCGTGGCCGTGTTGTTGAACACCGCAAAGACTATATCTCAGAAGCCGTACCGCCCTGGGAATATGCCAACCGTACCAAGGTGGCAAAAGAACTTGCTGATGAGCAATACAAAATTCAAAAGCAGTGTTACGCCTTCCATGACGGGACAAAACACTTCTTTGGTAACGATAAAGATTATCCTTACAGTACAGAGGAAGGGACGGATTTCAGCTGGATCAGAGCTAATCAGCTGGGGGGTAAATCGTTACTCTGGCACCGTCAGTCATACCGTATGAGTGCCTTCGACTTTGAAGCGAATAAGAAAGACGGCCACGGCAATGACTGGCCCATCCGCTACAAGGATTTAGCGCCCTGGTATGAGTATGTAGAAAAGTTCGTGGGGATCAGCGGGGCTGCGGCCAACCTGCCACAATTGCCGGACAGCGTATTTTTACCGCCGTTTGAAATGACAAAACCCGAGCTGGATTTCACCGCAAAAATGACGGAAGCGGAGCCGGATAAACCGGTCATCATCAGCCGTTGCGCCCATTTAACAAAGCCGCAGAAAATCCATCTGGAAATGGGCCGTGCACAGTGCATGGCAAGAAACGAATGTCAGAAAGGCTGCTCGCTGGGTGCATACTTCTCAACACAAAGCGCAACCCTGCCCGCTGCAGCCAGAACAGGTAATCTGTACATTGCCCCAAACAGCGTGGTGGAAAGCCTCATCTATGATGAGAAAACCAATCGCGTGAAGGGTGTACGTGTTATCGACAACGATACCCTGAAACAGCGGGAATATTACGCCAAAGTGGTGTTCTTATGTGCTTCCACTCTGGGGACCACTCAGATAATGCTGAACAGCACATCTAAACAATTCCCCAACGGTATTGCTAACAGCTCCGGCGTACTTGGCCATTATCTGATGGACCACAATTACAATGCACTGGTGACCGCCAGCATTGACGGCTATGAGGAAGAATATTATTCCGGCCGAAGACCGGCATCGCTGTATATTCCTAACTTCCATTATGAACCCGGGCGCTACCACAAAGACTTCAAACGGGGTTATGCGTTAGCTGGCAGTGCATCACGGGCTGACTGGCAATCGATGGGCAGTATGGATGGCTTTGGGAAGTCCTTTAAATCACTGTTACACAATCCTGGCGGCTGGGGAATTGGCCTGCAGGCTCAGGGAGAAATGCTTCCCCGTCACGATAATCAGGTGGCGCTGCACAGTTCCAAAAAAGACAAATGGGGTATTCCCCAGTTAAATATTAACTGCAAGTGGTCAGATAACGAAAATGCCATGATGCAAAGTGCGCTGGAAGTGGCCTCTTCGATGATGGAAAAAGCCGGCTTCAATAATATTGAACAGCGTATTCTGGGTCAGGCGCCGGGCCTGGCTATTCACGAAGTGGGAACGGCCAGAATGGGCCGGGACCCGAAAGATTCTATTTTAAACGGCTATAACCAGGCTCATGACGTACCGAATTTATTTGTGACAGACGGTGCCAGTTTCTGTTCTACTGGCGTGGGAAATCCCTCGTTAACCTTTATGGCAATTACTGCCAGAGCAGTTGATTACGCAGTAAAAGAATTCAAATCAGGACGACTATGATGACTAAAACAATGAAGCGACTCTCTCCTGTCGCTCTGGCTATTGGCCTTGGCGCAACAGCATTGCTGGGTGGTTGCAGTGAACAACCCGCTCAGAACACGCAAACTGCATCTGAACCGGCTGCACAGGTAGCAGCCCCGGAGACAGAACAAGCTTTTGTTGCTCCGCAAATCAGCGTGCAACTGTGGTCGGTAAAAGACGCATTAAAAGACGACTTTAAAGGCACGCTGGAAAAGCTTGCAGCTCTTGGTTTTGACGGTGTTGAATTCGCAGGCGACTTCGGCCCCTACGCAGAAGATCCTGCCGGCTTAAAAGCGTATCTGTCTTCCATTGGTTTAACGGCCAGTGGTGCACACGTACAAACTCCGCAGTTAACGGATAACCTGGAAGACACCGTTGAGTTTTATCAGGCGCTGGGTATTGATGCTCTGATCATTCCCTGGGATGACCGCGCATTTAACGGTGATGATGTTAAAGCATTCGCTGCGGAACTTACTGATTTATCTGAAGCGCTGGCACCTTATGGCATGAAGGTTGGTTTTCATAACCATGCTCAGGAATGGGCTGATTACGGCGATACCAGCTATTTCGACTATATAGCCAGTCATACGCCTGAGTCAGTCATTTTGCAGCAGGATGTGGGCTGGACAGTACACGCTGACAAAGATCCCATTGCTTTCGTTCGTCGCTATCCCGGCAGAACATTAACCACTCACTTTAAATCCGATGTACTGGAAGACAGTGACTTGCTGCCCATTATCGGCAAAGACGACATAAGCTGGTCTGCGATTTACCGTGCAACAGTGTTAGATGGTGGTGCTGAATGGATTGTCATTGAACAGGAAGTCTATCCTGACGGACTTTCTCCTATGGACGCTGTAGCCGCCTCTAAAGCCGGCTTCGACGCCATCATTGCAGAGTAATTAAACGCTGATGCTGTATTCTCTGCACCTGTGCATTGCTGCACAGGTGCAGAGTGCCAGCATAATTTACTACTTAGTATCCGTAATCAGTCCGGAACCAACGCGATGGCTTCCCTGACCGGAGTTTCACCTTCAGTCAGCTCGATAATTTTACGGCTGATCCCCTCGTTTTCGATAATAGCCAGCAACGTTTCAGCCACATCATCTCTTGAAATATCACCATATTTAATGGCGAGTCCGGCATTTACCTTTCCGGTTCCCTCTTCCAGCGTAAGCGTGCCCGGCCGGAGGATGACCCAGTCCAGCTTACTTTGCGCTAAGTAAACATCCGCCAGACGCTTCACCCGCATGTAGTTTTCAAAGGTTTCTGATATATGTTTGCCCCGGCCGGCATCCGGGAATACCGACACAAGAATGAAACGCTTCACACCGGCAGCCTGCGCGGCATCTACCGACTTTTCCAGTCCCTCACCGTCTACGGCATTCGTTAACTCCACACTGGCACCACCGGCACCGGCGGAGAACACCACGGTATCAGCGCCTTTCATTGCTGTAGCTAAGCTGTCGACGCTGGCATCTGTAATGCTAAGAAGACAGGGTTTCCCTCCCAGCCCGGTCAGGCTGTCGCTTTGTTCCGGCTTCCGGTGCATGGCCGTGACCTGATGGTCGGTGTCACTTAACCGCTTCACTAAACGTGAACCCACTTTACCTGCTGCACCAACAATAAATACGTTTGCCATGATTTACTCCTCTTTCAGATTATCGCCCGGCGTATGTCGCTCAGGCTTGCCCGTTTGGAAGAAGGGCAAAAAAATCATAAGTACAAGATTGGTACTCAGCGGAGTGAGGCAAGATCAACCGGTGCGATGAAACGTAGCCCTTTATTAAACATGAGCTGAAATTGTCTTCCAGCTATGCTTCACAAACCCTTACCAACAAAGGCCTGAAACCGGTTTTTGTTGGTAAAATTGCCCGTATACAACTGACGTCTTATTCCGTTCCCGTTAATTCGATGTAAAGTCATTGCTGTATTTTTTAGCAGCGGGCTTTCTTGTTCAATTGCTGCTTCCCCTCTTCTTTTTACTATCGCATTGGAATCTTTTTTGAAAAGCGATTTACCGGAGTGATCATGTTTTCTGAATCCAGAATTTTGTGTCCGCAATTAAAAAATAAAGTGATGAGTGCTGAACAGGCTGCTGCATTCATCAATGACGGTGACTCAGTAGGTATGAGCGGTTTTACCGGCGCCGGTTACCCAAAAGCCCTGCCGGGTGCCCTGGCTAAACGTGCAGAAACACAACGTCAGGCAGGCAATCATTTCCAAATCAATTTGTGGACCGGTGCCTCAACAGCGCCTGAGCTTGATGGTGCGCTGGCAGCCGTGGATGGTATTAACATGCGCTTGCCCTTCCAGTCCGACCCTGTTTGCCGCAAGCAAATCAATAATGGTCAGATGCATTACATCGATATTCACCTGTCTGAAGTTTCCCAATACGCCTGGTCAGGCTTTCTGGGCAAACTGGACATTGCTGTTATTGAAGTGACGGCTATTCATGAGGATGGCCGGTTAGTGCCTTCATCTTCAATTGGTAACAACAAAACCTGGATTGAACAGGCTGACAAGATCATTCTGGAAGTGAACAGCGGACAAAATCTGAAACTGGAAGGCATGCATGATATTTATTACGGCACCGCCTTACCGCCAAACCGCAAGCCCATCATGTTAACCAAAGCCGATGACCGTATCGGCGATGCGTATTTTACTATTCCCCCGGAGAAGATCCTTGCCATCGTAGAAACCTCTGCCCCTGACAGGAACAGTCCATTTACGCCGCCGGACGCCTGCTCAAGACAGATTGCTGACCATATTCTCGATTTTTTCCGCTTTGAAATTCAGAAAGGCCGCTTACCCAAAGAACTGCTGCCATTGCAATCAGGCGTGGGCAACATTCCCAATGCCGTATTGGAAGGCCTGGATACCGGCGGCTATAAAAACCTGACAGCGTACACGGAAGTGATTCAGGACGGCATGCTAAAAATGCTCAAGTCTGGTACGTTATCAGTAGCCTCGGCCACAGCATTTTCACTCAGCCCCACGGCGCTGGACGAGCTGAATAAAAACATGGATTTTTACCGCGAGAAAATCATTCTCCGCCAGCAGGATATCAGTAATCACCCTGAGATCGCCCGCCGTCTGGGCGTCATTGCCATGAACGGCTTACTGGAAGCAGATATCTACGGGAATGTGAATTCCACTCATGTGATGGGCACCAGAATGATGAATGGTATTGGTGGCTCAGGCGACTTCGCCCGTAACGGATACCTGTCTATTTTTGTCACCCCGTCCACCGCTAAAAACGGCGCAATATCCTCTATAGTACCTATAGTGTCTCATGTGGATCACACCGAACACGATGTAAAAGTCATTGTTACCGAGCAGGGTCTGGCTGATTTACGGGGCCTGTCACCCCGTCAGCGGGCAAAAGTCATCATCGATAAATGTGCCCATCCGGACTACCGCGACAGACTGCACGACTATTTCGAAAGAGCCTGTGCCAGCGCCCGCGGTATGCATACCCCTCACATTCTCGGCGAAGCCCTGAGCTGGCATGAGAACTACGAACAGTTTGGTAAAATGTAAGTATACCTGAGAAAGCCGGTGATTGACCTGATCACCGGCGGATGTTGAGCCGGACACACCGGCATTTTATTTCTTCTGTGAAAACAACCATGGCAGTAGTCCGGGTTCTGCCAGAGCCGGATCCCAGCTGTTATGATTCACGCCCGGGTAGGTGGTGAATTTGACCGGATTGCCCTGTGCCTTCAGCCCTTCCACCATGCGAATGTTATATTCGGGGATCACCACCTGATCCACATCGCCATGGAATGCCCAGACGGGAAGATCAGAACGGATATTACCGGCAAGTTCAGCATTTGCACCGCCACAAATTATCACTGCGGCAGCGAAGGTGTCAGGCTTTCTGGCTAACAGCTCATAGCTGCCCATGCCCCCCATAGACAATCCCATCAAATACATGCGGGATGTATCCACGAAAGGCTGCTCTGACAACCAGTCAGTTATCGCCATGACGCCTTTAAGCGCGTCGGTGGCCGGCACGTCATTTTCGCCGGTATACGGATAGTCAAAACTAAAGGGTAACTGACTGCGGTCAGCGATGGCAGCGGCCCAGTAATCTTCTGCAGGCGCCTGAGGGAAAATAACGATGGCGGGAAAGTCGCTGCGGTGCTCTGCAAACAATTTACCGCCGTTGTTCAACTGCGCCTGATTGTCGTTGCCACGCTCTCCGGCACCATGCAGAAAAAGCACCACCGGATAGTTTTTTTGCGGATCAAATTGTTCCGGCAACATCATCTGATAAGGTGTTTTTGTGCTTCCGCTGTCAAAAACATTGGCTTCATAATACTGTCGCCAGACTTCCCCGGCGGCGGACTCCTGTGCACTCACATTCTCTGCCGCAGTTTTTTTTGGCGCCTGAACAACAGGCGTATTGTGAGTGGTACACCCTACCAGCAGAACACTCAATGCCACAGCACTGATTGAAAACTTAGCCAATCTTCCCATCATCTTTTTCCCTGTTAGTGTCCAATGGACTGAATGTTCGACTGTACTTTATGGTCGATAGTAAAGCCCAGCTTTTTCAGTCCCCGCTGAACATCTTTATCCTTCATAAAAGTGTTCCACAACAGAGCTGTCCGGTAGTTTTCTATCATACCTACAATAGGCCCCTGATCGATGGCCAGATAGGTATTTCTTACCTGGGTTTCCGGATTGTCTGACACACTTAAATTAATGCCGTCGAAAAAGCCCATCCGGCCAAACATGTGGCGGCCATGGTTACGGTAAAGGTTTTTCAGTACTTTCATCGACTCAGCCGGTGTATACGGCATAGAGGATAAGGCGGCCGTTGGCGAAATAGTGCCGTGATCCCGTTCAGCGCCCGGTGCATGTGCCGTATAACCCACCGGCACCATATCACCGGCTGTCAGCCCCCAGAGATCTTCACCATAGCCCTGCCAGCCAAAGGGATTATCAATACAGTACGCACGGTTTATCAGTGTATGGCGTTTGTTTTGCTCCCAGTAATTCGTGTAGCGATCACGCAAGCCTCTCGGATCCAGCCCCATGAAGCTGTAATGAGCAAAGAACAGAGGGCCCCCCATGTTCACTTTATTACCCAGCGGTAATGTCATACCATAATAGGTTGAGTAGTTTCTGAATTCTTTGACTTCCCAGCCCCCCCAGCCTTCGTGGTAAGGTTCAGCGGAAATAGCATTAGTCGGGGATGACGCAGCAAGAATGTAGACAATCAGCGCCTCATTGTAGCCTTTGATAGGGTGATTCATTTTCCAGCCGTAATTTTTCGACCAGTGCCAGTACAGAATATCTTTGCCCTGTGTATACCATTCCCAGTCCATGTCTTCCCACAATGCAGTAATGCGATTACGTAAACGCTGCTCTTCTTTATCATCGCCGTTGAAATACTGACGGGCAGTCAGCAGACCCTGCATCATAAATGCGGATTCAACAATATCGCCGCCATCATCGTATTTACTGAAGTTAAAAGCATTCAAATCATCTGCGGTATACCAGTGTGCCCACATGCCCTTGAAACGCTCGAACTGTTCCAGGTGGTCTGTCATTTTGTTCAGTCTCGCCACAGCCGCCTTGCGGGTTACCCAACCCCGTTCCGCAGCAGTGATGATGGCAGCAATACCAAACCCTGTACCACCGGTTGTCACGATGTCACCATCCTGGTCCATGAAGGGAATGCGTTCCCGCGCCATGCCACTGGAAGGTTCAGCATGGTCCCAGAAATAGCGGAAAGTATAACGCTGCACCATATCCAGCAGCTCATCATCGGTAAAATCGCGGGTTTTGGCTTCTCCTGACGCCAGTTCTGTTTCTGTATCGCCGTTTACTTCCATAAGCCGGTATTGCAAGGTCAGATTAGTGCCCAGATCACGGACAAAATCCATGGCAAATGCACTGTTCGTTTCCAGTCGCGTGTGCCAGTTCTTGCCGTCCTGCGTTACCTGAACACGAAAGCGGGTACCTTCTTCATGCAATGATTCCCAGTTCAGTTCTACGTGACTGTCGTAACCGGTTATCTGCCATCCGGCAGCGAATACGGGCAGATTAAATAAAGTGATAATGGCGAAAATTGCGCCGGAAAAGCGTTTACTGTTCATGCTGTCTGGCCTCTGATTAAGGTCATGTTTTTTATTGATAAAGTCGGGGCAGTCATGCTGCCCCGTTTTGAATTAAAATATCTGATGTTTGCGTTGTTACATCAGAAGCGCCAGCCTGCTGACAGCTTCAACTGACGTTTTCCGCCGTTAGTTGCCGCAGTCATATTCGGCTGCTGGAAGTTACTTTCATCAGGATTCAGATAGAACGTGTTGTAGTTATTTTCGTTAAACAGGTTCTGAACATCAAAACGAATCCAGGCGACGGAGTTCTCACTGATATAATCTGTCGGGAAGTCTTTACTCAGTGCCAGATCAAAGCGTGAATAGTCACTGGCCGGTGGCTCTGCCCGGCGGAAAGCACACTGGTCATTTTC
Organism: Alteromonas sp. ABH4_456; assembly: GCF_056160645.1. Taxonomy (NCBI): domain Bacteria; kingdom Pseudomonadati; phylum Pseudomonadota; class Gammaproteobacteria; order Alteromonadales; family Alteromonadaceae; genus Alteromonas; species Alteromonas sp. ABH4_456. Next base: position 70,069 of record NZ_JBSWXO010000012.1, read on the forward strand.
ATCACACAGGGTGTATTGATAAATAGTTTCAGAAGACCAGGTGTATTTGGCAGTGAGCGCCACATTCCAGGGTAAGTCGTAAGAACCGGTAAGCACAACCCGGTGATCAGGCACGCCTACAGACTTGTTCCAGCCGTAATCGCTGACTGACTCATAGTCAAAAGCATAGACTTCACTGTAAACACGGTTTTCTTCCGCATCAGTGAAGGTGTAAGCGATGTTCACGCCCCAGCCGTCTTTATGAGAACGGTTCAGTTTAAAGTAGAGGTTATTCGCGCGGGTTTCACCGTCGTTAGTTCCGATGATCAGACTGCCCCAGCCCGGAATACCGTATCCCCAGGGTGAGCCCCAGTTGGTGCCGGGTTGAAAAAATTCGCCGTCTGGCAAGCGGTTGCCCAGCAGCCAGTTAAAGCCATTTTTACTCACCGTTCTGGCAATACTGATTTCTGAGTTCCAGTCACCGAACACACTGCGTACACCTAAACTCATTTGATCGGAGTACGGCATCTTTAAATCGTTAGGCAACAGATGACGGCTGCCCCTCACCTCTGTGCTGCTGATTAAAGAATCCAGCCCAGCCTGCGTGAGATAAACCGGGTCCCATGCCACACAATTTGACGATGAAGCATCACACTGATTAGCACTGTCACCCTGAAAGAAGTATTCCGCCGTAGCAAACGAACCGGAGCTTTGTTCCAGTTGCATAAAATCGAACTGATTACGATCATAGGAACGGCCATAGCCACCGAACAGCATATGGTTACGGTCTTCGTCCATCACATAACTGAAACCGAGACGGGGCTGCCATGCACCGGTGAAGTATTCTCTCTCGCTGCCGGTACTGATGTAATTTTCAATATCAAAATTGGCGTTCTGAATGTTCTCCCAACCCCGTAAGGCACCGACTAATTCATCCGGCGTCTGATAGTCTTTGTAGCTTGGGGTTTCTTCGTAATCCCAGCGGATCCCGATGTTCAGCGTTAACCTGTCAGTAACTTCCCAGTCATCCTGAATATAAATACCGAACTGACGGTTTTTCGCTTTTACAGCACCGCCCACTGAATCGTCTGCCGGGATCCCCCACTGCACGCGATAGGGCTGCACGATGTCGAAGTTGCCCTGACCATTAAATTCAACGTTGTAGTAATACTGCGGATTGATTGGCTGTTGCTGTATGGTGCGTAATTCGATGTCTTTGTATTTAAAGCCGGCTTTAATAACGTGATAACCGTGCCAGTCCAGATCAAGCCAGGTGAAATCGTTTTGGATCCCCCACCCTTTCTGACCTTTTTCCTGATAGTCCTGCCCGCCGCCAACGTTGATGATTGACTGCTGCGCTGCGGTCACTAAACGCATGCCGGGTTCATCAGTGAAAGCACGGGGATTCCAGGCAGCATCTTCATAAGTCAGCCGGAATTCGTTCTGCCAGGCATCGGCTGTGTAGGTATATTTCATGTGATAACGGTGGTCTTTTACCTCGCGGTCCACACCGTATTCATAGGCATTGGCGCCGCCAAATCCGGATACATCACTTTCATCCCGTAATTTCACGGACAATTCCAGCGCCTGGTCAGCATTGATCATCCAGTCAATTTTTCCGAAAAACAGATCTTCCTCAAAATCAGAAGCAAAACCGCCGATCTGAGATGCGTATTCATCGGGCAAAGTGACAAAGTTAATCCCTTCTCCACCGATCACATCCTGAGGCTGGGCAATGGTTTTCTTCTCGTAAGATGCTAAAAAGTGCAGCTGATCTCTGATAATGGGGCCGGCAAAGGTTGCACCGGCGTGACGGATGAGTGAGCGGGTTTTCCCCTGCGTTTCGTTTGGTTCTGCCTCACGGAGTCCTTCATCGGTGTAGTCGACAAAGAAGTCACCTTCAAATTCGTTGGTACCCGAACGGGTGACGGCAGTAATGGCTGTACTGCCTACCTGGTCATACTCGGCTTTGTAGTTTTGCGTAATCACCTTGTATTCGCCAATGGCACTTTGCGGGAACGGATTTCCCCGGCTGGAGTCCTGACCGGTGACACCGCCTTTAAGGACATAATCTTTCTGGCTCACACCATCAAGAAACACGTTAACACTGCGCTGGTGCTGAGCCCCGCCGCGCAGACTCACGCTGCCGTCGGAGGAGGTATTTACCTGCACGCCCGGCGCAAGATCAGCAAAGGCCAGAAAGTTTCGGTTATTCTGTGGCAGGCGCATCATCATTTCAGGGGTGATATTGGTGCCGATTTCTCCTCCGGAGAATGCCTCAATGCGGGTACCTGACACTGTGATGACTTCCATATTGTCATCTCCGCTGGCTGCCACATCAAAATTCAGTCGCGCTGTCTGCCCTACGCGAAGAGTGATTTCTTCAACATCACCGTCCACGATAACCTGATAAGTACCGGGTTTCAGACCAACAAACACATAGGAGCCGTCTTCACGGGTAGTGGTTTCACTGACATATCCCCGTTTGGTATCACGGGCCATGACCTTCTTGCCGGCCAACGATTCGGTGGTGCTCTCTACTTTACCCCGCAGAGTGGCTCTTTCAATCTGTGCCAGTGCCGGAAAACTGCTGATCCCCGCTGAAGCGATGGCAATAGTCAGGGCGCTGCGCTTCAGCCAGTGTGGTGTCTTTTTCATTGTGTCTCTCCATAAAATAGTGGCCGGCTTCATATCCACGATCCATCTGTTATGGCCTGTTGCCGGTAACGCTCACTGAGCGGAGGATCTCTGTCCTTTTTTGCTCAGCCTGGTCATGTCACTGTCGATACGCTTTCCCTGATTGCACAACTACCACCCTATGGAAACCGATTTCATCAACAAACCAATAAAACGCAGGATAGATCCAATGAAAACCAGGTGAAAAGGATACGATCCGGCGTCTGGGATCCAAATCTACATTAGCCTTTAGTCTAAAGTCAAATACAAAAAATTAACAAACCCGGTTCACTAAAGTAACCTGCAAACCCTACTTAAACATTAAAATACATGAACTTATAGAAATACGACTTTTACAAAAATGTTAATACGGATGAGGTAATAGAGAGGTTCAACAAACCGGCAGGTTGGAAGGAGAAGACAAGCGGGCACTAAGCATTGCCGGAGAGTCAGGGAATCTTGTTATGGTGGGATAAATCTGAGAATTTAAATCAAACCATTGATTTATATTAACTTAAAGAATAAATAAACAAACAATGAAACCGATTTCAATCACTTTTATTGCCTTTACAGTCCGAAACTGCCAAACTCACTGAAAAATATTACGTGCTGAAATACATAAAAGCTCAGTATCAACCGGTTTTTCCTTATCCCGACAACTCGCAGAACAAAGAGGATCAGGCTCATGAATAAACGTTTGCCGGCCCTGTCGAAAAGTGGCCATAAAGAACTGGCAATGAGTGATATCGCCATCAAAGCCGGCGTCTGCAAAGCGACGGTGTCACGGGCATTAAATACACCGGAGCGTGTAAGTGAAGCCACCCGTAATAAGGTGCTCGCCGTCGTCTCGGAAATGGGTTACACACCGAACAAACTGGCTGCCGGATTGCGTCAGGGAAAGTCGCGTAATATCGCCATTATGCTGCCGGATATTACCAATCCCTATTTTTCTCCGGTTATCCGCAGTATCGAGAACGTTGCTCACCGGCGGGGTTATTCAGTGATCCTGAACGATACGCAGGACAACCCGGTACTGGAAAAAACCTTCGCAGGTATGGTGAAGACCCGTCAGGTGGACGGCATCATCACGAATTCCAGCCGTATCCCCTTCGACATAGACCCGTCATTGCCCGTTGAAGAACAACTCCCGCCGCTGGTTAACGCATCTGAATTTACTGAAATTGACGGGATCCCCAAGGTAGGCGTAGACAATTACCGTATCGGCGTGGAAGCCACGGAACACCTACTCCGGCTGGGTCACCGTCACATCGGGATCATTGCCGGCCCTGATTCTATTAACAGTTCCCGTTTGAGAGAAACCGGCTTTCGTGATGCGATGAAGCAGGCCGGCATTCAGGTTGACGGGCGCCTGCTGTACCACGGTGATTTTTCCAGTCAGTCGGGGGTCGAAGGCGTACACCGTCTGATGCAGCAGCGCAACCGGCCTACCGCCATTTTCTGCTTCGGAGATCTCGCCGCCATCGGCGCAATGCATGCTCTAAGGGAACTGGAATATTGCATACCCGACGATGTATCCATTATCAGTGTAGACGGTATTGCTTTAAGCGAATATTGCGCGCCGCCGCTTACGACTATTGCCCAGCCAATGGAAAAAATTGGCGAAAAGATTGCACATATATTGCTGGATTTAATTGACGGTAACAGGCCGGCAGAACTGATGAATATTCTGCCCCATAAGCTGATAGTGAGGAAAAGTACCGGTCCTGTACCGCAACCCTGAAATTGTTGCTGTCAGCGCCTGGCCGGTTGTGCAAAGCAACTTATACCTGCTGAACTTTACCTGCCGGCGCAAGGCGGTTTGCAGTGAGAAACAGCAGTGCAATTACCGCTGCACCGGCCGCGACAGCGGCACTGAAATAGAAACTGGCTACCGGAGATATGGCCCAGATTTGTCCGCCGGCAGCAACGCCCGCAGCCTGTCCGCCACCGATACATACAGCACAGTATAATGCCTGCGCTTTGCCTTCATGGGCAGTGTGCACGCATTGCTTGAACAGCAGCACCGCCACCGTATGAACTGCACTGAAAGAGACGCCGTGGAGTAACTGCAACAAAGTCAGCTCTGCAACATTGCCTGCCTGCATCCCTGTTCCCAACCAGCGAAAGGCTGTCAGACACAGGCTCACCAGCAAAATGAACCGTAAACTGAAGCGGCGCATAACCCAGGGCATAGCGGCAAACATCAGTAATTCAGACGCAACAGCGACAGTCCACAGATTGCCGGTAACGGCCGCACTGATACCTTCCTGCTTGAGAAACAGACTGTAATAGCCGTAATAGCTGCCATGACTGAAGTTCACCAGAAAGAACACCACCAGCAACAACCACAGCACCGGGTTTTGCCAGATCCCGCCGGGCTGTTCCAGATTGCCGTCCGGTTGTTCCTTTACCGGCTGGTCGCGATTGACCAACGTCATCAACCATAATGTGAACAGCAAGCCGGCGACAATGTAAGGCAACAATGCCACAGAATAAAGATTGATGATCTGTCCGGTAAGCCACACAGCGCTTAAGAAACCGAAGGAACCCCACAGTCTTATTCTGCCGTAACGGTGAGGATCTTTTCCCAGGTGATTCAGCGTGATAATTTCGAACTGGGCATTCAGTCCCTGCCAGCAGAACGCACTGGCACATACTGCCAGAACCAGCGCCCAGTAATGTTCAAAAAAGGCAAACACACACAGAAAAATCAGCGCTGCCGCTAAATTTCCGGCACGGATAACACGCAGGCGGGAAGATGCGCGGTCACACACCTCGCCCCACACGTAGGGAGCAATGAGGGTTGTCACCATCTGCAGTGCGGTGAGCTGTCCGGTCTGCCAGGCGCTGTAGCCCAGCGACTCCATAAACAGCATCCAGTAAGGCAGCATTGTGCCGAGTACCGCACAGACAAAAAAATAAACCCCGGACAGCCGCCAGTAAGGCACGGCCGGTTCGGGGTTTCTGCTGGTAAACATCCTTGTTCAGACTCAGTGCTACGGGGTAGTGTTACTGAGCTTAATAGCGTCTTCGTTGATAACCCGCACTTCACGCTGCGGGAACGGGATCTCAATATCGTGTTCGCGGAGGGTTTCAAATACCATCAGCAGCAAGTCACCGCCCACGCGGTTCTGACCGTCATCCACACCTTCCATCCAGAACTCGACGAACATGTTTACGCCGGAGTCACCAAAGCTGTCGATTTCACAATCCGGCCGGTATTCAATCTCCACGTCATCGCCGCTGATCACCTGAGGATGTTCACTCACGGCATCTTTAATGATTTCAACCATTGAGCGGATATCCGTTCTGTAAGCAACAGAGAAATCAATCCGGTAACGTTGTTTGGAATCTTTGTGCGTCCAGTTCACCAGCAACGAGTTGATGAACTTCTCGTTAGGCACCAGGATATCTTTACCGTCGTAAGTCTCCAGCACCGCATAACGCATTTTAAATTCACGGACAAACCCTTTGCTGCCGTCGTCCAGTTCAACGTAGTCACCGACAGTTAAAGAACGGTCGAGCAGGATAATAATACCGGAGATAAAGTTCGACGCGATGGACTGCAAACCAAGACCAAGACCCACACCCACAGCACCACCAAACACGGCCAGCGCAGTCAGGTTAATTCCCATGATATTAAGCAGCAACAGGAAGATAACGCAGAACAGCGCCACTTCGAACAGCTTGGCGAACACTTCTTTGGTGGTGACATCCAGCTTCTTATGGTTGCGGATAATATCCTTACCCATGGAGTTTGAAGCACGGCCAAGCCAGAACAGTAAAATACCGAAAATCAGCACACGGGCGATACCGTAAGCTGATACATCAACGTTACCCACGCTGAAAGAAACGGTTTGCAGTGCGCCGATAACTTTAGGCAGCACATCAATCAGATGAAGGAAAACTATGGGGATCCCCACCCAGCGCAGAAACGCCGCAATCCCTTTATTGGAGACGAACTCACGGATGCAGGAATGAATGAAGATCAGCACAGCGATAACCACTGCGATTTCCAGCAGCCATGCATCCAGCTGATATTGTTTGCCCAGTACCGAAGTCAGTTTCAGTAAGGTGATAGTAATAATAGGAAATAATGTGCCGCCGAGACGATACACAAACATTTGCAGTGAGTGTGCGCCTTCTTTCGGCTCCTGCCGTGTCAGCACAAACAAACTGCGGATCTTCCTTGATACCAGCCATCCCACCAAATAAATCGCCAGCAACGCAGCAACCTGATACAGGAAACCGGGGCTTACCACCGCTTCCTGTACGTGCTGAAACTGACTTTGTAACTCTGCAACAAAATTTTCCATCAATAAACCTGTTTGAGGATTTTTAACGGGCTTGTTGTATCGTCATTTACCGGTGTGGTAAAGCTTTTCCTTATATTATTTCAATGTTCTGCGACCAGTGCACTGAGTTCTGATTTAAGGATGTTCTTCCTGACCTTTCCGGCACCGGTACGGGGTAATGCGTCCAGCAACCGGACATGTTTGGGTAGTTTATAACGGGCCAGCCCTTTTTCCATTTCCCGTAATAAGCCTTCCTTATCGAAAGACTCATGACTCACCGAGGGCACCACAAACAGACAACCGGATTCTCCCCACTTTTCGTCCGGTACACCTATCAGCGCACATTCCAGTATTTGCGGGAAACGCAGTGCTACAGCCTCAACTTCAGCGGGATACACGTTCTCGCCGCCGGAGATGAACATATCTTTGATGCGATCCACAATCCGGATATAGCCGTCCTCATCGCTCACGCCAATATCACCGGTCTGAAACCAGCCGTCAGGTGTGAAACTTCGTTCATAAGCGCGGTGGTTCTTCCATACATCCACAAACAGGTTCGCACCCTTGATCTGTATTTCACCGGCTTCACCAAATGCCACCGGCTGATTACCCGGCCCGGTCAGCCGCACATCGATACGGTGTGTAGGTAAACCGACGTAACCGGCTTTCTGATCGATAATACGCATATCAAAACTCATCCCGAGCACGGTGCCGGCTTCACTCATGCCATACCCGTCCACGATGGGGATGCCGTCGTTTAACCATGCTTTGATCTGTACTTCCGGATGTGGCGCACCGCCTGTCAGCAGCGCTTTTAATCCCGTCATTTTAGACGCATCAAAATGTGCCAGTTGACGAAGGGCATTGGCCATTTGCGGGACACAGAAATAATGACTGACCGCCAGTTCAGGATCACACAACCGGTTAAAGGTACGTGCCGGCTCGAATCCGTCAGAAATGATTAACCGCCCGCCAAAGTAAAGCGCAGGACGCACACAGGAAATCAGGCCGATGACATGGAACATAGGTGTTTCGCACAAAAAGGTACTGTGTTCATCCACATGCCCCAGCAGCGCCATATTCTGCGTGGTTTCCATAATGGTTTGTTCGGTATGTACAATACCTTTAGGTAACCCTGTTGTGCCTGATGTGTACAGGATAAGCGAAGGTGCAGCTGCGTTCTCGCTACTGATAGCAGAGGGTGTCAGTTCGCTGACCAGATCAGGCAATGTGGAAAGCGCCACATAGGGCAAACCGGCACGGTCAGCCTCTTTATCGCCACATACCAGCGAAGGCTCGCAATCATCCAGCAATTGCATCAGTTCTTCCTGAGACAAACGCCAGTTCAGAGGAACAAATAATACCCCTGCCCGTCCGCAAGCCAGATGCAGCGCCACGGTTTCAGCAGAATTTCTCGCCAGACAAACCAGCCTGTCACCCTTATGCACACCTTGTTGTGACAACCAGGTCACCAGCCGGGAAACGAAACCGTCCCACGCTTCATAGGTCCAGCGACGCTGCGAGGTAATGTCGTACACCGCTTCGTCACCGGGACGCAGACGGGCCTGAAAAGAGAGAAAATCCATGCTGCTCACTCCGCTTACTTCTGCTGACTCTTATCGTATGCACCCAGACCCGGCTTATAGGTCTTGTCATCAATAAACTGCTTGATGCCTTCTTTGCGGCCATCGTTATCGAAGCTGTTTGCTGCTTCCTGCGCACGTACCAGATAGTCTTCCGCATTGTCGTAAGTCATTTCTTTCACGCGGCGGATGGCATCTTTTGTGGCTTTCAGGGCGACCGGATTTTTGCCTTTCAGCACATCACATACCGTCTGTACGCGGGCTTTCAGCTCACTCAGCGGTACCGCTTCGTTAACCAGTCCCCACTCAGCCGCAGTTTTACCGTCAATGTTCTCACCCATCATGGCGTGGTACATAGCTTTACGCAGTGGCAGCAAATCAGCCACGACCTTACTGGCACCGCCGCCCGGCAAAATACCCCAGTTAATTTCACTCAAACCGAATGTGGCTTCTTCGGCCGCAAATGCGAGATCACAGCCGAATAACGGGCCATACGCACCGCCAAAACACCAGCCATTGATCATGGCAACCGTTGGCTTGTGGTACCAGCGCAGACGGCGCCACCAGCCGTAAGCTTCTGACTGCGCCCTGCGTGTTGCGCCCAGGCCTTTCGCTTCGTTTTCTCGGAAATATTCTTTTAAATCCATGCCCGCACTCCAGGAAGTGCCTTCCCCTGTCAGCACCAGTACGGCTACATCGTCGCTGTACTCCAGCTCATCCAGTACCCGCATCATCTGGCGGTTCAGCGCCGGATTCATGCAATTGCGTTTTTCCGGACGGTTCAGGGCAACCCACGCCACCCCGTTTTCGATTGTCACCGCTACGGTGTTTGCTTCCTGATTTTCTGTACTCACAATCATTCCTTACTCAAAACGATAAAATTCAATACTTTAAAAAATTAAATGGGATAGTGGCCGGGTTCAGTTTCCACAGTGATCCAGCGCAGTTCTGTAAACTGGTCGATACCGGCTTTGCCGCCAAAGCGTCCATAACCAGAGGCTCCCACACCGCCGAAGGGCATTTGCGCCTCATCGTGCACAGTAGGGCCATTCACGTGGCAGATACCTGACCGAATTTTTCCGGCGACCTTCATGCCCCGTGCCGCATCGCGGGTGAATACCGCCGCACTCAGTCCGTACTCAGAATCGTTGGCAATTCGCACCGCATCCGCTTCGTCTTTTGCACGGATCATCGCCACTACCGGACCGAAGCTTTCTTCACTGTAAATCGCCATGTCCGCGGTGACTTTATCCAGCACCGTAGCCGGCATCAGTACCGATGTAGCTTTACCGCCGGTAAGGATCACAGCACCTTTGCTGACCGCGTCGTCAATCAGCCCGTTGACCTTTTCAACAGTTTTCTGGTCAATCACCGCACCCAACGGGGTGTTCCCTTCACGGGGATCGCCGGTTTTCATGGTGGATACTTTCGCTGCCAGCTTGTCGGCAAAAGCATCAGCCACCGCATCTACCACAACCAGACGCTCGGTAGACATACAGATCTGGCCCTGATTCATAAACGCGCCGAAGGAGGCCGCTTTCACCGCTTCGTCAAGATCAGCATCGTCCAGTACCAGCATAGGGGCTTTACCACCCAGCTCCAGCAAGCAGGGCTTCAGATGTTCTGCTGCCCGTTTTGCGATAATGCGGCCCACGGCGGTTGAGCCGGTGAAGTTAATGCGTTTTACCGGTTTGGCATCAATCAGCGCGCCCACAACATCTGCGGCATCTTCCGGCGCATTGGTGACGATATTTACTGTATTTTCAGGGAATCCGGCTTCTGCCAGCGCTTCGATGATCAGCGAATGAGTGCGCGGGCACACTTCCGATGCTTTTAAGATCACTGCATTGCCGCAGGCAAGTGCCGTGGAAATGGCGCGAACACCCAGAATAATTGGCGCATTCCAGGGGGCAATCCCCAGAATGACACCAACCGGAACACGCTGAGCCATAGCAACACAGCCAGGTTTGTCAGACGGGATAACTTCACCGCTGATTTGTGTAGTCAGTGAGGCGGCTTCACGCAGCATGGAAGTTGCTAACATCAGGTTGAACATAGCCCAGCCTGCAGTGGCGCCCGTTTCTTCCATCATGGCTTTGACGAAATCGTCTTTCTTACCTTCAAGGGCAATGGCAGCCTGAGACAGGATGGCACGGCGCTGGTTAGGGCCAAAACCGGACCAGATTTCAAAGCCTTGCTGTGCTTTTTCGGCAACAGCCTGCATGTGTGCACCTTTCATTGCCGGTGCCTCACTGGCAATTTCGCCGGTGAGCGGGTTTAAGCGGGTAAAGTTCATCAACACTCCGTTTTCCGGTGGATTAGTTATTTTGTGACGGCAGACAAAGTAGAATGCGTTGCTGCTCCCCGTCCGCCCTGTTTATTGTTTAAGAAATAAATCGCCAGTGTGGCTACCAGCGCGCCGGTGCCCATGGCAATGGCAACACCCTGCAGGCTGACACCATTTGTGAAAAGTAATCCGGCAACCACCGGGCTCAGTGCCGCACCACCGCGGCCGATACCAATGACCACGCCTGTGCCGCTTGCCCGCACGTTCGCCGGGAACGCCTGTGCCATTAGTCCGTACAGCCCTACAACACCGGCATTAGTGAAAAACCCTGTGGCTGCGGAGACCAGGGCCAGCGTGCTTAAATCGCTGTAGCCAATGCCGAATACCGACACCATCACGAAAGCCAGAATAAGTACCGGAATCATGGTGAGGCGCAAATTCAGTTTGCTGGTAAGCAGTCCCAGTAAAATGGCCCCCACCGCACCGCCCAGGTTTGCCCACACCAGCACCTGACCGGCCTGTGCAGCACCAAAGCCCATGTCCACCACAATTTTCGGGATCCATTTGAGAATAAAGTAGAACGTCATGATTTGTGCAAAGTACGCCACCATTAACAGCAGCGTGAGCTTGCGCATTTCAGGCGAAAACAGTGTGCTGTAACTGGATTTTTTGGCTGATACTGCCGGCGCAGGCAATGCATCCAGCAGAGGCTTTTTCATACGCTCAAGCATATGATTGACCTTGTTCAGGGTGTTTTCTTTCGGATGGTTAACCATGTACAGCAGAGATTCAGGCAACCAGAACGCCACCACCAGCATAAACAGACCGGTAATGCTGCCGCCGAAAATAAATACGGCACGCCAGGTGTGAGTTTCCAGCAACATTGACGCAATACTGCCGCCAAGCACTGCGCCGATGGGATAGCCAGTGGCCATTATAATGACGCAAAGGTTACGGCTTTTCTTATTCGCAAATTCCGATACCATGGCGTTTGTAGAAGCCAGCATACCGCCAATTCCCAAACCGGTAATGAAGCGGATGATCAACAGTGTCATCACGCTATCGACGAACGCTGCACCAAACATACCAGCGGTCATCAGTACCAGACAAAACTGAATCGTAGGTTTGCGGCCAAACTTATCGGCAATGCCGCCCAGAAAAATAGAACCGAAGGCCATACCCACCAGCTCCATGGCCAGCACCACACCCAGCTCGGCGCGGTTAATCCCCCACTCTGCCGCAATTCCCGGCGAAGCAAAGCTGATAGCCAGAACATCAAAGCCATCCAGCGCATTAAGAGAGATACAAATGATAATTGCCACCCATTGCACAGGGCTCAGTTTGGAATCATCAAGAATTGCAGTTAAAGACATAGTGACCATCCTCTAAGTCACATACGCAAAAAGAAAACAAGGTGTCAGGCGTAAATGACTTGTGTAATCGTTAAACACGATATTAACAATTAAACACATTCTGAGAATGGCATAAAGTGACTAATTACTTTGCAAAAAGTGACGCTATATATTTTATGCAAAGAATTTAAAATTTGCTGTCAGCCAGAAGCTGTTGTTAAGGTCCTTTGCGGACTGCCCGGTGGAGACCCGGAAGGCTCAAGCGGAACCGGTGAAGCCATGATACGATACGGGCGTATCAGCGGCAGCCAGTGCCATCTTATTACAAACCGATCATTTCCATCCTAAAGTGTCATCTTACACTTGTCGCTGTAAACCTGACTTCTGTCTGCTTCGTGAGCACAGTATGATTGCATAGCATGATTGTCGCCTTTACACTCAGTGCCACTTTGCCTGAAAATTTACAAGGATTATCAATGACGGACTCTTCCCGCAGACAATTTATGACCACCGCCGGAGCATTGGCAGCCGCCGCGGCCCTGCCCGCTTCTGCACAAGCTGCCTCATCAAACTGCTCGCTGGATGCGCCCGTACTCCACATAGTGTATTTCTGGCTGGCAAATCCGGACTCAGCGGAAGATAAAGCGATACTGATTAAAGGTTTGAAATCTCTTCAGGCTATTCCTCAGGTTCAGGCGCTGCACGTAGGTGTACCGGCCTCTACCCTGAAGCGGGATGTGATTGACAATAGTTTTCACGTGTCTGAATTAATGATATTCAACTCTGTAGAAGATCAGGATGCGTATCAAACCCACCCGGTTCACCTGAAGTTCGTAGAAGAATGCTCGCACCTGTGGGAACGTGTTGTGGTTCATGACTCATTGTCAGCCTGACTTGAGCCTGACCGCTGCCGGCCAGAGTAGAAAGATCCATTTTTTTCTTTAACAGGTCACGCAGCTTAAAATGCCACCAGAAATTTGTGAGAACAATAACATACTGAGACATAGCGTTTATGACTTTCAAACCGGAAACCAGTTACCCATGAAAACTGCTTTTCTCTTTTTAATCTTTTGTTTGTTCAGCCGGATGATTTGCGCCGGCGAATTCAGCGCCGCGAATATAGAAACCACCAAACCTTATCGTGCACCGGTAATGATTCAGGGGCCTATGCCCATTGAAGCTGAATATTTTGCCAGTCTTCTCACCGGCGTCACCATTGAGAAATCAGGCACCACCACCTTCTATAAAGGTTTGCTGAATAACTACCCTGTTGTGGTCGCGCAAACCGGCAAAGGCCTTGAGAATACCGCTGCAGCCACTGCGGTAGGCATCACCCGGTATCATCCTGTAGCCATTATTAATCAGGGCACTTCAGGCGGTCACGATCCGGCTTTGAAGGTCGGGGATATTGTGCTTGGCAAACGCGCACTGAACGCAGGGAATTTTAAAACCCCTTTCAGGGAAAAGGGTGAAGGCTCTGCGCCCTTAAGCTGGAAGCCAATGGACTTACTGGCCTCGTCAGGCAGTGCCGGTGAGGGGGAGTCAGCAAAGAAATCAGAGAGGGTCCGCTATTATATGGGTGACAGTAAACTGCTGGCATCCGCCCATGCCATAAGCGACAATTACAAACGGGGAAAAGTGACGGAAGGCACTATTGCCAGCGCAAATTTCTGGAATAACGAATTAGACCGGATTGCCTGGCTCCATGAACATTTCGGTACCAGTACAGAGGAAATGGAAACCGCCGCAGCGGCGCAGATTGCTCACGCGTATGATGTACCGTTTCTGGGAGTGCGGGTGTTATCAAACAACCTGACTAACGGCGGACACTACGATCCTTCAACGGCTAAGGACTGTCAGCAGTTTGTCCGTGACCTCGTTGTTCATTACATCGCATTATTAGAGGCGAAATAAGCAGACGGATTTTGAGCCGCAGGTTGCTGCGGCTCTTTTCAGTAAAGCCGGATTATTTAAGTTCGATATCACTGCGCGAAGGCAACGCATCAAACGCACCGTACTTTGATACCGCATGGGCGCCGCAGCGGGTAGCAAAACGCAAAGAAGACATAATGCTTTCAAAGTTGCCTGCCCAGGCTACAAAAGACGCTTTATCCTGTACTTCTTCTGCCAACGTAAATAAGAACCCGCCCACAAAGGCATCACCGGCTGCTGTGGTATCTACTGCACTGACCGGTGGTGTAGGATAAATACCGTTTGTGTCGTGACTGTAAAAGGCCACCGGATTTGCGCCATCCGTAACCAAAACCAGCGACACACCGCAGTCCACCCAGCTCTGAATTTGCCCGTCGATATTCGACTCGCCATACAGTTCAATGAGTTCCTCTTTACTGGCTTTTATCACATCCACCTGTTTAGCCGTTTCGTCGATAAAATACGGTGCCAGGGAAGGCTCTGCCCAGAATGCAGGACGTAAATTAATATCCAGACACAAAATGCTGCCTGCCGCTTTGAACCCGTCAATAGCAGACAAGGTGACTTGGCGTAAATCCGGCGTGCTCACTGAGCCCGAGCAGAAACTGACAATGCGGGGTTTCTCAAATAATGCAGGCACCAGGTCTGCTTCTGAGATATCAGTATGGGCTGCATTGTCGATATAAAAATCGAAAGATCTTTCACCGTCGCCATCAAGGCCGACAAAAGCCAGAGCGGTTTTTCCTTTTTCAGAATACGTAGTGAAAGCAGTATTCACCTCAAGGGCTTCCAGTGTACGGTGCAGATAATGACCAAACTGATCTTTCCCCAGCTTACCGAACAGATAGCTTTCGCCACCCAGTTTGGAAACTGCAACAGCCACATTCGCAGGTGCGCCACCGGCAAATTTTCTGAAGCTTTCCGTTGCGTCTGTAATTCCGGGCTGTCCCTTGTCGGACAGCATGTCGATTAAGGCTTCTCCCATGCATAACACTTGCATTTGCATTCTCCTTACTGATTGTGCAACAGATAAAACCGGCTTACTGGAAAAGCAAACCTGCGAGATTGATATCAAAGCGCAGCCCCAGCACCACGGCATCACTTAAGTCTTCCTGTCTGGCTTTGTCGCCAAACTGATCGGGATTAACGATGTAATGGATGTTGGGCTGAATGCGGATGTTGTCGTTCACATGAATGCCGTAACTCAGTTCCATCATCGCCTGCATACTGGCGGGACGGCCTGAACCTTCGTTAAGGTTGCGCAAAATAAACTGGTCTTCAATGGCGTCATGACTGTAATGTTGTTCTGTATACACAAAGGCGACCGTATCTTTATCGCGGCCCGGGAATGTCCCCCGCTTCACAAAACCGGCCTTAAAATAAAAATCTTCAATCAATTCACCGGAGGTGCCGGTAAGCACAGCACCAAACAAGGTGACGCTGCGCTGAGAGTTCAGGTCAGGTCTCAACACGGTCTGTTCGAATCTTGCAAATACACCGGAACGGCCATTGCGGGTGGCGTAATCATTTCCGCTCAATGCGGCATAGTCACCGTTCTCGTCCTTTGACGGATCGGTATAATCAGCACCGTCATACCAGCCGCCCACTTCATAGCGGCGCGGATAGTCATCATTGTCCCATGTCGTCTGATACCCCAGCGTGACAGGTACCACCACCCCGGTAGAATCTTCAACTCCCCAGTCCAGGCCATGATCATCTGACGCCTGGTGAGGCGTATTTTCTTCGTAAACACCGGCATGGAAATAGGTTTTGTCGTTCAGCCAGAATTTAGCATGACCACCCCAGCTGGACACCGGCCACCAGGTAAAGTTACTGGTACGGAACACGAATGTGGGATTGCCGCACGCAGAGTTAGTCTGAAAATACTGACACAGCTCGGAACCCAGAAAACTGATATTGGCGACAGTGCGGCCGGCTTCAACCTGAAGTTGCCCGTCAAGAAAGTGCTTTTCTACGGTAAAACGGGCCAGACGACTGTTCTGTCCGCCATAAATTTCCTGCACCGATGTACTGTTACCAATGTATTTTGGTGCAAGGTTTTGTCCATGACGGTTAGTCACTGCCACATGGATTGTGGTGTCTTTCCAGTCAGATGCCTTCTCCATGTCGAAATCTGCACCCACAAAAAGCTGCCCGGCATAGGCGCTGCCCCTCTGTTTTCCGCCATTCACATTCGCTGCCGCTTCGCCGGTATAGCTGGCCTGGAAATTAAGGTAATCAGGCATGTCCTGTGCACTTACCTGCCCGAAGGCAAGAAGCAGAGCGATGGTTGCACCACAGGTTGAACCGGCCTGAGACACCTTTGTCATCAGCGGTTTACGGGAGGAAATTTCAGATATCAATGAAGGAAAAAAACGCATGCAGCATCCCCTGGCAAAGTGTGATTACAATCCACAACACGATCACACCGTGTTAACAGTGACTTCAAGGAGACGCAATTTAATGCAGCTGAATTATTAAATCAACTATATTTATTTAATAATTATTGACGAATTGTTAAAGACTGTACTGCGCGAGTAAGGGCAAATTGGCGCTGCCAAAGGACTGGGCATCCGCCCCGACCGAGCCTCCGCGTAAGATTAACGAAGATAATCCCCGGAAGTCAGCAGACTGTAACAGATGCCCGCAGCGACTGAGCAATTCTGTTTTGATGTTGTCCGGCAGAGCGCCTTCAATAACCACCGCATCAAGGTCCAGAAAGGCATGGGCACTCATGGCACTGTGCACAATGCCGGTAGCCACAGAGTCCAGCCATTCACTGATCCCGGGCACATCTTCAGGCCATACTTGTTGCCTTCCATGCAGGAATGCCGTGTCCTGCCCCGCCTCTTTCAGGGTTTTCTCCAGCAGGTATATTGATGCCACATCAAGAAGCTGGCCGCCGGCAAGACTGCCCGGATAAGGCAGAGATCCCACCGCACCGGCATTACCGTGACGACCGGTATGTAACTGCCGGTTCAGTACCATACCTCCACCGATGAAGGTGCCGACAAAGCAATACAGGTAATCGTTGAGATCCCGGTGTTCACCAAACCAGAGTTCGGCAGCACAGGCTGCGGTGTCATCGTTGCACAGATAAACTGGCAAATCGGTGATCTTCTGAATGGCAGCAGGAACATCAAAGTCCTGCCACTCCAACAATGCCTCCTCCGGCGCGCCGGCCTGCTCGCTCCAGCGCCAGATTTCAAATGGCATGGCAACACCCACACCGCTCACACGCAGTTTTTCCCCGTCACTCAAAGTAGATAACATCGCCCGTATCCCCTTTTCTGCGAAGCGGATCATGGCATCCACTGCCGGATAATCCCACTGTTCCCGAAGTGACGAGCGTACTTTGCCGCAAAAATCGATGAGGGTGATCTGAATACTCCGGCGACCAATTTTGATACCGATCCCGAAAGCCCCGTCTGCCTTAAGAGAGAAGGGTACAGTGGGTTGTCCCCGCTTACCTCTTTGGGGCTCCCCGCGCAACAACAGCCCGTCTTCTTCCAGTTTATTGATTATTACAGTGGCGGCCTGGGCTGACAGGCCTGTTTCATTGGCTATACGGGCTTTGGGCAATTCCTGATGCTGACGGATCAGCGTCAGAATGCGGCGTTCGTTCAGTGCCCGCAGACCAGACTGGCCTTTCAGCGGGGTGCTTTTTTGCCAGAATCCATGGGGTTCAACTTGCTGGCCGGAAGAATTTGCAGGCATATGAGACATCTTATTTTCATTAAATCAACAACGTATAGTAGTCCTTCCATTCCCTGCTGCCTAGTCCCCTGGCAAAATGCCTCTTTAAAGTCATCCGGGAGAAAGAAAAACAATTAAATAAATTATGTTGATTTATTGACACATAAAATTTTTGTTGTTTAAATCGCTTAACTAATTGTTTACATGCTGAGGAATGTCCGTGCAAAAACGCGCGCCACTGGTTTCTAAAGAAACGCTTGTCCCATTCATTTTGCTCACCATCTGCTTTGCAGCCTGGGGCGTTGCCGCCAACATGACGGACCCGCTGGTAAAGGTATTCAGTAAAATATTTACCATGTCGTCATTACAGTCTGCACTGGTGCAGTTCGCCTATTACGGCGCTTACTTTTGCCTGGCAATTCCCGCAGCATTCATTAACAAACGGTTTTCCTACAAAACAGGTGTGTTAACAGGCCTGGGCTGTGCTGCTACCGGCGCGTTTCTGTTCTACCCCGCCAGCCAGACCATGACTTACGGCTTCTTTCTGGCGGCGCTGTTTGTTCTTGCCGGCGGTCTGTCGATTCTGGAAACCTCAGCCAACCCTTATGTTATGGCTATGGGATGCGAAAAAAGCGCTACCCGCCGCTTAAACCTGGCTCAGGCGTTTAACCCTGTGGGCACAAACTTAGGGGTTTTCCTGGCGGCAACTCTTATCTTACCCAACCTTAATCAGGCTTCAGCGGAAGAGCGGGCGGCTATGTCGGTTGCAGAATTAAAATCGGTGATTGGCACTGAGCTCGACGCCGTTATGTTGCCTTACGTAGGCATGGCCTGTGTACTGGTGCTGGTATGGATTGCCATTGCATGTATTAAAACGCCGGTGAACGAGTCCACAGAATCCCGCAGTGAAAATGTGCAGCTGGGCGCATCACTGAAACGTTTGCTGGGTAACCGTCACTATCGTTTAGGTGTGCTGGCTCAATTCTTTAATGTAGGCGCGCAAACCTGTGTATGGACTTTCACAATCCAGTACGCCATGAAAGCCGTGGGCGGTAATGAAGTAGATGGCGGACAAATTCTGCAGTACAGCATGATTGTGTTTCTGATTTCCCGTTTTGTGATGACCTGGCTGATGCAGTTCCTTTACCCTGCCCGCCTGCTGATGATCATGTCATTAGTTGCCGCAGGCCTGTGTATCATCATGACTCAGTCACCGGATTTCATTGGCGTCATTTCACTGGTATCAATCTCTGCCTGTTTGTCTTTAATGTTCCCGACAATTTACGGCATCGCACTGGACGGACTGGGCGAAGACACCAAACTGGGCGCGGCGGGTCTGGTCATGGCCATCCTCGGCGGTGCAATTCTGCCACTGTTCCAGGCTGCACTTATCGATTCATCCGGCATCGTTGTGTCATATATCGTACCGGCCATCTGCTTCCTGCTGGTCGCCGGCTACGGATTGTTCGATATCAAGTCTCACCCTACACGGGTTGCCCATTCTGACGGTTCTGAAAAGGTTACGTCAGAAGAGCAGTTAATGGCGAAGTAACGGGCGCGGACGATTAATAAAAATGTATAGAAAGGCGACGGTTGTCGCCTTTTTTTGACAGGCATTTAGTGGCTGTGGCAGCCAACAAGCATGAAATCAAGTGCTCCGGTGAAGCAAATCAATTCGACAAAATGGCTATGTTACTCAGTGTTGCCATGCGGGCTCCAGGAACTCCTCTTTTATCCTCTCTTTATCTGTTATAAGCCCACTTTTTCTGTTCCAGTATCGATAGAACGCTTCTCTATCTTCCTGAGCGAAGATCTCAAAACTGCCCAATTTTTCTTGCTCTTTTAACCAGTTATGGAATGCATCGTAAGCTTCCATTCCTCGCTGTTGCAACAAGATGCGACCACCACCATAATTTTGATAAAAGTAAACTTGAAATTTCCTGTGGGGTAATACGAAATCAGCCATCCGCTCATCCATGGGCCGCGAATTTTCATAACTATCGGGTATTTCTTCGATGCCATGCTCTACCTCTTCATCCGAAAAGCCCCTAGCCTTAGCTGCTTCTCTGAAGCTCGATATACGCTCTAGCTCTTCTTTCTCGCTGTCTATTTGGCTGGCCAATTGTTGTTTATTAAACCAAATTTTAAATTTTTCCCTTTCTTTCGTAGTGGGCTCAAAAGATAAATGATTCCCGGCTATATACTTTTCCAACAATGTAGGAACAATTAAGCTATCCAGGCTTGTTGCCTCTCCATCTTCTTCACCCGACAGGTCAGACTGATAAATCGTTTGATCAAATATTCTGGCGACAGCCTTTTCACCTGCATGGCTCGATGGAAAAACAGATGTAAACAACAGAAAAAATACAGCATGCAAAACCTTCATTCATTAATCCTTTAACAATAATGAGTTTAATCTCAGCACCTAAAGTATCTGTTTTTAATCTATTCTTCGACTGTTCGATAATGAGCTATGAAATTTGTTGCACCTTATATTTGCGTCACTAAACAAAAAAAAGAGTGGATAACAAATACTACCCACTCTTTTCTCTGCGTCTTCAAAAAGCCGTCACATCAACCGGTTAACCCCTGACAACAGCGCTTTAATCGCGGCAGTGATGATATTGCTGTCACTGGCACAGCCGAAGGTTGAATCAGCCCCTTCCAATTTCACTTCAATGTAGCAGACAGCTTTTACGCCTGCGCCTTCCCCAACTGCGTGCTCGTGGTAGTCTGCCACTTCTACCTTTTTATTCAGAAACGTGCTGAGCGCATTGGCCGCCGCTTCAACCGGACCGTTACCGGTGCCCTCTATAGTGTAAACTTCGTTATTCAGGGCAAACTGAATACTCACCGATTGCTCCCCGCTTGCCACTGACGTAATGGTGCTGCCGGTATAAGCAAAAGGCGTTATGGCATCGAAATATTCCTGCTCAAAGACTTCTTTCATACGTTTTGCCGACATTTCTTTACCGGTGCTGTCATTTTCACGCTGCACAGTGCGGCTGAATTCAATTTGCAGTTTTCGCGGCAGTTGCAGATTCGCTTCCTGTTCCAGTAAGAAGGCCACACCACCTTTACCGGATTGGCTGTTTACGCGGACAACCGCTTCAAATCCGCGCCCCACATCTGCCGGATCGATGGGCAAATAAGGTACACGCCAGCGGCCGTCTTTACTCTGTACCGCCATCCCTTTTTTGATAGCGTCCTGATGTGAACCGGAAAAAGCGGTGTAAACCAGTTCGCCGGCATAAGGATGACGGGGATGCACAGGCAGCTGATTGCACTCTTCCACTAACTTGCGAACCTGATCAATATCAGAGAAATCCAGTTCCGGTGACACGCCCTGGGAATACATGTTCATTGCCAGAGTCACAATATCCACATTGCCGGTACGTTCGCCATTGCCGAACAGGCAGCCTTCGATACGGTCAGCTCCCGCCATTAATGCCAGTTCAGCAGCCGCCACAGCGGTACCCCTGTCGTTGTGCGGGTGCACACTTAACACTATGCATTCCCGCTGATTCAGGTTGCGGTGCATCCATTCAATCTGGTCGGCATAGGTATTCGGCGTATTCATTTCCACCGTCGCCGGTAAGTTAATGATAATTTTGTTCTCAGTGGTCGGCTGCCAGATGTTCACCACCTCATCCACGACCTCTTTAACAAAGTCGATTTCGGTACTGGAAAACACCTCAGGAGAATACTGATAAGTCCAGTTCACTTCCGGCGCGCCGGCGGTGAGTTCCTTCACCCAGCGGGTACCGGTCAGGGCGATGTCTTTCACCCCTGCTTTATCGGTGTTGTACACGATCTCACGGAAGTCCGGCGCAAGGGGATTGTACATGTGCAAAATAGCATTGCGGGCGCCCCGTAAGCTTTCAACAGTTCGCTCGATCAATTCATAGCGGGCCTGAGTCAGCACTTCTATTGTGACGTCATCAGGAATATGGTTACCTTCGATCAGTAGCCTGACAAATTGAAAGTCGATATCTGATGCCGATGGAAAACCCACTTCGATTTGTTTAAAACCAACAGACACCAGTTTTTTAAAGAAACGCAATTTGGTTTCAATCGACATCGGGTCGATAAGCGCCTGATTCCCATCGCGAAGGTCTGTACTCATCCAGACAGGTGCCTGTGTAATGGCATTATTTGGCCACTGACGTTCAGGTAAAGATACGCCAATGAATCGCTGATATTTGGTATGAGGATGAGTAAGCATGAAACGAAGACTCCGGGATGAATAACGGTTCACGTAGTGTACGCGATATCTGTTGGCAGAGGATTGCTATCGCTTGCTTACTTCACACCCTTAAAGCAATAATATAGCCCAAATTATTACTTCAATGACTTTTAATGCCAGACAGGAGAGCGAAAGTGGAATTGGACAAGACTGACAGACAAATACTGGAAACGTTGCAAAAACACGGTCGTATCTCAAATCAGGAACTGGCTGAAGCCGTTAATCTTTCTCCTTCCCCCTGCCTGAGGCGGGTAAAGCAACTGGAAGACAGCGGCTTTATTGACGGCTATGTTGCGCTGGTTAATGCGCGAAAATTGGGACTGACCCTGGTATCGTTTATTCAGATCGTCATGGACAAGCACACCCCTGAGCGATTCGAGAAGTTTGATAATGCCATTGCCACCTTTCCTGAAGTACTCGAAAGCCATTTGATCACCGGTCAGTCTGCAGATTATCTGTTAAAAGTCATCGTAAAAGACATGGATGACTTTCAGCAGTTCCTGCTTAATAAACTCACCCGTGTTGAAGGCGTCAGCGGTGTGCATTCCTCTTTTGTGCTGAAATCCCCCAGGAAAAGCACCGCAGTGCCGGTGTAAGGGTGATCTTATCGCCGGAACTGCCCGGGGCAATAAAAAGGCCGCTGCATATTCCCTGATCCCGTAAACAAAAACGGCGCAGGTTTTCATTGCGCACACCAATATGAACAGTTTAATCTTCTGTCAGGGTTAATGCCGGCAGCCTTCGGGAATGCAGCGGTGGCCTATGACGGTATGACGTTGACGGGAATATTCCTTCGCAGGGCGCCACTTCAGTGGTTTGGGGTACAGGGATTACAGTCATCTAAACAACAAACTAGCCGGTGAAGTGATGTCCCGCTGGTTAAATACGGTGGAAACCTATTACAATAGCAACCATACGCTGATGGAGAAATACAATCTGGAAGACATTGCTACCTCTGCCAGCGGCGGCGAATACGAAGTACAACATGGCTTCGGCTGGACCAAAGGTGTAACGCAGGTTTTTGCCAAAGCGCTGCGTACCGGCACGCCTGCCAGCCCTGCTTTGTAAAAGCATTTGCATTACCCCGCATTGCCCGTTAAGGTTGCCTCAACAATCAACGGGCAATGCTTCAGTGTTAACGTGATCCCTCATTAGTTAGCGTCTCTGAAGCCGGACCATGTGTCTGTCCCCCCTGCTCCTGTCATACTTTTCACTATTACACCCTCACAGGGTGACTCCGGAGTTTTTATGAAAGTACAATCTGTTGCCGCTCTGGCTGCACTGGGATTTATGTTATCGGCCCCTGTTCACGCTGCATCATCATTGCAGGATTTAAAGAAGGTGCTTACGAAGCCGGAAACCACAGAATCCGCAACAGCCAGCGCATCTGAGTCAGTAGATTTATCAGGTTTAATCAGCTCAGTCAGCAGCAATTTAGGTGTAACTGAAGCGCAATCGGAAGGCGGACTGGCTTCTCTGTTTAATTATGTGAAAGGGAACCTTTCTGGTACGGATTACAGTGAACTTGCCGGCAACATTCCCGGCCTGGAAGGGTTATTATCCAGCGTACCGGAAACATCCGGTTCTTCATCTTCAAAGTCTGATGCACTATCCGGTCTGCTGAATAAAGCTTCGGAGTACAGCAGCACGGCGAAATCCATCAACGAGCTGAAACAGCAGTTTGAAGCACTGGGTCTGACGCCGGAAATGATCAGCAGCTTTGTCTCTCAGGCCAGCAGCTATTTCAAGAGTGAAAATAACACCGAAACCCAGTCTATTTTCCAATCAGGACTGGATAATTTGCTCTCCGCCCTTTAGGGTAAAACCTCTCATTCATGCAGAGCAGACCGGCAACATCATTGTTGCTGGTCTGTCTGCCGGCTTCTCATTTAATAGTTAATCATGCATTCAAAGAACCGGATCTCTTCTTTCAGCCGTAAACCCCTGTGGCTTCGTTTCTCCGTTTACTTTCTGTTAATTTATCTCACTTACGCGCTGCTGGCGGGGGTAGTATTACCTGCAGTGCTGAAGGCCACCGTGCCGGATAAACTCACTGACATGCTGGGGCGGGAAGTCACCGTTAAAGACATCTCAGTGAACCCATTTTTATTGCGGGCTGAAGTCAGTGACTTCAGCATAAAAGAAGCTGAGCGCGACGAAAACTTCTTTGCCTTACAGGCACTGACCGTCGATCTGGGTTTCTGGCAAACGCTGACCAGCTTTACTCCCACTGTTGAAAATATTGCCTTGCATGCACCCTACGTGCAATTACATCGCTTAACTGGCGGAGAAAATACACGGCTGAACGTCTCTGACATCATCGATACGCTGGCAAAGAATGCGCAACAGGAAGAGCCTGAAACAGCCCCGGAGGAACAGGCTGGTATTCCACACATCAGGCTGAATCACTTTACACTGCAAAACGGCCACATTTTACTTAGCGACGCAGTCACCGGTGCCCGGCTGGATTACCCTGAGCTGGATATCACGCTTACCGGACTGGATACACTGGCCACTATCACTGAACAGCCCGGCAAATCAGCAAACAGCCCCGAAATAAAAACTAGCGAAACAGAAAGCAGTGAAACAGACAACGCTTACGCCTTTCAGTTAAATACGGCTGAGGGCGGCAAAGTCAATCTTAAGGGTGATTTTCAGCTTTCGCCGCTGGTATTTAACAGTAATATCCGTTTGTCGGATATTGCACTGGCCCCCCTGTGGCCACTTTCGAACGACATAATAGACGTTGAACTGACAGACGGCCGTGTTGATCTGACGCTGGCATTTTCCTTATTTGAGGATAACGCGTCACTGAATGTAACCGTGAAAGACGGCAGCTTCGGGTTACATTCTCTTACCCTTTCCCGTCAGGACGAGCCGAAGATAACCTTACCGGAACTTGCCGTCGACGGCATAGAGGCAAGCCTTGCGGATAAGTCTGTCAGCGTTGATAAGATTGCTGTAGCAGACATGCAGGTAAATGCCCTGTTCGATGATGATGGCCTGGATTTACAGCGATACCTTTTACCAAATACAGCGCCTTCAGCGGGCAACACACCGCCGGCAACGTCAACGCCGGCCGGTGAAGAAGAATCAGGCTGGCATGTTGTATTAAATGCCTTTGAATTTACCGGCGGTGAAGTCGCACTGAACGAGAAAGCCATTGCTGACAATATGTTCTGGCGGGTTTTCAATATAAACCTGACAACAGGTCCCGTTGACAGTCAGTTTACCTCACCGGTTCATTACAACTTAGCGTTGTCCACCAGCGGCAACGCAGAGGGTTTTGCTGCAGAAGATACCGGCACGCTCCGGTCTGAAGGCGACCTCGATGTAACGGCACAGCAGGTAAAAGGTGCACTGACACTGGATGATTTCCTTCTCTCGCCGCTGCAACAATATATCTCGCCTTATGCGAATGTGGTAATGGAAAGCGGACGCCTCAGCACGCAGTCCAGTTTCACTGCTGACGCATCAGGCACAGCAGACATAAACGCTTCTGTCACTCTTGCAGACCTTGCCATTCTGGATACACAAAAGAAAGCGCCATTACTTAAATGGCAGGCTCTTGATGTCGCCAATCTTGTGTTCAGTACAACGGCGAATACCTTGAGCATTGATAATGTAGTGTTGAGTGAGCCGTTTGCGAAGCTGGTTATTGACGAAAATAAACACACCAATATCAGCGATATTATTGTGAGCCGTCCTTCGGCAACAGAAGACTCCGGCGCCGCAAGCGAACAGGCTGCGCAGGTAGAGGGTGTAGAAAATGAGGAAGGCGACACGCCGGAGAATACAGCAGGTGAAAAATCACAGCTGGCTATAACGGTTAATCAGATCAGCATTGAGAACGGTAACGCCTACTTTGCAGATAACTCGCTGACGCCCCGCTTTGCTTCAGGAATAGAATCGTTAAACGGTACTGTCAGCCAGCTGGACTCAGCATCAGGGAAAGCGGCTGCCGTAGATATAGCGGGTAAAATCGATAGCTATGCGCCGGTGTCCCTCAAAGGCAGCATAGACCCGTTCAGCGACGTCCTGAACCTTGATTTAATGTTCTCAGTAAGCGGTGCTGAGCTGACTTCAGTGAACCCGTATTCCGGCACCTACATGGGGTATTACATTGATAAAGGGCTGCTGTCGCTGGATGTACAATATAAGCTTCAGGGTGATGCACTGGAAGGCGATAACCACGTAGTCATCGACCAGCTCACTCTTGGTCAGAAAAGTGATTCTGAGCAAGCCTTAAGCCTTCCTCTCGGACTTGCCGTCGCGCTGTTACAGGATCGCAACGGTGTGATTGATGTAGGCCTGGAAGTCTCCGGTGATGTTGACAGCCCTGGCTTCAGCTTTGGCTCGATTATCCTCAATGCCATTGGCAACCTCATCACCAAAGCCGTTACCGCCCCCTTCTCTTTCCTTGCCAGCTTAGTGGGCAGTGACGATACCCTTAACGAGGTGACTTTTGCTTCCGGTAGCAGCGAGCTTGATGATGAAGCCACAGCCACGTTAACCACGCTGGCAAAAGCGCTGAAAAAGCGTCCCGGCCTGCGACTGAATATTGAAGGGACGGTGAACGCAGTAACCGACGCCGGGGTTCTGGCAGAAAAAACCTTGCAGGACAGACTGCTGACGTTGTCCGGTGCCGGCGCACTGCCAGCGAACCTGACTGCCAGCAGCTATCCCCTCGAAGGCCCGCTATCTGATGCGCTGAAACAGGCGTTTACGGAGACATTGGGGATCTCCGTGGAAGAAGAACGGGCTAAAATCATCGCTCAGCTTACGCCCTCAACGAATGAAAAAGGTGCCTCTGAGCAAACGGAACAGACACCTCCGGAAGTAGACGAAACCTGGGTTCAACGGGCATTGCATATTGCCATGTACAACTCTCTGCGCAGCAATATCGACATTCCCCCGGGCCAGCTGGCAGCACTGGCAGACAGGCGCGCAAAAGCAGTAAAACGTTATCTGATTAACGATGCCGCGATAGATGCCAACCGGCTGTTCCAGTTAAACAGCCGGCACCATCTGCAGGAAGATGTGAGTGGTGCAACGCTTACGCTGGAAGCGGATTAAAGGCGTTGCACTAATGCATGCCCGGGCCTCCCGTCGCTTTGTACACGCTAAGCTGGCTTAAGGTCACATTCAACTGAGATTGAATGTGACCAACCTTAGCATCTAACCATTGTCGTTGCGCCATCAGAACAGGCAATTCACTTGTCAGGCCGGCTTCTGCGTCTGTTTTAGTCAGTGAAAGTCTTTGAGTGATGTTAGACAGCGCTTGCTGACTTTCCTCCAGTTGTCTTCCGGCGCTGTTAGCCTGCTCAATGGCACTGTCTACTTCTGTCCATGCCGATAATACTTGCTGTTGGTATTGCACAATGGTTTGCTGTTGCGTAATTGATGTGATCTCAACCTGACGATGAAGTTGGTTCCTGTTGAAAAGTGGTAAATAAAAACCCGGGCCAATTTGCCAGGTTCGTGATGACCAGTCGGATACCGCACTGCTGCTTAGTGCTTCAATGCCCACATTACCTTTTAACTGGAATTGTGGGTACAGCGCCGCTTCTGCAATACCTATGTCTGCGGTCGCCGCTCTTACTTTAGCTTCTGCGGCGCGAATGTCCGGGCGCTGGCCTAACACACTGGAAGGTACGTTGAGCGTAGAGAGTACATACTCATGAAACGCATCATGTGGCGCTTCCAATAAAGGTGTCAAAGAACCCGGTTGTGCGCCCACCAGCAGCGAAAGCTGATTGGCTAACACATGTACTTCACTGCGCTGACCATCCAGCGTACCGTTAAATTGATGAATTTGTGCTTGTAACGCCAAACGTTCTGATTCATCGCCAAGCCCTGCAGCAATCCGGGCCTCTTCTATAGACAATTGAGTATGCAGGTTTGCCAGTTTTTGTTGTTGCAACGTCAACACAGCTTGCTGGGCACGGTATTGTACATACCGGCGCATTAATTCCGTTGTTAACGACAAACGTAAATCAGCCAGTTCACTTTCTGCCAGTGTTTGCTGAGCATCTGCTGCATCAATCTGATTAGCTACTTTTCCCCACAGGTCAGGTTCCCAACTGGCATCAAAGCCCGTTGAGTAAACGGTAAAAGGTGATGCCAAGGCATCTATCAGGGCATCCTGTTGCTCTCCGGTGGCCGACAACTTGATAAACCGTGTCATACTGCCGTCTTCACTCAACCGCTGCCTTTTTACACTGCCTGAAAAGCCTGCCTCCGGCTCGCCACCGCTTCCGGCTACCTGCCGGTAAACACGGCTGCTGGCAAAATTCAGCGCAGCCACCTGCAAGCTCTGATTATGCTTTTCTAACATACTGTAAAGCGTCATCAGCGTCTTATCGTCGTTTAGCCAACGCGACACGGTTTGGTTTTGTGTTTGACCATCCATGCCTTGCAAAGTCGGCCAGCTCAAAGGTATTGCCACCTCAGGTTTTTCATACTCAGGCCCCAATTTCGTGCATCCTGTCATGGCAAGTACAGTGATGAGCGTTAGAGAAATAAGCGAAACTTTCATGTGATGAATGTCCTTATGAAGTCCTGTGCCTGAAAAGCCAGCTGGCTACCGGCAGGGTAATGGTGGCAATAATAACCAGTGGGATCATCTCCTGATAAACGTCAGCAAACGTTGCCCCTTCAAGATAAACACGCCTGACAATATCGACCGAAAAACGCAGTGGATTGATGTACGTAATATCCTGCATCAATTCAGGCATGTTGGTCAGCGGTGTGGCAAAGCCCGACAACAGCATGAGCGGCATGAGTAAAACGAAGGTATACAGCATGGCTTGCTGCATATTCAGAGAAACAGCAGAGATAGACAGACCGATCCCCACACTTGCCAGTGTAAATAAAAATAATCCTGTATAGAGCGTCGGTAACGCCCCCTGAAAGGGGATCTCAAACCAGTACCGGCTGATAAGCAACACCAGCGAAGATTGAATAAGCCCTATACACACCGACGGCAGCGCTTTGCTGATTAAGATTTGCGAAGGCAAACTGGGTGTCACAAGTAACTGATCAAATGTGCCCTGCTCACGCTCCCTGGCAACGGAAAGCGCGGTGAGCATCATGGTTTGAATCATGCTCAGCGCGGCAATCATTCCCGGCAAAATTAGCCAGCGCGTTTCCATATTCGGGTTAAACCATGCGCGGGTTTTCACCTGCACTGGCAGCTGTGCGCCGAGATCTTTTTCCGCATTATAAGACATGGTAATGGCGTTAAAGCTGCCCAAGACCGCGTTAGCTGTTGCAGAATTCCGGCCATCAACAATGAGCTGTATCTGGCTACTTTCCCCGCGGGATAATTTGTCTTCAAAGTCAGCAGGAAAATACACCACCATCAGCGCTTTTTGATTACCGACAATGTCAGCAATTTCCGTACTTCCCGACAGCGTAGCCACCTGATTGAACAGACCGGCACCTCGCAGTTTCTGCAGTACCTCATGGCTGGCCTGACTGTCACTTTGATCGAGCACGGCATAAGGCACCTCTTTCAAATCAAATGTGGCGGCATAGCCAAACAGCAGTGTTTGCATAATGATTGGCATAATCAAAATGACACGGCTTGAGGGATCTTTTAAAACAGAAAGAAATTCTTTCTGACACAAATTAAAGATAAGAAAAAAATAGCGACGGACACTTCCCATAGTTTAATCCAGTGTCTTTTTAGTGAGAAAACGGGCGAGACTGAGTAACACCACGGCGTACACTGTGAGCAGCCCCAAATCTTTAATAATTACGGGCCAGAAATTACCGGCCAGAAACACCGTTCGCAGCAGTTCAATAAAGTACGTAGCGGGCAGCAAACTACCAATAACATGTACGCCGGCGGGCAAATTACCTAAATCGAAAATAAAACCGGAAAGCATCATTGCGGGCAGGAAGCTGGTAAGGATGGCAATCTGACTTGCCAGAAACTGGTTGCGCGTCAGTGCCGAAATAAGTAGCCCGATTGCTAATGCCACCAGCATGTATATCACCGACCCAGATACCAATACCCAAAACGCCCCCTGAATGGGGACATGAAAAAGAAAAGTCGACGCCAGCACACACAACACCAGGCCGATGATTCCGACACCAAAATAGGGAATTATTTTAGCCAGAATGATTTCGGCAGGCCGGACCGGGGTAACAAAAAGTGCTTCCAGTGTGCCCCGCTCCCACTCGCGGGCCATGACGAGCGCGGTGAGAAACGTGCCCACCAATGTCATGATAAGTACGATAAGCCCGGGCACAATAAACCATGTGCTGGTGTTGGCATCGTTAAACCAAAGCCTTGGAACAACAGCCACGCCTCCGGATTGATGCGCGTTTGCTCCGAGGCGGTCTTGCTGCTTTGACGCCCACACACCGGTGAGCGTTGAGAAATAGCTACTTATCGAAGAGGCCCGCGTTGCATCGCTGCCCAGCACGATAAGTTGAATGTCTGCATTTCCGGTTTTTAATTTGCTGGCGAAAGTGTCATCGAGAATGGCAATTGCTTCAACGTCCCGCGCGCGCAACGCCTTTTCAGCCTGTTTCAAGGAGGTCATCTCACTGGGTATGAAATAAGGCGACAGCCTTATCGTTGAAACGAAATCATTTGTCTCTGGCGCAGGCCGGGTAGTCACCACGGCTAAACGAATATCTTTCACATCCAGCGTAACGCCAAAGCCAAAAATAAAAATGAGCGCGATGGGTAAGCCAATACCAATCAGTAGATTACTTTTATCACGTAGTAATTGCCGGGTTTCCTTTTTTACCAATGCCCACAAGCGAATAGCAAAGGCGCGAACAGGACGGGACTCACTTGACATCAGCGACCTCCCCGTCTCGTTTTTGTCGACTTTGCGCAATGATACTGATGAATGTCTCTTCCATGCTCATTGCCGAATCGCCGTCTATGCCAACCCGTATCTCCTCAGGCGAGCCCATGGCGAGCTTTTTACCTGCATCCTGAATCAAAATCTTGTCGCAGTATTCAGCCTCTTCCATAAAGTGGGTGGTAATGATGATAGCTGTGCCGGTTTTTGACAGTGCCGTAATACGACGCCAAAAAGCCCGGCGAGCTAACGGGTCCGCTCCGCTGGTTGGCTCATCGAGAAACAATATCTCGGGCTGGTGCATAAGGCTGGCTGCCATGGCTAACCGCTGTTTGTAACCTCCGGGTAATGATGCACTTTTTTGCTGCACATGAGAGGCTAAATCAAATTGAGAAATCACCCGGTCAATGGCTTGTTTTCGCTGCTTTCCCCACAGTCCGTATGCACCCGCGAAGAAGCGCAGGTTTTCATACACGGTTAAATTGCCATACAACGCGAATTTCTGTGACACATAACCAATGCGGGAACGTGCGCCAGCGGCGGCAGTTCGTAAGTTTTTTCCTGCGACGTCCAGCGTGCCTGATGTGGCGGGTAACAATCCGCAAAGCATCCGAAAGGTTGTTGTTTTTCCCGCACCGTTTGGTCCTAATAAGCCAAAGATATCACCGGGATAAACTTCAAAAGACGTTTTGGCAACTGCCGTAAAGTCACCAAACTGTTTAACCAGCTCATTAACAGACACGACAGGCTTACCGCGCGTTTGAGATTGCCCGGTATGTTGGTTTTGCTGCGCCAATGAGGATACATCCACTGCGGCGGGTTTGATATGGGTCTTCAAATGCATCATAAACGCATCTTCCAGGCGGGGAGGCACAGATTCAGACTGCGCGGCCTTTACCTGATGCACGATGGCTTTTATGTCTTTATCTTGATGTAACACGCAGCGTACCCGCCCCCCTTGAGGCACGGCGTCTACCACGTCTTCTTCGTTATCAAGCAGTGCGCTTTGTAAATCTCTGGGCTTTTGGTTTGAGGAAGGGGTCACCACGAAACAGCGATCCTGTGCATCCTGCTTCAACGTATCTGGCGCACCTTTAGCCAGAATGTTTCCTTCATTAAGCAAGTACACCTGATGACACCGCTCTGCTTCATCTAAGTAAGAGGTACTGACCATCACGGTGAGCGACTCATCTTCCACCAGTTGGCTGATAATTTTCCACAATTCTTGCCGTGACAGGGGGTCAACGCCAACAGTGGGCTCGTCAAGTAGTAAAAGCGCGGGCGAGCGCACCAGCGTGCAGGCCAGACCGAGTTTTTGTTTCATACCGCCCGATAAGTTTCCCGCCGGCCTTGAGGTGAAAGCAGAGAGATTTGTCATGTTCAACAGGCGCTCATACCGCTCTTTCCGGGTAGCTTTATCCACGCCATGTAAGTCTGCGTACAAATCCAGATTTTCCTGTACGCTTAAATCTTCATACAAACCAAATCGCTGGGGCATGTAGCTAATTAAATTTTGCACCTGTTGTGCGTCTGTCGCCGTGTTATAGCCAAGTACACGTAAGCTGCCATAAGACGGAACCATCAACCCTGCGACCAGGCGCAGCAGCGTGGTTTTTCCTGCACCGTCGGGCCCCACCAGAGCGGTGAGTTCCCCTTTCTTTGCTTCGAAATCTATCTGTTTGAGGGCTACGGTTTGCTGACCGTCTCCGTTGAATTGTTTAACCAGCGCGCTGGCACTCACCACCGGTTCACTCATGATTAGCGTCCGTTGTTAACGAGCATCACAGTGGCAGGCATCCCCAACTTAAGGGTATTGTCAGCATCATCAACCCTGACCCGAACCTCATAAACCAGTGAGGTGCGCAAATCCTCTGTTTGCACATTTTTCGGCGTAAATTCAGCGACAGAAGAAATAAAGCTGATAGTGCCTTTGATAGTTTTATTCAGCCCGTCAACATGAACATCAACGGCTTCACCTACCCTGGTGGTGGCCAGTTGGGTTTCATTAATATAAACCCGTATCCACTTGGGTGACGTTAACGCCAACGTGATAACCGGCCGCTGAGGGGTGGCAAGGTCGCCGGGCTCCATCAGTCTTGCCCGCACTTCACCATCACTGGGGGCGAGTAACACAGTGCGGCTAACCTGTTCAGCCAGTAAGGCTTGTTGTGAAGCCAGCACTTGTAACTGTGCTCTGGCCTGATCTATGTCTTCTTTTCTGGGACCCTCTTCAACTAGCGCTAAACTGGCCTTCCCCTGTGCAAGTGTTGCCTGCAGCGCAACTACCTGATCCCCCGCTTCATCAATATCCTGTTGGCTTACGCCCTTTCCCTGTGTTTTGCTGTCAACCGATTGCAACCTTTTAAGCCGGGCTGATGCAATATCCACATTCGCTTGTTGCTGCACCACCACCGCTTTTGCCTGCGCAATCTCCTGGGGTCTGGAACCCGCCTGCAACTTTGCCACTAACGCTTCCTGTGCGGCAATTTGCGCATTGGCCTGCGTTAACTCAAGGTTTGGCAGGGTGTCATCCAGCCTGGCAATAACCTGACCCGCTTTAACAACATCCCCCTCTTCAACATTTACTGCTGTTACCCGCTCGGACTGGGTGAACGATAAAGACACCTGACGGATATCAACATTCCCGAACAGTTTTGTTTGTTCAGCCGCGCGTTCTGGCCAAAATACATAGACGGAAACTGCCGCCGCTACCGCGACGACAATGAGTACAGCGAGCTTTTTGTTCATAGAGGGATTCACTTGTGTAAGCATCAACGTATAACACAATATGAAATTCAAATTTGAATTTCAACTAATTCAGCGGTAAAGTGCCTGATAATTTACACAAGCTATCGAGTGATGACATAAATGCACAACCGAAAAGGCCGTGCCGATGGCGAAGAAACGAAAAAGCGCATCTTCGCTGCTGCCGCCGAATTATTTGCTCAAAGGGGGTATCACAACACGTCAGCCAAGGATATTTGCAGTGCAGCCGGCGTGAATGCCGCGGCAATCAATTATCATTTTAATGGTAAAGATGGGCTGTATGAGCAGGTATTTTCTGCGGCGATAGAACATTTCCTGCACCTGGATTTTTTGCGGGCATTAGATGATAGTCACGCAACAGCGCAAGACAAGCTGGACGAACTCATTGAGCATGTGGTGGCCAACATACTGGAAGAGCGAAGCTGGCACGGAAAAGTGTGGGCGCGGGAAATTGTCACGCCGTCCCCCATGATTAATACCGTGTTAGTAAACGAAGCTCACACAAGAGCGAGCATCATCAAGAAGATGGTGATGGAAGCGAGCGATTTTAACGCACCCGACGATGACGTTACCCCAATCTACGCCTTATTCACATTATTGGCACCTTGCATGATGCTGATGATAGTTAACCCGGAGCTACCCACACCGATCCAGCCTATCTTTTCACGCCCGCAAAGCGAACTTGTCGCTTATATTAAAGGTCTGGTGAGAAATCAGTATCCTGCTAAATAGCACACAGGTCCGCCGGGGTTGGGCACATCAATCGTGGCCACCACAACAGCTGTCGTTATGCTCAGCCCAATTTTTCAATTTGGTGGTTTTACCAATGCCCGGGTTAAAGCTGTTGGTCGGGTCGAGCTTGCGATAGAACGACTTCAGCGCGTCTTTGGCAAAATACTCATGGCCCACGTTATGCTCTGCGGGGTACTCAGCATTCCGGGCATCGAAGGTCTGCAATATTTTGTTTTTCAGCACTTTTGCATCCGCGCCTTTCTTTAACACGTAGTTCTGGTGCATAACGTGGCAAAACAGGTGGCCGTAGTAGAGTTTAGTATCAACCTGCTCATCGATTTCTGCCGGCAGCTCTTCAAACCAGTCGGGATCGTTACGGCGTAACGCCACATCGATAGTCATCATCGCCCCCACATTTTTACTATTCATAATGTGGTAGCGGCCGATAGCACCACCGGCAACAAACCGGTGCAGAATCGCTTTATCCGCTTCTTCTTCGGTACATTCGAAGTAGCTGCCATCATGGGTTTTAAAGAAATTATCCAGATACGCACGGGCTTCATCTACCCCGTCGTTACTCATTTCTAAAATCCAGTGATGCTGGTACTTATCACGATACACTTCCATGCGGGCTGGCAAATGGCCGGGAAACAGATAACTTAAGTACTGCATGGTGCGGTCTGACATTTTGTTTGGCAAAAAGCCCAGTTTGTCAGTGAAGGCATCAAACTTACGTTTAAAGGCAAACAGCTTGGGGATAAATTTCGCCCCCAGTTTGCTGATGACGATAAACATATCTTTTCCGTACTTCTTCGATACGTCGTAGCAGTCGCGGTGCAGATATTCACCGGAGTCCGGCAGGTTTTTAAACGTAGAAAGAATATCCCGGCGAATTTGAGTGAACATAGCGGCATCATTAGAGCCCACATAGAACACCTGCTTTTTCTCCGGAATCGGAAAGGTATCAAGGCGTACAGCGAATACCGCCAGTTTACCCGCACAGCCACTGGCTTCATGTAAGCGGCGGCCGTCATTGTTAAACCGTGAAGGGGTATCTGAATTAACATCCCGCACACGCTCATCGTATTCGTTGTCTGATGCTCTCAGCTCAGGGAAAGCCACATCGTCTGCGGCGTAGTTTTGCTGTTGCAGATTGGTAAGAATTTCCTCCGGAGAGTCACCCAGATGAATGCCCAGATTATTCACCAGCGACAGCTTGCCATTTTCATCAATTTGGGCAAACAGGGACATTTCTGTATACGCCGGGCCACGTTTAACCAGCGCACCGCCGGAGTTATTGCAAATCCCGCCGACAATAGATGCGCCGATACAGGACGAGCCAATCACAGAATGAGGCTCACGGCCATATGGCGCGAGCTTTTCTTCCAGACCAAACAGTGTGCTGCCCGCCAGACCGACAATTTGCTTACCTTCGTCAATCAGCTGTATATCATCAATACGCATGGTGCTGATGATCACCAGCGGACGGTCGTAATCTTTACCATCCGGCGTTGACCCGCCGGTTAAACCGGTGTTGGCAGCCTGCATGATAACGGCCACATCCGCTTCCACACATAATGTCAGTACCCGCCAGATTTCCACTAATGTTGCCGGGCGGACCACGGCCAGCGCTTCACCGGAACCGAACCGGAACCCTTTACAATAAGGCTGTTTCTTTTCTTTATCGGTAAGTAAGTGGGCTTGTCCAACGACGTCGCCTAACGAGGAAATCAAAGACTGTGTATCGGTTTGTCCGCTCATAGGTCTCTCTGGCAGGTTGTACTGACGAAATTTCAGGCCACGCACTATACACTAAATTAAGAAGCGTGCGAACCCGTTGACGCCCTCGCAGGCTTTCTGCGGGCTGGCCTGCGGCGGGATGGCGAAGCCTTTAGTTGCGGCTTTTTATCCCCGGCATTTGCCTCTTTTTGCTGTTTGGG
Source organism: Alteromonas sp. ABH4_456 (assembly GCF_056160645.1). Classification (NCBI taxonomy): domain Bacteria; kingdom Pseudomonadati; phylum Pseudomonadota; class Gammaproteobacteria; order Alteromonadales; family Alteromonadaceae; genus Alteromonas; species Alteromonas sp. ABH4_456. The sequence goes on from NZ_JBSWXO010000012.1 coordinate 106,378, forward strand.
CTTCTTCGGCTTCTTAGGTTTTTTGGGCGCTGACAAGGTAGTCTCTGCTAACTTAAGATCAGGCTCAAATCCGCTTAAGGTTTCCCGTGGCAGCAACTTCTGGATAAGGGTTTCAATATCCTTAAGTTGTTGTAATTCATCAGCACTGACCAGTGACCATGCCTGACCACTGGCACCGGCACGGCCTGTCCGGCCAATACGGTGCACATAATCCGCTGCGGTATTGGGTAAATCCAGGTTCACCACCACCGGTAACTGGGCAATATCAATACCACGTGCGGCGATATCTGTTGCCACCAGCACATTGACTGTGCCGTCTTTAAACTCGCTCAGTGCACGGGTTCGGGCGCCCTGGCTTTTGTTACCGTGAATGGCAGCGCTTGGAATACCGGAATTGGTCAGACGGGTAGCAATCCGGTTAGCACCATGCTTGGTACGGGAAAACACCAGTGTCTGACGCCATTTCTGCTGCTTAATCAACGCTGTCAGCGCACCAACCTTCTTCGATTTATCCACATTGACCAGGATCTGCTGAACCTCTTCAACAGTGGTGTTTGGTGGCGCAACGGAAATCTTAACCGCTGACTGGGTGATCGATTCTGCCAGGGCTGTTACGGTAGGTGAAAACGTTGCGGAGAAAAGCAGGTTCTGACGTTTAGCCGGCAACAGCTTCAGCACACGTTTGATGTCGTGAATAAAACCCATATCCAGCATGCGGTCGGCTTCATCAAGCACAAGTACTTCAAGCTGATCAAACTTCGCCGCATTTTGCTGGTACAAATCTAACAGACGTCCCGGCGTAGCCACCAGAATATCAGTACCGCCACGCAAGCGTTTCATTTGCGGGTTGATACCGACTCCGCCAAATACCACGGTGGTCTTTAAATTCAAAAATTCATTAAAGCCACGGATATTGTCTTCTACCTGTGCGGCTAATTCCCGCGTCGGTGTCAGAATCAACGCTCTGACATTGTTACCCCGTGGCTTTTGTCCTGAAGACAGTTTTTCCATTATCGGCAGTGCAAAGCCTGCTGTTTTACCTGTACCGGTTTGCGCGGCAGCCAGTACATCTTTACCGGACAGAATGACCGGAATAGCCTGGCTTTGAATAGGAGACGGAGACGCAAACCCAAGTGCGGAAACCGCTTTTAATAACGGTGCACTTAAGCCCAGTTCAGAAAACTGCATGAAAACCTCAAAGAATGGAAAAAATGACTTACAGAAAAAACGGGCGCTACCTGTGAGCGCCCGTTATAAATAGGATTAAGCGTTTGCTTACAGTACTACTACGTCAGCAGCCTGTGGGCCTTTGTTACCTTGTTCAACAGTGAACTGAACGTTTTGACCTTCGCTTAAAGAACGGAAACCGTCAGATTTGATCGCACGGAAGTGTACGAAAACGTCTTTGCCGCCTTCCTGAGAAATAAAACCGAAACCTTTAGCTTCGTCAAACCATTTTACTGTACCAGTTACCTGAGACATAAATTACTCCAAAAAATAATAAGTTAAATTAAATACGCCTATTTACGTATGAGGTCTTTCAGGTTTGGAACAGGCGTAGATCAGTAGTTTTCCGGAAGTAATTCTGTGAAGACTTACAAAGAATATAAAGAAATAGCATTAACAAGTTTGAATAGGACCTTCAAAAGGCGCGGCGATGTTACCAGTTGTTTATCAGAATAGCCAGCTTATTTTTTAACCGGTTTTCAATGACAGAATTTTAATCTTCACCGGCCTGTTATTTACTATATTTATGATTATAAAAACGCTATGCAGGAAATTGCACAAGCAACACCAATGCGCTTTATAAATCAGTGACTATACTCAGAACAGACCAAGCATATAAGACGACACGCCATCCGGGGTTAATGTTTGAAAAGCCTTCGCACAGAAATTGCGGCTATAACGCTTATTTCTATTACCGTCATCAGCGCGCTGGTGATGTGGGTGTCGTTGCGTGTTTACGAAGGTCTTTACGAAGAATTTGTCTCTCAGGAGTTGCAGGCTCTGTCTGAGAACCTGGCGAATGACTTGCTGCCACATATGACCGCAGATGACGAGTTCCCGCTCATCAGTGTACTTCTGCGTCTAGATGAATATGACAATGTGGAATTTGCCCGCGTCTATAACACCCAAGGCGAGATAGTTAGTGCTTACATCGGCTCTGCACTTGTTAAACACAGGCAGCATTCAGGAAATGAAAGCTCTACCGAAGATGTGAGGCTACACGAACTGGACTACGGACTTCATATTGAAGACAGCCATATCCGCGTAGTTAAAATAATTGGTGACCCGGCCCTGCCTCAGGGCAAACTGGCCATTTCCTATCTTATTGAGCAGTCACTTGCAGACAGCCAGAGAAAGTTCATCGTTGCCATAGTGCCCTTTGTTATTTTCATTCTGCTTACCGCTGTTTTTCTTGTACTGGAGTTACAACGCCGTTCCCTGCAACCATTGTTTAAGCTCATCGAGAAGATGCGCCGGGTAGAAGAAACCAAAGATTACGCCATAGAAGTAAGCATTGAAGGTAAGTCGGAAATCAAAGCCCTCACCCACGGCTTTAACAGCATGATGTCAGACATCAACAAACAAACCGAACTTAACCGACAGAAAAATAAGTTACTTACCCGTCAGCAGGAGCAAATGGAAAAGCTGGCGAATTTCGACCCGCTGACCGGATTGCCAAACCGGCAGTTTTTAATGAAGTGCCTGAACATCGAACTGGCCAGAGCCAAGCGGGAAGAAAAAGATGTGGCTCTGCTGTTTCTTGATCTCGACGGGTTCAAAATGGTGAACGATTCCTTCGGCCATGATGTGGGAGACAAATTGCTTTGTAAAATTGCTGATGTGATCAGTAACAGCCTGAGACTGGATGATGTTGTCGGCCGGCTTGGCGGCGACGAATTCGTCATTATTCTTGGGGAATGCAGTTCGGTAGAACAGGTTGAAGAAGTAGCTGCACGGCTGGTTGAGGCTATCGGCAGTGATCAACTGGTCGATCAATGGAAACTGGAAACAGGCGCAAGCATCGGTATTGCGCTGGCGAAGGACTGCGACTTCAGCCTGACCATCTTAATGAGCAATGCGGATATTGCCATGTATCATTCCAAGCGCAACGGTCGGGGTCAGTACACCCTGTTCACCCGCATGATGCAGGACGACAACCACCGTATGATCCGCATCTCTACCAGTATTCACACGGCGATAGAAAACAATGAATTCTTCCTTGTCTATCAACCTAAAGTGGACCAGAGCAGTAAGGTGGTGGGTTTTGAAGCATTGATCCGCTGGTATAACCCTCACCTTGGCACGGTGTCACCGGCGGAATTTATCCCCATAGCTGAGCAGAGCAATAAAATATCAGTCATCACACTCTGGGTCATGGCGCAGGTATGCAAGGACGTAAAACACATTCTCAGACAATACGGAGAAGCCACAACGATTTCCCTGAACCTGTCAGCCAATGATTTAAAGGACGAAACGGTCACTACTTTTGTTCTGGAAAAAATACGAGAGCTTGGCGGACTGGCTGGCTCCATTGAGTTCGAAATTACGGAATCTGCCTACCTCAAAAGTTTTCAGGCGGGGAACGCGTTTTTTGATGATCTTCGCGCACTGGGATGCAAAATAGCACTTGATGACTTCGGTACAGGGTATTCTTCTTTAAGCTACCTCACCGAATTCAGCATTGATACGCTTAAAATCGACCGTCAGTTTGTCAGTCAGATTGGTGTCTCACAACGTTCAGAACTTATCACCGTCACCATTCTTGAGATGGCACGTCACCTGAAACTGAAAGTGTGCGCCGAAGGCGTTGAAACCCTGGACCAGGCAACGTTTCTGATAGATCACGGGTGTCACCTTTTACAAGGCTATTATTACGGCCGGCCAGAGCCGATTTGTGAAAATAATGAAGAGGACGGGTTATTTCCCGCCCTCGAAAGCCAGCATAGTATGTAGCAAAGCCACCTTTCAGCCCGAGGTATACAGCACTGTCAGTGTTTCCGGCAGCGTCACATCTGCAGGGAGATAGCCCACACTGCCCTGATTTTCCAGCAAGTATTCCATCATGGCATCCACAGATTGCACCTGAACAGGCGCCTTATTTCTGCCGCTGAACCGCATTTGCGCCCAGTATGACTGAATGCGTGACTCTGTGAGGCCCACAATACGTGCGTTAAAGATAAGCCTGGTTTGCGCGCCGGGGACAAGTGTCACCGGTTCAAGCCCGGACGAAGCTCCGCCCATAAACAGATTGCGCACTTCATGCTTTTGCATGGTGCCTGCCGGTTCTGCAAGATTCGCTACCACGATAATCTCGTCACTGGCTTTTGCAGACTGTGACGACATTAACAGCGCAAGGATGAGAGTAAGATTCATCAACTTCATCAGAATACCCACTCCAGTCCGAACTGATACAACACGGCCTGACGGTCAAAGTTTTCGGAGCCCGCTTTTAACTCGAACAAAGAGGTTTTACCGGGCTCACCGTCTAAAAACGTTACTTCCGCTTTCAGTGCCATGCCCGGGCGGAAGTCCCACCGCCCGGTCAGGGTAACAGAATCCAGCACATCGGTGGGAAATCTGGCCTGCAGTTGCTCCACGCCGTAGTAGAGCATATCAAGCTGAGGATCCAGACCAACGGGGATAGTGTTGTTCAGTTCCCCGAGGATCTGATTGGATTTGGCGTAGGTCACAAGTAACTGGTAATCACCGAAATAGCGTCCCAGCGTGACATAGTAGTTTTCGATACCGGCCAGAATATTAATGGTGGATTCCACGTCTACATATTCTGCAGACATAAACCAGTCCAGGCTGTCGTAGCTTATTCCCACAAGGTAGGCATCCACCTGTCCCGTTAATGAAAAATAATCAGCTAAATCATCAAATCCGGTGGCTTTCAGTCCGCCGGTCAATTCTCCCAGACCGGCAATATCCGCCTCCACGTTGGAGGAAATAAACGTGGCACCGCGCAGTTGCCAGCCCCGGTAACTGATTTCGGCGATACCGCCGTAAATCTCTTTCACCTCAATGTGAAAGCTCTCACCGCTGGCTTCAATGTCATCAGAAAAAGAGCCGTAGTATCCTTCCAGCCCTATATAGACATCGTCAATGTTGAACTGATAGCGGGCGTTCCCTCCTTCGTAGCGGGGAAAGAACAGATAGCTGCCGTACAACTGTCGGGGAGGAGATATCCAGGGATAGGCGTATCCCACGTCAAATACGTCAGAATACTGGAGATACGGTGTACGCAACCGGCCTGCTTTAAATTGCCAGTTTGCGTTGGGTTCATAGCTTAAGTAGAGCCATTCCAGCCCGGAGCCGCGATTTTCATCACTGTGCAGAAGCACCTGCCCGGAGACCGATACCGTGCCGGTCAGGGCATAATCAGCCTGTAAGCCGAGCAATGACTTCTCTGAGAAACTGACTTTATTCTCATAGCCTTCAAAGTAAGCCTGATCAGTATCCAGATAGCCGGCCACTACGCGGGCGAACCCTGAAAATTCCACGGGGAAGTCGTCACTGGCATTATTGCAGGGTGAGAACAACAATGCGGCAGTGAAGACACCTGTTAAACCTGACTGTTTCAACCTGTGAGATCACTTTATCCAAACTCATACCTGTTTTGAGTATTGTTCAAAGTGTCATTTTTACCAGCCGGTTTATGCAAATTTTTGCAACTGCTCAGTGTAAACGCTGATGTCCCCGAACATTTTCTCTACCCACTGCAGATTGTGGTAAGTATCAAGATAACGCTCACCACTGTCACACATCAATGTAACGATAGCCCCCTGCTCTCCCCGGGATTGCATTCCTTCAGCCACCTGCAATGCGCCCCACAAATTAGTACCGGTAGAGGCGCCGGCGCGGATCCCGGCAATATCTGCCAGCCAGTGAATGGTGGCAATACTGGCTTTGTCTTCCACCTTCAGCATTTTGTCGATGACATCCGGCTGAAAGGACGCTTCTACTTTGGGCCTTCCTATACCTTCAATGGCACTCCCCCGCTGACTGGTTAACGTGCGGTTTCCGGACTGATAGCTGTCGTAAAACACGGAATGTTCAGGATCCACAACAACCAGCTCTGTCGCCAGCCCCTTGTAGCGGATATAACGGCCAATAGTCGCTGAGGTACCGCCCGTACCGGCGCTCATGACCACGGTGTGGGGCACGCTGTGAGGTTCAGCCGACATCTGCCCGAAAATACTTTCAGCAATGTTGTTATTACCCCGCCAGTCTGTGGCACGCTCAGCAAACATGAACTGATCCATAAAATATCCGTCACACTCCTGCGCCAGCCGGACGGCTTCATCGTGCATATGGGTGGGACATTCCACAAAATGACAGCGCCCGCCGAAACGGGTGATCAGGTTAATTTTGCTTTGTGCCGTGCTGCGGGGCATTACCGCGATAAACGGAATACCCAGCATACGGGCAAAATATGCTTCAGATACAGCTGTGCTGCCGGAGGATGCTTCAACGATAGTCGTGTTTTCACCAATCTTGCCGTTGCACAGGGCATAGAGAAATAAGGAACGGGCCAGACGATGCTTTAAGCTGCCGGTGGGATGGGTACTCTCATCTTTCAGATAGATATCAATCCCCTTCAGATTAAGTCCTTCGAGCTTAATAAGGTGCGTATCAGCGGAGCGCTGAAAATCCGCATTAATTTTCCTGATCGCCTCTGCAACCCAGTTTTTCATAGTGAGGTCCGTTTTTTGTTTGTATGAAGTCAGTATAAAAGCATCAGCAGGGAATCTTCCCGCATTTTTTGGCTGCAAGTCCGGCGAAATAGAAAAATAATTGCAGACAGTGAACTTCAAGGAGAATAAAAATGCAAAGCAACACTCTCACCGCTGAGCCAGACATTAAATATCATTAAACCATACCGCAGACTTGTTCTGTACTGTCTGATATCCGCTATGCTAACTGCCCGTAAAACAGGAGCTCGTATGACACCGGCAGAATTGTCCCGCGTAGTAGAAATGGCGTGGGAAGACAGAACCCCGTTTGAAGCAATAGAGAAACTCTACGGACTGAATGAGTCTGCAGTAATAAAGCTCATGCGAAAGGAGATGAAACCGTCATCCTTCCGCATGTGGCGGAAACGTATGCAGGGAAGACAAACTAAACACCTGAAGTTTCGTCATCCCGGCATTGAGCGCGCTTACTGCCCGACACAGTACAAACGCTGATGGCTCTCAAAACGTTAAAGGCCTTAAATATAATGCCGCCTGAGAACCGGAAGCCCTTTTCTCCGCTTCGTTGTAGCCAGCTTACAATTCTTTTATTTTGATATTCCGGAAAGCTACCGGTGAGGTCCATTCCTGCAGCACGATGTGCCCTTTGGTAGCCTTGCCGAAATCAGCAAAGCTTTTAAAATTGGACTGAGATACCCAGTCCTTCCATTCTTCACTGCCAAGGTCAACTTTCGCGGTTAAATTGCCATTCAGGTAAAAGGCCACTTCACCATTATTTTGCTTGATTACCGACTGATTCCACTGCTCATGCACAGAAGTTTGTGTAAGTTGTGCGGAATAACCATACAGACACCCCGGATTTTTAGCCGGCTTTTTATTATCGATATGTTCAGGACCCAGAAGCTGATATTCAGGTCCGGTTTGCCAGGCAAGCTGATTTTCCGGGTTTTCCTGCACATTAATAAATACACCGCTGTTACCATCTACGGTTGTTTTCCATTCGAAAGCCAGTTCATAGTTTTCAAATTCAGCATCTGATGTCAGGTCGCCATGCTGAACACCGCTGGTACGCAGATCGACAGTAATAGTGCCGTCCTGCACTATCCATGAAGGCTTAGCATCAGGATGTTGAAATAAGTGCCATCCATCCAGTGTCTTGCCGTCAAACAGCAACTTCCAGCCCTCTTTGACTTCAGTTGTGGTCAGCACATTTTGCTGAGATGAAGATGAAGCAGCCATTGAACCGGCACTAAAGGCTGACAATGCACACACTGCCAGCAGCAATTTCTTATGTTGATTGATTTTCACAGACCATCCTTATCAATATTCCCGAGGTTCACAGATAAGTGTGTCCCTAATCTGCTGAATGACACATTATAGTAACATCTTTGTTACTTCCATCGGCTCCCGGCCTTTTTCTTCCGGTACCATACTCAGTGCGGCAGATTTCCGGACTCAATAAAAAAGGCGATGTTTTCACATCGCCCTTCCGCTTTATGCTTTTTAACGCCTTATGCGTCCAGGATAATCCGCAGCATGCGACGCAGCGGTTCAGCCGCGCCCCACAATAACTGATCACCGACAGTGAAGGCAGAAATGTATTCAGGCCCCATTGTCAGTTTACGGATACGACCTACAGGAATCGATAAAGTGCCGGTTACTTTTGCCGGCGTCAGCTCCTGCATGGTGATCTCACGGTCATTCGGGATCACTTTCACCCAGTCATTGTGCTTCGCCAGTAAACCTTCGATTTCCTCGACACTCAGGTCTTTTTTCAGCTTCAGAGTAATGGCCTGGCTGTGACAGCGCATTGCACCAACACGAACACATAATCCGTCTACCGGTACCGGTGAGTCCTGAGTACCCAGGATCTTGTTGGCTTCAGCCTGCGCTTTCCATTCTTCACGGCTTTGACCTGACGGCAGTTGTGTGTCGATATACGGGATAAGGCTGCCGGCCAGTGGCACACCGAACTGATCTGTCGGGTTTTCATCAGAGCGGATAAATTCAGCGACCTGACGGTCGATGTCGAGAATAGCTGTTGACGGGTCGTCTACTAACGCTTTCACATTACCGTACACAGCGCCCATCTGACTGAGCAATTCACGCATGTGCTTTGCACCGGAACCGGAGGCCGCCTGATAAGTCATAGGCGATGCCCACTCAACCAGATCGGCTTCAAACAAACCACCCAGCGCCATCAGCATGAGCGATACTGTACAGTTACCACCTACATAGGTTTTTACGCCGCCCTGCAGACCTTTATCAATTTCGCCACGGTTTACCGGATCTAAAATGATCACCGCATCATCTTTCATCCGCAGTGCTGAGGCAGCATCGATCCAGTAGCCATTCCAGCCGCTTTCGCGCAGGGCCGGATAGACTTCTTTAGTGTAATCACCACCCTGACAGGTAATAATAATATCCTGCTTTGCCAGTGCTTCGATGTCATTGGCATCTTCCAGTACACCGCAATCTTTACCGGCGAAATCCGGCGCAGGTAACCCTTTTTGAGAGGTCGTGAAAAAGGTTGGCTCAATGAATGAGAAATCGTTTTCTTCCTGCATTCTTTGCATTAATACAGAGCCGACCATACCGCGCCAGCCAACTAAACCAACTTTATTTTGAGACATTCTCTGAACCCTTCTTGTGTCCTTCCCGGCGCCTGTCTGACGGCAAAACCTCTTGCGGGCTCTTTATCTTTTGCCGTTATTCACCGGAAACCTGTTGTAAAGGCCGCAGTCTATAAAGAAAGTCACGGCTTTGCCAGCAGCATTTGTTATCAGCAATAGCTGTTTTTCATACAAGACGGGTAATTTCCGTTGAACAGTCAGTATTGCGCGATGTTGCGATTGCGCTGCATCGTTGATTCCGATAGGGTAGAAATTAGCCAGAAGAATAATAACCTATTGATTTAGATTAACTTACCTGCCCTCTCCGGCCACTGAGATAATAAAAGCGCCCGCTTTTATCAGCAGGAACGGAACATATACAAGGATGCAGAATCATGCAAACAGTCAGACAACCTTCTCTGCTCCAGGTCGGATTACTCGCCGGCGTAATTATTCTGATGATAATTGTTATGACCCAATACACTCCGCTTCCTATTCAGCTGGCGCTTCTGGGCGCCTGGTTTGCCACCCTCGGGCTGGGGAAATGGCTCGGTCGCAGTTATGAATCCATGCAAAACGGACTGCTTACCGGCATCTCTCAGGGTATGGAAGCCACATCGAATCTGATAACGTAACAAAATTGGGTTTATCCACACTACTGGCAGGGATCATTGGCAATATATTGGGTGGCGCGGCCTATGTATCGCTTATTACCGCCAGCACGATTACCGGTAAAAACTATGATGCGACGGGTACGGACCGGCGGGTACTGTCCCGTAATGCAGAATCCGGCGGAACGGTGGTGACACCGATGATTCCGTGGTCAGACGGAGGGGTATTCATGGCCACTACCCTGGGTGTGACCACAGCAGCTTACCTGCCTTATTTATGGTATCACCTGCTGGTACTTGGCATTGCTATTCTCTACAGTTTTACCGGCTGGTTTCATTTCAACAACGCCATCCGGCCTGCAAAAACCTTTACTAACGAACAAAAAACAACCGAACCGTAGTTACAAAAATCGCAGGTTCACGCTCCTTATCTGAATATTTCCACTATTTAACTATTGTTGCGCGATTGTTAAATCCACAACAAAATCAGGGACTATCGGTAAGGGTAAAAGGAAAAAACTACGACTTTGGTCATGCGTCCATAAGACCTTAGGAGCGATCAGGTCGGATATTGACTCTTATTGTCTTAAATTGATATGGATCAACCCCGCCCTAAATGAAAACAAAATGTTAACAGCGATCACAAGGCGTTTTCACGCCTGCCGGAAATCTGTTCTCAGTCTCTTTCACTTCACTTGAGTCCCCGGTGATTTTTCTCTACTCTCTGACGCCCGAAGACTAATTTCCTGTTGAAAAGTCGTTTCGAGACAATTCAGCATGACCGGTACACACGAGGACAGATAGTCAGCATGATTACCTCATTGCTCACCAACAATGCTTATGCGGTTTCTTTAAACCGTATGGCAATTGACAGCACCACGCGTGTTGGGGTGGTGCTTTGGCTGGCGACCCTCGTACTGGTATTCAATGTGTCTTTAATTATCAGCGGTATCATGGCGGACTCATCGGAGTTTGTTGGTGCCCTGCATGACAACCTTGTTGTCGAACCTCATTCCCTGGCAGTGATGCACGAAGCATTATCTGTGTTCTTCTTTTCAGCAGTCCTGCTTATCTGTTTATTGGGTATTCAGCTACAGCCCGCCCCGTTAGCGCGCGCCGGTGTAGCTGCCTCCCCGAAACCAGTTTTAATCGTTAACGACGATTACCGACAGCCGTTTGTACAACAATCTGGCAGTCGCGCACCACCTTCTGACAAGTGATTTTCTGTTGATTACAGACGTGCCTCAGGTACGTCTGTAATCAAGAGCGCGTCGCGGGTCACTCCTCTGCTGGTTCACGCCGTGTTCACTTGTTCGAAAACCTTCGATAGTCACTATCGGAATATTACGCGTGTCGTCTCTGACGGCAATAACGTTGAACCCGGGTTATAGGAAAATGCTTTTGTCTATTCGTAACCTTTCTAAATTAGCTTTTGCGTCAATCGTGCTGTTTCTGGCCGGTTGTAGCGGTGGCGTACTTGATCCGAAAGGACAGGTAGGTATTGAAGAAAAGAACCTGATCATTCTGTGTACGATTCTGATGCTTATCGTTGTTATTCCGGTGATTGTACTGACGCTGTATTTCGCCTGGAAATACCGCGCAAGCCGCGACTTTGAAGTCTACACACCGAAATGGGCTCACTCTACCAAGATTGAAGCCACGGTTTGGTCTATTCCAATTCTGATCATCATTGCACTGGGCATCATTACGTGGCAATCAACCCACGCATTAGACCCTTATGCACCGCTTGAAGATAAAGGCGAGCACATGACTGTTGAAGTGGTTTCACTCAACTGGAAATGGCTGTTCATTTATCCTGAGCAAGGCATTGCAACGGTTAACGAACTGGTGATTCCGGCTGACAAGCCAGTTTCATTCAAAATCACTTCTGAAGGCACAATGAACTCGTTCTTCATTCCTCAGTTGGGTAGCCAAATCTACTCAATGGCAGGCATGGAAACTCAGTTACACCTGATTGCTGATGAGCCGGGTACCTACAAAGGTATTTCTGCGAACTACAGCGGTGCGGGTTTCACTGGTATGAAGTTTGACACCATTGCTACGCCAACTGAAGCCGACTTTGATGCCTGGGTTCAGAAAGTAAAATCAGAAGGCGGTTCCCTGACTTCTGAGAACTTTACGCAATTAGCTGAAGATAGTGAAAACCACCCTGTCACTTATTACAGCACGGTCAGCGACGGTCTGTTCCACGAAATCATCATGAAGTACATGAAAGATCATGGCTCTATGGATTTCTATGGTAAGCCAGCTAATGCTGCTACAGGCGTAAAAGCCGAAGCGATGCAGCACAAAGGCCATCACATGGGGGTTGAAGAGTAAGTATGTCTTTTTTAGGTAAATTATCTATTGAGGCTGTACCGTACCACGAGCCAATCGTAATGGTTACGCTTGGGGTAGTTGCAGTACTCGGTCTGGTGATCGCAGGTCTGATCACCAAATACAAAGCATGGGGCCCGCTGTGGCGCGACTGGATCACGTCCATCGACCACAAACGCCTGGGTATTATGTATATCCTGCTTGCACTTATCATGCTTATGCGTGGCTTTGCCGACGCTATCATGATGCGTACGCAGCTTGCTGCGGCAACAAACGGCGCAGAAGGCTATCTGCCGCCGGAACACTACGACCAAATCTTCACCGCGCACGGCGTTATCATGATCATCTTTATGGCAATGCCATTTATGGTGGGCCTGATGAACATCATCGTTCCGCTGCAGATTGGTGCTCGTGACGTTGCCTTCCCGTTCCTGAACAACCTGAGCTTCTGGCTGACCGCTGGTGGTGCAATTCTTATCAACCTGTCTTTAGGTGTAGGTGAGTTTGCGAAAACCGGTTGGGTTGCTTATCCGCCACTGGCGGGTCTGGAGTACTCACCAGGTGTCGGGGTTGATTACTATATATGGGCCTTGCAGATATCCGGGCTCGGGACGCTCTTGACCGGGGTTAATTTCCTGGTAACAGTATTCAAGATGCGTGCGCCGGGCATGAAACTGATGCAAATGCCTATTTTCACCTGGACTTGTACCTGGGGTAACATCCTGATTGCTGCGTCATTCCCTATTCTGACTGCAGTGCTGGCGATGCTTACGCTTGACCGTTATCTTGATTTCCACTTCTTCACCAATGATTTAGGTGGGAACTCGATGATGTACATCAACCTGTTCTGGGCGTGGGGTCACCCTGAAGTATACATTCTGGTACTGCCAGCATTCGGTATCTTCTCGGAAATTATTTCTACCTTCACTGCGAAGCGTCTGTTTGGCTATAAGTCAATGGTTTACGCGTCGGGTGCCATTGCAATCCTGGGCTTCATTGTTTGGCTACACCACTTCTTCACAATGGGTTCCAGCGCAAACGTTAACGCCTTCTTCGGTATCATGACGATGGTTATCGCCGTACCGACCGGGGTTAAACTGTTTAACTGGCTGTTCACTATGTACCGTGGCCGTCTGACTATCACAACACCTGTGCTGTGGACGTTAGGCTTCATGGTTACCTTCACCATTGGTGGTATGACAGGCGTACTGCTTGCTATCCCTGGTGCTGACTACGTACTGCACAACAGCTTGTTCCTGATTGCTCACTTCCACAACACCATCATCGGTGGTGCGGTATTCGGTTACCTGGCAGGTTTTGCTTACTGGTTCCCGAAGGCAATGGGCTTCAAACTGGATGAGAAAACCGGTAAAGCGGCATTCTGGTGCTGGCAGATTGGTTTCATGGTTGCGTTCATGCCATTGTACGTTCTGGGCTTCCTGGGAATGACCCGTCGTCTGAACCACACTGACAACCCGGACTGGAACATCTGGCTGTACATTGCTGCGGGTGGTGCATTCATCATCGCTGCAGGTATCTTCTTCCAGTTGCTGCAACTGTTCATCAGCTTTAAGAACAAAGAAGCACTTAAAGACACTACGGGTGATCCGTGGAATGGTCACACGCTGGAGTGGTCAACTGCGTCTCCGCCTCAGTACTACAACTTCGCTGTTATTCCTCACATCAAAGACATTGATGCATGGACTGACATGAAAGAACGTGGCGAAGCGTATCAGAAGCCTGAGAAATATGCCCCGATTCACATGCCTAAGAACACCTCTGCTGGTTTCTTCATGAGCATGAGCTTCACGGTAATGTGTTTTGCACTTATCTGGCACATCTGGTGGCTGGCCGCTGTTGGTTTCATCGCCGGTATCGCAGTATTCATCAAGCGCTGTTACACCAGCGACGTAGATTACTACGTACAGGTTGATGAAGTAGAGAAAATCGAAGCAGAGCATTTATCTGCTAATGCTAAAGGAGTGAACGCATGAGCTCAGTAGCTACTGATATGCATCACGATCACGACCACGAGCATCACGAGAGTAATAGCGTTTTCGGCTTCTGGGTTTACCTGATGACCGACTGTCTGTTGTTCGCCTCGTTCTTCGCAACCTACGCAGTGTTGTTCATGAACACTGCCGGTGGCGTGTCTGGTAAAGACATCTTTGAACTGGACTTCGTTGCAGTTGAAACCGCGGCACTACTGTTAAGTAGTATCACCTTCGGCTTTGCAATGATTGCAGCACACAAGCAAAACAAAGGCGGCACGCTGTTATGGCTGGCTGTGACCTGGGTTTTCGGTGCAGTGTTCATCGGTATGGAAATCTATGAATTCCATCACCTGATCGTTCACGGTAACGGCCCTGATACCAGTGCTTTCCTTACCGCGTTCTTCTCGCTGGTAGGTCTGCACGGTCTGCACGTAACTTCAGGTCTGATTTGGATGACCATCATGATCATCGAAGTGATGCGTCGTGGTCTGAAAGATCAAACTGTTACGCGCCTGAGCTGCTTAAGCCTGTTCTGGCACTTCCTGGACATCGTCTGGATTTGCGTATTCACCGTTGTTTATCTGATGGGAGCACTGTAATGAGTCAGCACGATTCTCACGCTGTTAGCCATGCAAACGACCATGGTGATGTGAAATCCTATGTGATTGGGTTTGTACTGTCGGTAATTCTGACAGTCATCCCTTTCTGGATGGTTATGGAAGGCGACTTCTCTAAAGGCACCACTATCTGGAGTATCGTTACTTTAGGTCTGGTACAGATTTGGGTTCACCTCAAATACTTCCTGCACCTGAACTTCGTTACCGAAGATGGCCGTGCAAGCACGTTCTCGTTCCTGTTCAGTGCCCTGATTATCTTCATGGTAGTCGGTCTGTCTGTCTGGATCATTTACGAGTCTAACGCGATGATGATGTACTAGCCTCCCGGCTGGTACATTTTCTGAGCGTACGCGAGGTAAACTGGAAATATGAAACCTGTATTTCGTCGATATTTAACTGTGACTAAGCCCGGCATTATTATGGGCAACCTGATCTCTGTTGCCGGTGGTTTTCTGCTGGCATCACGGGGTGACGTTGACTTTATGCTGATGGCGGCAACGCTGATTGGCTTATCACTGGTTGTTGCATCCGGATGTGCAATTAATAACTGCATTGACAGGGATATTGATGCCAAGATGCAACGTACCCGCTCCCGGGTTACCGTGACCGGGGAAATGTCGCTGAAAGCCGCATTCTGGCATGGCATTGTGCTGGGTGTGACGGGTTTTGCCCTGCTGGTGGCGTACACCAACGCCACTGCGGTGTTTTTCGCTGCACTGGGTTATGTGGTGTATGTGGGCGTTTATAGCCTGTATATGAAACGTAACTCTGTGTACGGCACACTGGTTGGTAGCTTGTCTGGTGCAGTTCCCCCGGTTGTGGGTTACTGCGCGGTAAGTGGCCAGTTCGATGCTGCCGCTGCCATTCTGCTGGTGATGTTTAGTTTGTGGCAAATGCCCCACTCTTACGCCATCGCTATTTTCCGTTTCAAAGATTATGAAGCGGCGAATATTCCGGTATTACCGGTTGCAGAAGGTATCGAAAAAGCCAAACTGCATATCGTGCTTTACATTGCAGTATACGCGATTGTGACCATGATGCTGTCGATTGCAGGATACACAGGTATTGGTTTTCTGGCCGTCGCCTGTACCACCAGCTTCTGGTGGCTACTGATGGCACTGCGTGGTTATCGCCCTGATACCGACATGACACGCTGGGCGCGTCAGGTGTTCGGCTTCTCCATACTGAACATCACGATCCTCAGTATAGCCATGGCGGTAGACTACCACGATGTAGCACCTAAACTGTTCGCCTTAGCGCTATAGACTTGTGAATACGAAAAAGGGCCGCTCAACTGAGCGGCCCTTTTGTTTGTGCACTGCTTTTATTTCAACACAGATTTCCTTTGTTCACTTCTCTTCCCGGGGTATCACACCTCGCTCAGAATAATTTTAATTTGCTCCCTTATCCATTTTCGCAGGCCGTCTTCATGGGTACGGGGATGCCAGATCTGCTCTATGTTCACATCGGGCAGCGATACCGGCGGCTCGCAGCTGGTAAGGTGCTGACAGGTAGCGGTTGCATAATCAGCGATGGGCTTCAGGCAGGTAAGAAAGACCTCCCGCCCGGTCACAAGTCGCGGTAGCACCATGAAACCTGATGCGCCGGCTACCACCCGCCGGGTTAACCCCGCTTCCGCTAAGGCAGTGTCCACATCACTGTTAAGGTTGCCGGTCAGCGTTGACACTACATGGGGCTTGCTGGCATAAGTTCGCACATCCAGTGGCGTACCCGCGGGGATAAGGGCTTTGTCATGCACCACCCGATACGGTGTAACCATGAGTGACTGACGATAAAAATGTTCGGGAAGATCCCTGAAAAAGCCGGCAATAGCTATGTCACAATCACCTTGCTCCAGCGCCTGCACCGGCAAGCGTCCGGACGTATTGTGCATGACGATGGTTACGCCCGGCGCTTCCGTCTGTACTTTATCCAGTAAACGGGGAAGGAGTAAGAAATCCACCAGATCGGTACCATAAATATGGATTGCCTCTTCCCGCTGTCCGATGGCATCACCCTCTGCATTAACGTAGAACTCTTCCAGACACTTCACCACACAGCATACCTGTTTAGCCATCTGATGCGCTTTGGGCGTGGGTGTAAAGCCGCGTCCGGTGCGGATAAACAACGGATCATCAAACTCACCACGCAGCTTGTTGAGTTTGTGGCTCATTGCGGGCTGGCTCAGGTTCATGCGAAGCGCAGCCTTGTTCAGGCTGCGCTCTTCGTAAAGTACAGTAAACAAATACAACAGGTTAAAGTCTTTTGATGCGATATTCATAAATTGGAATTATATTTTCGAAAACATTCACTTTTTAAAATCATAAACCGCCCCTATTACTGATAGCAAGTCAGGGGAGCATTTTGTTCCCGGCCAACTCATTACCATTAAGGAAACGTTATGCCCGATTTATTCAGCCCTTACACGCTAAAGTCAGTGGAACTCAGAAACCGCATTGCTGTACCGCCTATGTGCCAGTACAGCGCAGACGATGGTCTTCCTAACGACTGGCACCAGGTTCACTATGCGTCACTGTCACGGGGTGGCGCTGGTCTTGTGATCGTAGAGGCAACCGGTGTTGCCCCTGAAGGACGCATAAGCCCGGGATGTCTGGGTTTCTGGAGCGATGAGCATACCCAGGGGCATGCCGCTATTGTTAAGCGCATCAATGAGGGAGGCGCGGTGCCGGGTATTCAGCTTGCTCATGCCGGCAGAAAAGCGTCTGCGAACAAACCCTGGGAAGGTGACGACCACATTGCAGAAGATGATCCCCGCGGATGGCAACCCATCGGGCCGTCTGCGGTACCGTTTGGCGCAAACTTACCCCGTACACCCACGGAAATGACAAAAGATGATATCGAGCGGGTAAAAGCAGACTTTGTTGCTGCCACGAAACGCTCTGTTGAGGCCGGCTACAAGTGGTTAGAGCTGCACTTTGCCCACGGATACCTGGCGCAAAGCTTCTGGTCGCCGGTTGCCAATCAACGGGATGACGAATATGGCGGCAGCCCTGAAAACCGCGCCCGTTTTCTGCTGGAAACCATCGATGCAGTTAAAGCCGTGTGGCCGGAAGATTTACCATTAACCGTGCGTTTAGGCGTTATAGAATATGATGGTAACGATGACAAGCTGGTACCTGAATCCATTGAGCTGATCAAAAAGATGAAAGACCACGGCGTCGATTTTGTCAGTGTATCGGTTGGCTTCAATACACCTGAAGCCAATATTCCATGGGGCCCTGCATTCCTGGCGCCGGTATCACAACAAATTCGCGAAGAAGCTGACATTCCGGTCGCTACAGCATGGGGTGTTGATGATCCGATGCTGGCCAATAAAACCATTGAAGACGGACAGCTGGATTTGGTGATGGTAGGGCGTGCGCACCTGGCAAACCCGCACTGGAGCTATGATGTGGCTAAAAAGCTGGGTAAAGAGTCACCTTCATGGGTACTGCCTGCACAGTATGCACACTGGTTAGCCCGTTACGCACCGGCAGATTATAAATAACAGTCTGAACAGATAGTAATCTGAAACGTTGCCCGCAGGGCAACTATGGCGCAGGTAAGTACCTGCGCCATATCATGCTCACTGATTTATCACCCGGGCAGGTATAACCCCGTAGTTTTCCATCCATTCCAGCATATTACTGAACCAGTCAGTGGGATGATTCATCCCGAATCCGTGCCCGCCATCAGGCAGCAGTAACATCTGTACAGGCACCCGCTTTTCCACAAGCCCGGCATGAAATTGCAACGCATTCCCTACAGGCACGGCTTTATCATCATTAGCATGAACAATGAAAGCTTGCGGTGTATTGGTGGTGACATTGTCTTGTGCGGAGAAAGTTGAAATTAATCTGTTGTCCGGCGATTCGCCCAGTAAATTCAGCCGTGATCCCTGATGCGTTACGTCTTCTTTCATTGAGATCACCGGATAGATAAGCACCTGGAAATCCGGACGAAGCATTTTTTTCGTATGCGCTTTATTCACCGGCTGTTTGAACTGAGTTGCCAGTGTGGCAGCCAGATGTCCTCCGGCGGAGAATCCCATTACGCCCACCCTGTCTGAGTCGATTCCCCACTCTTTTGCATGCTGACGCACCAGACTGATGGCCTGCTGCGCATCCTGAAGAGGACCATAGGAAGGGTAATCCATAATGTCTTTCAGTGGCATACGGTATTTCAGCACAAATGCGGTAACACCTGCCCCGGCGAAACGGCGGGCGACATTAAAGCCTTCTTTATCGATGGCCAGCCTTTCATAACCGCCACCGGGCAAAATGATAACAGCGGTACCGTTGCGCTCATCCTCAGGAGGCGCAACCATGGTCAGCTCAGGAGAATCCACTGCGACAACTGAGCGGTCGTTTATCACCTCCCGTCCCTGAAACTCTGTGGGTGTGTGGGCTATTTCCCCGGGGATCCCTTCAGGATAAAGTGTTAATCCGGTTATCTGAACCTGCTCTGCTGACACCGCAACTCCGCTGTTAATCAAAACAATCAGTATCATACCGGATAAACCGGCCTTGCGGCGCTGCAGCGATAATCTTTGCGACAAACATTGGAAGAGAAAGGCCCTCATACTTTTCCCGCCCGGTGAGTCAGGATCTCACCGGCATGCTGCCCGGTCATGCCTTGCGGCGTTTTCACAACAACCCCGTTCACCAGGATATATTCTATGCCGGTGGGGTACTGATGCGGTGCGGTAAATGTTGCATTATCAATCACTGTCTGCGGATCAAAAATCACAATATCAGCACGGTACTGTACTGCCAGCGTACCGCGGTCGGTCAGATCCATGCGTTGTGCCGGTAGTGCAGTCATTTTATGAATTGCCTCAGGCAACGTCAGAGTTCCCTTCTCTCTGACGTAACGACCCAATACCCGGGGATAGGAGCCGTAACTGCGGGGATGAGGATTCCCTTCACCGGGTATTGCACCGGCTGTGTCTGTGGCTACTGAGGTAAACGGATATGCCATGATTTGTGCCACATCCTTCTCGTCAATAGCATGGAAAATGCCTTGCGCGCCTCCCTGCTCTTCAATTTCCATAGCCAGTTCCGCTGCATTTGCCAACGTCTGCGCTCTGCCCTGCTGAGCCAGTACCTGACCAAACGTCAACCCGTCCCATTGCGGATTTGCAGCAAAATGGGCTATCTGCAGCCTTTCCGGATCGCCACCACCGCGGTCTTCACGAATGTTCTTTTCAATGCCGGCTTTCACTTTTGCCCGTGTTGCCGGGTCACTGAGACGTTTTAACACTTCTCTGTGACCACCGGCCAGCGACCAGGGCGGAAACAAAATACTGAAGCGGGTTGATGAAGCGGTATAGGGATACTGGTCCAGTGTCACGTCCATACCCTTTTCACGGGCCGCGGTAATCATACCCAGCGTTGTTTCGCTGTGGCCCCAGTTTGGCAGTCCCACCAGCTTATGATGACTCACATGCACGGGGATGCCGGTATCTTCAGAAATCGCAATAACTTCTTCCAGCGCTTCAGTGATGAGCGCCCCTTCATCCCGCATGTGCGAAGTAAAAATACCACCGTACTGGTGTGCGGTTCCGGCCAGAGCCTTTACTTCAGCGTAATCAGAGTAGACACCCGGCACATACTTTAAGCCGGTCGACAAACCGAATGCTCCCTCTTCCATCGCTTTGGCCACAAGCGCCTGCATGGCCTTAACTTCATCTGCTGTGGCTAGTCTGCCAGCTTCTCCCATTACTTCACGGCGCACATCATTGTGACCCACCAGCAACGCCAGATTTGGACCAAGAGGTGTCGTGGCAGCCTCTCCGAGAAACTCGCCGGTGTGAACCGGTGAAAATCCGCAATTACCGCCAAGAATCGTAGTGATCCCTTGCTGAACCAGATTTTCCAACCCTGGTTGAGTAGCCGCAGAGCGCTCGGCATGAGAATGCAGATCGATAAACCCCGGGCTGACCACCAGTCCGTCCGCTTGTATCACTTGTGCAGCATCACTGGCTGACAGCTGCCCCATAGCGATTATGATGCCGTCTTTAATACCAACATCAGCAGACACTGCCGGTTTGCCGGTACCGTCTATGACCTCTCCCCCGCGGATCAGAATATCGTACTGCGCTGCCGCCAACGGAAAACACAGTGACAATAATCCTGCCCCCAGAACTGTTTTTACTAATCTGCCTGCCATCGACGCTCCCTCTTTCTGATCATTTTTTACTGATTGTCATTGTTGTCCGTTATTTATACCCCGGAGAAAGAGCACATGCTTGTGTTGCATGATGAAGTAACCGCAGAACGGGACTGTATTCCTTACAAAGAGTTTTGAACAGGTTTCATGAGCACCCGTTGAAACGGCCAATATTTCACCGGATTTCTCCTCTTCACCCCGTTTATTGGTCAGTTTACATACAAACGTGTATGGCATGCTCTTTGAAACTGTTTAATCAGCGGGCGGCACTCTCTTCAGGTGTACTCACCTTACCGGTCTCTTTTACCGGTTTACAGGTGCAGCCCATACGCTAAACAAAGTAAGAGGAATTTTCTGATGAAAAAATCAATCACAGCATTCGCGGGTATTGCAGCGCTCACTTCTTTAACAGCTTTCAGTGCTTCCGCACAATCTCTGGACACGCCCTGGCAGGATCAACCGGGTTTCTACGTAGGTGGTAACTACGGATATCTGAAAGTAGACGGGCAGGACGATTTTGATGATGATAATGACGTCATTCAGGGTCTGGTCGGTTATCGTTTTAACCGCTATCTGGCCGTAGAGGGATCGGTTATCGACTTCGGTGATTACGGCAATAACCTGTCACGGGCCGATACTGATGGCTGGACTGCGGGTGTAAAAGGTATCTTACCAATTACTAATCAGTTCTCTGTTTATGCCAAAGCCGGACAACTATGGTGGGATACTGATTATTCAGTGAATGGTGTATCCGGTAGCTACGACGACGAAAGTTTATTCATCGGTGCCGGCGTTGCGTACAATATCACTGAGAACTTCCTCGTGAATGCAGAGTACACAGTTTACGATGCGGATCTGGATGCCAATGACCTGGCCGATGATCCCGGCGATGTGGACTTTAATACCGATTTAAAACAAGCCAGTGTAGGTGTTGAATACCGCTTCTGATTTGTAAATGTCACTCAAAGCCTCCGGCATTCCGGAGGCTTTTTTGATTCTGACAACCGGCCGGTCACCCCTGTGTACTAACTTCAGGAAAATTCTACAAACCGGCGGACAAACTTACCTGAAGGCAGGAAGCAGGCTCACACCCTCACTTTAACATCTGACAAATTTTCCAATTTAAAACAGCAAGATAACCATATAAGACGGGTATCAGGTCGTATGGAATAGTTTCTGCATTTCATATTGCATTTGTCACTTAATATGCTCATTCCGGGTTGGCATGAGGAGGAACGATGTCAGCAGAACAATCTATTTTCAAACGGGGAGAAAATTGCTGGGCGACCAGTCACGCCAGCTTCGCCACTCCACTTATTGATTGTGGTAATTACTACAAAGCTTTGCATTCGGCGATCCTGAAAGCGAAGCACAGTATATTTATCGTCGGATGGGATATCGACAGCCGGATCAGGCTGTTGCGCGGTGAAGACGAGGCGAACTCCGAAGCCCCCTCAGTGGTCAGTGATTTGCTGGCGTGGAAAGCTGAGCAAAACCCTGACATGAAAATTTACCTCCTGCGCTGGGATTCTTCTCTGGCCTTTTTTGCTCAACGGGAAATGTGGGCGAAAGAAGTATGGGATGAGAAAACACCTGACAACGTACTCACGGAACTCGATGACACGATTCCCATGGGAGGCAGTCAGCATCAGAAGATTATTGTTATCGACGATGAACTGGTATTTTCGGGCGGTATGGATATTTCGACCAACCGCTGGGATACCCGTGACCACCCCATTGAAAGTGAAGAACGCAACGGTCCTGACGGACCTTACACGCCACTACATGACGTCCAGATTGTCTCTGCCGGCCCTGTGGTAGAAAGGTTCGCCGAACTGGTGCGCTGGCGCTGGTTGCGCGTAGCCGAAGAAAAGCCTATCGCCATCCGTGAAGAAGCTGAAACAGACCTGCACAGTCCTGTTCCCGCTTCATGGCCGGACGGCTTTGAGCCCTGGTTTGAGAAGGTCGATTGCGCCCTTGCCCGCACTATTCCGTTCATGGACGAAGTTGAGCCTGTACAGGAAGTCCGTCACATGTTGCTTGACCTCATCAATGAAGCAGAACGGGTAATCTATATTGAAAACCAATTCACTTCCCGGCAGGAAATCGCAGAAGCGCTGAACCGCCGTCTGAAAGAAAAGCCTGAACTGCATGTCATTATTGTCAGCTCCTATGAACCAAAAGGTAAATTCGAGTGTGAGGCATTTTGGGCAGGTCGTATTGAATTTAAGAAAATTCTTGAAAAAGACATCGAGCCTGAACGCATCATTATGTCGTATTCGTCCATTACCGACGAGCACGGACAACATGCGACTAAGCGTATCCATTCTAAAGTGATGACCATCGATGACCGCTACGCCGTTATCGGTTCGTCGAATATCAGTAACCGTTCAATGAGTCTGGATACTGAAATCGACCTTGTTCTGTTTGGTAATAATGATGCAAACCGCCGCCAGATAGCCCGTATCCGTGACGATTTACTGGCAGAGCACACCGGCCGAACCGTTGAACAAGTTACCGCAATCATGCAGGAACCTAATCCGGCACGGGCACTAATGGAAGGCCAGCTGGCTCATGGCTATGTGCTTACCCAGGTGCGTGACGAAATATTTACCAGTCAGGAATCAGGTAAAAATTTCTTTTCATCCTTATCCGATCCGGAAGAGCCGCTGATCCCGCCAATTCCGGGATTAAACGGTGAAGCAACACCGGTACGCAATCCCCGCCGCCGCACGATCATGGTTGGTATCGGCGTTCTGGTGATTGCAGCCCTGGCGGCCACGCTGCTGCTCGCCAGTCACTTTATTCCGTGGTTATCGACAGACAATATCAATGCCTTCCTGGAGGAAAGCCGGGGCACCTATTTCGCACTTCCGACGGTTTTACTTGTCTATGTGGTTGGCGGCTTCTTCTTCTTTCCGGTCACCGTAATGTCACTGGCGGTCTCTGCCATCTTTGGACCGGTTTGGGGACCATTGTACGGCATTATGGGCGCCCTGCTGAGTTCCGCGAGCATGTTCGGTGTAGGTAAGCTGGCAGGTAACGCGGGATTGCGTAAAGTTGGCGGGCCGAAAGTTGCTGCTGTTGATGAGAAGCTGAAAACCAGTGGTATTGTTGGTGTCGCCGCTATCCGGATGTTGCCCATCGCACCATTCAGTCTGGTTAATCTGGTTGCCGGCATTTCATCAATTGGTCTGATGCAATTTTTGATTGGAACATTCCTGGGCATGTTCCCGCCGATGATAGCGAAAGGTCTGGTAGGCGATTCTATTACTCAGATTTTCCGCAATCCGTCACCGGAGACGATTTCCTATCTGGTAGGCGGCATCGTATTGTGGGGCCTGATGATTTGGGGCTCACAGAAAATTGCCAAGCGATACCAGGAAAGCAAACAGGTAGAAAAAACAAAGGGTGAAGAATGTGTCGCATAGTCAGTTATAATATCCATAGCGGTATTGGTCGCGACAATAAGCATGATTATCGCCGCATTGGCAGTTATCTTGCCGAACTGGGTGCAGATATTGTGTTGTTGCAGGAAATGGATACGCGGCCTGAACACAGAGATATTGAAACGGACATCAGAGATATTTGCGCCAGTCAGGTGTTTCAACTGGTACCTTCACCGGCTATTACAGAAGCCGGCGGGGGCTGGTACGGGAATGCAGTACTGACCCGCTTTCCCGTGCTGAAAAATGAAACCCTTGATGTGAGTCAGGATGGTTTTCAGCCGAGAAATATACAGGCTGTAGATTTACTCACGCCGTCAGGACCACTGACAGTAATCAATACTCACAAGGGATTGAAGAAAAGTGAACGTCGTTCACAATTCGCAAAGCTTCATGAATACATTGCCGGCAGAATGAAAGAGAATAAGACGCCTATTGTGCTCGGCGGGGACTTCAATGAATGGCAGTTCTTTACCCGCGCATTCCGCGCTCTGGACAGCGTGCTGAATCAGCACAAAGCGGGGGCAACGTTCCCCAGTCAGTTTCCGTTATTTTCCCTTGACCGGATCTGGACTTCGCCGGACATTAAACTACGCCGGATCCGCCGTCTGAAAAATGCCCGCACGAAAATTCTCTCTGACCATCTGCCCGTTCAGGTAGACATCCGCCTCCCCGAACAGGACGTCAGAGATTTACCGGAACCGTTTCAGGCACAGGCGATGCTTGGCTGACGATACTTAAGATCGCCACGCCAGTGATTCAACTCCTGCTCACAGGCAGTCACCCTGCGGATAACATCCCGCATTTTTATGCTTGCATCTGTGAGTGATCCGCTTCGGTTAGTGGCCATTAATACCTGACGGCGCATTTCCGGCTGCTCAATTTTCAGGGCTTTCACCAGGCCACTTTCTTCAAGATGGAAAATGGCAGACGATGGTAAAATCATCGCCCCCTCGCCCTGCAGCAATTGCCTGAGCCCTGTCATCAGCTGGCCCGAATATGCCGTGTTGTGCCTCAACGCAACACCAGTCACTTTTTCGTAATGGGCGATGAGCATCCCCAGCGCATCCCGGCTTCCGGGTGTAAGTAACTCAAACTGGCTGAGTTCCCAGAATTTGATCGTGTTACGATCCTGATATTTCTGATACAGCTCTGACTGGTCGTTCACGCCGAGCACCAGATACATGTACTCCTCGATCAGCGGCTCGCAAACCATTGAAACAGCATCAACATCCTGCTCATAGGTAATGGCGATATCAATCTGATTGGTCTCCAGCCAGCCCCGGACTGAATACGACGGGCCGGTGCTGATATCCAGTTTCAGCTTGCTAGCCGATTTTTTTACTTCCGACAATAACGACATGGACAGCACGTTACCGATAGACGGCAACATGCCAACTTTCACAGTACCTGACCGTTCTGCAACGAGGTGCTGTAAATCGGCTTTAGCCGCATTGATATCGTCAATCAGCCGTCTTGCATGCTTCGCAAAAACCTCTCCGGCTTCGGTTAAAGAAACCCCTTTGAAACTCCTTTGAAACAGCGGTGTGCCCATTTCTCTTTCAAGATTGGCCAGTTGCTGGCTGATTGCCGGTTGTGCAATATCTAACTCTCTTGCGGCTGCGGCAATACTTCCTTTTCTCAACGTGGTGAGGAAGTACTGTAACTGTTTTGAATTCATGGCATGTCTCCTGGCGCCTCCATCAAAGTTTTTCTGCCGGTGCCTGCACGCGCCTTGTCGTTTTAATTTCTTGTTAATACCTGAACGGTATTCTTTTTTGTATTCCAGAACAGCAACTTATATGCCATTGCAGCGAACATTTACAGATATCAATTGTTAACAAAAGGTAAGCATCCCCTGGATGAAAAAAAACATTTCTGGTCTGATATCCCTGCCCGGCCCGCGATTTACGGTGCTCCCCGTTTGCCCTCAACATATTTTTTATACCCTTCCATATTCTTTTTTCTTCCGCGACGCCGCTCTCATTTTTTAGTCTTTATGAACACAGTTTACAGCTACGCAGCATCGCTGTTCAAAGCTTGTGCATCTTATTGGTGCCGCTGTGAGCCATAGTTGGGCGCGGCCACCGGATCCTCCATGAGCTGCGCCCGCAAAAAGAGCAATCAGGCAACAAACCGGGAACACACACTCATGAAAATAAAAAAATTAAGTGCGTCTATTTATGCCGGATTAACCGGCATGACCATGGCATTAGCGCTGACTCCTTCTGTATATGCACAGGAAACTGATACTCCTGATGCCGAATCGGATCCTTCCCTGGAACGGATTGCTGTTGTTGGTGCGCGGGGTGCGCCGCGTTCTGTGACAAGCTCTCCCGTGCCAGTTGATGTATTGACAGCTGAAGACATGGAAGGTGTAGCATTCTCAGATATGAACGATGTAATGATGACCCTGGTGCCGTCTTACACCCTGTCACGCCAGCCAATTTCTGATGGCGGTACGTTTGTGCGCCCTGCACAGATGCGTGGTCTGCCCACTGACAAAACACTGGTTTTAGTTAACTCCAAACGCCGTCACCGCTCTCCGCTGGTGCAAATTGGTGGCTCAGGTACGCAAGGGCCTGATCTCGCAACCATCCCGACTGCGGCTATCGGTTCTGTTGAAGTACTGCGCGACGGTGCGGCCGCACAGTATGGCTCAGACGCCATCGCAGGGGTCATTAACTTCCAGTTAAAAAATAACAGTGAAGGTGGCTCACTGTCTGCCGAGCTGGGCCAGTATTACGAAGGCGACGGCGATCAGATGGTGATCAGCGGTAACAAAGGTTTTGCGTTAGGTGAAGACGGATTCTTAAGTATTTCTGCTGAAATTACTGACTCAGAAGCGACCTATCGTGGCGAACAGTACTGTGAAAGCTGGTTCTGTGTGACCGACCAGTCTGAAGAATATATCGCTGCTGCGATTGCAAGTGCTAATGCCGTTCACGGTTCAGATGAAGTACAACCCTGGGGCCAGCCAAACTCTAAAGGCACCCGTGTATTTTTTAACTCAGGTTATACGATTTCTGACGAAGTAGAATTATACGCATTCGGTAACTATTCAGAGACCGAGGGCGATGGTTCCTTCTTCTATCGTTATCCGGGCAACGGCACCATTGAGGACATCCGTCTGCAGGATGGTTCAGTCTGGAGCCCGCTGGAATTCTTCCCCGGTGGTTTTACGCCGCGCTTCGCAGGTGAAGTTACCGACTACTCACTGGCAGCCGGAGTGAAAGGGATGAGTGGTAAGTGGACGTATGACATCAGTGGCCGGTTCGGTTCCAGTGAAATTGATTACACCCTGAGCAACACCATCAATCCGTCGATGGGTAACGAGTCCCCGACTTCATTCAAGCCGGGCTCACTGACCAACGAAGAGAAGCAACTTCAGGCTGATTTCACCTATGATCTGGACGAATATATTTTCGCTTTCGGTCTGAGCTACATGGACGAGTCTTATGATATCTCCGGCGGTGAAGAAGATTCCTATACTGCAGGTCCATATGCCTCAGCGGATCCATGGGGTTTCTGTAACGATGACGGCACAGCGACGGCGGCAGGCTCAACCATTGCAGACCTGGACTGTGCAGACGAATCCGACCCGGTTTACACTGTAGTTGGCGTAGGTTCCAACGGCTTCCCGGGATACTCTCCCGAATTCTCCGGTGAATATAACCGTGACTCTTACGCTGTTTACACCGACATTTCCGGTGACGTAACAGACAAACTGTTTGCTCAGGCAGCATTACGTTACGAAGACTACTCTGATTTCGGTTCTGAACTCGTTTATAAAGTGGCCGGTATTTACCAGCTTACCGATGAAATCGCACTGCGTTCTTCATACGGTACGGGTTTCCGTGCTCCGACTCCGGGGCAGCAAGGTACAACAAACGTATCCACCCGGCTGCCTAACGGCTTCCCGGTTGCTACCGGTCTGTTCCCTGCCAGCAGCGCAGTTGCTCAGGCGCTTGGAGCCATTGCGCTTGCGCCGGAAAAATCCACCAACATTACCTTTGGTATGACGGCGGATTACGGCGACTTCACCCTTACTGTGGATTACTACAATATCGAGCTTGAAGATCGTCTGAATGCCATCTCAACGCTGGATGTCAGTTCTGATCCTGATGCAGAAGACCCGGAAGATTATCAGCGTTACCTGAGCCTGGCGAATGCCGGTGTTTCCGGTGCGGAATCAATCGGTGGTGTGTTCTACTTCCAGAACGCTTTCGACACCACAACCGAAGGGGTAGATGTAGTAGCAACATATAATATGCAGTCAGATATGGGTGACACCACCTTCACTGCATCATTTAACTACAACAAAACCACACTGGATAACGATCCTGAAAACTTCTACAACGAAGAAGATGAGTTTGACCTGGAAAACGGTACGCCGGATTTCCGTGGTACTGCCTCAGTTAAACACAGCATTGAAGACTGGATGATTGTTGCCCGTATGAACTACTACGGCGAATATGAAAATGCCGCGAGCAGTTCTCTGGATGTGATTCAAACCTTTGGTACAGAAATCCTGTTCGACCTTGAGCTGACTTATCACATCAGTGAAAGTCTGTCTCTCAGTGCCGGTGCCCGTAACCTCTTTGACGAGTATCCGGACGCTGGTACTGACGAAATGGGTGAGACCTGCTGTGGTCGTATTTACCGCTCAGACTCTATTGTTGACTGGCAGGGTGGCTATTACTACACCAAGTTAAACTATACCTTCTAAGAGCACACAGCCTCTTTAAACAGCAATCAGGGCCGGCTTTCTTGCCGGCCTCTCTTTTTTCCTGCAAGCACACGGTTTGTGCCTGCGCTTATATCCGCGTCCGTGCAGTTAAATTCTCCGCAGGCGAAGGCAGTCTCCCCTTCTGTTACTCCCGAATAAGAAGCCACTGATGTGTATTTACTCTCAGATAGAAGAATAATTTGACGGTATTTCAACCGGCAACTAACTTCATATGTACAGAGCGTGTTCCTGACAGGTAACCGCATAGCCGTATTTGTGCGGACGCAGGGTGTAAATTTTAGCTTTAGTTATCCACCTGCAACCAAGCTTAATAATGCGATAAGAAAAACTAAACAATCAAAACAAGCCTCTACACAACAAACTACAAATAAACAATGACTTAAAACTTCTTTATGGCAATTATTAATTTATTGTGACGGCCACATAAAACTTAAAAAATCCCTTTACTTTCAGCAAATTAAGATAAGGCGTATAAATACCGGCCGGCGATTAGTTGTTAAAAATTCGTTTACAGGACGCTGAAATTAAAAAAAATTTCTGCCTGACTTAGTCATTACTCCATGATTTTTATACTTTTTGTCACCCCCTCCATATTTTTCCTATAGCCCTACATATTCTTTTTTCTTCCGCGAGACAGGTCTGTTTTCTTAGTCTCGATTACACACAGCACGCCACCGATACAACGTTGTATCAAATATTCTGACCGCCAGGGGGCGGCTGTGAATTATTGTTGGGTGCAGTGTCGAGGTTTCTCCCTGGCCTGTATCCAAAGAAAAAAAGCAATCAGGCAAATTTTGGGAACACACATTAATGAAAATAAAAAGGCTCAGTGCGTCAATCTATGCCGGATTAACCGGCGTGACTCTGGCTTTCGCTCTTTCTCCTTCTGTTTACGCACAAGAAACTGATACCCCCGATGCTGAATCCGATCCGTCTCTGGAACGTATAGCGGTTGTCGGTGCCCGTGGTGCCCCCCGTTCAGTAACCAGCTCTCCGGTTCCCGTTGATGTATTCAATGAGGAAGATCTGGAAGCGGTTTCTTTTACCGATATGAACGATGTTGTCCGCACCCTTGTCCCTTCTTATACCGTTTCACGTGAACCTATTTCAGATGGTGGTACGTTTATCCGTCCGGCTTCTCTTCGCGGACTGCCAACGGATAAGACGCTGGTACTGGTTAACTCTAAGCGCCGCCATCGTGCAGCTCTGGTGCAAACCAGCGGCTCAGGTACCCAGGGACCAGACCTTGCAACAATTCCTACAGCCGCAATCGGCTCGGTTGAAGTGCTCCGCGACGGTGCTGCTGCACAGTACGGTTCAGATGCGATTGCAGGGGTAATGAACTTCAACCTGAAAAACAATTCTGAAGGTGGCAGTTTTTCTGCAGAATGGGGCCAGTACTATGAAGGTGACGGCGACCAGCTCACGCTGACAGGAAACAAAGGCTTTGCCCTTGGAGATGATGGTTTCCTGAGTATTTCTGCAGAGTACACCGATAACGAAGCCACCAGCCGTGGCGAGCAATATTGTGTATCGTCATTCTGTCTGGATAAATCCAACCCGAACTACGATCCCGACGCATCTTATAACGCTTATCTGACAGATGACTTCCTTGCAGCCGCAGAAGCCATGGGGCAGGAATCGCAGGGCGCGAACGTCGTACAGCCCTGGGGCCAGCCAAATTATGAATCAGCAAAGGTCTTCTTCAATGCCGGCTATGTTTTTTCTGAAGCAGCTGAACTCTATGCGTTCGGTAACTACTCAGAAAGCTCCGGTGACGGTGCGTTCAACTACCGTAACCCAACCAACAGTGTGAATGCCGATATTCGCCTGCCTTCAGGTGAAACATGGAATGCACTTGAGTTCTTCCCGGGCGGCTTTACTCCCCGCTTCGCCGGTGATATTACTGATTATTCACTGGCAGGCGGCGTGAAAGGTGCCTCAGGCGATCTGAGCTATGATTTCTCTGCCCGTTACGGTTCAAACGAAATTTCTTACTCCATCTGGAATACATTCAACCCGTCATTAGGTAACGAATCACAAACTTCATTTGAACCGGGCGATCTGGTGAACGAAGAAATGCAGTTACAAGCTGATTTTGTTTATGACTTTGACGGTTACGCCTTTGCATTCGGTCTGAGCTACCTGGATGAATCTTATGAGATTCAGGAAGGAGAGGAAGCATCATACACTGCCGGCGCTTATTCTCAGGCAGATCCATGGGGATTCTGTAACGATGACGGCACAGCCACTGAAGCCGGTTCTGCTATTGCAGACCTGGATTGTGCAGACAGCTCTGACCCTGTGTATACCGTAATGGCTGTAGGATCAAACGGTTTCCCGGGATACTCTCCTGAGTTCTCCGGCGAATACAACCGAGATTCCTATGCAGCTTATGTAGATATATCCGGTGATATCACCGACAGTATTTTTGCTCAGGCAGCGCTGCGTTACGAAGACTATTCAGACTTTGGTTCTGAGTTAGTTTACAAAGTAGCCGGTATTTATCAGGCAACGGATGAAATTGCTCTGCGTGCCTCCTACGGTACAGGCTTCCGGGCTCCGACGCCGGGCCAGCAGGGTACAACAAACGTTGCGACGACGTTTATCAACTCTGAGCCTGTTGCGGTAGGTTTATTCCCTGCCAGCAGTGACGTTGCCCAGGCCCTGGGTGCCAGCACACTGGATCCGGAAACCTCCACTAACATTACGTTTGGTTTAACTGCGGATTACGGTGACTTCACTTTCACTGCTGACTTCTATCACATCGAAATTGAAGACCGTTTCAACGCGATTTCAACGCTGGAAGTTTCAACAGATCCTACTGCCGGAGACGAGTATGACAACTATCTGGCCCTGGTGGCAGCCGGTGTTTCAGGCGCTGAATCCATCGGTGGCGTACGTTACTTCCAGAATGCGTTTGACACCACCACTCAGGGTGTTGACCTGGTAGCAACTTACCGCCTGTCTTCGCAATACGGTGATACCACATTCTCAGCCTCATACAACTACAACGATGTAGAGTTTGATTCTGACCCGAGCGAGGTGTTTAACCCTGAAAATATTTATGACTTCCTGAACAACACGCCGAATTCCCGCGCGATTTTGTCAGCAAGACATAACTATGACGCGTGGCAGGTTGTCGCCCGCCTTAATTACTATGGCGAAAACTCAAACTCTGATTACAACACCAACACTGAAGTACTGACTATTCAGGACTTCGACAGTGAAATGCTGTTTGACCTGGAAGGCTCTTACCTTGCAACAGAAAGTCTGCGCATCACGGTGGGTGTTCGTAACCTGTTTGATACCTATCCACAGTATGACGAAATCGAAGCGTCGAATGGCCGTCTGTACCGTTCAGATTCTATCGTCGACTGGCAGGGTGGTTATTACTACACCAAGTTGGAATACACATTCTGACCTGTACTGGCGGGTAGCTGTTTTACGGCAAGTCGACCTCGTGTCGGCTTTGCTGTGAAAGAGCCGGGGGAGTTCACTTTCGCTGCTTACAGCTGAGATACCCCCTGAGGACATACCCTCTTTAAATTAATGTTTAGCGGAGTTTTGTAGTTATGGAAATCGAGTTGGTCTGGTTTGTTGTTACGTTATGTGCTGCAGGTGCCATTGCCGGCATAACGTCAGGCCTGTTTGGCAACGGTGGCGGCTTTGTTGTCGTGCCTGCCCTGTCTATTGTCTTTCCCTTCTTTGTTCCCGATTCTGATGAAATCGTGAAAGTGGCTATCGGCACGTCTTTAGCCTCTATTGTTGTTTCCAGCCTGCGTTCTGTAATTGCCCACAAAGCGAAAGGTGCTGTGGACTTTGCCGTACTGAAATCCTGGTCGGTATGGATAGTCCTTGGCGTCATCGGCGGATTACTCATTGCAGATAACACCAGTGCAGGCGGACTTAAAATTGTCTTTGCAGCCGGTGTACTGCTTTACTCAATTTACTTCCTGTTCCCCGATTTTGTCGTGCGTCCGGGAATGTATTTCTCTATGCCCAAAGGTATCGGTAAAGCCACCCTCGCATTTGTGCTGGGTGGTTTTTCTGCCTTACTGGGTATTGGCGGTGGAACGCCCACCGTTATCACCATGGTCATGTGCCGCCGCACAATTCAGCAGGCAGTTGCCACTGCTGCAGGTGTCGGCTTTCTCATCGGCCTGCCAGGCGCGTTGGGCTTTTTGTTCATGCGCCACTCTGAAACTGCCGCCCTGCCGGTGGGTACCGTGGGATATGTCAATATTCCCGCCCTTATTGCCATCAGTATCGGTTCGATTATGACGGCCCCTATTGGTGCCAACATGGCGCATAACTTCAGTGAAAAAATGCTCAAAAGACTGTTTGGCATTTACTTAATCATCGTGTCACTCGGCATGTTTTATAAAGCCCTTTAGTCTTTTCACTTTCAAAGGAACTTATTTATGACTTACAACCCTGCACGACGTTTATTCTTAGGCGGCAGCCTGGCTGCTACAGCAGCCGGCGCAACCGGTATTATTACTCCTGCTGCGCTGGCAGCAGGTTCTTCAGTGGCGGCGCCTCACGTAATGTACGGCCCTCAGGCCGGCATCGCCAAGCTGAATGCAAATGAAAACCCCTATGGTCCGAGCCCTGCTGCTCTTAAAGCCATTGCAGAAGCCTCGTCCACCGGCGGTGCCTATTATGCTTATCAGGCGGGCATGTACTTAACTGACATGATTGCAGAAGAGTATGGCCTGAAAAAAGAAAATGTGGCAATTACCGCCGGTTCCAGTTTGATTCTGGCCTTCGCCGCTTATGCCGCCACATCAAAGGGAAAAATACTAGGTCCGGATCTTTTCTGGGACACCACATCTAAGGCCCCAATCAGCCAGGGCGGACCGGATATTGTGCGGGTACCCAACACAGCTGATCTGGATATTGACCTCGATGCACTGTACAACGCTATCGATGACAACATTGCCATGGTCCATATTTGCAACCCGAATAACCCGACCGGCAAAGTGCTCGACACGAAAAAGCTGCAGGATTTCTGTATAAAAGCCTCGAAGAAAACGCTGGTGCTGGTTGATGAAGCGTATAACGAACTGATCAGTGATGGCCCTGCACACTCAATGATCCCGCTGATCAATCAGGGCCACAATATTATCGTGGCGCGTACTTTCTCAAAAATTTATGGCCTGGCCGGCATGCGTGTGGGTTACATGCTTGGCTCAGAAGAAAATATCAGCTTTATCAATCAATATGGTCTCGGCGGCTATTCCATCAACCAGGCCGGCTTAGCAGCAGCGATTGCGAGCTTTAAAGATGAAGCCTTCAAAGACTTCTCACGGGATAAAGTGATGGAAGCCAAAGACATGATTATGTCGGCAGTTAAAGCGAATGGTTTGACGGCACTGCCATCAG
Source organism: Alteromonas sp. ABH4_456 (assembly GCF_056160645.1). Classification (NCBI taxonomy): domain Bacteria; kingdom Pseudomonadati; phylum Pseudomonadota; class Gammaproteobacteria; order Alteromonadales; family Alteromonadaceae; genus Alteromonas; species Alteromonas sp. ABH4_456. The sequence continues at coordinate 141,005 of NZ_JBSWXO010000012.1, forward strand.
CGACTAACTTTGTTTTTGTGAATCTGGGTGATAATGGCGATGCCAATGCCTTCCGTGCTGCTATGGAAACAGAAAATGTGCTGATCCGCGGACAGTACCGGACTTACAAGCCCTGGTCGCGGGTGAGTACCGGTAAAATCGAAGATGTGAAGATGTACGTCGACGCAATGCCAAAAGCGCTGGAAGCCATGTACAAGGCGTAACTGTACGTTAAACACAATGTAATCTGGTCGATGAGAGGTGCTGTAAGGCGCCTCTCATTCTGCTGCATGCCTGATAATCCCCCCTCTTAATCCGGTTCGCAATTGCGACAATCACGACATTCCTGACGATTGAGAATTTTTTTTCTACATTCCTTTCATTACTGAAATTCTTGTCTATAACTTAAATTAACGTGCGCCTGATAACGCATCAGGCAAATCCTTTTGGTCAGTAAATTTCTAAAATTTCACACAGTCTGGACCCAAAGAGACAGAAAAAGCCGACAACGTGCAGGCAGTAACAATCCCGGAATGTATTATGATGAGTGACAATCAAATTATGGTCGGAATAAAAAATACACCACCAATTGCAATGATTGGTGCAGGCGTGAGCCTTGTTGTGGGCTTTGGTTTAGTGTCAATGGGTCTTGCTTATCCGGCAATAGTCGTTTCTTCCATCGGCGTTTTTCTGGCAGCAAAAATGCAATCAGGAGATACAGAACCACAGGCCGAAACTCAGGCTGTACACGCAGAACCTGTATTTGAACAACAGGAAGTCACCGGCGATATGATGTCGGTAACTCAGGATATGGCTAAAATTATCAGTGACTGTGAGAAAAACCTGTCTGACATTTTCAATACACAAACCGATGCGGTAACCACTCTAAGTGAAGCTTTCCTCAATTTGCAACGCCTTGTAGGCGAGCAAAACACCTGTATTACCCGACTGATTCAGGCAGATTCTGACAGCGGCGAAATGTACTCAAACCGCATGCGTACCTTTGCTGATGAAACAGAGAAGTCACTGGATAAATTCCTTGAGTCTACCGAACAGATTTCAGAAGGCACCACCACCATTCTGGAAAAAGTAAACCGTATCTACGACACCATGCCTACAGTGCTTAAAGCCCTTGGCGATATTGATGATATTTCTGCCCAGACTAACCTGCTGGCACTGAATGCTGCAATTGAAGCGGCACGTGCCGGTGAAGCAGGCCGCGGCTTTGCTGTTGTTGCAGACGAAGTTCGTGCTCTGTCGAACCGCTCCACTCAGTTCAGCGGCGTTATCAAGAAACAGATGGAAAACATCGGCGTGCAAATTGATGAACTCACGCAGGATGTCCGCACACTCGCCGCCCAGGATACCAGCTATATCATTACAGCAAAGCGGGACATTCAGGGAGAGCTGGACGCGATTATCGTAAAAGCTGAGAGCGACGCGAACACAACGAATGAACTTGAAGGGATCTCCGGTCAGCTGGACAGTGCTATCGGCTCTGCTATCCGCGGCATGCAGTTTGGCGACATTAACGGTCAGAACCTCACCTATACCCAGGAAATGCTCACCATCGTTAATGAGCAACTGCCTCTGCTGGGAACCAATGATATTGCCACGGTTAAAAAGAACCTGGAAGAGCTGCAGAGCAGCATGAAAAACCGGGCTAACCTCGATCATAATCCGGTATCTGCCAGCAGCATCGATGCCGGAGAAATTGAATTATTTTAGCAACCACCAGCGCGGCTCGCTTGTTAGCCGGGATGACATGGAATCGCCGGATTCGGCGCAACACGTGAAAAAATTGTCGGGAGTATTATGAGTAAGAATATCCTCATTGTTGATGACTCACCATCAATCCGCCAGATGGTAGAAGTGACCTTAAAGTCAGCCAGTTACCCTGTAACTACCGCCGTAGACGGACAGGATGCGTTAGATCAATGCAAAGTGAAACGCTTCGACTTCGTTTTAACTGACCAGAATATGCCAAGAATGGACGGTTTGACGCTGATCAAAAACCTTCGCGGTATGTCAGCCTATGCCCGTACGCCCATTATCGTGCTCACCACGGAAGCGGGTGACGACATGAAGGCAAAAGGGAAAGCTGCCGGTGCCACAGGCTGGATGGTTAAGCCTTTCGACCCTGCCAAATTACTTGCGGTTGTAGGTAAGGTTCTCGGTTAGTTGTAACAGGAAGCGTCACTATGTCTATCGATATCGAACAATTCCACGCGGTCTTCTTCGACGAAAGTCAGGAACACCTGGATGACATGGAACAGCTCCTCATGGAACTGGATGTCGAAGATCCCGATCTTGAGCAACTCAACAGTATTTTCAGGGCCGCCCACTCAATCAAAGGCGGTAGTGGAATCTTCGGTTTTGATGCGCTTACCGGGCTCACCCATGTCATGGAGAATTTGCTCGACAAAGCCCGCAAACAAACCATTTCGCTGGACGTGCCTACCGTTGATTTGTTTCTTGAAACGGTAGACTTACTCAAGGTCATTCTGGATGCATATCGAACCAGTAGTGAGCTTCCTCAATCTGACATAGACTCCGGTGTAGCAGCCCTCGAAAAAGCGCTGGCTGCAGCCGACGGACAGGCAGCAGATGCTCCGCAACCCGCTGCAGAAAGCGCTGCGGCAGATGACGATGATATCGATGGTTTCGGCTTTTTCGATGATGATGATGACGAGCCCGCAGCAGAAACAGCGGAAGTCGCAGAAAACACAGAAAATGAAGCGGCAAAAGCAGAAACAAAAGATGACGATATAGACGGGTTTGGCTTCTTTGATGATGAGCCTCAACCTGCTGCATCACCGGAAGAAAAGCAAGGTTACGGTTTCTTCAAACCGGTTGAAGCCGTTGCAGAAGACGCCAGAGCCGCATCGGCAGAGGCGGCGAAAGCAGCCGCTAAACCTGCGGCAAAGAAAGCTGCAGCGAAATCTGCGGCTAACAAAGAAGCGTCTTCTATTCGTGTTGACACCCTTAAAATTGATCAGATGGTAAACCTGGTGGGTGAACTGGTTATTACCCAGTCCATGCTGTCGATGATTGGTGATGAAGTCACCGGAGCCATAGGTCAGAAGCTGCAAACGGCCATTGCAGAACTGCAGCGCAACACCCGCGAGATCCAGGAATCGGCAATGTCTATGCGTATGCTGCCGGTAAATATGACATTTAACCGCTTCCCCCGTGTTGTTCGGGATCTGTCTTCTAAACTCGGTAAAAAAGTTGACCTCGTTATTGAAGGCGGCGCAACTGAAATCGATAAAAGCATGATTGAAAAGCTGGTCGACCCTCTGACTCACCTGGTTCGAAACAGTATCGATCATGGTGTAGAGAAGCCGGCAGACCGGGTCGCATCAGGCAAAACTGAAAATGGTACCGTGATTTTACGGGCTGCACAGCGTGGCAGTTCGATTGTCATCAGCATTATTGATGACGGGGCAGGACTCAGTCGTGAACGCATTCTGTCCAAAGCAACAGAAAATGGCCTGCCGGTGACACCGGACATGCCTGACAGCGAGGTCTGGTTACTGATCTTCCAGCCCGGATTTTCCACGGCAGCGGAAGTGACCGACGTTTCGGGTCGTGGTGTTGGTATGGACGTTGTCCGCCGGAATATTGAAGCGATTGGCGGCCGCATAGAAATCGATTCACATAAAGGTCTCGGGTCAGCCTTTCATATCCACCTGCCCCTGACGCTGGCTATTGTAGACGGTATTTGTGCTGCCGTGGGCGACCAGATTTTTGTCATCCCGCTGGTCAATATCATCGAATCGCTGCAACCGGTAAAAGAACAGCTCAAACTGATTAAGAACGAACATCTGCTGTGGATAAGAGAGCAGTACTGGCCTCTGGTACCGATTCACCAGATGATGCATGTGGACCATGCTGTTACGAACCCCACGAAAGGGATTGTTGTACTGCTGGAAAGCAGCAAACGTCGCTTTGCTATTCAGGTCGATTCTCTGCTCGGCCAGCAACAGGTGGTGATCAAGAGTCTCGAACAGCACTACCGTAAAGTGCCCGGCATATCCGGTGCCACCATCATGGGAGATGGCCGTGTTGCCATGATCCTGGATGCAGATGCCATCGCAGACTTGTGCAAACCTGTTCATGAAGAGGAAAAAGTATTATGAGTGCCCATGCCAGAGACCATCTCGCATCTAAAGATGTTCAGGAATACTTAAGTTTCATTTTAAGCTCTGAGCAATATGCCCTCGATATTACCTCAGTAAAAGAAATTCGCGGCTACGAGAAAGTCACCCCCATCGCCAATGCGCCCAAATTTATCAAAGGCGTGCTGAATCTTCGCGGTGACATCGTCCCCATCGTCGACTTGCGGATTAAATTCAATATTCCGGATCCGACCTACAATGAATTCACCATCGTCATCATGTTGCATGTTCATAACCGTGTTGTGGGCATAGTCGTTGATGGCGTCTCGGATGTTGTACGCCTTACGGAAGATGAAGTCAGGCCACCACCTGATTTCGGGGTGATTTTCGACAGCCGGTTCCTGAAAGGGCTGGCAACTGTGGATGACCATATGGTCATTCTGGTTAACATTGAACAACTAATTTCCAGCGAAGAAATCGGTCTTGTTGCAGAGCAACTGACCGGTGAGGGAGAGTAATTATGGGTATGTTTGACTGGATCAACAGCGAAGCTTCGCGTGATCAGAAAATTCAGATGCTGCGTAAATCGCAGGCTGTCGATGCTTCTACCTGCTGCATCATGATGGCTGACGCAGACAGAAATATTGTCTACGCCAACAAAGCCGTCGTTAAGTTATTAAAGGATAACGAAGCAGAATTACAGAAAGTATTGCCGCATTTTTCAGCAGACAATCTGATTGGCGAGAACATCGATCAGTTCCATAAGAATCCCGCTCATCAAAAAGGCATGCTGGCAGAGCTCAAGCGTCCGATGTCGTCAAACATCGTTGTGGGCAAAGTTAATTTTAAACTCACCCTCACCCCGCTGAAGGACGAAGAAGGCCACTCAGTGGGCACCATGGTGGAATGGGTGGATCAAACAGAACTTCTGCTGAAAAGCGGCATGCTGGAGGCCCTTCACCGGGTTCAGGCTCTGGCCGAATACACAGCAGAGGGTGAACTCATCGACGTGAATGAGAATTTTCTGAAGCTCACCGGCTATAGCCGGGCGGAAGCACTGGGAAAACATCAAAGCGCTTTCGTGAAACAGGAGCTGGTTCACAATCAGGTATATAAAGACTTCTGGGATAAATTACGGCGCGGCGAAATTGACTCCGGGGAATATCAACGCTTTGGCAAAGATGACAAAGAGTTCTGGGTGCAGGCTTCGTATAACCCGATTTTCGACACTGCCGGCAAGGTCACCAAAGTGGTTGAGTTTGCTATCGATATAACCAGAGAAAAACTGAAAAATGCCGATTATTCAGGCCAGATTGAAGCAATTGGTAAAGCTCAGGCCGTTATTGAATTTGATACTTCCGGCAACATTCAGTGGGCCAATGACAATTTCTTAAGTGCCACCGGCTACAACCTGGATGAAATAAAGGGCCAGCACCACAGCATGTTTGTTGAGCCGTCTGAAAAAATCAGTGCTGCTTACAGCAATTTCTGGAATGAATTACGGGGCGGCAACTTTAAGTCAGGGGAATATAAACGGGTTGCCAAAGGCGGCAACGAGATCTGGATTCAAGCATCCTACAACCCGATTATCGATATGAACGGCAAGGTTTTCAAAGTCGTTAAATACGCCACGTTGATCACTGAACAAAAACTGAAAAATGCCTATTTTGAAGGACAAATTAACGCCATCGGGAAATCTCAGGCGGTCATTGAGTTCAATGTGGACGGTATTATCCAGTGGGCTAATGATAACTTCCTGAACACAGTGGGTTACACCCTTGATGAAATAAAAGACAAGCATCACAGAATGTTTGTAGATAAAGAAACCCGGGGTTCAGAGGAATATTCTCAATTCTGGGCTGACCTGAAGAAGGGTAAGTTCTTCTCCGGTGAGTTTAAGCGAATTAATAAAGCCGGTGAAGAAATCTGGATTCAGGCCTCCTACAACCCTATTCTGGATATGGACGGCAATGTTTTCAAAGTAGTGAAATACGCGACCAACATTACCGAAGAAAAGTTACGTACCGCTTATTTCGAAGGCCAGATTTCGGCTATTGGTAAATCTCAGGCTGTGATTGAGTTTGATGTGGATGGCATGATCCTGAATGCCAACGATAACTTCCTGAACACAGTGGGCTATACCCTTGATGAAATTAAAGGTAAACATCACAGCATGTTTGTGGACCAGGAAACCCGCAACAGCAATGATTACCGTTCGTTCTGGGATCAATTGAATCACGGTGTCTACCAGTCTGGCGAGTACAAACGTTTTGGCAAGGGTAACAAAGAAATCTGGATTCAGGCTTCTTATAACCCCATTCTGAACCAGAATGGCAAACCTTTCCGCGTGGTGAAATACGCAACCGATGTCACCGCCCGTACCACTGCAGTTTACGATATTAAACAAGTTATGACCCAACTGGCGAAGGGCGATCTGACTTGCGAGATTGAACACGAGTTTGAAGGCGAGTTCAAAGTGCTGGGCGAGTCTATCAACCAGTTTATCCGTGATATGCGGGTCACCATTTCACGCATCAACCACGCTGTTGAAACCATCAGCAGTGCGTCCAGTGAGATCGCCAGCGGAAATGCAGACTTATCCAGCCGGACAGAGCAGCAGGCGTCCAGTCTGGAAGAAACGGCGTCCTCAATGGAAGAACTGACCGGTACTGTGCGTCTGAATGCAGAGAATGCCGAGCAGGCCAACAGCCTTGCATCACAGGCTTCATCTATCGCCGTAAACGGCGGCAATATGATTCAGCGCGTGGTTGAAACCATGGGCAGCATCAACGAGTCAGCCCAGAAAATTTCAGACATTATCGGCGTAATAGACGGCATCGCCTTCCAGACCAATATTCTGGCACTGAATGCCGCCGTAGAAGCCGCCCGTGCCGGTGAACAGGGACGCGGATTTGCGGTAGTCGCCTCAGAAGTAAGAACGCTGGCACAGCGCTCTGCAGAAGCTGCAAAAGACATCAAAGAGCTGATTTCAGACTCGGTAGATAAGATTGGCAGCGGCAACACGCTGGTGAAACAGAGCGGCGACACCATGGGCGAAGTGGTTACCTCGATTAAGCGGGTTAACGACATTATGTCAGAAATTGCTGCGGCGTCTTCTGAACAGTCCAACGGCATAAACGAAATCAGTAAAGCCGTTACGCAAATGGATGAAATGACGCAGCAGAACGCGGCGCTGGTCGAAGAAGCCGCAGCAGCAGCGGAAAGTATGCGTCAGCAGGCAGCACAACTGTCAGAGCGTGTGGCCACATTTAAATTAAGTGATAAAGACCGCTCAGCAGACCCGATGGAAGACTTACCTGCCATTAGTGCAAGACCGAAATCTCAGTCCCGCAAGCCGGCAGCAGCAATCGGATCAAACGGGAAAAGCAGCAAACCTGCAGTAAAGGCAGCGGCCCCTGAAGATACGGAAGAATGGGAAAGTTTTTAAAGGAGATGGGCCGGTATGAGCCAGAGCGCCCGGCAAGAATTTGCGTTTAATAAAGAGGATTTTGAGAGAGTCAGACGAACCTTATATCAAAAGGCAGGGATCAATCTTACAGATACAAAAGATTCACTGGTGTACAGCAGACTCGCCCGCAGACTGCGGGCGTTGTCGCTGAACAGCTTCGATGACTACCTCACATACCTGAAACGTACGCCTGAAGAAGACGAGAACTTCATCAATGCCCTGACGACAAACCTGACTTCATTCTTCCGTGAGGCCCACCACTTTGATGCGCTGGCAAATTACCTGCGGACGCATCCTGGCCAGCGGACAATCTGGTGTTCAGCCAGCAGTACCGGCGAAGAGCCCTACTCCATTGCAATGACAGTGGCAGAGGTGTTCGACAGTTTTGATAATCCGGTTTCGATTATTGCATCAGACATTGACAGCCAGGTACTGGCGAAAGCCAGCGCAGGCATATACAACAGCGAGGCAACAACCAAACTGACACCGCACCAGTGCAAGAAGTTTTTGCACAAAGGTAAAGGCAGCCAGAAAGGTAAAGTGCGGGTAGTACCGGAACTGCGAAAAAATGTCAGTTTCAGACGCATCAATCTGATGGATGTGACCTGGCCAATACGGGGACCCATTGATGTCATATTCTGCCGTAACGTGATGATTTATTTTGATAAGCCCACCCAGTTGAATATTTTGAAACGCATGGTGGCACTGTTACCGGATGACGGTTTATACATCGCCGGACATTCAGAGAACTTCAATAAGGATTCACAGATCGTTACGCCAGTGGGGAAAACCATTTACAAACCAGCCCGTGAAGGCAGACGCTATGGCTGAAACCTTCATGGACGGCGTGGGGCACGAAGCCAACACATATTACGATCCCCGCTTTGTCCGGCAGGCTGTAAAAATTCTGCCGGGTGAGTATTTTTCTACCGGCAATGACACATTGATGGTCACGGTTCTCGGCTCCTGTGTGTCTGCTTGTCTGATGGATTTGCACAACGGCGTATGCGGCATGAATCACTTTTTGCTGCCCTCAGACAGAGGCTCTGAAGGGGAATTTTGTGAAGCCTCCAGATATGGCATGTATGCCATGGAGTTGTTGATTAATCAGATGATGAATTTAGGTGCCGATAAGCGGCACCTGCAAGCCAAAGTATTTGGCGGCGGAAATGTGGTTGCGGGTATATCCGTCACCAATGTCGGCCAGATGAACTCTGAGTTTGTAACTGCTTACTTACGAAGAGAGCATATTCCAATCGTTGCCAGCGATTTACTGGAAGACTACGCCCGCAAAATATATTTCTTCCCTGACTCAGGACAGGTACTCGTGAAGCGGATACGGAAATTCAATAATTCAACGATCATGGACCGGGAAAGTGCTTACCGCATTAAGTTGAAAAAAGAGCCTGAACAGAGTGAATTTGAACAGTTTGATTAGGTGAGCCATGACGATAAAAGTACTTGTTGTAGACGACTCCGCGTTAATCAGAAATCTGCTTGGCGAAATCGTAAAAAGCGAAAGCGATATGCAGCTGGTTGGTGCCGCACCCGATGCCTATGTCGCCAAAAAGATGGTGCAGGAGCACAATCCGGACGTCATCACTCTGGATATTGAAATGCCCAAGGTCGACGGCCTGCGTTTCCTCGATGTACTGATGAAAGCACGTCCCACACCGGTGGTAATGATATCCACCCTCACGGAAGCAGGCGCTGATGCCACCATCCGTTCACTGGAGCTTGGCGCTGTTGATTTTATTCCCAAACCCAAACTGGGAGTTGTGCAGGGAATAGAAGAATACCGCGAATTGATTTTATCAAAGATACGTATGGCAGCCCGCTCACGGGTGCGTCAGCAAAAGCCGGCCACAGTTAAAGCAACGACAGCCCTCACCTATTCAAGTACTGAGAAAATCATCGCCATCGGCGCTTCTACCGGCGGCACGGAAGCGATAAAAACCATAGTCAGTGCGTTACCGGCCAATGCACCGGCGACGGTTATCACCCAGCATATGCCACCGGGTTACACCAGCACCTTTGCAAAACGGCTGGATGCCTGCAGCCAGTTAAAAATTGTGGAAGCCCGTGGTGATGAGCGTTTACTTCCCGGCCACGGCTATCTGGCTCCGGGCGACAAACATATGGAGATCGTCCGCAGTGGAGCCGATTACCGGATCAGGTTAAATGACGGGCCCCGTGTCAGTGGCCACAAACCCTCGGTGGATATGATGTTTACCTCGCTGGTTGAATCTGCCGGCAGTAACGTGGTGGCCAGTTTGCTGACAGGTATGGGTAAAGACGGCGCAGACGGGTTGCTGGCGCTGAAAGAGAAAGGTGCATTCACCATTTGTCAGAATGAAGATACCTGTGTGGTATATGGTATGCCTAAAGTTGCCGTCTCGCTGGGGGCGGCAGAAAAGATATTGCCACTTGAGAATATCGCTCAGGCAATGGTTTCTCAACTGGAGAAAATGAAAGCAGGCAGCCGTTTGTAACGTTCTTAAGTATGACGGCTTATATCAGATTATGGCGTTGCATCCGGTAGCTCAGGTGAGAAGTTAGCTACACTGGATTCGGGAAGGTTTTAGTGACATTTGTGCAGAAAATTCCACCTAAAGAATAACACGCAAATGTCACAAAAGACCTATACTCAAAATGACGTGATATTAGCAAATAGTCGAAATTGAAAGATTTTTTTTCAGGTGGACTTGCAGGAATGAAAATATCGCAAATACTCATGATAGGTTCGAAATTGTCTGGAGGTAAGAATGACAGTTCCGCTACTTGTGGCCGATGACTCGCGTCTGTCACGAAGAAGTGTACTAAAAGCGCTTCCGCCTGAAATCGAGTTTACTGTCACAGAAGCTGCGAATGGCAGGGAAGCAATAGATCTGCTCGAAAAGAACGGGTTCAGATTACTATTACTCGACCTGACTATGCCCGAGGTGGACGGTGTTGGTGTGCTTGAATACCTCGCGGACAAAGAAGAAAGACCGGATGTGATTGTGATCAGTGCTGACTTCCAGCCTGAAAAGCAACGCATTGTTATGGATCTGGGGGCGCACAAATTCATCAGAAAGCCTCTGGATAAAGAAGAATTAGCCATGACATTGTTTGAGCTGGGGTATCTATGAGCAGTGTTATTTCCCTCACAGAAGATCAACGTGACGCCCTTCAGGAGCTAATGAATATCTCTATGGGGCAAGCTGCTAATTCGCTGGCGCACCTGATAGAAACCAAAATAGGTATTTCCATACCTAAAATATCAGCCGTTACGCCAGCTGAATTATTTACACTTATTAATCGCAGTGAAAATGCGTTTTATACCAGACAATCTTTCCTTGGAGATATTCAGGGTGAAGTGATGGCGGTAGTATCAGAGCAGGGTTTAACCGAAGTGGCCAGCCTGCTCGAATACGAGGCACCGCTCAGCCAGAGTGATATTGAAGAAACCATACTGGAGCTTTCAAATATTCTGGCCGGCGCTTGTCTGGCCGGTTTATCGAACCAGCTTGAACTGGCAACCAACCTGAATATGCCGACGCTGTTTTCTCCGAATAAGGCATCATTCACCGAACTTAACTGGCAGCATAGCCTGGTAATGGAAGTGCAGTTCGATATTGAGCTCTCTTCATTTTCCATGCGGGTAGTCTTTTGTCTCGACCGTGCGTCACTGGTACGGCTAACCGAAACTATTGATGAATTGCTGGGTTAATGTTCGAGCAACTTTTTGGCAAATTACCGGTTGGGATCTGCATTGTAAATGAAGATTACCAGGTCATTTTCCTCAACGACTTTTTTATCGACCGCATGGAAACCGGACTCCGTGCTGACTACATGGAAAAGCCGGTAGCAGAGCTCTTTCCTGAACAGGAAAAGTTTCTGCGCCGCAGAATCAAATCTGTCTTCGTTCTTCAACATCCCAGTTTCAGCTACTGGGAACAACGCCCGCATATTTTTCCGTTTAAAAGCAGCCGCCCCATTACCGGTGAAGAGACACAGATGTACCAGAATATGGAAATCGTGCCTTTATCTTCTCCGGAGCATGGCAAGCTGGCGTGTATTTTCCTTCAGGATGTTACCGCCCAGGCAAGTTACTTCATTGCCCAACAGGAATTATCCAAAGCACTGAAACGTGAGCATGAAGAACAACTTAAACTCATCAAGAAACTCGACTCAGCGCAAAGCCAGCTTATCCAGGCAGAAAAAATGGCTTCTACCGGACAACTGGCCGCCGGCATTGCCCACGAAATCAATAATCCCATCGGCTTTGTCTCAGCCAATCTGGACACTTTAAAGCAATACGGCGAACACCTGATAACCTTGTGCGACACGCTGGCAGACAATATTGAAAATACCGATGAAAAAACACGCACGCTGATCACGGGCCTTCTGGAAGAGCATCATTACGACTTATTAAAAGACGATATGACTCCGCTGATTGATGAGTCCAGAGACGGCCTTATCCGTGTGCGGGATATTGTCGAGAATCTCAAGCGGTTTGCGCTGGAAGATTCAGCCGGTTGGCAACTGATGGATCTGGATGAAGCGGTAAAGCAGATGGCTGAACTGGTATCAGTCCAATACAAAAAGCCCACGTTTAAAGTCACCTGTGAACCCGCCGCCCTGAAAATCTATTGTGAGCCGGGCAGCCTTAAACAGGCTTTGATGAATATGGTGATCAATGCGGCCCAGTCAATCAATCATAAAGGGTTTGTAAAAGTAGATGTGCATGGTGATGGCACGACGGTCCGCATCAAGATCATCGACAGTGGCGAAGGCATTGAAGAAAAACACGTTAAGAAGATATTTGACCCGTTCTTCACAACCAAACCGGAAGGCCTGGGTCAGGGGCTAGGTTTATCAGTGGCCTATACAGCCATAGAACAACATGAAGGCAAAATTTCAGTCAGTAGTAAGGTGGGTAAAGGTACCGTATTTGAAGTCACTTTACCGGTACTGACCCCGGACGACGAGGCACATTAATATTCCCGGGCTGAACTGTTGCAGGTTATGTTTGGCCTCCCGCCCGCATCAGGCTATGATACACCGTCTTTTTCTTATGCTGACAGGAACAGTGATGTATCCGGCTTACCGGTTTAAAAGATACCTGGCAGGCCTGCTTGCTTTCAGTATTCTCAGTTTCAACGTATTCGCGGACTTGTGGACAGGTGATGCCGCCGTGCATCTTGCTGGCGTAAGAAACTCACCGCAGGACGTACTCGATGCTTTACCGGCTAACAATGATGAACTGTCATCAGAACAGCGAGCCCTGCACTTTTACCTCATCAGCCGTGCAAATGGCGCGCTTGCTTTGCATGAAAAAGCGCAAGAAGCCGCTTTAGCAGGTCTGGCACTGGCTCCACCTCCCCCTTTACATGACTATCTGACGCTGGCGCTGGCAGAAGCCAGAGACGGACTGGGTCTTGCTCAATCCATGATCTCTGCTGCTGCGGAATCGCTGGCCCGCGCCATAGAAGGGGATGACGAAGCCCTGTTGTTCTATGCAATCAGCGTAAACGGCTATATCAATGTGACTTTGAACCAGTACAGCGAAGCCCTTGCGTTATTCCAGGAAGGCTACCGCCGTCTTGAATCTCCGGGTGCTTTTTTCAGCCGGGCTGATTTTGCCAGCATGATTGCCCTTGTATACGAATACCAGCAGGAACCTGAAATGGCTTTGCGTTTCTACCGCGAAGCTGAAACCTGGTACCGGCAAAATAATGTGCGCCTTGAACTGGCGAATACCCTGTTTGGTTTAGGCAAGGCCACTATCCAAACCGGCGATGGTGATGAAGGCATGACCCTGCTTCTTGAGTCTGCAGATATTGCCCTTAACATCCGCGATTTACAGGGTGCTGCATTCAGTTATGAAGCTATTGCATCTGAGCTGATTGACCGGGGGATGACCGCCGATGCATCGCCGTTTTTAGATGATGCCCTCAGTCTGTTTATGCAGGCTGGCAATCCGTTTATGCAAATTAAAGTCTTAATTGAAAAGGCACAAATTGCCGTTGATCAGGGTCAGCCGGAAGAGGCTTTACGCAGACTGGCCAGAGCTGAGGAAATGGCCACGGGTGAATCCTTTTTGTCACAACGAATTGCCATTGCAGATACAAAAGCCCGCGCTTTTGCCGCCAAGGGTGAGCACCAGTCTGCCTATCTGGTATTACTGCAAAACAGGCAGAACCGCGCTTTGTTACAGAAAGAAATTAACACCAGGCGAATTCTGGAATTACAGACCCGTTTCGATGTGGAAAAACAGCGGGCGCAAAATGCCCTGCTGGAAGAGCAAAATTTACGTCAGCAAAACCAGTTAAAGAATGAACAGCGCCTTCAGCGCTACACAATTGCACTTATCGGATTGCTTATTGTGGTATGTGGCCTGCTGAGCTGGCTGTATTTTAATGGGAAACGTCATCAGAAACGCCTTGAACAACTGGCAAACTATGACGGCCTGACTGGTTTAATGACACGCCGGAAAACCATGGAAGATGCTGAGTTACAGTATCAGATGGCCCAAAGACACAAAACGCCTTTGACAGCAGCGGTTATTGACCTCGATCATTTTAAACAAATTAACGACAAGTACGGCCATCAAACCGGGGATGATGTGCTCAGGGCCTTTGGCAGAAAGGCGCAAAAGCATTTCAGGAAAACGGATATTCTGGGCCGTATTGGTGGAGAGGAATTTCTTTTCCTGTTTCCCCATACCGGGACGGACGACGCGCTGGACATGCTTGAGCGTTTTGCCGGCAGCGTCCGGAAAATTCCTGATGAACTGAAAATCAAAACGATGCAGGTCACGTTATCCGTCGGCCTTGTCGATGCCACTTCGTTTTCCAATATGACCAGAGTAGTTGCTGTCGCAGACGAAGCGTTGTACGAGGCAAAGGAAACTGGCAGAGATAAAATAGTGACCGGTCAGCCCTCTGCTACGGACGGACAATCTCAATAGTGACAGGCAAAGGCTTCATTTTATCCCGCCGGACCATTCGCAGGGATAGCCGCGAATGCGTTGAATTGTGGATTTCCACTGAGAATGGTCCGGTACGGCTTATCTCTGAGCCACAAACCAGCGTTTGCTTCATCAGAACATCTCATCTGGAACAGGCTCAAAATCTGATCCGCGCGAAAGGCCTGGAGATCACCCCGGAAGCGGTCAATTTCAAAACCCTGGAACAGGAAGAAGTCATACTACTGCGGTGTGCTGACGACTTCACAAGGCACAAATTACGTCGCGGGATGCAGACCGCCGGATTGCCGCTGTACGAGGGAGATATTAAGTCTGAAGACCGTTTTCTGATGGAGCGTTTTGCTTACGGAGCTGTGAGTTATTTCGGGACGCAGGTTAATAATGAGGTTGTGAACGCCAAAGTGAAAGGGGCACAGTTTCGTCCGCAACTGACCAGTGTTTCTGTTGATATTGAGTGTGATGAAAAGGAAAACCTGTATTCCATCGCCGTTGCTTCTGAGACCATGAACCGTGTATGGCTGAATACAGCAGGAACCACGCCGGTCACTGACGAATTTGCAACCTTTGATGTCATTAATATGCCCGGTGAAAAAGAAGTCCTTACCGCTTTCTGCAAGGCTGTCGCAAAGCTGGATCCTGATGTCATACTGGGCTGGAACATCAAACAGTTTGACCTCGCAGTGCTTAACAGAATGGCACGGCGACAAGGCATTCCGCTGACATTGGGCCGCCAGGGAGAAACCCTTACCGTACGGGAGTGGGAAGACGGCTCACAGGTGATAGCAGAGATTCCCGGCCGCTGTATCATTGATGGCATTGATGCGCTGAAAACCATGACCTGGCAGTTCGAAAGCTTCGCACTGGACTTTGTTGCAAATGCCTTGCTGAATAAAAGAAAGCTGATTACCGGCGGGGATAAACTTGAAGAAATTAAAACCTTATACCGCGAGAATCCTTCTCAGCTACTCGCATACAATCATCAGGATTGTGTTCTGGTAAACGACATCGCGGAACATACACGTTTCATTGATTTTCTCATATTACGCAGCACCCTTACCGGACTGGATATGACCCGGCCCGGCGGCTCAGTTGCAGCGTTTATAAACGTATATCTGCCTAAGCTGCACAGACAGGGATATATATGTGGAATACGCCCGGAGAATGGCGGTCTTGCGAGCCCGGGGGGCTACGTGATGACGTCCAGACCCGGGTTGTATAACAATGTACTGGTGCTGGATTTTAAGAGCCTGTATCCCTCTATCATAAGAACTTTTCTTATTGACCCCCTTGGTCTGGCTGAAGGGTTACTGCACCCTGAAAACGCCATAGAAGGTTACAGAGGAGCCATGTTCTCCCGCACGGAGCATTATCTGCCCGATATCATTGCAGGACTTTGGCAACAACGTGATGAAGCTAAACAGCAGCAGGATGCGCCGCGCTCTCAGGCGATAAAAATTTTGATGAATTCATTTTACGGTGTGCTCGGTAGTGGCGGTTGCCCTTTCTACGATCCCCGTCTTGCCAGCTCGATCACTATGCGGGGACACGACATCATGCAAACCACTGCCGGCTGGATACAAGAAGCCGGCTACGAAGTGATTTACGGCGATACGGACTCTACATTTGTATTCACAGGTGATGACTGCACACCCCGGCAAGCTGAATTAATTGGTACGCAGTTACAGGACATGATCAACCGCCGCTGGCGTGAGACGTTAAAACAGGATTTTGATTTACACTGTCATCTTGAAATTGAATTTGAAACCCACTTCCGCCGCTTTTTTATGCCCACAATCCGTGGTTCAGAAGAAGGTAGCAAGAAGCGTTATGCCGGCGTGGTGGTAAAAGAGGGTAAGGAACAACTGATTTTCAAAGGGCTGGAAAATGTCAGATCAGACTGGACTGCGCTGGCACGTCAATTTCAGGAAAAGCTTTACGCCCTTGTCTTCGCAGAACAGTCTCCTATGGATTACATCAGAACATTACTCAGTGATATCCGCGCCGGTAAACTGGATGACTTTCTGGTGTACGCAAGGCGCCTCAGAAAGCCTCTGAATGCTTATACACGCACGCAACCGCCTCATGTTAAAGCTGCACGTCAGGCTGATGAGATGAATCTGGCAACAGGCAAACCTCTGCAATACCAGCACAAAACTACAGTGCGTTATGTTGTCACTATAGCAGGACCGCAGGCTGTCGGGTATGTCACTCAACCACCTGACTATGAACACTATATTGAAAAACAAATCAGACCCATTGCTGAAAGCATCCTGCCGGCAACAGGGATCAACTATGATGATATAGACAACCAGCAACTGGGTTTATTTTAACCCGTTAGCCGCCCCTTCCGGTAATTCAACGCAGAGCCATTTCACTGGCACACTTTATCCGATATAACGTTTACATCCCTTGCAGGACGGCCTTCAGGCGCTGACAGGGAGCTTCGACTTAGTCACCGGATAGGAGGAACAGTGTTTAAC
>NZ_JBSWXO010000013.1:0-125970 GCF_056160645.1 Alteromonas sp. ABH4_456
TGATAGGCAGGATGTGGAAGTGTTGCAAGGCATTAAGCTAACCTGTACTAATTGCCCGTGAGGCTTAACCATACAACGCCTAAGTAGCTTTTACTTAGAAGTTGTAAGTTAAAGACTGACTAATTAAACAGTTAGAGTAGCGTTACTCTGATTGATGAAGATATCAAGCTTTCCAAGATTGTTATAAAAAGTTTATGCCTGACGGCAATAGCGACGTGGTACCACCTGAATCCATTCCGAACTCAGAAGTGAAACGCGTTAGCGGCGATGGTAGTGTGGGGTCTCCCCATGTGAGAGTAGCACACCGTCAGGCTCCCAATTCGAAGAAGCCCGCTCATCTGAGCGGGCTTTTTTTGTTTCTGTTCTCTGCTTAGAGTTTTACTATGCTTCTTTTTATTAAAGTGCTCAGTTCAAACATAGAATATGCACTCATAGATGCCTGTATTCACTGTAAAGCGGGCAGTAAAAAGCCCGCAGATGCGGGCTTGTCTCATTGAATGTATGACTATTCAAATATGAGTACACTTTCATCAGGCACGATATTGAAATCATATTTTCCGTAATCAGCAAAACCAGGGCAATTATATACGGTACCCTCAAGTACAATCGTTCCTGACTGAAGGTTCTCATATACACCGGTTGCACCCACCAGATTCACATATTCTTTTATGATCATCGGCTCTCCGCCCGAGCAGAATAAATCCCCCTGAAGTGGAATAAACACATCGTATGCTGAATGAAGTGAGAATGTTCTGTCATCGTCAATCATGACATGAGAAATTACAGGTCCGGCAGTAAAGAAGTTTGTCAGATCGATAGTGCCTTTCAGTACACCTTTAACTTTTTCCCGTTTTTTAATGGACTTGCGTTCTTCTTTTGAAAAGGATTTCCAGTCAGTGCTTGTCAGCACTATCTCAAATTGTCCAAGTTGTTCAAGTTTTACCAGGTCTGTAGAAACATCAAAAGTCTCAACAGTACCTTTGGTAATTGTGTAAGTTCCTTTTACTACACGGCTGTCAGAGCTGTCTTTATCATGTTTAGCCAGTACAGGTGTCGAAAGGCATAAGGCAGAAAACAGAGAAGCAGCAACAAGAGATTTAATTTTCATAAATTTCCTTATAGGTATTCCATATTTGTGGCGTCTATTTGCGACGGAGATAAGAGGTTAATGACCTTCAGGTGTGACTGCGTAAACACTATCTAATCGGGTCGGCCCGGTTCAGCATAAACTTTTATACACCAGTATAGTTTTCATTTAAATCTCTTATATTCAGCAAATGTAATTAAATCCCGCTGGCGGAATACAGATCTCTGATTAGTCCCATTTCTTGAATTCAAAACGACTATTGTCTTATCCATTTTGATGTTAACAAATTGTTTTAATAGGCTATAGTTTAACCATAACAACAATGAGGAAGTAAGCAGGCGTGAAAAATGCAATTATCTCCGGGTTACTGGCCCTGGTAACCGTGTCGGTGTGTGGTCTATTTGATATTGCCTTCTGGTGGGTGGCTGTTGCCGTGTTCTTTGTAGCACTTATACCTGCTCTGTTATTTCCTCAGCAGAACAATGTTGTTGCCGTAACTGACGGGCAAGACGATGTTGACTCGAAATTAGGTGAGTCAATCAGCCAGTCTGCCAGTCGGATTGCTATAGGTGGAGCAACGGTTTCCCACTTTCTGGATAAGCTTGCCGAAGTATTTAAAGAGCAAGCCGATAGTGTTCAGGAAATCGCCGGCAGTATTAAGCACCTTGAAGAAGGTAATCTTCAACTTGTGGGATTCTCCACAGATGCTCAACAAAAAATTCAGGCAGCAGATGAAAAATCTCAGGATTGTAAGCAAGCTCTCAGTCAGTTGGTTGAACAACAAAGTCAGCTTCGAAGTGAAATTGAAGCCTCAGCAGATATGCTCGCCACGTTAAAGAGCAAGGCCGATTCCATCAGCGGCATCACCACTACCATTAATCAACTGGCTGACCAGACTAATATGCTCGCTTTAAATGCTGCTATCGAAGCTGCAAGGGCCGGAGAGCAGGGGCGGGGATTTGCCGTTGTTGCCGATGAAGTACGTGATCTCGCTCAAAAGACAACAAATGCTACCCAGGGCATTGACGATGTACTCAATGAAATCAATCGCTATAGTCAAACTTCCGTAGATGCCATTGAAAAAGTTTCAGCAGCCAACGGCGCCATGTCTGACGTTGTGAACCATATGTCGTCCCTGATAGAAGAAACCAGCATTATTTCTACAGAAGCGGCAAACTCAATGGGGCAGGTCGCCAGTACAGTAGAAGTGCACGGCAATACCAACAGAGGAATAAGTGTAAATGCTGAAAGGTTACATCAGAATACGAAGCATCTTGAAGGCGATCTGACGGATGTTTCAGAGAAAGTACTGGCACTTAGTTACCACACCGAGGGTATTTTTCGGCAATTACAGGCATTGCGGGTGAATGACCGTAACGGAAAAGTCCAACGGATCGCCACCAGGACCGCCCAAAAGATTGGTCAAATGTTCGAAGAGGCTATTACCAGTGGAAAAATCTCTGAATCAGATTTGTTCAACTTTCACTATGAACCGGTGAAGGGGACCAATCCTCAAAAATTCACTACAAGGTTTGATTCATTTACTGATGTTTTGCTTCCTCCGGTCCAGGAACCTGTCCTTGAGGAAAATAACTTTATTATTTATGCAGGGGCGGTGGACATTAACGGATACTTTCCGACCCACAATAAAAAATTCAGCAAACCTATGACCGGTGATTACGGCACTGACCTGGCGAACAGCCGGACGAAACGCATTTTCGATGATCCTACCGGTTCACGTTGCGGAAAGAATACAGAGAGTTTTCTGCTGCAAACCTACAAACGTGATACCGGAGAAGTGATGCACGATTTGTCTGCACCGATTTACGTTAACGGAAAACACTGGGGCGGCTTTCGGATAGGCTATAAAGCAGAAGATGTATGAACATAATGAAAAAATGCATTAAAAAGAAATTTTTCATCTCATCGTCAGGTCTTTATGCACTGAGGTCGTATGAACGTAAATTAAAAAATTATCGTGCTGGAGTGAATTTATGAAAGAAGCTAAACGTAATCTGGTTGCTGGTACTATCGGTGCTGCAGTGTTAAGTGCCGGCGCATTTACATCGTCTGCAATGGCAAATCCGTTCGGTATGGATGCACTGGAATCCGGATATAAGCAAATCGCGGCAGAAGGAAAATGCGGTGAAGGCAAATGTGGTGCCGATAAAATGAAAGATAAAGCCAAAGCGGCAGCAGAAGGTAAGTGCGGTGAGGGCAAGTGTGGCGCCGACAAGATGAAAGACAAGGCGAAAGCAGCAGAGGGCAAATGCGGCGAAGGTAAGTGTGGTGCCGATAAAATGAAGGACAAAGCCAAAGCTGCGACTGAAGGTAAGTGTGGTGAAGGAAAGTGCGGCGCTGACAAAATGAAGGACAAGGTTAAAGAGAAAGCGGCTGAAGAAGGTAAATGTGGTGAGGGCAAATGCGGGAGTATGTAAACCGGCATGTGCTTAACTCGTTTTTGAAGTAACACCTTTGTTCGAAGTCACTAGTAATTTGGAGTTCTGATGTCTGTATCCGGTGCCGGGTTGGGTCTGCGGCGTGAAATGTTGACTGACTTATTGCCACAGCTTCCTGACAGTGTCGATTTCTGGGAAGTTGCGCCGGAGAACTGGATCCCAATGGGCGGAAAGTTCAAAAAGCAATTGCAGGCCTGTACATCGCAGGCCGCCTTTTCGACTCACGGACTGTCATTGTCTGTAGGCAGTACGGATCCTCTTGATATCCCGTTTATTAAACAAATCAAATCGTTCCTGCAGGAACATAGCATCAGCTTGTACAGCGAACATCTGAGTTTTTGTTCCGGTAACGGACACCTCTATGATTTGCTGCCAATACCTTTTTGTGAGCAGGCTGCAAAACATGTTGTGGAAAGAATCAAAATTGTACAGGACATTTTAGAGCGTCCGCTGGTGCTGGAGAATGTCTCTTATTACCTCGCACCAGAGCAGGACATGACAGAGCTGGAATTCCTGCTTTATATACTGGAAGAGTCTGACTGTCAGATGCTGCTTGATGTAAACAACCTCTACGTAAACAGTATAAATCACCAGTATGATGCCGTTGATTTCCTCAATGCACTGCCATCAAAGCGTATTGTTTATGGCCATATTGCCGGTCATTACGACGAGAGTGATAACCTTAAAGTCGATACCCATGGCAGTAGTGTCATTGAACCTGTGTGGGCATTACTGGAAAAAGCCTACCGCAAGCACGGTGTTTTCCCTACGTTGCTTGAACGGGATTTCAATATTCCTCCGTTAGGTGAATTGCTGGAAGAGGTTGGCCGGATTAAATCCATTCAGCGACGGGTATGCAATGAGCAGGAAATTAAGGATAATCAGCTAGCCGGATGTGCCGGATGACAGATTTCCGCGCAAGGCAGGCTGAACTTGCACAAGCCATGCGGGATCCTCAATCCGGCTTTGTTACCCATGAAGAGGATGGCGAAGAAAGGCTGTCTGTCTATCGCTCACTATTTTTTAATAATATAAAGAATTTTATCGCCGGCGGGTTTCCTGTGGTCAAAGAAGTCTTGGGCGAAGAGCAGTGGCTTACTCTCGTGCGGGAATTCATGCTTGAGCATGTTTGTGAGACCCCTTACTTTGTTGAAATCAGCCGCGAGTTTGTCCGTTTTCTGAGTCACTTTGATTGTACAGCCCGTGGTTATCCGGCTTTTTTATACGAGCTCGCGCATTATGAATGGCTGGAAATTGATGTCAGCGTACGCGACGAAGACCTGCCTTATAAATCCCGTTCAGGCGATTTATCAGAACGTTATGCATTGTCCGGTCTGGCCACCATTGCCAGTTACTATTATCCGGTACATCAAATCAGCAGCGAATGTCTGCCAGAAGAAATATCAGAGCAACGGCATAACTATGTGGTGTACCGTGACAAAAGTGATGACGTTCAGTTCATGGTTACCGAGCCATTAACGGCTTTATTGCTGACGATTATCAGCGAAGAGGCTTTGCCCGTTCGCGATATCATCAGTCAGCTTAAAGCTGTCATTCCCCCCACACAAGTTGCAGCGGTTGAACATTATCTGCCGCAAACACTCTCCGCACTTACAGAAATGGGGATTGTGGTTAAAGCCTGACCGCTTGCCTCACCTTATTAACAATATTCGCTATAATGGAGAATAGCACTGTCATTCAGACTGTGTTTCGATTAACATTTACGACCATTTTTGACTTAGAACTTTCAGGTATTGATTATGGCTGATAACGGCGAGTTTAAAGAAGTGTTTAACTGGTGGTACTTTCTGGCAATCGTTGCCACGTTAGTAGCTTTTCCTCTGTTGCATATCATAGCTGGCTGGTTCACTTTCTGGCTGTAATCAAAAGGCAAAGAAGTGACTGCTGAATATATAAAATCCGTAATAAAAACCGTACCCGACTACCCTAAACCCGGCATCATGTTCCGTGATGTCACCAGCGTGCTGGAAGATCACAAAGCATTTACTGCGTGTATCACGTTGTTGCTTGAGAAATTTCAGGGCATGCAGTTTGATAAAGTAGCCGGCACTGAAGCCCGTGGTTTCTTGTTTGGTGCTCCGCTGGCCCTTGAAATGGGTGTGGGTTTCGTACCGGTGAGAAAACCCAATAAATTACCCAGAGAAGTGGTAAGTGAATCCTACGAACTTGAGTATGGTATGGATACACTTGAGATCCACAAAGATGCCATCAAAGAAGGTGAGCGGGTGCTGTTAATTGACGATCTGTTGGCAACCGGCGGTACCATCGGCGCATCAGCAAAATTGATCCGTTCATTAGGTGGTATTGTTGAACATGCCGGTTTTGTTATCGGCCTGCCGGACCTTGGCGGCTATGAGAAATTAGCGGCGCTGAACATTGAATGCTATTCAATTTGTGATTTTGATGGTGAATAAGGAACAAGCGGTTTTATGAGTTATCAGGTTCTGGCAAGGAAGTGGCGACCACGAAAGTTTAGTGAACTCGTTGGTCAGGAACATGTTGTTACCGCCATCGCCAATGCATTAGATAACGACCGCTTACATCACGCTTATTTATTTACCGGTACCCGTGGGGTCGGTAAAACCACAATCGCACGTATCTTTTCAAAGAGTTTAAACTGCGAAGAAGGTCAGGGCGCTAATCCATGTGGTGTTTGTGATACCTGTCGTGAAATCGAGCAGGGCAATTATGTTGACTTGCTCGAAATCGATGCGGCGTCACGTACCAAAGTGGAAGATACCCGCGAACTGCTGGATAACGTACAGTACAAGCCCACCCGAGGCCGCTACAAAGTGTACCTCATCGATGAAGTGCACATGCTGTCTAAGCACAGTTTTAATGCGCTGTTAAAAACCCTTGAAGAGCCACCACCTCATGTGAAGTTTCTGCTGGCAACCACTGATCCGCAAAAGCTGCCCATTACAATTCTGTCGCGCTGCCTGCAATTTAATTTAAAAGCGCTGTCCCGTGAGCAAATTTCAGGGCAACTGACACACATACTGCAGCAGGAATCCATTCCTTTTGAGGCACCGGCACTGGCGTTACTGGCCCGTGCAGCCCAGGGCAGTATGCGGGATGCGCTCAGTCTGACTGATCAGGCTATTGCACAGGGCGACAATCAGGTAGCGGCTGCCATCGTCACCGACATGCTCGGTTTGATGGACAGACATCAAATTCTGAAGCTGCTTTTCGCACTGGTGAAAAAGGATGCTCCGGGTCTGCTTGATATTGTTGCATCAATGGCTGAGCAAGCGCCGGATTTCGGTCAGGTACTTGCTGAACTGTCCAGTTTGTTACACCAGGTAGCTTTAACCCAGTGGGTGCCTGAAACCTGTAAACTGGAAACGACTTCTGCCAAAGCCATATATCAGTTAGCAAAAGCGATACCGGCAGAGCAGGTGCAGCTTTTTTATCAGATTGCCTTGCAGGGCAGAAAAGATTTGCCCCATGCTGCAGATGGTCGCTCAGCGCTGGAAATGACACTGTTACGAATGATGTCTTTTGCACCGGTTCCGTCCGGTGACGACAACCTTGAGTTGATCGTGGATGCGCAGGGCAGTACAGAAACGCCGGTGTCACAAGCGTCTGCACAACCTGTCTCTTCTGCTCCGTCTGTGGCCTCAGCGCCAGAGACGCAAGCTGCACCGGTTCTTCAGCCGGCGCAAGAAACAGAATCGCCGGAACCCGAAGCCGCTCATGCCCCTCAACCGGCGGAGCACAAAATTGTAACTGAAGGTACCGGAACAACTACCGGGCCGGCAGACACAGATACTTCAGAAGATTTACATGCGCTCAATGCTGAACAGGCTGAAATTGAAAAAGCAGCGGCAGAATATCGCCAGCCTGCTATTTCTGAGCGTGTGCCCGCTGAACCGCCTGTTGTTGAGCCGGAGCCTGTAAAAGATGAACCTGTACAGCCGGAATCTTCGCGACTGCTTGAATCCGGGCAACAGGCTGAGCCTTCAGCACAGAATGGTCCGCCTCAGTGGGATGATATTCCTCCTGCGGATTATGATGATATGCCGCCTCCGGCTTACGAAGATGAGCATTATGATGTACCGGCAGAACACGCCGCGCCCGGGCATCAGTCAAATAATGTGACTCAGGCCGGTAGTACCGATTCATTGACGTCTATCGAAGAAATGTTAGCCCTGCGCCAGCAATTAAAAACTGGACGTAAGGAGGCTGCAGAAGCACCCGCAAAAAAGTCTGAAAACCAGAGTGATACCAGTGAGCGTGTCCGCAAGCTGAGTCAACGGGGTATAACGGCAGCCCCGCCGGTAGCAGACAATGAACCTGCTGAAACGGCGGCATCTGCACCGTCAGAGGATGATGCTTCGTCTCCGCCCTGGGAAAACCATTCAACAACAATGGCCCCTGAAACTGACGACTTTGCTGATAATGGTCAGTTTGAAGTTGGTGATGCTGCGGCTTTACAACCTTCATCCGGGCAGGATGCATTTGCTCAGGAAATTGAAGTACAGGCTGATGCCGGAGTGGCTTCTTTTGTTGAGGAACAGGATTATACCGGCAATGTTACCCCGCAACAGAATGAAAATGAGGCTCAAGGCTATCAACAAGCTGACATACCTTCTGATAATGCCGTTGCCACTGCACCCGCAAACCGTGTTCAACGTGTCGATAGCAATGCTTTACCCGCTTATTTACCTGATGGCTCAAAATTATTACTCGGCCGTCAGATAGATAGCTGGAGTGAACGGGTTGCAGAACTGGGACTGGCCGGTTTAACCAAACAAATCGTATTAAATGCTGCTTTTTCGATAAAAGATCAGGATGTGACGCTTGAATTAGATGAGAGTCAGAGCCATCTCATAAATGACAATGCCGTTGCACAACTGAATGAGGCGTTATCTAAGGCGCTGGCGCATCCGGTCAATGTGAACATTGTTTACGGACAGCCAGCACAAACACCACTGACGTTACAGGCACGTATCGATGAAATGCGTCGTGCTTATGCGCATCAGGTGGTAAGCAACGATGAAAAATTTACGACATTACGGGAGCTTTTTGCTGCAACAGTGCTCGAAGATACTGTTCAGCCCCGGTAATGACACACAATCAATAAATAGTGAGAGAGTCGACCATGTTTAAAGGTGGAATGGGAAATATCATGAAGCAGGCGCAACAGATGCAGGAGCGCATGCAAAAAGCACAGGAAGACCTGGCGAAAATTGAAGTGACCGGTGAAGCCGGAGCGGGCATGGTGAAAGTTACCATGACGTGCAATCACAATGTGCGCCGTGTCGACATTGATGAGTCGCTGATGGACGACGACAAAGACATGATAGAAGATCTGGTGGCTGCAGCCTGCAACGACGCTGTGCGTCGTGTACAGGAAACCAGTAAAGAGAAAATGGGAGACGTAACCGGTGGTATGCCATTACCACCCGGCTTCAAAATGCCGTTTTAATCAATGAAATTCAGTCCGCTTCTGGGTGAGCTAATCGAAGCGCTCACCTGTTTGCCCGGTGTGGGCAATAAAAGTGCCCAGCGTATGGCGTTTCACCTGCTCGAACGAAACAGGGATGGTGCCATGAAGTTGGGCACCGTGCTGCATAATGCCATGGAGCACATTCAGCATTGCCAGCAATGCCGCACGTTTACCGAAGATGATGTGTGCGAAATCTGCCGTTCGCCGAAACGTCAGGAAGCGGGTGTATTGTGCATTGTCGAAAGTCCGCAGGATGTGCTGGCCATTGAGCAAACCATGACATTTACCGGCACATACTTTGTCTTGATGGGACATTTGTCGCCCATCGACGGCATCGGGCCGGCTGATATCGGGTTGACTGAACTGGAAACGCGACTTAAAGCCTCTCCGGTATCTGAAGTCATTCTGGCAACGAACCCTACGGTGGAGGGCGAAGCGACGGCACATTTTATTGCGCAAATGTGTAGCGGGCTTGATATCACGGCAAGCCGGATAGCGCATGGTGTACCGGTAGGTGGCGAATTAGAATATATCGACGGCAGCACGCTGACCCACGCGTTCTCCGGTCGCCGCACGCTTTAAGCTTCAGCATTTTTCTGCTCTGTCATTACCGTTGGCAGAGCATCATTTCACTCAATTTTATCAAATCTGATAAAAACCCCACTTTTCAGGTTGAAATTATTCTGGCCCGACCCTACTTCCTAGACTGAAATTGATTCAAATAGCTAGGAGACTCTGGTTTATGGCTGAAGCAGCCCAACAAGAAAAACATGGTTTTCAGACTGAAGTAAAACAGCTTCTGCAACTGATGATTCATTCTTTGTATTCCAACAAAGAAATCTTCCTTCGTGAACTGGTATCGAACGCAGCAGATGCCGCCGATAAGTTACGCTTCCGTGCACTGGAAAATAACAGTCTGTACGAAGGCGACGGCGAACTGAACGTGAAGATCAGTACCGATGCTGATGCAGGTACCATTACCATTGCTGATAACGGCATTGGTATGACGAAAGAAGAAGTTATTGCGAATCTGGGTACCATTGCAAAATCCGGTACCAAAGATTTCTTCAGTAAGCTTTCCGGTGATGCGGCAAAAGACTCACAACTGATAGGTCAGTTTGGTGTGGGCTTTTACTCAGCATTCATCGTGGCTGATAAAGTGACTGTAAGAACCCGTGCTGCCGGCACCGACGCCAGTCAGGGCGTTGAGTGGATTTCTGACGGTGAAGGTGAATTCACTGTAGCAGAAATTAACAAGCCTGCCCGCGGCACTGAAATCGTTCTGCACATTCGTGAAGAAGAAAAAGAGTTTGTTGATAACTGGCGTCTGCGCTCTATTATCAGCAAATATTCCGACCACATCAGCATTCCGGTGCAAATGTGGAAAGATGAGATCCCTGAAAGTGAAGGTCCTGACGGTGAAAAAACACCGGCTGTTCCCGGCGAATGGGAGAGTGTCAACAAAGCCACGGCATTGTGGACACGGGATAAGTCAGATATCTCTGAAGAAGAATATAAAGAATTCTATAAGCACATTTCTCATGACTTTGCTGATCCATTGGCATGGGCGCACAACAAAGTAGAAGGTAAGAGTGAGTACACCAGTTTACTTTACATTCCTTCTAAAGCGCCGTTTGATATGTGGAACCGTGATCAGAATCATGGCCTGAAGCTCTATGTCCAGCGTGTATTCATTATGGATGACGCTGAACAGTTCATGCCAACGTACCTGCGTTTCGTAAAAGGTCTGCTTGATTCTAACGATCTGCCGCTGAACGTATCCCGTGAAATTCTGCAGGACAACAAAGTCACCCAGACATTGCGTCAGGGTTGTACTAAACGCGTATTGCAGATGCTGGAGAAAATGGCGAAAAACGACAGTGAAAAGTATCAGTCGTTCTGGGGCGAATTTGGTAACGTGCTGAAAGAAGGCCCTGCCGAAGACTTCAGCAACAAAGATAAAATTGCCGGCCTGCTGCGTTTCTCGTCAACCCACGGTGATTCCGATGCGCAAACTGTGTCTCTGGATGATTACATTGCTCGCATGAAAGAAGGTCAGGACAAAATTTACTTTGTCACCGCTGACAGTCTGCAAGCTGCGAAAACCAGCCCGCACCTGGAGTTCTTCCGCAAGAAAGGCATCGAAGTGTTGCTGATGGGCGAGCGCATTGACGAATGGTTAATGTCTCACCTGACTGAGTACAATGAGAAGTCTTTCCAGTCTATTGCTAAAGGTGATTTGGATTTAGGTGACCTTGACGACGAGGAAACCAAAAAGGCGCAGGAAGAAGCAGAAAAAGAAGTGGAAGGTGTGCTTGAGCGCGCCAAAACTGCATTAGGTGACAAAGTTGTCGACGTGAAATTTACTCACCGTCTGACAGAATCACCTGCAGTGATCACGGCTGATGAAAACGGCATGACCACGCAGATGATGAAGCTGATGCAGGCTGCCGGTCAGACAGTACCTGATGTGAAATACCACTTCGAACTGAATCCTGAGCACCAGTTAGTGAAAAAGCTGGCTGATGTACAGGATGAAGCCCTGTTTAATCAGTGGGTAGGCGTATTGTACGATCAGGCAGCATTGTCTGAGCAGGGCAGTCTGAAAGACCCGTCCAGCTTTGTACGCAATTTAAACAGTCTGTTAATGAGTATGGCAAAATAAAGCCGGTTCACCGACTGTAAACATATGAAAACGGGTCTTTATGGCCCGTTTTTATTTTAACTATCACTTAAATTTATTTAGGTGAGATATTTCTTTACAAATCAATACACTGTTCCTGCTGCTTAACCTTTAACGACTGGCTGTTAAAGAAGTGTATGTCTTCACGCCTTCGAATGCCCTTACGACTATTGTTCATAAACCATGCGACATAGGTCGTATAATCTGACTCTGTACTTGCTATGGGCTTGTTTCGCTGATGCTTAGTGTGTAAAGTGCCCAACAGTTGAGAAAATAAAGCGGAGAGCGCAAAATGCGAATCATTCTTCTGGGCGCACCGGGCGCCGGTAAGGGAACTCAGGCACAATTTCTGATGGGGAAATACGGTATTCCTCAAATCTCTACTGGTGACATGTTGCGTTCGGCCATCAAGGCCGGCACTGAACTTGGTCTTGCGGCCAAGCGTGTAATGGACGAAGGTAAACTGGTGTCTGATGACATCATTATTGGTCTGGTTAAAGAGCGTATTGCCCAGGACGACTGCAAGCAAGGTTTCCTGCTTGACGGTTTTCCCCGTACCATTCCTCAGGCTGATGCAATGAAAGAAGCAGGCGTATCTGTAGATCATTGTATTGAGTTTGATGTACCTGATGATGTTATCGTTGAGC
The DNA here is from genome assembly GCF_056160645.1 of Alteromonas sp. ABH4_456. NCBI lineage: Bacteria > Pseudomonadati > Pseudomonadota > Gammaproteobacteria > Alteromonadales > Alteromonadaceae > Alteromonas > Alteromonas sp. ABH4_456. Next base: position 12,350 of record NZ_JBSWXO010000013.1, read on the forward strand.
GTATGGGCGGCCGTCGTGTACACCCTGCCTCAGGTCGTGTTTATCACGTTGTTTACAATCCACCGAAAGTGGAAGGTAAAGATGATGAAACCGGTGAAGAACTGATCATCCGTGATGACGACAAAGAAGAAACAGTACGTAAGCGTTTGGGCGTGTACCACGAGCAAACTAAGCCTCTGGTCAACTACTACTCTGCAGAAGCTGAAGCCGGAAACTGCCAGTACCACAAGCTGGACGGCACCAAACCGGTAGAGCAGGTCAGCAAAGAGCTGGCTGAGCTGCTCGGTTAAAAATTCTTACTAAAGGCCGCATCAAGCGGCCTTTTTTTATACTTCACTGTCAAAGCGGGTAAAAGGCTTTGCCAGCGTGCCGCTTAATTGCCAGAATAGACACCAATAACCCATTATTAAACCTGACGATTATGAGTTTCCCGATTACTGCGTTTTACGCAAGTCTGTTAGCCTTGTGTTATATCTACCTCTCATTCGCCGTTATTAATGTCCGTCGCAGCGCCCGGATCGGTGTCGGTGACGGAGGCAATGATGAACTTACCCGTGCCATTCGTGTACACGGCAATTTCAGCGAATATGTGCCAATCACTCTTATTCTGCTGGCGTGCCTGGAAAGCTTGCATCCCCAGCACTGGGTATTGCACGCGGGTGGCTGCGCTATATTATTTGGCCGCATTCTCCATGCTTACGGCTTGCGTCACAGTGAAGGAACAAGCTGGCAACGTTTATCAGGGATGCTCCTGACGTTCTTGTCTATGCTGTTTCTTGCCTGCTCGAACCTGTTTATGATCCACTACCTGATTTAGTTTATGTCTGAGTTATTATCTGATTTTTCTGCTCTGGTGACCCCGGTCTGCCTCATTGACGAGAATAAGCTGCGGGCGAACAGCGAACGCATGCAGGAGAAATGTCGCCGGGACGGCGTGACACTGCGGCCTCATGTTAAAACACTGAAGAGCCGTGAAGCTGCGGAAATTTATGCGCCGCGGCCCGGGCCTGTCACCGTTTCCACACTGGAAGAAGCCCGCTATTTTGCGCAGGCCGGTTACAAAGATATTCTCTATGCGGTGGGTATAACCCCGAACAAATTCTCTGCGGTTAATGAGCTTTTGGAACGTGGTGTTGATCTGATTGTTGTCGTTGATAATGAAGCGGCAGTGGAGGCGCTGGTAAAAGCCCGTCGTACTTTCATTGTGCCGCTGCGGGTGATGATAGAACTGGATGTTGATGATCACCGTGCCGGTACCGGGCCTGAGAGCATGCAATTGATCTCTATGGCTGAGCAGTTGCACAACACTGCGCATATCCGTTTTTCCGGCGTGATGGCCCATGCAGGTGCATCTTACGGGTGTAATACGCCCGGGGCGCAATATGCCATGGCAGAACAGGAATGCAGCCGTACGGTACTGGCGGCGAACAGACTCAAAGCTGCGGGATTACCTGCTGACATCATTTCTGTGGGATCCACGCCAACAGCGTTGTCTGATTATAAGCCCGGAGGCGTTACCGAGATCCGCGCCGGTGTGTACGCAACGTTTGATCTGGTTATGGCAGATCTGGGGGTTTGTTCAGTATCTGACATTGCAATGAGTGTGTTGACGACAGTCATTGGTCATCAGATGAAGAAGAATCAGGTACTGGTGGACGCAGGCTGGATGGGACTGTCGAGAGATAAAGGCTCTGGCTCCCACGGATATGGTCTGGTCGCTGATGCCGGGGGCTATATACTGGATGGCTGGTATGTCAGTCAGACAAACCAGGAACACGGTATCATTGAGCATAAAGATGGTTTACCGGTACCGGATCAAGGTTTCGGATTCGGCCGTCAACTCCGGATCCTGCCAAACCATGCCTGCGCGACCGCGGGTCAGTACCGGCGCTACCACGTTACCCGTGACAACCGCACCGTCAGCGCTATCTGGCATAGTGCTGACGGCTGGTGACACGTTACAGTGACTGCTTTATTACTTCAATAAGAGAGGGCGTCGCTCTTCCCAGCAGACGGTGTAATTCATCGCTTGAGCCGGAAAGGTCGCCATTTTTTGCATGATGTTCTGAATCTGCCAGCACATGAGCAAAACCTTCCGGCAGGCCGGCAACATCCTGCAGGAATTGTTTGTAACCTTCATAATTCATGGATTCAAAATGAACGGGCTTACCGGTTACAGCGCTGACAGCGTCTGCATATCCCTGCAGAGTAAACGATGCATCACCGGCCAGCTCATACACGTTTCCTTTGTGCGCAGAGACATCTGTCAGCACATTCGCTGCTGCCTCTGCGTAATCATTGCGGGTCGCTGAATCAATGCGGCCATAACCGGCCGCGCCAGCCAGCACGCCTGCGTCAAGAACAGCCTGAAGACCCTGCGTGTAGTTCTCTGTGTACCAGCCGTTCCGTAAAATCACATAGTCCATGCCGGAAGCCTGAATGCGTTGCTCTGTGGCTTTGTGCTCTTCTGCCAGCATCAGAGATGAAGTGTCTGCCCGTAACAAGCTTGAATACACCAGGGTTTTCACACCGGCACGTTTAGCCGCATCAATTACATTGGCATGTTGTTCAATACGCTGTCCGATTTCACTGCCTGAAATAAGAAACAGTGTCGTGATACCGGTCAGCGCATCTGTCAACGTGTCAGGTTTACTGTAGTCGAAGTGCCGTGAGGCAACCTCAGCAAACATGGCTTGCGACTTGCCGGGGTCTCTGACCAGCGTGATCAAAGAGTCTGCGGATTCTTTCGTTAGCAGGTGTTTAATTGTCAATTGACCTAACTGACCTGTTGCACCGGTAATTCCAATCATGATTAATCTCCTGTTAATACTTTTTTGCCGTGCCGTATTGGACGGATGGCTAGATTATGGTGCTTTGTCGTTGCTATGATAAGTAGGACAAAAGTGAATGTAGTGTTCGGGAAATGAGTACAATAGATTTTGCCTATCTCAGGCATCTGGCAATATTTTGTGTGGTGGCAGAGCAGGGGAGTTTTGCTGCTGCAGCCAGAGTGTTGCATACCAGCCGTTCGAGAGTCAGTGAGCAGGTTGCAGATCTGGAAACTGCTCTGGGCAGCAGGCTGCTTCAGCGTTCAACCAGAAAATTAATGCTGACAGAGGAAGGCCAGCGTGTTTTCAGCCGTGCAACTATCCTGCAGGAAGTACTTGAAGATATAGACAGCATTACGAATATCCCTGTTCCTGCCGGCCGCGTCGCTATAACCATGAATCATGATATTGCCCACAAGTTTGTGCTGCCTGCATTGGATGGGTTCATCCGGCAGTTTCCTGAGGTTCAGATTGATTTTGTACTGGATGACGAGCGGGTTGATTTAATCTCAGAGAAAATTGATCTGGCTATCAGGATTGGATTACCCCGCGATGCCTCGCTGATTGCCAGGGTACTTCATGAGGAAACATTTGCGATATTTGCGCAGCCTGCAATGCTGGACAGACTTGGTGAACCGGAGAGCCTCGACGCATTGGAAGCATTGCCCTGGGTGTTGCTGGATTTACCTCACTGGCACAATAATGTGCGGTTGCAAAGTAAAGACAGCAGCAGAACCATAACACCTTCCAGATATTACAGAAGTAACTCGCCCCATTTGATCCACAATATGGCGGCTATGGGAACGGGAGTGGCCTTACTGTTGCCATCTACGGTGAAAGAAGAAACAGAGCGGGGAGAGCTGGTTCAGATATTGCCCGGGTGGCATGGGGAGCGCACGGCTTTCTCACTGGTGTATCCGTCGCGGAAAAACTTACCGCAGCGCACACGGGTGCTGATTGACTACTTTGTGTCTGCCAATATATTCAAATAAAAAAACGGCACCGGGAGCTGGTGCCGTTTTTTATGTTTAATTGCAGTAAAACCCCTCCGGATTATTCACCGGTGCTTTTGTGCTCAAGGGCCGCAGAGCCGATAGCGATCTGTTTAGGCTTTTTAGCTTCAGGGATAACTCTTTCCAGATCGACACTCAGCAAACCATTTTCGAGATTTGCGCTTAATACGTTTACATGATCACCAAGCTGAAATTTGCGTTCAAAATTGCGCTCTGAAATACCTTTGTGAAGGAATTTACGCGATGACTCTTTGTCATCAGCAGCCTTGCTGCCTGTTACGGTCAGCGTATTTTCCTGTACTTCAATACTGATTTCGCTTTCCGCAAATCCGGCTACTGCCATTGCGATGCGGTATTTATTTTCCTCCAGTAATTCAATGTTATACGGAGGAAAAGCGCTCTGATTTTCAAACCGGGTAGCATTGTCAATGAATGAAGCCAGACGGTCTGAGCCGATAAATGAACGGTAAAGTGGTGATAAATCAATAGTTCTCATAGTCATATCCTTCCAATTAAGCAATATGTAAATGCAGAGCCCCGTATCCGGCGACTCAGGTTACGCCGTGCCTGCACCTGCAGGCACGACAAAAATTAAATCGTTAGTTAAATGAGGTCTGTGTATGCAGACCGGAATGGCTTACCCGTGGCTGGCCGGTGTACTGCCGATTTCAATACGACGGGGTTTCTTCGCCTCAGGCACAACACGCTCAAGGTCAATATGTAACAGGCCGTGCTGCATATCTGCGCCGGTCACTTTTACATGATCACCGAGCTGGAATTTACGCTCAAAGCTGCGTTCTGAAATTCCTTTGTGCAGGTATTGTTTTTTGCCGGCTTCGTCATTTTCAGCAGGGACCTTTTTGCCCGTTACCGTTAATGTGTTGTTTTCGGAGACAATGTTAACTTCTTCAGTTGTAAATCCGGCAATCGCCATGGACACGCGATATTTATCGTCGCCAAGCAATTCAATATTATAAGGGGGATAAGCAGTCTGGCTCTCAGAACGTGAAGCTGCATCTACAAGTGATGCCAAACGGTCAGAACCAATGAAAGAACGGTAAAGTGGAGATAGATCGATAGTACGCATAGTCATATCCTTTTTATAAAGCAATATGTTTAAAATGTTTGCCCCGACATTGCGGCGGCGGTTCTGTCGGCCTTGCTATCAAGCGCCGACAATTACTATGTAGGTGCTAAAAAAACCTTTTCAACACCTCAAAGCAAAAAAATTTAAATTTTTTATTCAAGTGCCTGAAACGTACGAGCAAGCCTTGGCATATAAGCGTTGTCATTATCCAGTGAATAAGCGATATGCGACGCCTTACCGATGATTTCATTTACAGGAATAAAGCCATGCACTCTGGAATCGGCCGAGTTATTACGGTTGTCGCCAAGCACCAGCACGTGATTTTCCGGAACAGTCACCGTATTAAAAGAAGACAGTGGTGAGCCATTCTTATCCAGATGGATCTGATGAAGCACTTTACCCAATAGCTCCTGCTGATCTTCATCATCGCCGGAATACAATAAGGGCTGATTGTTCAGATACAAGATGTTATTGCGCATGGCAATTCTGTCACCGGGTAAGCCCACAACACGTTTAATCAGACGATTATCTGCCGCCTTACTGTCGAACACGATAATATCTCCGCGGGCAGGGGAGCCTGTTTCAGCCAGACTGATGTCAGTGAACGGCACTTTGATTTCATAAGCCAGCTTATTCACAAATATGCGATCGCCAACCTGAATGGTAGGTTCCATAGAACCGGAAGGGATGTAATACCAGTCTGCCACACCGGCACGCACAAACAACATCAGGCCGATAAATATAAAAAAGGATTGATTGTCTTTCCAAATTCGCTTCAGTCCGGTTGGCTTGTCTTTCATAGTCGTCCTCTGATCGTTGAAGAAATTGCAGGTCTGAATGTCAGAGCTGTTGTCCGGAGAAATAGTTCATCCACAGATGTAACAAGGTATGAAAACGGAAGGAATCAGTCAGGTGTCATTTTTATTGATGATAAAGCATGATATCGTACGTTTTATAATCACTATTGGTACGGTTCAGGGATGCGTATCTCTTTTGTATTACTTTTGTTTTTGATTATCAGCCACCCTCTGCCTGCTCAAAGTACAGTTCTGCAGGTGGTGACAGAGTCATCGCCTCCTTATCACTACCTCAATAAATATGGCAGGGTAGACGGCGAGACTACGCACAAAGTAAAGGCTATCCTTGAGGCCGCCGGGGTAAAAGGAGAGTTTGCGTTATATCCCTGGGCCAGAAGTATCACAATGGCAGAACGTCAGGCTGGCACACTTATCTATTCCATTGCACGGACACCGGAGCGTGAAAAACAGTTTCACTGGCTGGCTGAAGTGTCGGCTTTTCATCTTGCCGTTGTTGGCCTCAAAAGCCAGCCCGTTGCAAACGGGGAACTTAAACAGGGTTATCTCACCAACTATACATTTGCCGTGCAACGGGACGACATCAGCTATCACTGGCTACAGCAACAGGGGTTCAGGGAAGGTCAGAACATGCTGGTATGTGCAGATATTCAGTGCTCGTGGGAGTATCTGTTGAGGGGGATGGTCGATTTTATCATCGAAGATCCTGCCCTGATTCCTGCAACGGCGAAGAAATTAAACGTGGACGGGGAGCAGCTCAATCCAATAATGGATATTCCCGAGCTTGCCGTAACCGGCTATCTGGCTGCCAGTAAAGACACGGATCCCGCTGTTGTGTCGCAACTGAAGGAAGCGGCACAACAGCTGGGCATGGGGGTTACTTCTGGTGACGGGCGCGTAGCACCGCAATAACATCTTTCATTGACATGTCGCTGGCCTGCAGCAGAACTGTCAGGTGATAAAGCAAGTCAGCTGCTTCGTTCTTCAGCTCTTCTTTATCCTGCACCGTTGCAGCAAGTGCAGTTTCGACGCCTTCTTCACCCACTTTCTGAGCGATGCGTTTAATGCCTTTGCTGTACAGTGAAGCGGTGTAACTTGACTCAGGGTCCGCATACTTACGCTCTGCCAGAACCCGTTCCAAATCACCCAGGAACGTATAAGCCGGCGCCTGATTATCGAACCAGCAGCTTTCCGTGCCGGTGTGGCAGGTCGGGCCTTTCGGACGGGCCAGAATAAGCAGGCTGTCGCTATCGCAATCGCTGCCCACTTCAATAAGGTTTAATACGTTGCCAGACTCTTCGCCTTTCATCCACAAACGCTGTTTGGAGCGGCTGAAAAAGGTGACTTTTTTCGAGTCCAGTGTGACTTCCAGCGCTTCCGGGTTCATATAACCCTGCATCAGTACTTTGCCGGTTACTGCATCCTGTACGATAGCCGGAAGCAGGTTATCCATTTTATCCCACGCCAACTGCGTCAGATTGTCTTTAGTAATAATCATTAAATTGTTCCTTAACGGCCGTGACGGATACACATGGGAATAGCCTGTGAAGCCAACGTGTCTTTCAGTTCGTGCATATCAATGATGCCCTTGTGAAACACCGACGCTGCCAGCGCGCCGTCGACGTCTGCCTGCTTGAATACGTCAGTAAAGTGTTCAATGGCACCGGCACCGCCAGAGGCGATGAGTGGTACCTTGCATACTTCACGCACGGCTTTCAGTTGTTCGATGTCATAACCTTTACGCACACCGTCCTGATTCATACAGTTCAGTACGATTTCACCGGCACCACGTGACTGCACTTCTTTTATCCAGTCGATGGTGTGCCACTGAGTTTGCTGAGTGCGGCTTTCGTCACCGGTAAACTTGTACACGTCGTAACGACCGTTGGCTACGTTGTAGAAGCTGTCGATACCAATGACCACGCACTGCTGACCATAAATGTCGTGCAGTTCGTTAATGAGGTCCGGATTAGAAAGCGCAGGGGAGTTAATAGAAATCTTGTCCGCGCCCATTTCTAAAATGCGTCCTGCGTCTTCTACCGATTTAATACCACCGGCAACGCAGAACGGAATGTCGATGACCTGAGCAATACGGCTCACCCAGCTTTTATCGACAACCCGTTGATCAGACGACGCGGTAATATCATAAAACACCAGTTCGTCGGCACCGGCTTTGGCATACTGTTCTGCCAGTGGCACAATGTCGCCAATGATTTCGTGGTTGCGGAACTGAACGCCTTTCACCACTTTACCATCACGTACGTCGAGACAGGGAATTATCCGTTTTGCCAACATGCAATAGCCTCCTCAACGGTAAATTTACCTTCCAGCAGGGCGCGGCCTAAAATCACGCCGCCTACATTGGCAGGACGCAGGGCACGAATGTCATCCAGGCCGCCAATGCCGCCGGAAGCTTGCCAGCTCACTTGCGGGAATTGGGCACATACGTCGGTGTATAAATCTACGTTGCTGCCCTGCAGGGTGCCGTCACGGCTGATATCAGTGCACAGCACGTGTTTCACGCCCACTTCCTGAAAATCTTTCAATAAGCCTTCCAGCGCCACGCCGGAGTCTTCCTGCCAGCCGTGGGTGGCAATCATTCGTTCACCGGCGTCGTTGATGTTGACATCCAGCGCCAGCACAATTTTCTCTGCGCCGTATTTCTGCATCCAGCATTTCACCAGTTCAGGCTGCTTTACTGCCAGAGAACCGATGACTACACGGCTTACACCAGAATCTAACAGTTGGGCCACGTCTTCTTCGCTGCGAATACCGCCGCCAGCCTGAAACTTCATGCGTTGGGTATCGACCATTTTACGAATAAGCGTAAGCTGTCGTTTGCTGGTGTCTTTGGCTCCGGTAAGGTCAACGATGTGTAGCCACTGCGCACCCTGATCGGCATAGTCATGCACCACGTCTACCGGATCTTTCTGGTACTGGGTTTTCTGGTTGTAGTCACCCTGGAACAGGCGCACCACGGCGCCGTCGATTAAATCAATTGCTGGAATAATCATTACATTTCCACAAAATTAGTCAGTAGTTGTGCGCCGGCTTCGCCGCTTCGCTCGGGGTGGAACTGCACGCCGAAGAAGTTATTGCTGTGCAGGGCGGCAGAAAACGTTTGGCCGTATTCACAGGTGGCCAGTGTTTTATCGTATACCGGCACCGCAAAGCTGTGCACAAAATAGAAATAGGTGTCAGCCGGAATGCCTTTGAACAGCGTGTTGCCCTCAAGCGGCGTTACCGTGTTCCAGCCCATGTGAGGCAGGCGTAAATCACCCGCTTGCAGGCGGGCAACATGACCTGGCATCAGGCCTAAACAGTCAATCTGCCCACTGCTGGTTTCATCCGAAGTTCCCACCATTAGCTGCATACCTAAACACACGCCGAGCACCGGTTGTTCCAGTGAACGAATGGTGTCGGAAAGGTTCTTGCCGTTAATGCTGCGCATGGCGGCATAGGCACTGCCAACGCCGGGCAGAAACACTTTGTCAGCGGCTTTAATAATGTCGAAATCATCAGATACATCCACCGTCACGCCCAGGCGCTCAAGGGCAAATTTAACCGATGAAATGTTCGCACAGCCGGTGTTAACAATAACAATCTTCTGCGCCATTACAGAGCTCCTTTACTGCTCGGCAAGGCATCGCCCTGACGGGTAATGGCCTGACGTAATGCACGGCCAAATACTTTGAACAGGCTCTCTACCTGGTGGTGCGCGTTACCTTCGCTGGTGGACAGGTGCAGGGACAGGCCCATGCTCTGCGCCAGTGAATAGAAAAAGTGCGGTACCATTTCGGTGGCCATTTCGCCAACCTGATCGCGGCTGAACTCGGCATCCATTTTCAGGTAAGGGCGGTTGGAAATATCCATGATGCACTCAGCACGACACTCATCCATAGGCAGTGCAAAGCCAAAGCGACCAATGCCGCGTTTATCACCCAGCGCTTTTTTCAGCGCGTCGCCAAGGGCCAGTGCTGTGTCTTCTACGCTGTGGTGATCGTCGATGTGCAGATCGCCGTCCACCGACACCTGCATTTCAAAACCGCCGTGGGTGGCAATCTGATCCAGCATGTGGTCGAAGAAGCCCATCCCGGTGTGGATTTGTGATTTTGCCGTCGAGTCTAAATCAACCCGCACACGGATATCGGTTTCTGAGGTTTTACGCACTACCTCGGCAATTCGGGAAGACGCCAGCAGGGCTTTCTCAATGTCTTTCCAGTTGTTGGTTTCCGGATTGTACTGGAACGATTTGATGCCCATGTTTTCGGCCAGCTGCACATCAGTGATGCGATCGCCAATCACGAAGGAGCGTGTGAAATCGATGCGGCCCTGTTGCAGGTAGTCTTTAACCAGCCCGAGGTTAGGCTTGCGGCAAGCACAATTTTCGTGGTCGAAGTGCGGACAAATCAGCACATCATCAAACGTGACGCCCTGCGATTCGAATACAGCCATCATCGCATTGTGCGGCTTGTCGAAATCTTCCTGCGGGAAGCTGTCGGTGCCCAGGCCGTCCTGATTCGACACCATCACCAGCGAGAAACCAGCAGCTTTAAGTTTCAGTAAAACAGGAATAACGTTTGGTTCAAAAACCAGCTTTTCCAGGCTGTCCAGTTGCTTATCTACCGGCGGCTCTTCAACCAGGGTTCCGTCACGATCGATAAATAAAATAGCTTGCTGACTCACTTGGAAGCTCCTGTCTGGGAAAAATAGTCATTAATCAACTGTATCAGGCGATCATCCTGCTCCGGGCTGCCGATGGTCACACGCAGGCAGTTTTCCAGATTCAGCTGTTTGGATTGGTCGCGAATAAGCATGCCGCGCTCAACCAGATATGCCATCAGTTCTTTGCAACGCGCGTAGCGGAAAAGTACGTAATTGGCTTTGGTGTCACCCACCATTTCGAATTCTTCAAACGCATTCAGTGCTTCCGTGAGACGAGCTTTCTCTGCGTTGAGAATGTCCACCTGTGCATGCAGGCGACCGATGTTTTCTTCGCTTAACGCCTCTGCAGCAATCTGCGCCACCGGATCCGGAATAGGATAGGGTGCAATTACTTTCATCAGCGCGGCAATCACGTCGTCATTGGCAATGGTGAAACCGCAGCGCAGACCTGCCAGCGCAAAGGCTTTGGACAGGGTTCGCAGAATAACCAGATTCGGGTAATCTGCCAGCTTGTTCGCCCAGGTGTTCTCTGCGTCAAACTCGATATAGGCTTCATCTACAACCACCAGCGCTTTATCGGTGAAGTGGCGAAGTACGATGTCTAAATCCTGTTTGGCGACTTGTGTACCGGTAGGATTATTCGGCGCACAGATAAACACCACATTGACGTCGTCATTGCTGCAAATGCCTTCCACATCCAGATTGAAGTCGGCTTTCAGTGGCACTTTTTTCACGCCAATATCGCAGGTCTCTGCACTGATGGCGTACATGCCATAGGTTGGCGGACAGATCAGAATACTGTCTTTACCCGGCGTACAGAAGGTGCGGATGAGCAGCTCTATGCCTTCGTCAGCACCACGGGTCACCATCAACTGGCTTTTCGCAACACCAGCGTAAGCTGCATAACCGTTAATCACGCCGTCGGGCTGACAGGACGGATAACGGTTAAAGTGGCTGCTGTCCACGTCGTAGTGGTTAGCAAATGGTGATTCGTTGGCATTAAGCCAGTCCTGACCACCGGCGTAAAGACGGCGCGCCGACTCATACGGTTTCAGCGGGATCAGGTTATCATTAATCAGTTGGTCGACCAGACTGCTCATTGGTCATTCCCCTTTTCAAGCTCTGCCATACGCAGTGCAACGGCCTGCTCGTGGGCATCGAGCCCTTCAGCACTGGCAAGCTTCATAATGGCTGGCCCGAGATTACGCATGCCGTCGGCAGACAGTTCCTGCACGGTGAAACGACGCATAAAATCAAGCAGACCTAAACTGGAATAGTTACGTGCATAGCCGTAGGTTGGCAGCACGTGGTTGGTACCCGAAGCGTAATCGCCTGCAGATTCCGGTGACCACTGGCCAACGAAAATAGAACCGGCGTATTTAATGTCGGTGAGCAATTCGCGGGCGTTGTCAGTTTGCACAATTAAGTGCTCCGGCGCGTACGCGTTGCTTACCTGCACCGCTTCGGCTACCGAGCCAGTCAGAATATAACGGGCATTTTCCATGGCCTGAGAAGCAATGCTGTTGCGGGACAGTTTTGTCAATTGCACTTCTACCTGCGCTTTAGTGGCTTCAATAAGCGCTTCACTGTCTGAAACCAGAATGGCCTGGGAATCCGGACCGTGTTCTGCCTGCGACAATAAATCCGAGGCCACAAAAGCGGCATTGGCATTGCCGTCAGCCAGCACCAGCACTTCTGAAGGACCGGCAGGCATATCGATAGCGGCACCGTCTGCGCGCTGACTGACCTGCTGTTTGGCTTCTGTCACAAAGCTGTTGCCGGGGCCAAAGATCTTGTCCACTTTAGCAATACTTTCTGTGCCGAATGCCATGGCGGCAATAGCCTGCGCTCCGCCACACAGGTAAATTTCTTCAATGCCACACAATGAAGCGGCAAGGGCAATTTCAGGCGCGATTTCACCGGCCTGATTAGGTGGCGTACACAGCACTTTGCGTTCGCAACCGGCAACAAGCGCCGGTACACCCAGCATCATCACGGTTGACGGTAACGGAGCACTGCCGCCAGGAATATAAAGACCGACAGCATCCAGCGCGGTAAAACGTTGCTCGCATACTACGCCCGGCGTAGTCGTCAGGGTGATATCCTGAGGTTTCTGCGCTTCGTGGAATTGTTTCACGTTGTTGAACGCAACCAGCAGGGCGTCTTTAACGTCAGCAGATACCCGTGCTGCCAGTTCGTCCCGCTTTGCAATAGAAAGGGGCAGGCTGTTCAGTGAAGTACAGTCGAATTTACGGGTGTATTCCAGCACCGCTGCATCGCCCTGTTGGCGTATCGCAGCGAGTATGTCTGCAACGGTCACCCGCAGACTGTCTGAGTTTTTCATTACCGGCCGGGCGAGGGCTTCTGTCTGCCCGGCAGGTGTAAGTGAGGACCAGTTGATCATGGCAGATTAACCCATCATTTTTTCAATTGGCATAACCAGAATAGAACGACAACCTAAGGATTTCAGTTTCTCCATGGTTTCCCAGAATAAGTCTTCAGGGCTGACCACGTGTACCGCTACCGCATCGTCAGACCCGGCAAGAGGCAGTACAGTAGGGTTCTCAGCGCCTGGCAGTAAACTCTTTACTTGTTCCAGGTAAGCTTTCGGCGCGTGCAGCATGATGTACTTACTTTCTTTGGCCTGAATGACGCCATCAATACGGGGCACAAGACGATTCACCAGCGCTTGTTTCTGCTCTGAAAGCGCACCGTCAGCACGTTGGATCAGCACCGCTTTTGAACGGAAAATAACGTCTTCTTCCACAAGTCCGTTAGCTTCCAGTGTGGCACCGGTTGAAACTAGGTCACAAATCGCATCGGCCACACCGGCGCGGGGAGCAACTTCTACTGAGCCGGTCAGCATAACCGCGCGGGCATTGATATTATTTTCTTTGAAATAACGCTCAAGCAGGTAAGGATAAGTCGTTGCTACCTTTTTACCTTCCAGGGACTGAATGCCTTCGTATTTCATTTCCTGCGGTACCGCGATGGACAAACGGCAACCACCGTAATCCAGACGACGCAGTACTTCAAAATCAGACGCTTTGCCGGCCGCCTGACGTTCCAGCATTTTCTCTTCTAATTCGTTTTCGCCGATAAAACCCAGGTCGACAATGCCGTCCATGACCAGACCCGGAATATCGTCGTCACGTACGCGCAGTAAATCGATAGGCTCATTAGTAGAATGGGCGATGAGAAGGCGGTCACGGATGTATAATTTAATACCAATCGCTTTTAGCAGCGCGATGCTGTCATCGCTGAGACGGCCTGATTTCTGAACTGCAATACGCAGACGTTTGCTGTCACCCATGTGAACATTCCTCTTTGTGTGAACCTGATTTGAAGCTGCTTAAACGAAAAACCCCCGGAAGTTTCCTTCCGGGGGTCGAGAATTTTTTATCTGCGCCACTGGAAGGAACAATAGACCTTCCAGCACGAACCTGAAAGGTTATGCTTTATGATGGTGGTGATGGTTAGCAGCGCAATTAAACATGTAAAATTCGTTTCCAATCTTTTTGACGCGGCAAACAGTAGCTAATTGAGTGATCTAAATCAACCCCAAAAAGCCATAATAAGGGAATTATTATACTAAATGTTTGGTCATAAGTTATATCTTACTGTTCGAAACGGGTTAAAACTTGCGACAGTGAAATAAATGTCATCAAAAATGCGAATAATGGCGTGTTCTTATTTACGAGGAGGTGAGGGTGAGCAACGACCTTATTTTTCCTATTCTGCCGAGAGAGGGCAAGGTGCCGGTTAAACCGGATGACCGCGTAAAGAAAGTCAGTAAGGAAGCGGAAACCAAAGGCCTGGGTGAAGATGAGCGTTATGAGCACGACGAGGAGCGTCGTGTGGCTGAAAAGCAACAACGTGACAACGGGCATCATCACGATGATAAAGCGGATCAACACGATGAAAATGCCAAAGAAAATCAGCCGGTCAGTTCCGGACACAAGGCTGACAACAGTCAGGAGCCCTCTTCAGACAATAAAGACAGTAAAATAAAGCATTTAGATATCTATATCTGATCCAATTTTGTCTGGTGTTCCGGTAAATATCCGCTAGTATAAAAATTGACCTGTAGGGCTTGCGCCGGTGATACAGGAGAACTAACAATAAATACTACGGACAGATACTATGAAGAAATCACTGCTGCTGATTGCGATGGCAATTACACATACCTGCCTGAATGCTGCAACTTTAAACGTTGACGATCTGGCTATCCCTCATACCCGTTATCAATTGGACAACGGCCTCACATTACTGGTCCACGAAGATCACAAAGCGCCCATTGTCGCGGTCTCTGTTTGGTACAACGTGGGGTCTAAAGATGAGAAACCCGGTAAAACCGGCTTCGCTCACCTGTTTGAACACCTTATGTTTAACGGCTCGGAAAACTACGACGGCGAATACTTCAAGCCCTTTGACCAGGTAGGCGCCACCGATATGAACGGTACCACCTGGTTTGACCGCACCAACTACTTCCAGAATGTTCCGTCTACCGCCGTCGACCTTGCGTTGTGGATGGAATCTGATCGCATGGGGCATCTGCTCGGTGCCATCACACAGGAAAAGCTGGATAACCAGCGCGGCGTAGTACAGAACGAAAAACGTCAGGGCGACAACACGCCGTACCGTAAAGCTGAATACAGTTTGCTGGAAGGCATTTTTCCTGAAGGCCACCCGTACCGCTGGAGCACTATCGGCTCCATGGAAGATTTGAATGCAGCCAGTCTGGATGACGTAAAAGTCTGGTTCGAGCAATATTACGGTGCTGCCAATACTGTCATTGTTCTCGCCGGCGATATCACGCCGGAAGTTGCAAGGGAGAAAGTAGAGCATTACTTTGGTGATATTCCTCCGGGACCGCCCTTAAAACGTCTGAAATCCTACGTGCCGGTTAAAGACTTCAACAGCTATGAAGAACTGTTCGACAAGGTGGCGGCTGAGCGCATCTACCGGGTCTGGCCGGTAGCCGGACGGGTAGATGATGATACTGAAGCACTGAATTTGCTGGCCAAAGTGATGGGAGAAGGCAAAACCTCACGCTTGTATCAGCGCCTGGTGGAAGAAGAAAAGCTGGCAACCGGTATTGACGCTTATTTAGAAGAGCATACGCTGGCAAGTATCTTTACCCTCGAAGTGACGCTCGGTGCAAATGCTGATGAAGATAAAGTGTCTGCGATTATTGATGAAGAAATTGCCGCTCTGCTTGCCAAACCGGTAAGTAAGCAGGAACTGGAAGGGGCGCGGATGCGCACGCTTTCCCGCACTATACGCGGTATGGAGAAGATTGGTGGCTTCGGCGGAAAGGCTAATGTTCTGGCAGAAGGCGAGTTATATGCCGGCGATTCAGACCACTATATGAAAAGCCTGAAGCGCTATTCAGAGGCAACACCAAAGGAGCTCAATAACGTCGCTAAAAAATGGCTCGATCTTCCTTATCATCAGTTGATTGTCCGCCCGTTTCCGAATTATGCAGCAAGTACAGAAGGGGCAGACCGCTCTGCATTACCGGAAGTGACAGAAATGCCCGCGCTGTCGTTCCCTGAGGCAGAGGAATTTACCCTGGATAACGGGTTGCAGGTCTATTTTGTTAAGCGGGATGCCGTGCCTGATGTTTCTCTGCGTATCGTGTTCGACAGTGGTTATGCTGCCGACGCGTATGGCTATCCATTGGGTTCATCATCAATGACCATGCGCATGCTGGAAGAAGGCTCCGGTAAAATTGATGGTGAAGCTTACAAAACGAAGATGGACATGTTGGGCGCTGCCAGCTATTTTGGCGGCTCGCTGGACAGTTCTTATGCACATTTACAATCTCTTACCGCGAACTTAAAGCCTGCATTGTCACTTTTCAGCAGCGTGGTAAAAAATCCTGCCATGCGGGAAAGCGATCTGGAAAAGCTTAAGCCGATCTGGCTGTCGGATATTGCTCAGGAAAAATCTCAGCCGGTACAACTGGCGGTCCGGGAATTGCCGCCCTTGCTGTATGGAAAAGATCATCCATACGGTATGCCGCTGACAGGTTCCGGCACCAATGAGTCAGTCAGTGAAATTTCCACCAAAACACTTAAGGAATTCCATAGTACCTGGATACGCCCGGACAATGCGAAAATCATT
Organism: Alteromonas sp. ABH4_456; assembly: GCF_056160645.1. Taxonomy (NCBI): domain Bacteria; kingdom Pseudomonadati; phylum Pseudomonadota; class Gammaproteobacteria; order Alteromonadales; family Alteromonadaceae; genus Alteromonas; species Alteromonas sp. ABH4_456. The sequence goes on from NZ_JBSWXO010000013.1 coordinate 28,887, forward strand.
GTTGTGGGTGACATCGAAAAATCAGCACTCCAATCCATGTTGAATGACAGTCTGGGTGACTGGAAAGTCAGTGGTAAAGCCGGAGAAAAGCGCATTGCTGATGTGCCGCAGGTGAAAGGCCGTACATTCTACCTGGCCGACCGTCCTGATTCTCCCCAGTCGCTTATACTGGCCGGTAAACTCATCCCGCCTGTATCAGATAAAAGCACACTGGCTATCGAAACGGCTAATGCCATTGTAGGCGGTAAATTTACCGCCCGCCTGAATATGAATTTGCGGGAAGATAAAGGCTGGGCTTACGGTGCACGCAGCCTTGCGATGACAACACTGGGGCAGCGTCCGTGGTTTGTGTACGCGCCGGTACAGAGTGACAAAACCGTCGAATCGGTTAACGAAATAGACCGCGAGATGAAAGAATACAATGGTGACAATCCGGCAACGGAAACGGAACTGACCGAAACCGTTACGACTGAAATCCGTAAGTTACCGGGCTTATTTGAAACAAACGGTAGTGTGCTGTCAGAAATTGAGTCCAGTCTGAAAGAGGGTAAGCCGCTCAACTATCCTATGTTATTACAGCAGGAGTATGACAAGCTCACCCTGGAAGACGTCAGGGCGCAGTCCGGTTTGTTCACTACTGATAATGTCATTTATCTGATTGTGGGTGACGCTGCACTTTACAAGAACGAACTGGAGACAATGGGTAAAGTGGTGATGCTGGAAATAGAGTAAGCTCCCGTCCGGCAACAAATGGGTGGTGCCCCGGAAGCGCTTTGAAATTCAGCGTTATGAACATAAATGCTTTGAACGTTAACGCTCTGAATTAAAAACGAAAGGCCCGCTCTAAATAGAGCGGGCCTATTTGTTATTCACAATCACGGGTGGCGCCACGTGTTAGTTAGTTAAACCAGTGCCGCGTTCTGTTTGCGAAGCCTACCAGCGACAGCATCACAGGCACCTCTACCAGCACGCCGACGACAGTAGCCAGTGCGGCTCCCGAGTGGAGACCAAACAATGAAATTGCCACGGCAACAGCCAGTTCAAAGAAGTTTGACGTGCCAATCATGCATGCCGGGGCGGCAACATTGTGGGGCAATCCCATTCGCTTAGCCAGCCAGTAAGCCAGAAAGAAAATGCCGTAGGTCTGAATAAGCAGCGGTATGGCAATTAATACAATGGCCTGCGGATCTGCAATGATAGTTTCAGACTGAAAGCCGAATAGCAGTACGACAGTAGCCAGCAACCCGACAATTGACCAGGGCTTCATGGTGTCAAGAAATTGTGTCAGGCGCTGGTGGTTGTCCTTACTGTCCAGTACTTTCCGTGTACTCACACCGGCTACAAGAGGGATCACAACGTACAGCACGACAGATAATAGCAGCGTGTTCCAGGGAACAGTAATATCGGTAACGCCCAGCAGAAAGGCCGCTAACGGCGCAAAGGCGAAAATCATGATGATATCGTTCACGGAAACCTGCACGAGGGTATAGTTGGCATCACCCTTTGTGAGCTGACTCCACACAAACACCATAGCTGTGCAGGGGGCCACACCAAGAAGGATCATACCGGCTACGTATTCGCCCGCTGTTTGCGGATCGACCCAGTCTGCAAAGATGCCTTTAAAGAACAGCCAGCCCAGAAAAGCCATGGAAAAAGGCTTAAGCAACCAGTTGATGATAAGGGTCAGAACCACGCCTTTGGGTTTCTTCCCTACATCTTTAACCGAGGTGAAATCTACCTGCACCATCATCGGGTAAATCATCAGCCAGATGAGTACGGCGATTACCAGATTCACATGTGCATATTCAAGCCCTGCTACAGTAGCAAACAAGTCCGGAAACAAACTGCCTGCAAGCAAGCCTGTAACAATCGCAAGTGCAACCCAGACTGAGAGGAAGCGTTCAAATAATCCCATGGTTCAATATCCTAAATCGATTTTTGATTAACGCGCTTGCTCAGTGCCTCTGCACTTTCCACCCGCTCAGAATAGCGATCGACAAAAAAGTCTTTATTGCCACGAAGCAGCAGGGTGAATTTCATTAACTCTTCCATCACATCCACGATGCGGTTGTAGAACGGGGAAGGTTTCATACGGCCGTCTTCTTCAAATTCGAGGAAGGCTTTGGGTACCGACGACTGATTAGGTATGGTAACCATACGCATCCAGCGACCCAAAATTCGCATCTGATTGACTGTGTTAAATGACTGCGAACCACCGCAGACCTGCATCAGCGCCAGCGTTTTACCCTGAGTCGGGCGGACGCCGCCGATACTTAACGGCACCCAGTCTATCTGACTTTTGAAAATGCTGGTCATGGCACCGTGACGCTCCGGCGAGCACCACACCTGACCTTCTGACCACATCATTAATTCACGAAGTTCTTTCACTTTCGGATGATGTTCATCTCCGGTGTCGGTTTGCGGTAAACCTTCCGGATTAAAAATACGTGTTTCCGCCCCCATGGCGGTAAGCAAACGGGCGGCTTCTTCTACAGCAAGGCGGCTGAACGAGCGCTCACGCAGAGAACCGTATAGAAGTAGTATTCGCGGCTTATGTTCAGAGGCGCCCGGCAAACAGGCATCAAAAACCGGTGTTTGCCAGTGTGAAGTATCGATATTGGGCAAATCAGAAGCTGGGGATGTCCCGGACTCTTTTGACATCAGTGTTGCACTCCTAAATCCGTGAGAGCCTTGCGCAGAGCTTCAGTATCACCTGCTTTTTCAGCAATGGTCAGCAACTGTTTTGCTCTTTCTTCAATAATGCGGATGCAGCTTAAAAAGGCTGCGCGGATCTCTTCAGTGGTACCACTTTCTTTCGATGGATCTGACAGACCCCAGTGAACTTTGACACTGTTACCGAACCAGACCGGGCAGGTCTCACCCGCTGCTGAGTCACATACCGTAATGACAACATCGGCGCTAAAGTCTTCGAATTCGTCCCATGACTGGCTTTGTAAGCCCGCTGTACTGTAGCCGGATTCCTCCAGGTATGTCACAGACAGCGGGTGTACTTCACCCACCGGCTGGCTGCCGGCGCTGCGAGCTTCAATGATGCCGCGGCCAATCTGGTTGGTGATGGCTTCGCTAAGGATACTCCGGCACCGGTTGTGGGTGCAGATAAACAGAATTTTCATAAGTGTGTTCCGGTTAAAAATTTAATTACAACAATCGTTGCCGTTAAGCTGGCATTGCTTAAAAGTCGCCAATAACGCTTCGAAGTCTTCGCTGTTACTTTTGCTGGCGCTTGCAATCACAGATTTTGCCCATGCCGGCAGTTCGGGATGAAGGCGGTAGTACACCCATTTGCCACGGCGTTCATCCAGCAAAATGTTGCATTTACGTAGTGATGCCAGGTGACGGGATGTCTTGGGCTGATCCAATTTCAGGGTTTCCATCAGCTCGCACACGCAGGCTTCACCAAACGTATGGATAAGCACAACGGATTTCAGCCGGGTATCGTCGGCCAGACATTTAAACAGTTGCAGCGCATTCATAAGTTGATACATGTGAAATAATACATATGTGAAATTTCACATGTTTAGGGGTGAGAGTCAATGATAGTTTTGTGAAGTTTTCACCGGGATAAGAAAGAAAGGAAGGGCAAGGGCGCGAAAAGATGTTACCGCTGAATCTGCCCGTGTTGCACTTTCAGCTCCGGCCACTCAGCCAACCACGATTTATTTTTTACCCGTGAATCAAAGGTTGCCTTTGCTGCCAGCGGATTGCGGGTGATGGTATTGTTGTAGTTGTGACTTAATCCATAAGCACTGAATACTTCGATATTTCCGTTGTGAAGTCTGGCTGCGACAGTAGTTTCAATTTCAATCCAGTGTGAAACCGCATCCGGGGTACTGCTGAATGGCGGACGTTCATGTTTATCATGCATACGTGCCTGGTTACGGACTTCCCAGTTCAGCGCCGGCATGACGGTGTTCAACCGGCCTGTGTGCACAGTTTCGGCTTCAACAGAAACGTTGTCACTATCGAAGTACACGACATCCACGTCATTAAGGGGAGTGGGAATGCTGCGCCGGTGAGTGTGATCCCAGATGAGGTTTCTGATGAATCCGGCGCCAATCCAGCAGTCCGGTAACGATAAGGCCGCTACGGCTTGCAGAGCTGCATACCGCAACGGATCATCCTTTAAAAGTTGCACGGTTAAATCGCGCAGCGCTGTTTCATTTAGTTGAGTTGTTTGTCTGGCCAGAATTTGGTGCCTTTTACCGAAGCCTGCAGAGCAAGACCGGATTCCGTCATTGTGTAAACGGTAATATCACCTAAATACCCTTCACCTTCAACCGACATACCTTTTTGACCAGCCTTTGCAGTGGCATCTGCGTTACCCCCTGCGGTCCAGCCGTTCTCAATAAAGTAGTTAATGGCTTTTTGAGAATGAAACACCAGCACAATGCGGTAATCTTTTGCTCCGATCCCCAGTCCCACGCCGCCCTCGGCCATATTCATGTATGTCTGGTGGCCGGTTGTGTTGTTGTTAACTACACCGTAACCGGTGCCGGCTGAAACAAAGATAATATTCACATTCGCATTGCTGAAAACGGCATAGCCGGGCGCTGTTTCTATTTGCGCTTTTACATCGGGTTTTTCTTTGTAGAGTTTCGCCAGCGCCACATCCTGCATGGTTAGTATGGCGTCCCGCTTTTCAGCAACGGTGCCACTGCCCATGGAAGCGCAGCCTGATACCAGCATCAGTACACCGGCAGCGAACACAATACGTTTGGTTTTTATCATTCTAATCAGATTTATCATGCTATTACTCCTGTAAGAACCTGTCTGAATGCAGACGAGGCAATAAGCAACTTCAGATCTGACAGAACAAAGCAATTAGCGTGCTTAGTTTTATAAAGTCTTTTTATTCAATGTGTTATGTGTGATTCGGGAAGGATGTAGCCGGAAAGGAAGGGGGGCGATGGCGCAATTTACAGACACTCGTCCGCAAATTGCGCCAAACCTGATCATCAGAAGCGGTAGCGTCTCAGTTGCTCCCGCATTTGTTCAATCTGCTCAACCAGCGCTTCACAGTTATCAGATACCTCGCGGGCATGTTGCTCATTTTCACTACCAACCTGCTGAATGCTGTTGAGTCTTTTGGATACATCTTGCGATACTGCGGCCTGCTGTGTGGCCATTGATGCGGTTTCCTGATTCAGGGAAGTAATGGTTGCGACGGCGGACAGTGCTTTTTGCAACGTCTCTCCGGCTTTTTGTGTCACTTCCACGGTTGCAAATGCATTGTCTTTATTCGACTGCATGCGCTCAGACGCATCGCGGCTGCCTTGTTGCAGGCGTTCAATCATGACGCGGATTTCTTCAGTAGAGCTTTGGGTACGGCTTGCCAGTGAGCGAACTTCATCTGCGACCACCGCAAAGCCCCGGCCCTGTTCTCCGGCACGGGCGGCCTCAATGGCTGCATTCAGAGCCAGCAAATTGGTTTGTTCGGCAATATTGCGGATAACATCCATGACACCACTGATTTCCTCACTGGAGCGGGCCAGATCGGTAATTACCTGTACTGAGGCATCCACTTCCCGGGCCTGTTTCTCTATGTCTTTGATAGTCGCTTTCAGTACATTAACACTGTTACGGGTGTCAGCGTCGGCCGCATTTGCAGCATCGCTGGCATGATGAATATTTACTGAGACCGCTTCCGCGCTTTGTTGCAGCTCAGTGATGGCACTGGTGATCGCACTGGTTTCGTCAGATAAGGATTTCACGGTTTTCTGTGCGCTGGTGGCTGTTCTGTTCAGCACCTGTGATTTAGACTGCATAGCCTGAGTGGCACTGTCGACGTTTTGTAACGTGGACTGCAGTTGTGCCAGTAATTTATTGAAGGCCTGTGCCATGCGGCCAAATTCATCATTCTTTTTGTTTTCGAAGCGGAAAGTCAGATCGCCTTCACCGCCGGACAAACTGTTGACAACCTGATTAAACTCATCCAGAGGCTGACTCACATAACGTTTCACCAGGATAACCAGACTGATGAGAACAATGCTACTCGCCACCAGTACTTTAATCAGCAAAACGAAAAGCGCTGTGCTGAGCATGGACGTTTTCTCACTGTTCGATTCCACCAGCAAGATGTCGTAGCCCCAGTGGCTGAATGGCACAACGGTATGGCGATGAGAAATCTTCGCTTTATGGACATGCAAACTCCGTTAAAACAGTCAGACGCTTAAACTTTCCGGACAGCACCGGCAGCAGAGGCGACCTGAATACAAGTCGCTCTGGTTAACTGGCATATTTTGTTGATTTAAACGTAGTTTAAAATTTCAGAACAGTAATGATTATTTTGTCTGAAATCGTCTTTACGCTTACATATATCGGCGGGTAATACTTATTTATTAACTTTAATGACTGAATAACCTTCACTTTCAAGCATGGCGATAACGCCTTCGGCACCGGCCATATGCATGGTGCCAACCAGTACAAACTCTGTTTCCGGCGTGGTCAGGTACTCTTCAATGTGCGGGAGCCACGCTTTATTTCTGTTCGTCAGCATTTCATCGTACACCTCAGGATAGTCTGTTTTGAAGCTTTCCATGCTGTCGTTATACAGAGCCTGCATGTCACCGGTCAGCCAGTTTTCCTTCATCGGTTCCAGTGAGTCATTCATGGTTTCTAACTCTTCCAGGGTGTAGCGGATGTAGGCATCTTCGTCACCTTCACTCAGTCCGGCCAGCATCATTAATTGCTGCTCAGGCGTTTCAAACCAGCCTACAGACTTCTGGTCTTCCGTCGCGCGGGCGAAAAAGTATTTGTCGACCCCCTGACTGGTTAAACCTGCCCGCTGCATTTCCAGCATAGACAGCGAAATACCAAGAAATGATGCCTTCATCTTGCTTACCTGAGCTACCGGAATACCTCTTTCAGAGAGCCAGTCAGACAGCATACTGAAAGTTTCTTCAGATAAATCATCTTTGATTGTGCGTCCGTCCTGATAAGTCATCAGTTGCAATGTTTTACGGGTGAAATCCGGCGTATCCAGGGCATCCAGATCGGTTTCGAATATGACTTTACCGGATGCTTTATAAGCGATGTCATATTCTGCCGGTAGCGGATAGTCCTGCGGGCTGAGGATATGCAGTGTGCCACCGATATAGACGGTATTCCCGTTCTTGCTCACCTCCCAGACGGATGCTGAGAAAGCAGTAAGCGGCGTGGCCATACCCCATAAAGCCACTGCGGCTATAAAACCCTTTTTTAATCCGGTGAAGGCTGTTCGCATAATACTGAGTCCTTTGCTACGATTCCTCTTATAATGTGCTATGCAATTTACTGTTAAAGCTGTAAAAGTACAATTCTCAAATGTTTGTTTTCACCTGCGAAAGCCATCGCGGTGTAATTTCTGGATAAGTAGTCTGTCTGTGTTAAGTATCATCCGTCAGTTTTCCGTTCCCTCTGCGCTGATCATCCTCTGGTTTATTGTTTTGTTTATGCAACCGGATCCGGCTGGCATCGTGGCAGAAAATGGTGCTTTTGCGTTACTCGGTGTTATCGGTGCTGTGTTTGCGAATGCAACCGGGGCCGGTGGCGGCGTTGTTTTTGTGCCGGTGTTCCACCATCTGGATTTTTCCCCTCAGAACATTGTGGCAACCAGTTTTGCCATTCAGTGCTGCGGTATGACGGCCGGTGCATTGAGCTGGTGGGCGTTTTTTCGAAACAAAGAAAAGCATAACGAGAACTGGCAAATGTTACCGCAGGTGGTGGCACTTACAGTGCCGGCTTCGGTGTGCGGTATCCTGATGGCACAGTTTGCTGCCGGCAGCATTCCGTTGTTGTCTTTCATTCAGGGTAACGTGAATGATTTGCACCTGGGCTTCGGTATTTTCTCTATTTTTCTGGCTCTGGTCATTTTTGCCAGTATCCCGTTATTAAAGAAAACCCGGTTCAGAAGTAGCCTCTCCATGGCTGAAACTGCGCTGTTGCCCGTGGTGGCGTTTGTTGGCGGAGCTGTAACCGCATGGTTGTCTGTCGGCGTCGGTGAGCTTGTTGCTGTATTTCTTATTCTGAGAGGCTTTCACGTTACCATGGCAATTGCTGTCGCTGTGATGCTGACTGCGTGTTCAGTATGGGGCGGGGTGATTTACCATGTCACTGAATCCTTAGCCATTGTCTGGCCGGTGGTATTGTTTGCCGGAGCAGGTGCAATCATTGGCGGCAGACTGGCTAAATATGTTGTGCTGGCATTTTCCGTACAGAAATTAAAATTGTTTTTCGGTTTGTGGGTATTACTGCTGGGGATCAGCGGATTGCCGGTATTCTGAACGGAAAACTTTTCATCGGGAATGACGTATCAATGCTATGAGATTGATTTTTAACGCCCGGAGAACATTATGGCTGCAGATTTTTTACCGCAAAACCGTTATCAGGTTGCGCAACCCGCGTGGTCTGAAAACGCGGTCATCTATCAGGTCAATACCCGCCAGTTCAGTGCTGAAGGAAATTTTCAGGGCGTAATTAAAGGTCTTGAGCATATCAAAGCGCTGGGCGCAGACATCATTTATCTCATGCCGGTACAGCCCATCGGTATCAAAAACCGCAAGGGGGCACTGGGCAGTCCCTATTCTGTAAAAGATTACTTTGCCATTAATCCCGAGTTCGGAGACGAGAACAGTTTCGCCGCACTTGTCAGTGAAATTCACCGGCTTGATATGAAGGTGATTCTCGACTGGATCCCTAATCACAGTGCCTGGGATAATCCCCTCACCGTGTCACATCCTGACTGGTATGCAAAAGATTATCAGGGTAATTTCAGACCGTCACCGTGGTGGGACTGGGACGATATTATTGAGTTTGATTACAGTGTGCCGGCGTTGCGCCGTTACATGACTGAGGCAATGTGTTACTGGGTAGAACGGTTTGATATTGACGGTTTTCGCTGCGATGTTGCAGGTTACGTACCCAATGATTTCTGGGCTCAGGCCAGAGCCGCGCTGGATGCTATTAAACCGGTTTTCATGCTGGCTGAATGGGAGAACCGCGACCTTCACGAACAGGCATTCAATATGACCTATGCCTGGAGCTGGAACGAGGCTATGCACGATATTGCTCAGGGCAGGGCACCGCTGGACAGATTGAGAAAATACTATTCCTGGAACGAGCGCAGCTGGCCGGAGTCAGCCTACCGGATGACATTCGTCAGCAATCATGACAAAAATGCCTGGGATGGCACGCAGCATGAACAATTCGGACAGGCTCTGGAGGCTGCTATTGTGTTGTCTGTCACCGGCGAAGGTATGCCGCTTATTCACAATGGTCAGGAAGCGGGTGAAAACAAACGTCTGGCCTTTTTTGAACGGGATCCCATCGACTGGCAGGACCATGCCATCGGCGATCTTTACCGTGAACTGATTAGTTTGAAAAAGCGGGTGAAGGCATTGTGGAACGGAAAAGCCGGTGCAACCATGTTGCAGGTGAACAGCAATGATCTGAAACGGGTTTTCAGTTACGTGCGCGTGCAGGGAAAGGAGAAAATTCTGGTGGTGCTTAACTTATCTCCGGATACCGTTTCACCCACCTTTGATGCCGGTCTGTATAACGGCCAGTACCGCGACGTGCTGAACCGTCAGGACATCGTGCTTGATGCTGCTCAGCCGCCTATTTTGGCCCCCTGGGCCTATCGTGTTTACGAGGCGATTTGAACATGAATTAAACTGGCCGGCCGGTCAGTGAATTCCTGCCCCATTTAGCTGATAATTCTGGCATACTACGCGCTTTGAATTTTTAGTGTTTGTTTATGCCTTCTGTATCTTCCCTGTTTACTGCTGACGGTTTACTGGCTAAGGCCATTCCGGGGTTTTCTCCCCGCGCCGCCCAGACGGATATGGCGCTGGCTGTGAAGTCAGCGCTGGACAATCAGCATTCGCTGATTGTTGAAGCCGGCACAGGAACAGGCAAAACCTTCGCTTATCTCGGTCCGGCATTGCTGGCTGAAGGTAAAGCAATCATTTCTACCGGAACGAAAAATCTGCAGGAGCAGCTTTACCACCGTGATTTGCCGGTGGTTAAAAAAGCGCTGGGCTCCCGCAGAAAAACAGCGTTATTAAAGGGCCGTTCGAATTATTTGTGTCTGCACCGCATGGGTCAGCACGGCGGTAATTCCACGCTGGTGGAAAAAGAAGTACTCGGTCAGCTTTCAACGGTGAGAAGCTGGGCCGAGACCACCAAAACCGGTGATACCGGTGAACTGAAAACGTTGCCGGAAGATGCCAAAGTACTGCCGTTGATCACCTCAACAGTAGACAATTGCCTGGGACGTGATTGTCCCGAATATGAAGAATGTTATCTGGTAAAAGCCCGACGCAAAGCGTTGGAGGCCGATATCATTGTGGTCAATCATCACCTGTTTTTTGCTGACATGGCGCTTAAGGACACAGGCTTCGGTGAACTCATCCCTGAAGCGGATGCCATCATATTCGATGAGGCTCACCAAATCCCTGATATCGCCAGCGATTATTTCGGTGAATCCTTGTCCAGCCGTCAGTTACAGGAACTGGCAAAAGATATTAACGTGCTTTACCGCACAGTGCTGAAAGACGCAGAACAGCTGGATAAAGCCGCAGAAAAATGCCGGATTGCATCAGCCGATCTGCGCTTGCTGTTTCCGGAAAATCCTGAAAGAGGCAACTGGGCCGAAGCGCTGGACAGAGATGACATACAAACTCAGGTCGCCAGATTAAAAGACGGCATCGGTGTGCTTCATGAAGTGATCAAACTGCACCTTGGCAGAGATAAAGATCTGGATAATATTTACGAACGGGTAGTGCAGACAAGGGAACAGCTTGACGCGTTATGTGATGCTGAACAGCAGGGTGTGAGCTTGTGGTATGAAACCACGCAAAGACACCTTATCCTGCATCTCACGCCGTTATCCATTGCTGCTAAGTTCCGCCGGTTTATCAATGCCGTGCCAAGGGGATGGGTTTTCACGTCTGCAACCCTGACTGTCGATGGCGGCTTTACCCATTTCCAGAAACGGATGGGACTGGACGATGCCAAAACTCTGGAACTGGAAAGTCCGTTTAACTACAAAGACCAGGCAATGCTCTGTGTGCCGAGGTTCCTGCCGGAGCCGAACAGCTTTGCCATGAAAGACACGTTGTTCGAAACGGCAAAACGTCTGATTAAGGCCAGTAAAGGCCGCTGTTTCTTGCTTTTCACCAGCCACGCCATGCTCCGTGAAATCGCCAAAAGGCTGGAGTTTGAGGTACCTAACAAGCTGCTGGTGCAGGGAACGACGACAAAGCAGGCACTGCTGGATGCTTATCTGGCAGATGAAAGTGCGGTGTTGCTCGGGACCGGTGCGTTCTGGGAAGGGGTTGATGTTCGCGGTAATGACCTTATATGCGTGATGATTGATAAACTGCCATTTGCTTCACCGGATGATCCGCTGTTACAGGCGCGCATGGAAGATGTGAAAAAGCGGGGAGCGAATCCTTTCGCTGCAATTCAGATCCCGCAGGCAGTCATCACGTTAAAGCAGGGGGCGGGACGGCTTATCCGTGATCCCACCGACAAAGGCGTACTGGTTATTTGTGATAACCGTCTGGTGACCAAACCCTATGCACAAACATTTGTATCAAGTTTACCTGATATGCAGAGAACACGTTCGCTGGACAAAGTTGAATCGTTTCTGCAAGCGATTAAATAGCCCGGAGTTTTATGATTTTACTTGCCATTGATACCGCTACTGAAGCCTGCTCTGTTGCGGTGAAAACCGAAAACGGTATTTTTCACCGTTTCGAAATTTGTCCGCAGCAACATAGTCAGCGATTGTTACCTATGGTTGATGAGGTAATGAAAGAAGCCGGTGTGAGCTTAAAAGACACCGGCGGGCTGGTTTACGGTCGCGGGCCCGGCAGTTTCACCGGCGTTCGCATTGCCACCGGCATGATACAGGGACTGGCTCTTGGCACGGGCCTGGAAGTGGCAGGTGTCAGCACCCTTACAGCGATGGCGCAGCAGGTGATAGATACGCAGGGTGCCGGCCGTATTGCCTGCGCCATTGATGCGCGCATGGGTGAAGTGTACTTTGCACAATTTTCTAATGTAAACGGTCAGGCTGAGTTAACCGGTGAAGAGCTGGTATGTCCGCCCGAACACGCTGCAACGCTGCTCTCCGGAGATTTTGCCCGTGCCGGAACCGGCTGGATGGCCTATGATGAACTTAAGCAGTTTGGTGATGAGCCACCGCAAGTACTGTATCCCGACGCATTGCACATGCTGAAACCCGGCGAAGGGATGTTTGCCGGAGGCATGGCCACCGGTGTGGATACCATTGAACCTGTTTATCTGCGGGATAAAGTGACGTGGAAAAAGCTTCCCGGCAGGGAATAGTGGTGCGTTTTTTGCGTGACATTGTATTCGGGCTAAAATAAGCTTAAATATTCAGTAAACGCCACTCAGCGTTGCTTACAGCTTACTTAAACCCGTTGTCAGCTAACCGTCAATTACAAAAACAGGAACTCATACAGCGTGGAAATTCAGTCCGGCTTCAGTATTATCAGACCTGATCAGGCGCCCAGCCGGGAGCAGCCTGAGAAAGTGGATGCCAGACAGAAAGAACCTGTTCAAAGTGTTGAAGGTATCGTTGTACCTGAACCGGTGCGCAGCAGCCAGTCTGATGATGTACTGAACTCTGCAAAGAAATTTCAGCAGCAAACCGGTTACGACCAGCCGGAAGGCAAAGGTCAGCAGGCCACTGCTGCCTACCAGAGCCTTGAACGGGAAGCACAGCGGGATTCTATCCGTCAGCTCCTCGGTGTAGACATTTACGCCTGATCTCCTTATTCTTGAATCTGGTCTGCTCACCCCGATTAGTTTCGTTTTTCAGGCCATTGTTCAGGTTGCATTCAGTTTGCAACGTCATAATTAATAAAGTTTATCTTTTAGCATTCCGGGGCGTTTATGTTGCGTAAAATTTTTCTGCTGGTGGCGGTAGTCTTAGCAACCGGTTGTACCATTATTCCTGAAGATATCCGCGTACCGGACGACACCAATCTGGTCTCCTACAACAAAGCGGTTACCGGCGGTGACGGCGTGAAGGGCAAAATGGCCCGTTGGGGCGGTGTGATCGTTGGCGTGGAGAACAAGGAAAACAAGACCTGGGTTGAAGTGGTCAATTTTCCTCTGAATCACTACGGGCGTCCGAATACGTTTGAAGAAACCATCGGCCGCTTCAAAGTGGAACTTGATGGTTTTGTTGATCCGATTAATTTCGAAGAAGGCCGCTCCGTCACCTTCATCGGTGCTGTGGAACGACCTGTTGCCGGTATGGTCGGTGAACAGCCTTACATGTATCCGCGCATCAAGGGTGAAAACTTTCATATGTGGCGTCAGGATTCACTGAACTACGTACACCCCATGTTTTTTGACTACCGTATGGGCTGGTACTCACCGTTCTACTATTCATTTTACCGTCCGTATTATTCGCCCTATACGTTCGGCGTCGGTTTCTCCCGCGGGTATTACAGAAGTGCTTATCCCAATGTCTCGCCGGTACGGGTTTCCGTTACCCGCAGCGGCAACAAGGGTACGATCAGCCGGCCTTCAACATCGACCCGCAGCAGCGTAAGCAGACCGGTTACCAGAACTTCCACGCCGGCTAATGGCGGCGCAAGTCAAAATCTGAAGTAATCCGGCGGCAGGTTTATTCCTTATAAAGCGGCAATTCATTGCCGCTTTTTTCTTATTTTTGCCGCATCCGGAGGGCGTAAACATGTTAGAAACCGAATTTCAGGCCGGTGAACTCAAACTGGCTGCACTGGACAATCAGGGAGCCGGTACTGTTGTTATCGGTTTGCACGGCTATCTCGATAATGCTGCATCACTGGCGCCGCTGGCGCCTTATCTGCAATCCTGCCGCTTCATTGCACTGGATTTACCGGGACACGGTCAGTCAGCCCACCGGCCGGCCGGTGCCCATTACCACCAATTTGATTTCCTGCAGGATTTATACGCGCTCATCAAAGAGAATCAGTTTGAAAATGTGGTCCTGCTGGGTCACTCACTGGGCGGTATTCTGGCGACACTTTATGCTGCTGTGTTTCCTGAACAGGTGAAAGCAGTGATTTCCATAGATGCCTGCGGACCGCTTACTCTGGATCCGCAAACAAGCGCTGAACAGGTCAGGGAGTCTGTCATCAGTCGTGATAAGAAGCGGCGGAACAAACTGAATATGGTGGATTTGGATGCTGCGGTGAAAGCCCGTTGCGCTGTTGCTGATATCCGGCCTGAGCATGCCCTGGCAATTCTATCGCGTAATCTGACGCAGGATGCATCCGGCCATTGTTTCTGGGCGAGCGACCCCCGCGTGCGTACAAAATCTACCCTGCGGCTGACTGAGCCACAGGCAGAGGCGTTCATGCGAAGCATTGAGTGTCCGGTATTGTTTCTGGCAGCGGACAGCAGCTTTAAAAAGGTTGAGCAGGTTTATGCGAAAAGGCACAACTGGTTTAGTTACAGTCAGTGTAAAACTTTTACAGGCGGCCACCACATTCATATGGAAAAAACAGACGAAATTGGCTGCGAAATTCGTCAATTTGTTGAGCAATTGTAAATAGTGGCGTTTATCTTTTCTTTATCATCCTATAATATACGGAAGAAATCAGACCAGTTGTGAAATATTGGTTAAAGTTTGTGCTTTTTTGCAAATATAAAAATAAAAGTTACCGGAGGGTGTGTGGAAAAAATTTGGCTTGAGCATTACGACCCAAGTGTTTCGGCAGAAATTAACCCTGATCGTTATGCCTCTATCGTAGATATTTTTGAACAGTCTGTGACGACCTGGGGCGATAAAACCGCTTACATGAATATGGGTCACAGCATGACTTTCAATGAGCTGGACGTGTTGTCTGCTCAGTTTGCGGCTTATCTGCAAAATAGTGGTTTAGAGCGTGGCGATGCTGTCGCCATCATGATGCCAAATTTGTTGCAATACCCTGTTGCTATGTTCGGCGTATTACGGGCCGGACTCACCGTCATTAACGTGAACCCGCTCTATACCGCCCGCGAATTAAAGCACCAGTTAAACGATGCCAATGCCAAAGCCATTGTTATTGTCGATAACTTTGCCGCCACGCTGGAAAGTGTGATTGCTGATACACCGGTGAAAAAAGTACTGCGCACGGCGTTAGGGGATATGTTACCGGCTCCTAAGCGCTGGATAGTAAACCTGGCGGTGAAGCACGTGAAAAAGATGGTTCCGGAGTTTTCTCTGCCACAAGCTGAGTCGTTCATGTCAGCAGTGAAAGCCGGCGCGAATTACACTTATCAGCGTCCTGAGATAACAGGGGACGACCTGGCATTTTTACAATATACCGGTGGTACAACCGGCGTATCGAAAGGGGCGATGCTGACACACCGCAATATGATTGCAAACCTGGAACAGGTATCGGGTATTCTCGAAATTGTCATTGAGCCCGGTGAAGATGTCGTTGTCACTGCGCTACCGCTTTATCACATCTTTGCATTACTGGCGAACTGCCTGTTGTTCCTTAAATTTGGTTGTCCGAACCTGCTTATTACCAACCCGAGAGACATGCCGGGTTTTGTGAAAGAGCTGTCGAAACACAAATTTGCCATTTTGCCCGGGGTGAACACCCTGTTTAACGGTCTGCTTAATACGCCGGGATTCAGCGAACTTGATTTCTCCGGATTTAAGTTCGGTCTGGGCGGCGGTATGGCCGTGCAGCGCCCTGTGGCTGAACGCTGGCAAAAAGTCACCGGCACGGTACTGCTTGAGGGTTACGGCCTGACTGAGTGTTCGCCGGTGGTAGCGGTTAATTCTCCTACCATTAAGGCTTACAAAGGTGCTATCGGTATGCCGGTACCTTCCACAGAAATCCGTCTGCTGGATGATAACGGCAATGATGTGCCCTTAGGTGAAGCCGGTGAAATGTGGGTGAAAGGGCCGCAGGTCATGAAGGGGTATCTGAACCGTCCCGAAGCTACAGAAGAAATTCTTAAAGATGGCTGGCTGGCAACTGGCGATATTGCGAAGTCAGACAATGAAGGTTACTTCTATATTGTTGACCGTAAAAAAGATATGATCCTGGTCTCCGGCTTCAATGTGTTCCCGAATGAGATTGAAGAAGTGGCTGCCATGCATGATGATGTGGTGGAAGCGGCTGCTATCGGTGTGCCTCACGAAGTCAGTGGTGAAGTCGTGAAGTTATTTGTAGTTGCTAAGGACAAGAGCCTGACCGCTGAAACGGTTATTGCACATTGTCGTAAGCACCTCACCGGCTATAAAGTGCCGAAACACGTTGTCTTTAAAGACGAACTGCCAAAAACCAATGTAGGCAAAATTCTGCGTAGAGAACTGAGGGACTGAGTTCACCGTGACTTTACGCAACTAATTGGGACAGCCGGCATCATTGCCGGCTGTTTTTTTATGATGAAATATACCTTAATAACCGACGAAATTGCGCTGAAAGCTGTCTGTGAGAAGGCCTCTGCCGCTGAAGCAGTTGCCATTGATACTGAATTCGTACGTACCCGTACCCTGACGCCGCAGCTGGGACTATTGCAGTTGTTCGACGGTGAGCAACTGGCACTTATCGATCCGCTGGCGATTAATGATTTAAGCCCGTTTGTGGCATTAATGACGAATCCGGATGTGATCAAAGTGCTGCATTCCTGCTCAGAAGATCTGGAAACATTTCTGGCAGCATTCGGTGTAATACCTGCGCCGGTATTCGATACTCAATTTGCAGCAAGTGTGCTCGGCATGGGCGCGACCCTGGGTTATGCACGGCTGGTGGAACTGATGAGTGACGTGGTGCTGGATAAAGGGGAGTCCCGCACTGACTGGCTGGCCAGACCGCTACGGGAAAGTCAGCTGGTGTATGCCGCCAATGATGTGCTGTATCTTTTACCTGTGTACTTACAACTGAAAGAACAAATCGAAGATGCCGGTAAATTTGATTGGGTAACGCAGGAAATTGCTGCACTGGGAGAAAAGAAGGCCGCACAAATTCCTCTGGAGCAGGCTTACCTTGTGCTGAAAAATACCTGGCGGCTTAATCCTGAACAGCTCACGGTGTTTCGTCATCTTGCAGGCTGGCGGCTTAAGGTTGCCCGTGGAAAAAATCTGGCTCTCAACTTTGTGGTGAGAGAAAGTCAGCTGTTCGATATGGCAGTAAAAATGCCGTTAAGCCGCACTGCGCTGAGTCGTATCGAGGGATTGCAGCCACAAACCCTCCGTCGTTACGGTGAAACCCTTACCGCCCTGGTGGCTGAAGCGAAATCCCTTTATGAAGATACCCCCGCAGACAAACAATTACCCCGTATGCGCCGGCTGATTGACTATCCCGAATATAAAAAGCATCTGGCGGCTATTAAGCGTCTCTGTGCAATGGTTGCCGCAGAGCAGGGCGTGTCAGAGGAAGTTGTAGCCTCTAAAAAACAAATCAATCAGCTGTTAAAATGGCAATGGTTTGAACTGGATGAAACCCGCGTGCAGGGGCTTCTGCCTGATCTGCTGAGTGGCTGGCGCCGTCCTCTGCTGGAAAAGGGGCTGGCCTCATTATTAGGGCCGCTGGCTTTCACCCGTTAAGAAATAATGCAGGACTGAATATGCTGTGTGCAATTTATAAAACCCGCCGGAAAGAAGGCATGTACTTATACGTGCCCGGCAAAAATGCTTTCGATGATGTACCGGAAATACTGATGGAGAAATTTGGCACGCCGGAACTGGTGATGTTGATTTCCCTGGATAAACGGCCTCAGCTTGCCGGTGTCAGCAAAGCTGATCTGGAAGTAGCGCTGAAAGAAAAAGGCTTTTATCTGCAAATGCCGCCAAAAGCGGAAGACATGCTGGCTGCTCACCGCACAGAGCTTGGTCTGACGCCCCATGTGGATGAAAAACGGTGATGAAGGCATTGTTTTCAGTCAGCCCTGTTGTATTGCTCACCGTTTTTTTAATGCTGGCTTTGCCGGTTTCAGCAGAAGAAAAAAACGAAGCAGGATTTAAAGTCTGGTTACAGTCTCTGAAGCAGGAAGCATTGGAAGAAGGTTATACGGCAGAACTGGTGGACAAAGCGCTGGATACTGCCACATTTCGTCCCACCGTTGTAAAGGCAGATAAAAATCAGCCGGAGAAAAAAATCACGCTGGATGATTATCTGGCGACCCGCGTGCCGGACTGGAAGGTCAGGCAGGCAATTACCCTGTATCGTGAGCATCAGTCTCTGCTGGATGAAATCGGCAGCAAATATGGTGTTCAGCCTCGCTTTATTGTCGCTTTATGGGGTAATGAGTCTAACTTCGGTAAAATCCAGGGCAACTATCCGGTGTTCTCTGCAGTGCTGTCTTTAGCCTATGAAGGGCGTCGTGAAGCGATGTTTAAAAAGCAGTTCTATGCTGCACTGGATATCATCCGTGATGGTCATATTGATATTGAAGCGCTGAAAGGTTCCTGGGCCGGTGCGATGGGCCAGAGTCAGTTTATGCCCGTTTCTTTTTTAAATTATGCCGTGGATTATGACGGTGACGGCAGAAAAGACATCTGGACCACGCCGGCAGATGTGTTTGCCTCTATCGCTAACTTTCTGTCCAGCGAGGGGTGGAATGATGACTACACCTGGGGCCGCCAGGTTAAGTTCGTTGATGGTTATGACGGTGCACATGCAGGCTTTGCAAAAGATGATTTCGTGCCGTTAACGGTATGGCAGGAAAGGGGAGTGCGTAAATTTGATTTAACAGACTTACCTGCTGCCGGCATCAAAGCCTCTCTTATCATGCCGGACGGCATCGATGGCCGTTTATACCTTGTCTATAATAATTTTCATACGCTGATGAAGTGGAACCGTTCATCATATTTTGGCGTCTCGGTCAGTTATCTGGCAGACCGGATCCGCAAAGGGGAATAACATGTATCAACATCTCAATATTCAGGGCCAGCCTGTTCCTTTGCCTGTGACACGTGCCCTGTGTATCGGCCGCAACTATCTTGATCATATTCAGGAGCTGAACAACACTGTGCCGGATGAAGCCTTGTTGTTTATGAAGCCGGCTCCGGCACTTTGTCATTTGTCTGAACCGGTGGTGATTCCTTCAGACAAAGGCGAATGCCATAACGAACTTGAAGTGGCAATATTACTCAGTCAGTCACTGTGCAAAGCGGCGCCTGATGACGCGCTGGCTGCTATTTGGGGTGCAGGGCTCGCTCTTGACCTGACCTTACGTGATGTACAAAGTGAACTCAAAGCGCAGGGCTATCCCTGGGAGCGTGCCAAAGCCTTTGATCGCAGTTGCCCGGTTTCGGCTTTTGCTCCGTTGACGCAAACCGGAGATCTTACTGACATTCATTTCACCCTGACTGTGAATGATACCGTGCGTCAGCAGGGCCATACAGCAATGATGATACGGCCGGTAGCGGAGCTTATCGCAGAAATGTCTCACATCTTCACCCTGCAACCCGGCGATATTATTCTCACCGGAACGCCAAAAGGCGTAGGCCCGCTAAATGCCGGTGACAGGATCCGCGCAGAGCTGGGCGAATTAATGTCTGTCGAAACGAATGTGGTGATGTGATGACACCGTTCTGGGAAACAAAGACGCTTGATGAAATGACTGTTGCTGAGTGGGAATCACTGTGTGACGGTTGTGCAAAATGTTGTCTGCATAAGTTCATTGAAGATGACGATGCTGAAGAGGCCGCACCAACGGATACCCTGAATCAGGGAGAGGAAATTCACTATACCAACATTGCCTGTTCGCTTCTGAATACCAAAACTTGTGGCTGTACCCGCTATGCAGATCGCACAAAGCTGGTTCCTGATTGTGTAAAGCTGACTAAAGAGAATCTCAAGGATATTTTCTTTATGCCGCCAAGTTGCAGCTACCGGCGGTTGCATGAAGGTCGCGGGCTGCCGTCCTGGCATCCGCTGCTGAATAAAGGTAAGAAAGCCAAAATGCATCAGGCCGGTATGTCTGTAAGAGGGAAGATTATATTTGAAACGGATGTGGATTTAGACGCGTTTGAAGATTATATCGCCAGTTGGCCCTTGCACGACGCAGACTGATATCCGGCTATTCGTTCGTTAACGCGTAAAGCAATGCATGTCTGCCGCAAATACGTTTGCGGCAGTAACCTTCCTTTTCTGCCCCCAACTTTTCTGCAACACGCAAACTGGCTTTGTTATTGGGTTCAATAAACAACTCCAGACGAAATAAATCCATCTGATTAAAAGCCAGTTTTTTCATAGCCTGACAAAGTTGAACAGCCAGACCTTGTCCGCATGCCTCAGGCCGGATCCAGAAACCCAGGTTGGCGTTACGGTGCAAAGGATGGATATAGTTTATCAGTCCCATGCCGAGGCAACGGTTGTCCATCACCAGCAGGTAGGTGATACCGTAACCCTGCTCACGCTGATTTTCCAGGGTGGCCAGACACTGACGGGCCTGCGCGGGGGTGACAGGGCACAGATCTGTACCCATCCATGGCCGCACATGACTGACTGATTGCTGGGACGCTTCGCATAACATATCGGCATGTTTTTGCCCGGCCCGTTCAATACTGATGGGGCTGGTTGTGGTTGCAATAGCAGGAAGCCGCGATGGCAGGGTACTTAAGTCAATCAAAAGGGTTTCTTGTCCAGTAAACGACAGCCAAACACGATAACGAATACGGCAGCGTAAATCCCGAAGATCACCATCATCCACTCAGGCATGCCCAGTCCGGCAACTCGCCAGCCGTCATCCAGGCAATCCCCTTTTGCTTCAAATATGGCCGGTAACCAGTCATAAAGGGGCATAAATGAAGGGAAGTTTGGCACTATTTCGCAACTGGCAAACAGAGAAGTACTGTGAATGATGTCGTATTGTTCACGGGCGATCATGAAGCCCCATACCGAGGAAACCGCCCAGCCGGCGAAAGCCAGCATCCGCGTCAGGCCATGATTCACAATAACAACCAGTAAACCGGACAACAAAATACCGATAACCGCTGTACGCTGATAAATACACATTACACAGGGTTGCAGGCCATTAACATGCTGAAAATACAATGCTGCAGACAACAGTCCTGCGGCAGATAAAAATAAAAGAAGCCAGGCGGGTTTATACTCCGCCTGGCGACTAATCCATTGAATGAGATTCATTGTTGCAATAAAAACCTTAGTGCGGTTCAGCGCCTGATACTGGCATCGTAGCTGAATGGTGCTCAATAAGGTGCATATCGTATAGCGCTTGTGTGGCATCTGCCAAGCCAAAATAGGTGGCTGCCAGTCCTACTAAGGTGAGTACCACGGTGTAAGGCAGCGCCATCACTACCATTTTTCCGTAGGACAAGCGCAACAGCGGGGCAATGGCCGACGTTAACAGGAATAAAAATGCTGCCTGTCCGTTAGGTGTCGCTACAGAAGGCAGGTTCGTACCTGTATTGATAGCAACAGCCAGTAAGTCGAACTGGTCACGGGTGATCTGGCCTTCCTGCAGCGCTGCCATCACTTCCGTAATGTACACAGAGCCTACAAACACGTTATCACTGACCATCGACAACACACCGTTGGCAAGATAGAACATCACCAGCTGAGTTTCGCCTTCGAAAGACAGTACCCAGTGGATAACCGGCTGGAACAGGCCCTGGTCGATAATTACCGCAACCACACCGAAGAAAACACATAGCAATGCTGTGAACGGCAGGGCTTCTTCAAACGCTTTACCTAACGCATGCTCTTCAATAATACCGCTGGCAGATGTTGCCAGAACAATGACTGACAAACCGATAAGACCAACAGAAGCAAAGTGACCAGCAAGTCCCACAACCAGCCAGACACCAATTAACGCCTGAACGGCCAGACGGGCTTTATCGCGGTTAGTACGGCCTTCATCCATATGTTTGTCGTAGGATACAAGAATGTCTCTTACTGCCGCCGGTAGCTGGGCGCCATAGCTGAACAGTTTCGTTTTCTCAAGTATTATTGTAGTGGCCAGACCGCATACGAATACGGGTAAGGTAATCGGTGCCATTCGGGTAAAGAACTCAACGAAGTCCCAACTCGCTTTATCAGCAATAATCAGGTTTTGCGGTTCACCTACCATGGTCATTACGCCACCCAGCGCAGTACCAACCGCTGAGTGCATCATCAGGTTGCGCAGGAACGCACGGAAGTTCTCCAGATCATCACGCCCCAGATTCGACACACCGTCATCGTCTGTATGATCATGGTCATGATGAAATTCTTTGCCGGAGGCGACCTTGTGGTAAATCGTGTAGAAACCCAGACCTACCGCAATAATGACCGCGACAACCGTTAATGCGTCAAGGAAAGCAGATAAAAACGCGGACGCTGCAATAAAAGACAACGACAATATCATCTTGTTTCTCACCCGTATGACCAGCTTGGTAAACAGGAACAGCAGCAGATCTTTCATGAAGTGAATACCGGCAACCATGAAGACCAGTAACAGCAGTACCTCAAGGTTCACCTCAATTTCATGCATCATGTGTTCGGGCGAGGTCATGCCAATGAACATCGCTTCAATCAGCAAAAGACCACCAGGTTGCAAAGGATAACATTTCAGTGCCATCGCCAGCGTGAAGATAAACTCGATGACCAGTGTCCAACCCGCGAGGTATGGATCTACCATGAAAAGGAAAGGATTAAGAATAAGGAACGCTACAATTGTTTTTTTGTACCAATCCGGCGCATGCCCGAGAAAGTTCTTATAAAGCGCCATAGGTAGCGATGTTTGCATAGTTAATTTTCCTTTAACAACTTGTTGCGATGTGAATGTAATTATTATCGTAAATCTTGTCCAGCGAATGTTGGACATTAGCCAAGTTATGGTTTTTAGTGGCTTTTATCACATCTGGTACACTCATAACCAAACTCTACCTGAAAAAAACAGCTTGAGAAAGCTGCCGCAGGCCTCAGTTAGTATAACTTATATCAGTTTTATGACTGATTAATTGATTGTGTTAAAGAAAATTCCTCTGGTACAATGAGTTTGACAATAAAAAGAGATTCAGGCGAGTCACCTATGATTTATAAAGCCCAGAGCCCGGCAGGTTTTGCTGAAGAGTATATTGTTGAGTCTATCTGGAGTGGTCGTTTCCCTCCCGGGACCATTCTTCCGGCAGAACGGGAGCTGTCCGAGCTTATTGGTGTAACACGCACCACGTTACGCGAAGTATTACAACGACTCGCCAGAGACGGCTGGTTGACGATTCAGCACGGTAAACCCACAAAAGTGAACAACTTTTGGGAAACTTGTGGTCTGAATATTCTGGAAACCCTGGCCCGTCTCGATCAGGACGGTATTCCCGAGCTGGTGGATAACCTGCTGGCCGCCCGTACGAATTTAAGCGCAGTGTTTATTCGTATGGCAATCCGGAATAACCCTGAAGACTCTGCGGAAATTATCGCCCGGTATCTGAATATTGAAGAAGACGGCAAAGAATTTGCGCATTTTGATTATCAGTTAAACCATGATCTTGCGCTGGCATCCGGCAATAAAGTGTTTGTTCTGATGATGAACGGTTTCCGCGGATTGTATTCCCGCATCGGAGGTTACTTTTTTGCCCAGCAATCCGCCCGTGATGTAGCGAAAGATTTCTACGGTAAATTGTTAGCGGCAGCGAAGTCCGGAGACCACGAGAGTGTACCCGGCCTGATCCGTCAGTATGGTATCGCGTCTGGTAAAGTATGGGCACAAATCCGCGAAGATATGCCTAAAGATCTCGTCGACTAATCATTCTGTTTTATCCTGAAAGCCCGGTATCCGCCGGGCTTTTTGCTATTTGCCTTTCGCATCTCCCGGGCTTGCGGTAAAGCCTTTACTTCCTTTATGCTGGGATCCGTTTTACCCGTCATGTTGTTTTCTTGCTGTCGCCGCACACCGGTGAAGTCAATGCCGGTGGTGTTCAGAACGGGTCAGCCGGCCCTGAATCAACCTCTCAGACAGTAAGGAAACACAATGAACCTCAATCCCGTTGGCTGGTTTGAAATTTACGTCAGTGATATGTCCCGGGCACAAACCTTCTATGAATCTGTTTTTATGTGTGAGTTAGAGACAATCTCTGTACCTGCGGATGAATCGCTGGTCATGAAAGGATTTGGCTCTGACATGACGGCTTACGGAGCCAGCGGTGCGCTGGTCAGAATGGAAGGAATGACACCTGGCGGTACGGGCACACTGGTCTACTTCTCCTGCGATGACTGTGCCATTGAATGTGCCCGCGTACCCAAAGCGGGCGGCACGGTCATTAAGGAAAAATTTCCGATTGGCGAATATGGCTTTGTCGCACTGCTGCAGGATAGTGAAGGCAATATGATTGGTCTGCATTCCCAAAAATAAACGGGATTAGTATGCGCTTTCTAACTTTTCATTTTATGGTTGTGTCAGATGAAGCGAATTCCACTAGGAGATCCGAAAATGACCAAATCAGATACCATTAAAAGCAAATTGAACGATGCTGAAGATTTTGCCCGCAAAGTCTGGCTTGCCGGTCTGGGTGCTTACGGTAAAAGTGTTGAAGAAG
Source organism: Alteromonas sp. ABH4_456 (assembly GCF_056160645.1). NCBI lineage: Bacteria > Pseudomonadati > Pseudomonadota > Gammaproteobacteria > Alteromonadales > Alteromonadaceae > Alteromonas > Alteromonas sp. ABH4_456. Next base: position 53,395 of record NZ_JBSWXO010000013.1, read on the forward strand.
CACAGGGCCGTTACGAAAAGCTGAGCACTGAAGCATCTAAAATGTTCGATGAATTAGTGAAAAAGGGTGAAACTTTAGAAGATGACGCCCGTACTAAATTCAAAGAAACCACTGACGATGTTGAAAGCCGTGTAAGTGATGTACGTCAGAAGCTGGGACTTGATACGGATAATACAGATCATCGTATCGAAGAGCTTTCAGCCAAAATTGACGCATTGACAGAAGCGGTTGCCAAGCTGGCAGCGAATAAATAATGTCAGATTGCCGTGTGTCCGGCACGACGGGCATACGGTGTTTTCGCCGCTACGATTTCTTCAGTAATAAGGAAAAGTGATGGTACAGAAAAATAAACCAAACGGCCCTTTGACCGGCTGGATTGAAGCCGGCTCCGAACTTATCGCTGAGCAGTTGTCCGGTGTGACTGAACAGATAAACCGTCAGCTTGATGCGCAAAAAAAATCCTTTGATGAGCTGCAGCAACGGGGTGCCAGGATGGATGCACATCTCCGGTCATCTTTATCGCCTTCGGCTGTTTTTGCCAATATGGAACAGTTAGTCAAAACCAGTCCGCTCTGGTCATTTGTGCCGTCTTTCACGGCAAAGCGTGATAAACGTGAGCAACAATTTGATGTGTTGTCGGCGAAAGTGGATGTACTGGTAGAACAGGTCGCGTTACTGGCGGCAAAGCAGGCACAGGAAAAAGCTCAGGCAAAACAGGAAGCTGAAGCTTCTGCCAAAGTGAAATCGAAAGATGTAGTTGAAAAAGTTGATTCCGCTGTTACAGCTGCAACATCTGCCAGTGCAGAGACGCCCGAGAAGCCTTCACGGAGACCTTCAACCCGGAAGAAAACGGTGACTTCCACTCCCGGAGCGAGACCCCGCTCTGTATCTTCAGTTCGTCCTAAAGCAAGGTAACGCTCAGAGTTTGTCTGTTATCAGAGTTTGCCGGGTAATGGCAGGCTCCGGTTTTTAACGGGTAAAGAGGTGATAGCAGCATTGGTTTATGACTATCACCGCCAGATAGATTGGTTTTTGCGGTCGGCAAAGAAGTCGTGGGGTTCCCAGAATGCCGGAATGTGTTCGTCCACATCGGCGATGGTGAAGTTCTTTTTCAGCTGACTCATGATTTCTGTCATGCGTGCGCGGTCAATTTTCATAAGTTTTTGTTTGGTGGCGTTAAAGAACAGATTTCTGTCTTTCGCTACCCGTTCTTCTTTGCCGGCAGCAAAAAAGGTCAGGTTTCTGGACACAATTTTGCAAACCGGTTCAGCAGGATGCTCCGGGTTTAACCGGGACACAATGGCATATTCATACTGGTCTTTTTCCTGACCTTTTTCATTCACCGGAATGAAGCACACACCGAATCCCTGAGGGAAATAGCCCACAATATTGATGAAGTGCTCAGCGAGTCTGCTGTTAACACTTTTTTGTTTCGCCATTTGTTCAATCAGCATATAGCCCTTCGGCAGCATAGAGCGGTTATAGCCGGGTTTGGTAGACAGGACGATGGAGGAATAGACCTGCGGGATTTTTAAAATATCGCCAATGCCGGATTTACCGGTGAATGTGTCCTGCATCAGTTCCATAAGAAAGCCGTGGGGGCCTTTGTTCTGTTCACAACCGATAAAAGAAACACCGTCTCTGATAAAGGTCAGTGTTTGCTGATAGTTAATCTTTAACAGTTGCTTGCGGAAAGATTCATCCAGTTCTCTGAACGGATCATCTTCGCCGTCTTCCCCGTACAGAATGCGCACAGCCTCTTCGTGATAAAGTCCGATGTCCTGAAAAATAGCCGCTGCGATGACAGGGCTGGCGATGAAGTTTGCCCATTCCCGCATTTTTACTTCATCGGTAAACCGTTCAAGTACGCCGGCATATTTTGATAAATAGCTATGTTTTACGCTGCTGTCTGCCAGCACTTTGTCACTTAATCTGAGAGCTAGTACTGCTTTGTAAAGCGGTTTAAGCCGTTGATGATAGCGGGCGTAATTGCCATCTTTACCCCGCGTGAGCAGAAGCAATGTGCCCAGAAAGCGGGAGCTGGCGGTCTGGGTCTCATAATAAGTTTCCCCTTCACTCAGGGAAATTATCTGCGACACAATAGTGATTATCAGGCGCTGGCGATCTGCCTGTTCTTTCTCAAGTTGCTGCACCGCGGATTTATGTTGCTTCTTCAGATCTTCCAGCACGGCAATGTTGGCCCTGGTTTCGCTGACAACTTTGACTTCCTGCGCCAGGCTATGAATGCGCTTTTTCAGGTCTGCGGTAACCGCATAAAAGTGTCTGGCATATGTCACCACCGAGGGCTGTGCCGTATCCACAGGATCGACAAGTTCAATGAGTTTTTTGACTTTGCTGACATACTGGCTGTCAGCCTGAGTGGCATTGCGGTTCACGGCATTCCTGAGCGTTAAAATACTCCGGGTCTTCCTTTCCGTTTTTTTATCAGTGCCCTGATTCCCTGGCTTCCCGTTCTTTTAGCTTAGCTAAATATAAGCGTAACGTCTCGCTAATTTTAGTATTTCTTTCAATAACATCAATGTGCTCCCAGGTAGCCTTCTCGCCGCTGCGTATCAGCGATGTAATACTTTCTGAAGTCGGGTTGGCGAGGATCTGACTGAGACTCCTGAGCTGGTTATGAGGAAGAATATTAATATTGCCTACGTACTGCTGGTCAATGACCGACCGTACTTTATGAATTGCGAGGCGGGCAGCCTTGTTACCGGTGAGGTTCTCAAGCATGTCGAACGCAAAAATGCTGTTAGACTTCGCCAGTTGACTGATGTGGCGGAATGTCAGTCCGGTCAGTGTATTAGCACCGGCGCGGTTTGAGGATAAAAAAGGCACAGCCAGGGGATTTGTCTGGCTGACGATGCTGTGGTTAACACCGTATAACCGTGACAATTGTCTGAAAGGCAAATCCGCCATGAGTGAGCCGTCCACGAACCGGCGGTTAGGGATGTACGGTAAGATATCGCCGGCAGTATTTTTAGCGCGTAGTTGCACGGGGCTGAAAAATAACGGGACGGCGGTGGAGGCCCGCACAGCCTGAGTAATAATAGCATTCGGAGATGTTTTGGCGTTGAGTACCCGTGATTGTTGATGTAAATCCATCGGTGATACGGAAATGTTGATATGACGCCCGGTCTTACTGAAAGCCTCTTCAAAAGTCATCAGATCAAACAGTTCAATGAGGGTATTTTCCAGCGCTGTGGCATCCAGCAGCGACTTCCTGCCAAACCCTGACCATTTTCTCCAGTAACGAAACTTACTCAGAATAAACTCAGGAGACAGGGCTTCCTGCAGTTCCTGCTGGTTTTTTGTGCCAATCATAGCGGCGATAATAGCACCGGCACTGGCCCCTGATATCACGGTGGGCAACAGGTTGTGTTCATTGAGGGATTTCACTACACCGGCGTGAAAAAATCCCAGACCGGCACCACCGGACAGCATCAGACAGGAACGGCCGAATGCATGAGCCGTCTCTTCAAAAAACTGCTTTTTATGGAAAAAATCCACCACAGATTCATCAGCCCGGTAAATGGCATCCAGTGCCATGACCACTTCGCTGATAAAGGTTTCGATAAGCTGCTTGGTGCCCGTTTTACTGTGTGTAAGCAGGGCAGGGTTGGCGATATTACCCAGATTACCATGCAATCCTTCATGGAGTACCGACATCAGGCCGGTCACATCCTGTAACTTTCTGGCTGACTGCATGCGTTGAACACGTTTTCGTATCAACCGGTAGTCGTAATCTCTGCTGGCTTCTTTTCGCTTCCAGTCGTCTGCGCCGGTAAGGGCGTCGTGAGCCAGGCAGGCTTCACGGTATTCAGCATAATCAGAAGCCAGTTCAATATCCTGCTCTATTGCATTCGATTTTGAGAAAAATACCATAATACCGGCCTCTTACTGATCTTTGGAAACGCATCACTTGCAGTGATATTAACCAGCCTGGCAGGAATAATTTGAATGCTCTACCTAATTTTGAACGTATGGCGCAGATCAAGCTTTCACCGCAAAAGGTTTGCTAAATATGCAATCTCCCTTTAGCCTGAAGCTATGTCGGTAAAATAGCCAAAAACAATAGCTTGCATGGAATGGAACCCGGAACTGCTTAGCCTGCTGTCTATCCCGTTTATCAGCGCGATTGTGGGTTGGGTGACCAATTATCTGGCGGTCAAAATGATGTTTTATCCCATTGAATTTAAGGGGATCAGACCATTTTTTGGCTGGCAGGGGCTGATCCCGGCAAAACGGCGGGAAATGGCTGAAATTGAAGTAGAGCTGGTTCTGGGCAAACTGCTCAGTGTTGAAGAACTCGCCCAACGCCTGGACGGCGAACAGCTGGCCTGTGCCATCGAACGGCGCTTAAAGCAGGTGCTGAAAAGTGTGGTCAACGAGGTGATGGAAGCTTCAGCACCGGATTTATGGGCCGCAGTGCCGGTGCAGGGAAAGAATCTGGTTTACCGCCGGATTGAAAATGACATGCCCCGGGTTGTAAAAAAGCTGGTCACAGATTTTCAGTTAAATATAAATGAAATTCTGAACATCAAAGAGCTGGTAGTCGAGCAACTGGTCGGTTCGCCTTCACTCATCAATGAAATTTTTCTTACTGCCGGGGCCAAAGAGTTTCCGTTCATCGTCCGTTCCGGTTTTTATTTCGGTTTTCTTTTCGGCTTACCCACCATGTTTCTGTGGCACTATTTTCAGGCCTGGTGGTTATTGCCGCTGGGCGGATTGCTGGTGGGCTACGCCACTAACTGGATTGCTATTAAAATCATCTTCGAGCCTAAACGTCCCCGCAAGTTTGGTCCTGTGACTGTTCAGGGCATGTTTCTGAAACGGCAGGCGGAAGTGTCACGAGTGTATGCTGAAATCATCGAAAACAAGCTTATCACTCCGCAAAATATTACCCATGTGATCCTGCACGGCTCCGGGTCAGCATCGTTACTGGAGCTTATCGAGCTGCACGTCAATGATGCTATTGAGCGCTATGTGGCCGTTGCCCAGCCGTATTTCGGGCTGGGTGTCGGCTCTGAAAATTATTTCAAGATGAAAGCGCTGGCCGTACAGCGTATTTTTGAAAACTCAGATAAAGCCCTGTTTTATGCTTACGATTACGCCCATTCTGCTTTACGGGTAGGAGATGATTTACGGGTCCGCATGCAGGCTCTCCCGCCGGAAGAATTTGAAGGCGTATTGCGTCCTGCTTACCGGCAGGATGAATGGAAGCTTATTCTGACAGGCGCATTACTGGGCCTGGCAGCCGGGTTTGCCCAGCTTTATCTGGTGTTTATCTGAACATGAAAACCGCAGACAAAATACTCTACACGGCGCTGTCACTGTTCAATGAGCATGGCGAAAACAGCGTAACCAGTGTAGATATTGCCATGGAACTGGATATCAGTCCGGGTAACCTGTACTACCATTACAAGGGCAAAGAAGTGATTGTTGAACGCCTTATCAGCATTCACAAAAATCAGATGCTGCATGTACTGCGAAGTGATATTGCCGCCCGCATCAGTGCGGAAGATGTGTTCTATTATTTCTACATGATCATTGAGAAACTGCATCTGTTTGAATTTCTTTACCGGAGTCCGGCAGATCTTGCCGAAAAGTATCCTCACGCCCACAAGGTGAGAAATCAGGTGGTGAGTGCGCTGGAAAAACAGATAAGCAATGTATTGCATGCGCTTAAATCCTCCGGTTCTCTGACCCTGGAAAAAGCGGAGTTACCTCTGCTTACTGAACTGTTAACCCTGGTGTTGACCCAGTCGTTTCAATATGACCAGCTTGGTCGCAGCCTTGACGGTGAATCTCAGCGATATCACTGCCTGTCTTTATTAATGATGAGTTTATTGCCGCGGTTAACCTTACCGGAGGGCACCCTGGCTGAACTGAATCAGGGGATTGCCCGTCACACTCTGGCAAACCTGAAACATACTGACTGGACGGACGGGGAAGACTGATGGGCCGCTCACTGTCTTTTCTGGACAAGTCTTTCTGGCTGGCGGAGTCTGACGCCAGTCCCAAGCATGTGGGTTGTGTGCAGATCCTTGAAATGCCTGAGCAGGCATGTGCTTCAGAGTACGTCAGGGCGCTTTACGAAGAAGTAAAATCGCACACAAAAATTACCCCGCCATTTAATTGTAAGGTTAAAACGCTGCTGGGTTACCCCCTGGGTTTGCAGCCTGTTAAGCACATGGATATGGATTATCACGTGCAATTTCATATTACTGAAAACATTCAGGATCGCAGACAGCTCGATAAACTCACCGAAACGCTGCATGCTTCGCGGCTCGACCCGGAAAAGCCACTCTGGCAGTTCATTTTTTTGCATGACAACACCAGCCGTCAGTTTGTGATTTATGCGCGGGTGCATCATCTCTACGGTGACGGCGCAACGCTGGTTCGCTGGTTTCAGGCCGGATATACCGCCGGACCTGCAGAGGAGGAGTTTACTCCGGTCTGGGCACTGAAACGGCTGCGCCACAAAAGAAAGCATCTGGTGCGCTGGCGCGACAGGTTGTTCGCTGTCTGGCAGGGACTCAAAACCAGCTGGCAGTTTTTCATCATTATGTTGCGGCTGCTGATGAAGCTGGTGCGTATTAACACCCATTACATGCCGTTGCCCTTCAGTGGTACGCAAACGCCTCTTACCGGTCAGGTGAGAGCGGGCAGGGCGGTAACTACAACAGACATCGATTTTGCAGAGATTAAAGCGCTGGCAAGACGCACGCGGGCATCTGCTAACGAAATATTGCTGTGCGTATTTGATATTGCGGTTCACCGTTTTCTGAAAGATCACGGACAGCGGTTTACCCGTCCACTGTATACCAATATGCCGGTTAATTTGCGTAAACCGGGCGAGAAGACCACCGGAAATAAAATTGCCATCGTGCCTGTTGAACTGGCCCACGGCGAGCGGGACCCGTATGTGCGGTTAAGGCAAATCATTGTGAATCACCGCATCGTCAAACATGCTGCACAAAAAGCGACACCGGGGGCATTTAAAGCGTACACCATCACTATTCAGGCGGTATCACTGGTGTTTGAATGGTTGCACTTGTCAGACTTCGTCAAGCCCATTGCGAATATCTTAATCTCAAACCTGCCCGGACCAAAAGAAGCCCGTTATCTGAAGGACAGCAAATTACTGGCCTGTTATCCGGTGTCCACCATGACGCCGGGCGGCGGCGTGAATATCACACTGATGACCTACAACGGGACGGCAAACGTGGGGATGGTGTGCTGCAACCGGCATGTCAAAGACATCAGCCCTCTGGCCGGTTATGTCCATGAAGCTTTAGCCATTCTGGCCCGTTCGCTGGATGAACCCGGAGTGGGTATTGAAGATATCGGCGAGCAGATTGAAAGTTATCCCCGTTCGGTCATTGCTGAATAGTGTGAAGGTTTCATTAACCTCAGCGGAAACTGAATCTCAACCCGCCGTTGACCACGAATACCTGTTTTCCCCAGCGGTGAAAAACAACTTCCCGCCAGTGGCCGCCTAATGCATAGCTGAGATCCTGCGTTTCAGCATGGCGCTGCAACACCGCATCAATTTCCGGTTTGTGATAGTCCAGAATACGCTGTTTGTTATGATCAAGATACAGGCGCAGATACGACAGCAAACGGTCAGTTTTGCCGGTGGTGGCGATACTGGCAATATTCAGAAGAGGTGCACTGATAAACTCAGTCAGTGACTTACCCAGTTGTAACCCGGGCACAATCTGACGGATCAGTGAGCGGGTGTCATTGAGCAGCGCATAGTTGTCATTAACCAGTTGGATAGCGTCGGATTTGAGATCCTCAATACTGATCACATGGTTTTGAATATCGTAAACCGGCGTTCCGCTTATCACGACAATGACATGGGCACGGTAAAGCGGGGTATCGAGGACCGTAATGTTGAGTTCTGCAAAACATTGCAGTGCCAGCCTGTTTGATTCTTCCTGACCGTGAACCTGTGCTTCCGTGATAGTCAGGCGGGCCTTTCCTCCCGGTACATCAAACGGAAAAGAGCGGGGGAACAGGGGAGTCAGTAACGCCTGTAGTTCTTGTGTGGTGTAGTCATCATACGTCAGTCTGCCTGTTTTTATCATCAGGCCGCAAACGGCGACTTTCCATTTTTCCCGCCAGCTGAGTGTCAATCCTCTGTCCCTGTGGTTCAGTCTGTCACTACAGTAACATAAAAAACACAGACAATAGCCGACAATTTGTTAAACTGGTAAGAGCAGTTGAATAAGCACATTGCGGGTGGCGTATGGTTGAAGAACAGTATGATTATGTGATCACCGGAGCGGGATCTGCCGGCGCAGTGCTGGCAGCCCGTTTGTCAGAAAATCCGTCTGTTACTGTGTGTCTGCTGGAAGCCGGTGGTAAAGACAACAATCCGTTCATCCATGTGCCGTTCGGATTGTCTTTGCTCAGTCGTTTTGACAGCATTGGCTGGGGATATTTCACTGCACCGCAAAGTGAGCTGAATGACCGCGAACTTTTCTGGCCCAGAGGGAAAACCCTGGGGGGCAGCAGTTCAGTCAATGCCATGTGCTACATTCGCGGCCAGCGGGAAGACTATGATCGCTGGGCTGAATCCGGCGCTGCCGGCTGGAGTTACAACGAAGTGCTGCCATGGTTTAAAAAGGCAGAAGATTATCACGGCGGCGCAGATGCTTATCATGGCACCGGCGGTCCCCTCAGAGTTGAAAAGCTTCGTCATACCGATCCGCTTTCCCGGTGTTTTGTGAATTCTGCAGATGCTGCCGGTTTGCCTGTCAGAACCGACTTCAACCGTGAACAGCGGGAAGGGCTTGGCTTTTATGATGTCACCCAAAAGCACGGCCGGCGCTGGTCCACGGCGCAGGCGTATCTTAAACCGGCGTTGAACCGGCCCAATCTGACGGTACATACCCGGACGCTCACTGAAAAAGTACTTTTCACCGGTAAAACCGCCAGCGGCGTGCAGGTGCGGTATAAAGGCAAAGGTCGCCGGATCGGCGCACGTAAAGAAGTCATTCTGTGCGGGGGGGCAATTAATTCACCGCATTTGCTGATGCTCTCCGGGGTAGGACCCCGTGACATGCTGATGGAAAAAGGCGTGCATGTGGTCGCGGACTCCCCGGGAACAGGCCGTAACTTGCAAGATCATCTGGACGCTATTGTGCAATACCGTTGCACGTCCCGTCAGGGCTATGCTGTCGCCCTTTCTGCTATACCCTCATACATAGCAGCCGGTTTCCGGTATTTGTTCACATCAGGTGGCCTGCTTTCTTCTAACATTGCTGAAGCCGGCGGTTTCGCTTCTTCTTCTCTGGCGCAGTCCGGTCAGCCGGATCTGCAATTTCATTTCCTGCCGGCCATTCTGGCTGAACATGGCCGCCGCTCGGTTTACGGATACGGTTTCGGGGTTCACGTTTGTGCCTTGTATCCGAAAAGCCGTGGCAGTATCTCTTTGCAAAGCAGTCATCCTGCTGACCATCCGCTAATCGAGCCTGCTTATCTCACCCATCCCGACGATAAAAAAGTGCTGCTCGAGGGGGTTGCTCTGGCAGACAAGCTGGTAAACAGCGCGGCTTTCGATGACGTACGGGGGAATCGACTATCACCGCCACAAGGGAATGACGATGAAGCAATGCTGGACGAATTTATCCGTGAGCATGCGGAAAGTATCTATCATCCTGTGGGCACTTGCAAAATGGGAGCGGCAGACGATGAAATGGCGGTGACTGACAATCAGTGTCGCGTAAAAGGGGTTAATGGCCTGCGGGTAGCAGATGCGTCGGTCATGCCTGTGTTGCCCGGGGGCAATACCAACGCGCCGGTGGTGATGATTGCCGAGCGGGTGGCGGACCTGATCATCCGCAGTGCCGGCCATCCCTGAGCCGCCGGGTTTTCTGCAAAAGGTACTTCGCCTTCAGGACTTACTTTAATCCGGCAGAGCGGATAAACACGTCTGCGGCACAGTCGCACATTTCGCTGATATGCGACTCGTCGGCGTAAATACCATCAATTAATAGTCTTGCGATACCGTGCAGGGTACTCCACGTCACCTGCGCCAGTCTCAGTGCATCCTGATCCTCAGGGAGCAGGCCACAGGACTGCCAGGTACGGGTCATAGTGAGCTGGTATTGGAAGCAGGGATAAGCAATGTCTTTCAATTGTGCTGTTGCCTGATCGTTGTGCCATAACGTCCGCCCGAACATCAGTTCATAGACCTGCGGGTGGTTCGCGGCATAATTGACATACTGGTGGATAAAGCGGCGGAAACGGGTAGCCGGAGTCAGATCTTCCTGTTCAAAAATAGCTCTGGCGGAGGCGTGCCAGTCGTCAAACCCTTTAGCAGCAATAGCACTGAGTAATGCATTTTTATCTTTAAAATGGTGATACGGGGCGGTTCTCGATACGCCCGTTACCTCTGCCAGCTTTCTCAGCGACAAAGCGTCTATGCCATTGTCTTCAATGATAGTGGTGGCCGCTTCAATGAGCGCACTGCGTAAGTCACCGTGATGGTAAGAAGAACCGGAAGTCATAGCGTTTCCTGATAAGTCGGTAAGCGGAGTGTCCCGTTTAATCTTGACACTGTCAACATTGGTGTTATCTTGACAGTGTCAAGTTTGCGTTGTTCATCAAACCTGGCTACAAATTCAATGACAGGCAACCATCAGGACTAAACATGAGCACCACCACGTATCCGCATCTGTTTCGCCCCCTTGATTTGGGATTCACTCAGTTAAAGAACCGCGTCATCATGGGTTCTATGCACACCGGGCTTGAAGAAATGCCGGGCGGGCACAAACACATGGCCGCATTCTATGCCGAACGAGCCCGGGGCGGTGTGGCGTTGATTGTGACCGGTGGGATCGGACCGAATGAAGAAGGCTCTACCCATCCTGCCACACGGCGCCTGGATTCCGATAAGGCCGTTGCCCATCATCGTGAAGTGACGGATGCGGTGCATGCAGAAGGCGGGAAAATTTGTATGCAAATCCTGCATACCGGTCGTTATGCCTACTCAGAGAAACTGGTGGCGCCATCGGCTATTCAGGCGCCGATTAATCCGTATAAACCTAAAGCGCTGACAGAAGAAGAAATCGAACAACAGATCAGTGACTTTATTTTTGCTGCCACTCAGGCGCAGAAAGCCGGTTATGACGGTGTGGAAATCATGGGTTCTGAAGGGTATTTCCTGAATCAGTTTATTGCAGCCCGCACGAATCAGCGTGATGATGACTGGGGAGGCAGTTATGAGAACAGAATGCGTCTGCCGGTTGAAGTGGTGCGCCGTGTCCGCGAAGCCACCGGCGATAACTTCATCATTATTTACCGGCTTTCCATGCTGGACTTAGTCGAAGGCGGCTCCACATACGATGAAGTGGTGAAGCTGGGGCTGGCTATTGAGGAAGCCGGCGCGAATCTTATCAATACCGGGATCGGCTGGCATGAAGCGCGAATTCCTACCATTTCAACACGGGTGCCGCGGGCTGCTTTCACCTGGGTGACTGCGAAGTTTAAAGCGGCGCTCAATGTACCGCTGATAACCTGTAACCGCATCAATACACCGGAGGTCGCAGAGGCCGTGCTGGCGCGGGGAGATGCGGACATGGTTTCCATGGCGCGGCCATTTCTGGCAGACGCTGAGTTCGTTATTAAAGCTGAACAAAACCGCAGTGATGAAATAAATACTTGTATTGGCTGCAATCAGGCGTGTCTGGACCATATTTTTAACGGCAAACTCACCAGTTGTCTGGTGAACCCGCGGGCCTGTCATGAGCTGCAACTGCAAATTTCGCCGGCGCAGTCAGTGAAGCATATTGCTGTGGTCGGGGCCGGTCCTGCAGGGCTGGCGGCGGCGACTACCGCTGCACGGCGGGGGCATAAAGTCACGCTGTTTGACAGTGCATCTGAGATTGGCGGTCAGTTTAATATCGCCAGACAGATCCCGGGCAAAGAAGAGTTTAATGAAACCCTGCGCTATTTTGCCCGTCAGCTTGAGCTTACCGGCGTAGATGTTCAGCTGAATACCAGAGTGACCGCAGATACACTGAATAATGGCAACTTTGATGACGTTATTCTGGCTACCGGTATTACCCCGAGAGTGCCCGATATTGAGGGGATTGAACACAGTAAAGTTCTCACCTATCTGGACGTGATCAGAGATAAAAAACCGGTGGGTAAACGGGTCGCGGTAGTCGGTGCCGGTGGGATCGGTTTTGATGTGTCTGAGTATCTGTCACACGGGAAGAATGCGCCAAGCCTGGATATTCCCGTTTTCATGAAAGAGTGGGGCGTGGATATGACACTGACAGCAAGGGCTGGTGTGGAAGGGGTTAAACCTGCACCAGAGCCGTCATCCAGAGAAATCTTCCTGCTCCAGCGGAAAACTTCCAAAGTGGGCGCGGGTCTGGGTAAAACTACCGGATGGTCTCACCGCGCCAATCTTATGATGAAAGGAGTGAAAATGATCGCGGGCGTTACCTATGACCGCATTGATGATGAAGGTTTTCACTGCACAGTAGAGGGCAAGTCAATGGTACTACCGGTAGATAATGTGATCATTTGTGCCGGACAGGAGCCGCTGCGGGCATTGCAGGAAGGCCTGACGAAACCGTGTCATCTTATCGGCGGTGCAGATGAAGCCCGTGAACTCGATGCCAAACGGGCCATTGAGCAAGGAACAAAAGTCGCAGCGGCTTTGTAACGGTTCGAAGCAGACTAAGCCCGGTTTTATAAAACCGGGCTTAGTGAATGGGATCCAGCAGCAGCGCATTCCCGGCCTGGTCAATGCGGAAGTGAAACCGCTTGAGAATATTCATGCCTAACAGCCCCTCAGTGCCATCAAGCGTACCCGGTGGCAGCACCAGCACCGATACATCCGCCAGTCGCCACGGACCAAACTCTACTTCTTTTAATGTTACCATTCGGGCGTCTACCCGGCCGCCTGCGGTATTGACTGCAAAATTTCCCAGGTTCCGGTAATTTCCCCGTCTGGCTACTTGTCTGAATACCTCCGTCGTCACCGTTGTAACCGATGCACCGGTATCTACCAGCAATCTTGAGTGGCGGCCGTTAAGTGTCAGTGGCGCGAGATAATGATCGCCGGTTTGTTCCAGCGGCATCCTGAATGCGTTACCGGATACCTCACGTTCTTCCTCCGTGGGCGGGGTATCTTCACTTTGTGCGTCTGCGGCCTGAGGATACAGCACACGCCGTAACGCTTCAGCCTGCGGGTCTTCAGATGGCAGTGAAGCCAGTACATTTTCCATCAGCGTAAATTTTTGCTGTCTGCCATACGCCTCTGCCAGTTGCAGGGTATAAAAACGATCTTCCGGCCGGTACTGGTAAAGTGGCTCCACAAACGCCGCAAGGGTGTCCCAGTCGCCGGCGAGCCGGAGCTTTTCTGCTGCGGTATCTGCCATTTGGGTAATCAATACGGAGATGTCCTGTTCGACCTGCGGCGGAGGGTTTCGCTCAAGAATTTTGTAGTACTGGATGATAGCTTCACTTAACGGTTCCTCACGTTTTACCCACATTGCTTCCAGCAGTAACAATTCCCAGTTATAGGGCTGGTCTCTGAGGGCGGCAGTGAGGGCAGGAAAAAAGCGTGGATCGCCATTATTAAACCAGGCTTGCAGTGTAGCCGCTGAAGGCCTTTCCTCCTGCATGGGATCTGAGGCTGAAAGGGGGAAGCTTGTCGGTGCGGGGGCTTGCACAGCAGGGCGAATACTTTCTTCAGTACTGTCTGCCAGCGGCACAACCTGCTGTGTAACGGTTTCCCGGCGGGTTACCAGCAATATGCCGTTAAGGGTGAGAGACAACACAAGGGCAGCCAGCAACCATTTGTTCACGACGTTGTCACCGCTTCAGTATACGTATTTTTAAACGGTGCAGGCATACGCGCAGGGGCACCGGTTTTTAAATTGACGCAAACAAAACGGGTTCTGGCGGCAAACACCGTTTTCCGGCGCACGGGACAAACAAACTGGAAGCGTCGCTCAAGGTTCAGCTTACCGTCGCATTCCACAATCCAGGTGGCACACAATAATGTATCACCTTCGTGACAGGGTAACAGATAGTCCAGTTCGTGACGGTGGATCACCATACCTTTACCGCATGCCCGGTAATCATTGAATGTCAGTCCCAGATGATTTGAATGTGACCAGGCCAGCGACTCCAGCTGTGACAGATAGGCCACATTGTTAACGTGCTGATAGTGATCTATGTGGGAGTCGTTTATTTGCCATGGTTTAACGAAAGGGGCAGGCAGTGCCCATTCCGGCTGGTAGTCATCGTTCGGGTACATGGGGTACAGGATTGTTTTCAAGGCTAAAATCGTCGGAAAACAGTTGTAACATTAATTGTTGCTCACGGGCAATAACCGGTCCGGTAAAGCGCTCAACATCGCCAAGTTGTCTGAAGGTATCGTATCCCCGCTGCAAAAATTCGTGCAGAGAAAGAAGTCCCGCCAGTTTTGCCGGACGGCGGGATACCGAGATAAGCATACCAATACCCCGTATTTTAATGATTGCGGCCAGTTGTTGTCCCAGGTGCCGGATGATGTCAATTTGCTGTGTTCTTGCTGCTTTATCACCCGCTTCACGGTAGGCCAGAGCATAGGTATTGTTGTTAAGCGGCTGGCACTGTAGTGCCTCAACAACCTTTTGATCCAGTTCAAAAGAGAGGGCATTCAGTGCAAGGGCGTCATCCAGCGCCTGCATGGCTTTGTCCGGCAATACTTTTGCCAGTTTCGGGATCACCCGCACGATATCAGCATCCCGCTGTGAAAAATCTTTCGGTCCGTAGAGCTCTTCTGTAAAAAAGGCCATAGCCTGGCGGTACTGTGGCTGAGCCGCCAGATCTGCGTGAGTCACCAGCAAACGTTCACACTGCCATTCTTGCAGGGCATGGATAGCCGGCAACTGGCCCATTTTTTCTGCCATGTTTTTCAACGCATTCACGCGGTGGATGTGCCTGACAATACCGGACGTGGTGTTCAAATCTGCTCTCCTTATGTTCACATCAACATATCACATTCATCCTCAGATTTGGCGGAATGACCGGCATTTGGTACTATGCGCAACCTCTTTTCAGGCTTGTCAGTGAGTTGAATGCAGCAACAAAATTCAGCCTTAAATACGATGCAACCACAAATGCAGTTTACCCCGCAGGACGATACCGATCCGCAAGTGGACGAACTCATCCGCCTGTTTGACGCCACTTTCGCTGAAAACTGGAATACCCGTCTTGTGCGCGGCGATGATGAGCCGGTGTATTTGCCTGCGGGTGATGAAGTACCTTTTCACCGCATCGTTTTTGCCCACGGTTTTTTCTCCAGTGCGTTGCATGAAATTGCGCACTGGTGTATCGCCGGTGATAAACGGCGACTGCTGGAAGATTATGGTTACTGGTATTGTCCTGACGGCCGTGACGCCAGTCAGCAGAAAGCTTTTGAACAGGTGGAAATTAAACCGCAGGCAGTGGAATGGGCTCTGACGCTCAGTGCCGGGCGTCAATTCCGGGTCAGTACGGATAATCTGAACGGGGCAGAGCCTGACCGTGAAGCGTTCACCGCAGCTGTGCATCAGCAACTGGTGCAATATACCCGTACTGGGTTTCCACCCCGTGCCGGTATGTTGATGACAGTACTGCAGGCGCATTTTAATACGGCGCCGGTTACTACAGAACGGGCAGAGGCATTAGCATGAGCGATAAATTTCGTCTGGGCGTGGTGGTTAACCCGTTTGCCGGCATTGGCGGTGCGGTGGCACTCAAAGGCAGCGACGGTGCTGCGGTACGTGAACAGGCGCTGGCGGCCGGAGCGGAACAACTTGCGGGTATTAAAATGACCCGCGCGCTGAATGTACTCAGTTCGCTTGCCGGTCAGATAACTGTGATAACCGCCTCCGCTGAAATGGGTGGAAACAGTGCCCGTGAGGCCGGTCTGACAGCAAAGGTGGTATACACACCCGCACAGGCACAGACTGAAGCTGAAGACACTGAAGCTGCGGTGGAAGCCATACTTGCTGAGGGGATCGACTTACTGTTATTTGCCGGCGGTGACGGCACTGCACGAAATGTGTGTCAGATTGCAGAGCTGCAAACGCCTGTGCTGGGCGTACCGGCCGGGTGTAAAATCCACTCCGGTGTATATGCAGTAACCCCCGTAGCTGCCGGTGAAGTGGTGGCTATGATGGTTCGCGGGGAGCTGGTGAGTGAAGCCCCGGCGGAAGTCCGTGACATTGACGAAGAGGCATTTCGTCAGGGCAAAGTACTGGCAAAGCATTTCGGTGAAATGCGGGTCCCGGATTCACTGACCTACGTTCAGGCCGTCAAAGCCGGCGGCAAGGAAAGTGATGAACTGGTGCTGGAAGATATCGCGGCCTTTATCCGTGAAACCATTGAAGATGAGCCGGACACGTTTTTCGTGATGGGATCGGGTTCCACCGTGGCCGCAATTATGGATTCAATGGGTCTGGATAATACGCTGCTGGGCGTCGATGTCGTGAAAGACGGAGAACTGGTGGCGTCGGATGTGACAGCGGTACAGCTGCTTGAACTTACTGACGGCCAGCCGGTTAAACTGGTCATTACAGTGATTGGTGGTCAGGGGCATATTTTTGGCCGTGGGAACCAGCAACTCTCACCGTCATTTATCCGCCGTACAGGGAAGGAAAATGTGCTGATCACCGCTACAAAAACCAAATTACAGTCTCTGGATGGCCGCCCTCTGCGGCTCGATACCGGTGACGCTGAATTAGATACCGCACTTGCCGGCTATTTTCCGGTGATCACCGGATACCGGGACAAAGTGCTGTATCCTGCAAAATAAGGAGACTTTATGGAATTTCCCGCCGCCGCCCCCACTGAATTTATCGGGCAATCCGGACACATCGAAGACGCGCTGGATGGTGTTGTTGATCATGGTAGTGACGATGAACTGTTTATTGCCAGCTACCTGCAAGGTCATTTTGCGGTGATTGCCAGACAACAGGAAATGCAGCCTGATGCGAGCCTGGCCACCCTGGACGAAGCAATGCAGGGCAGTTTACAAGCTGCTTTTGATAATAAAGAACTGGAAGATGAGGATCAGCGGCTGGTCATGGCGCTCTGGCAACGTCTTCTTGCCAGTGCAAAATAGTTACTACCTGATGACAGCTTTTCCCTGAAGCGGCAGACTCTTGCCGCTTCACCTCTTTCCCGCCGCCTTAAAACCCGCTTACCGGTTACTGAATTCCCCTCTGCCCCGCCACATCTTTGACGTTCCCACATGGTACGAAAATTGCGAATACCTAAGCAGACAATAAATGGCGGGTTAACGGGCCGGAGTAATGAGTACTAAATATCTGAAAAAGACAGTCCCTGCAGCATGGCTGGCAGCAGGCAGTTTAATGCTCGGAGGCTGTGCCGGAGAGAGTCCTTCGGTGGTGATGCAGGAAGAAAATATGGCGTTACCTGCATTAGGCAATATGGAGTACCACACTTACGTACTGGCGAATGAGCTGTTTGCGCAGCTGCGTCCTTCACGTCAGGCGAAATATGCCGTTACCGGTTTTGTGCCGGCAGATACCATGAGCTGGAACAGCAAACAGCAGGACCCGCTGATGATGCTTGGCCATCAACTTGAAGAGGGGTTGATCACTGAAGCCGCAAAACGGGGCTTTACCACTCAAGAGTTTAAGCTCACGGACGATATAATAATGGGAGAGTATGCAGACCGCGTACTCACCCGGGATATCGAACAACTTCCCGGCATCGAACGGGTCGATTTTTATATCACCGGCACCATTGTCCGCCAGCAGGCCGGTGCTATGGTTAACGCCAGAGTGATAAACGCCAGAACAAAAGATGTCGTGGCTGCTGCGACACGTTTCTTTCCTGAAGGCTTGTTCTGGGAAGAAGAAAAGATCACGACCCGGAACGGGCGGCTGTACAGAACTGAGGATAAGGGGTAATGCCAATGATTTTTCAACGCAATATGATTGCCATGGCAGCAATGCTGGTCAGTATTTCAGGTTGCTCTCTGCTCAGCGATGAAGAGACCGCAGAAGCGCAGCCGGGTGCAGCTGAGCCGGTGATGAATGTCATTGATGTGCGTGCTGAAGATCGCGCTGAAGTTGTCGCCGCAGAGCCTGAAGACGAAGCTGACAGTTTCGGTGCTATTGGCCAGCCGCCTCTGTACAGCAGTGTGCAGGGAGCCTATCAGGGCCGTCCTCTGAACCGTCATGTTGGCGATTATGTCAAGAACATGACTCAGGACCTGGTTTCCAACATGGAGTACGTCACCAATAAAACGCCGGTGGCGGTAACCAATTTCGCTATGCTGGACTCTGATCTCCAGCACACCAATTTACTGGGTCATCAGATGGCTGAATCGTTTATGCACGAACTGCATAAATATCGCATTCCGGTAGTGGATTTTAAAGCAACAGATTACATCAGAGTAACAGACAGCGGTGATTTTCTGCTGAGCCGTGACTATCTCGACTTAAACAGCAGCCTGCCCATTGATTACGTTCTCACCGGCACGATGGCGAAGCATCAGGGCGGGGTACTGGTAAACGCGCGTATTCTCGGCATAGAAAGCCGCGCTGTGGTGGCGTCCGCCCAGTTACTTATACCGTTTTATGTCGTGGATGCGCTTATTCCCAGCGACAGCAACGGTAAAAGTGGCATCCGGGATGGTGTGAAGCTGACACGGGGTTAAGACGATGACGTTTGCCAAACCTTCAGTTCCGGCTATCACAGTAATATCAGGCCGTTTACTGGCTGTTATGCTGGTAGCCGGGCTCTCCGCCTGTACCACCATTGATGAACACTACCATGCTTACATGGATGGTGAGGGTGATGCTCACACGCAGCCTGCGCAACCGCCGGGTGACAGTGCGGCTTCATCTTCAACGTCAGAAGCGACTTCCTATCCGCAGGCTGATGTGGTGACACATGCTGCACCAGAGGACATTGCACCTGAGAGCAACGCACCGGTGAACATGGCAGCGGTGCCTGAGACAGCACAATGGCAATACCGGCCTGATTCCCGTGACCGTAACCCGGAGGCCAGTGAACAGACAGGGCCGGTAGCGGTTGAGTGGCACGATCCTCTTGTAACCGGCTATCAGCCGGACAGAACACACAAAGCGCTGGCAGACTATGCATCCCAACTGGCAATGCAACTGATGGACTCTGCTACAGAGCTTAGCAGCAACGATTTAATCGGTGTGGCAAGCTTCGTAAGGCTGAACCGGTCGCTGCAGGAAACCACAGTGATGGGAAATCAGCTGGCTGAACTGCTCATCGCAGAATTGCAGAGTTTTGGTGTGGGTATTGTCGATTTTAAAATGGCTGATGCGTTGACAGTCACGCCGTTTGGCGATCTGGCCATGACACGGACCGGCGAAATACAGAGCCGCTCAATGCAGATGGATCATATTCTCACCGGTACCCTTATCGAAGAGCCCAGAGGTGTGCGGGTCAATGCACGTATTGTGTCCGTTGATAAGCATCAGGTTGTCGCCAGTACCAGTCTGCTTGTTCCGTCTTTTATGGTTACTGCGCTGAACAGCGGCAGCCAAACCGGAAAATAGTCATCTTTTAGTATGAGATTTCCCGCCGGCCACCGATAAATACTTTCCTATCGGGGCAGGCTGGATTATTATTCATACTGGCGTTTGAATGCCACATTCAAATTGCCGCTCTGCGCCGGCATGGTGTTATGACTCAACCATCTCCATAGCACTCTGCCCGGCTCAGGGCGCCACTCCTCTGATTGAATTTCTGATAGCAAACCTTTGCGGTGCGGTTGCCTGAAGTAAAGACTCCGGTGCCGGTAGCGGTGTATGAGTTAACTGGCCTGTCAAAATTTGCGCCATTAACGGCGCCGTAGTTAACCCTCTTGAGCCGAGTCCGGTTAAAGTGAACAGTCTGCCGGCAGGCGGCTGTGTCTGGCTGCTGAGTGGCTTTCCGGTGCTCAGGGCGCGGTATTCTTCGTACAACACGTCATTACTCAACAGTTGTCCGCTTGCGGGCTGGTGATCCGGCAATGTCAGACGGATTGCTGCTCTGGCTTTTTCGTCGTGTTGAAGCTGCGCTACCCAGCTGTCTGCCCCCATTGCTTTTTTATGTGTCGCCAGATTTGTCTGTGTGTCGCTTTCACGCACATCACACCGGGTATCATCTTTTCCATAGGTAGACCCCAGAGCATGGCGGTTATCCATTTGTGGTGTCATGTAGCCTTTATGACAAAGTACGGTACGCAATGCACTGACTGATGGCTGGCCGGGAATAGCCTCTACCTGACCCCGCACGGGACGAAGTGGCAATGCCGTCATCTGCGGAATATGGATACTGTCAGCACCGGTGGCAATGACCGCGTAATCAAAGTGCTGTTCTTTTCCGTTAACACAAAGGGTGACGCCATCTTCCTGTTCAGTAACAGCAGTGACCTTTGCGCCGGTTTGAACCCGGATATTTTCGTCGCAGCCGGCAATTAACGCACTGACCAGTTCCGGCGGGCAAACCCAGCCACCCAACGGTATGTGCAGTCCGCCGGCGGGCAACGGAACACCGGCAAAATCACTGGCATCCTGCTGAGATATGGCGCATACAAGTGCTTCAGGCCAGACTTCGCTGTCCAGCAATTTAGCCTGTCGTTCACCTACCGTTTCGCTGAAATTAAGTTGCAGTACGCCACACCAGTCGTGTGTAAAAGGCTCCGGTAACTGCCGGTACACCCGGCTGGCGTATAAAAAACCGTGAGCCTGAATTTGACTGGCAATACTCGCCTCACTGTGAAGCTGAGGATAAAAACCACCCTGAGGATTACCCGATGCGCCCTGAGCAAGGGTTTCATCTGCACACAAGACTGTGGCAGAGATCCCTGTACGGCTCAGGCTCCGGGCCAGAGTTGCTGCTGCCAGTCCGCCGCCGATAATTGCCAGGCGGTGGTTTGCCGTGACTGCATCGTTATTAAAACGGGAGTAAGGCGGTGCGGCGGGAGCTGAGTGCTGGCCATCAAAATATCCGCCCAGCATGTCGCGCTTGCGGCCAAAACCTTTACGTTTTTCAACAACAAAACCGGCGTCTCTCAGGCCCCGTTTCACAATCCCTGCTGCGGTAAACGTGCCGAAGGTTGCGCCTTGTCTGGATACTCTGGCCATTTGTGAAAACAAAGCTTCCGTCCACATGTCCGGGTTTTTACCGGGCGCAAAACCGTCCAGAAACCAGGCATCAATCAACCCGCGGGGCGGTACGTGCCATTGGGGCAGTAATTCATGTACATCGCCAATCCATAAATCCAGCGTGGTGTGAAATTCATCAAAGTGAAGTCTGTGGCAACCCTGAATGGATAGGGGATAGTTATTCAACAGCGCCTTTGCTGCCTCCTCTAATACCGGAAATGCGGTCAGTGCCCTGGCCAGATCGTCTCTGGCCATGGGGAATTTTTCTGTTGAGAGGATAAACAGCTGTTTCAGCGGGTGCTCAGGATGCTCTGCTCTGAACGCAGCGAAGGCCTGCATTGCCACCAGGCAATTCAGGCCGGTGCCAAAACCGGTTTCCGCAATAACAAAGTCGCGGCGGGTATGTGCCAGCCAGCGCGCCGGAATATCGTTACCGGCAATAAACACATGATGGGTTTCATCAATGCCACTGTCGTTGGAAAAATAGACGTCATCGAAGTCGTCAGCAACCGGAGTGCCGCTGTCATTAAAATAAACTTGCGCAGTGCGGGATTTCACGTTTTGATATTCTGCAAGACAAACATTGGGTGATCATACCTTGCATGATACATTGAGCAAAGCAAACACGCGGGGTTGAAGCCTGTTTTCTCTGTGTTGATGAAAAGCTGAACGTTTTCGGCTTTTGGTAATCATAGCAGGGGCAGATAAGACACAAATGACGGGGCAGGGTACGTGTAAACGGTATGGGAAAAACGTTAAGTAAAAAGAGCAGACCAGTTTACGGATGAAAATCGTTACCATATGCCCCATCAAAATAAAGGGTTAGTTATGAGAAGAGCAGTTATTACCGGTCTGGGCATCGTGTCCAGCATTGGTGTAAATCAGGACGAAGTGCTGGCTTCATTGAAAGCAGGCAAATCAGGTATCACTTTTTCAGAGCAATTCGCTGAAATGGGTCTGCGCAGCCAGGTCTGGGGTAACGTGGACATTGATTTATCAGAGCACATCGACCGTAAAGTTATGCGCTTTATGGGTGATGCCGCTGCTTATGCTTATGTAGCAATGCAACAGGCAATCGCTGATTCCGGTTTGGAAGAAAAAGATATTTCAAATGAACGCACTGGTATTATCGCCGGCTCCGGCGGTGCGTCATCGTTAAATCAGGTCGCTTCAGCAGACATTCTTCGTGAGAAGGGCGTAAAGCGCATGGGTCCTTATATGGTTCCCCGTTGTATGGCGTCTACAGTTTCAGCCTGTCTGGCAACACCGTTTAAAATTAAAGGTGTGAACTATTCTATTGCTTCAGCGTGTGCGACCAGTGCTCACTGTATTGGTAATGCCCTGGAATTGATCCAGCTGGGTAAACAGGATGTGGTATTTGCCGGTGGCGGTGAAGAACTGCACTGGTCACTGTCCAGCCAGTTTGATGCAATGGGAGCGTTGTCGTCGAAATACAATGACAACCCGTCTGTTGCTTCCCGTACTTATGATGCTAACCGCGATGGTTTCGTCAGCTCCGGTGGTGGCGGTATGGTTGTTGTAGAAGAGCTGGAACATGCTCTGGCCCGTGGTGCAACCATCTACGGTGAAGTGGTAGGTTACGGCGCCACGTCAGACGGCTACGACATGGTCGCGCCTTCCGGTGAAGGTGCGGTACGTTGTATGAAGATGGCGATGCAGAATGTTAATGCACCTATCGATTATCTGAACACTCACGGTACATCTACGCCGGTGGGTGATGTGAAGGAACTGGCTGCTATTCAGGAAGTCTTCGGTCAGTCCGGTGTGCCAATCAGTGCAACCAAGTCTCTGACTGGTCATGCTCTGGGTGCTGCCGGTGTGAATGAAGCGATTTACAGCTTGCTGATGATGAAGAACAACTTCATCGCGCCGTCTATCAACATTGATACGCTGGACGATGCAGCGGCGGGCCTGGACATTGTGACAGCCACCCGTGAAGCAACCCTGAATACCATTATGTCTAACAGCTTTGGTTTCGGCGGTACAAACGCTACGCTGGTTATGCAGCGTTACAACGGATAAGTAAGCAGTCAGAAGACTGTTTATACTGCTATAAATGATAAACGCCCGCACCGGTTATCCGCTGCGGGCGTTTCGTTTTGTGAATTACGTTACGTTCCAGTATTATACCGGCCTTAGCAAGTCTGACAGTGTTTGATATGACCCGCATTTTGTTCGAAGAAAGTATCCCTCAGGGAATGGCCTATTTTTCAGCGCTCGGCGAGGCTTCACCGTTTCATGGTCCTTCGCTGGATGCAAAAGCGCTTTTTGGTACTGACTATCTGGCGGTCAGATCTACCACCAAAGTGAACGAAGCGCTGCTGTCCGGTGCCGGGCAGTTAAAGCTGGTAACTACGGCAACGGCGGGCACAAATCATCTGGATAAAACCGCACTGGAACAGGCGGGTGTGCCATGGCGTTCTGCCGGTGGATGCAATGCAGTAGCCGTAGCTGAGTATGTGGTGAGTGTACTGATGAACGCTCACCGTCAGGGCAAGCTGGATTTAAGCCGTATTACTGTTGGTGTAGTCGGCGCCGGACATGTAGGCAGTGCACTGGCAGAAAGACTGCATGCACTTAACATTGCTCATGTACTGTGCGATCCGCCTCTTGAGGCCGCCGGTGACAGCCGGCATTTTACCGGCATGGACACCATCATGACCTGTGATGTCATTACCCTGCATGTGCCTTTTGTCAAAGACGGACCTCATCCCACCGTGGATTTGCTTAATGCAGAACGTATAAGCGGTCTGCGGGCAGGGCAGCTGCTGATCAATGCCTGTCGCGGTGAAGTCATTGATGAACCTGCGTTGCTGACACGTTTACAACAACCTGAGGCACCGCTGGTGGTTCTTGATGTGTTCCGCAATGAACCTGAGATCAATCAGGCATTGTTGCCGTATTTGTGGTTTGCCACACCTCACATTGCCGGTCACTCTGTTGAAGGTAAGCTGCGGGGAACGCAAATGGCATATGAACATGTGTGTGAAGCCATGGGTGTAACGCCAGAACTCACTATGGAAGATTTTTTAACTGCGCCGGAAGCCCGTCATTTTGACGTGCCTGATGCCACAGCCGAAGCGCTGGACTGGGTTACGTTGTCTGACCTGATCTTGTCTGTATACGACGTCAGCAAAGACGACGGGCTGTTTCGCCGTGATACCGGTAAAGAAGGGTTTCTTAATTTACGTAAGCATTATCCTGCCAGAAGGGAATGCAGTGCCGGTTTTCTGCGACTTGCAGCACCGGTTTCAGAAGGCATAACAGAGCAACTGAGTGGCCTGGGTTTTCAATTTAATTTTGTGCGCTGAAACTTTCAGCGTACCGACAGGAGAAAAGAATAATGTCACAAGTTTTTGATGTGGCGGTACTGGGTGCAACAGGCCTGGTCGGACAAACCATGATTGAGTTGCTCGAAGAGCGTAAATTTCCGGTAGGAACCCTGTATCCGCTGGCCAGTGAACGTTCTGCCGGTACAACCATTAACTTCAAAGGCGAAGAAATTGAAGTACTGAACGCCGATGACTTCGACTGGACGCTGGTACAGTTCGGTTTCTTCTCTGCAGGCGGCGATATTTCTGCCCGTATTGCACCGGTTGCGGCGGACGCCGGTTGTATCGTTATCGATAATACCTCACATTTCCGGTACGAGCCTGATGTACCGCTGGTTGTGCCTGAAGTGAACCCCCATGCGCTGGCAGACTTCCGCAACCGGAATATTATTGCCAATCCGAATTGCTCAACCATTCAGATGATGGTGGCCCTGAAGCCCATCCATGAAATCGCCGGCATTGAACGTATTAATGTGTGCACTTATCAGTCTGTTTCCGGTGGCGGCAAAAGTGCAATGGAAGAGCTGGCACTGCAAACCGCCAATCTGCTGAACACACGGCCGGTTACACCGGAAGCATTCAGCCGTCAGATTGCCTTTAATGCCATCCCGCAAATCGACGCCTTCATGGACAACGATTACACCAAAGAAGAGATGAAAATGGTGTGGGAAACGCAAAAAATCCTCGGTGACGACAGTTTGCTGGTGAATGCTACTGCTGTGCGCGTGCCGGTTTTTTACGGACACGGTGAAGCCATCCATCTGGAAACCCGCATGCCAGTGGATGCTCTGCAAGTGAAAGGGTTGCTGGCGCAGGCGCCCGGCGTGAAGGTGTACGAAGAAAGAGAAGCGTTCCCCACCCAGGTGAGCAGTGCAAGTGGCAATGACTGGGTACACGTGGGCCGCATCCGTGATGATATTTCTCATCCCAACGGCCTGAATATGTGGGTGGTGTCTGATAACGTACGTAAAGGGGCGGCAACGAACAGCATTCAGATTGCTGAAACCCTGATTAAAGACTATCTGTAAACACCCGGCGCAGAGGTAAACTTCTGCGCCTTTGTGCCGATAAAACAATGAAAAGGCTGTTTTACAGACTGTCATCGGCAGAAGAAAACGGCCTTTTTCTAGATAGTTACCGTTAACTGGTTTATAGTTTTGGTAAGTAACCTGTGCGGGCTTGTCATCATGGATTAAAGCTTGCATAACCCCGTGAAACCACAGGTTTTATTCTGTGAGTGACGGTTTTCTGACTCGCCGGAAGCAATCCGGCACGCCCGGAGCATCAGGCTCCGGCATTATAAGAATAACAGGCAGCGGTGTGCCGGCTTGTCCGTGTACTGGCTACACCACATGGCCTGGCCACCATGACACCGTCATGGTAGACGCTTGAGGGCATATAGGAACGCTATGAAATCGCATGTTACGGGCTTGCTTATTTTTTTATTGCTGCTGACGGCAACCCCTGATTCCGGTCAGGCTCAGGAACGGGAAACTGCCATCCGCGGGCCGAAAGATGCCACCAGTCAGTTCTCCGGCAATGTTTATGGTCCTATAGACGACAACGATACCCTCTGGCGTATAGCCGACCGCTACCGTCAAAATAAGAACCTTTCTGTCTACCAGGTGATGGTAGCTATTTATGAACTGAACCCTGATTCTTTTGAGCAGCAAAACCTTAATTTACTGGTTGACGGCGCTGTTCTGAAACTGCCGTCTGAGCGTTATGTTGCCCGCATTGATCCTGTGAGAGCGAAACAACGTGCCGAGCAGGATGATGACAGCTTTGCCCGTATGGAAAGCAAGCCCGGCAGCAGCCTGAATAATCTTAAACCGCCGGTACCGCTGGTAAACCAGCAGGATCTCAGTTCTACCCGCTCCGCAATTGAAGACAAAATTACCCGTCTGGACAGTCAGCAAACTCAGCAATTTGATGAATTACGACAGCAATTTGCTGCCTCGCTGGAAAACGTGCAGGCCATCCTCGATGAAAACCGCAAGCTATATACCCGTGTTGAACAGGTTAACGATGATTTAGCGTCTCTGCGTACCCAGGTGGAAGGGGACGTGCAGAATCAGATGGATGAGCAAACTGCGTTACAAAAGCAGTTATTGCAAATGATGCAGCAGGAACAGGCGGAGCGTCAGGCTGAAAAAGACGCGTCGTTTATGAATACGCTGATGCAACCCATGAGCCTCATCATCGGCTCGGGTATCCTCACGTTATTACTGGTGGGCGGACTGGTTGCCTGGTTCCTCAAACGGGGTAAGAAAGAAGAAGATGATCCCATGCAGCCTGTGGCGCAGGTCTCTACCGCCGACACCGCACCGGTTGTTGCTGCCGCCCCGGCAGCGATTGTGCCTGAGCTGGATGACACGCCGGAATTGTCAGATGACGAACTCTTTAACGATGATGAATTGTTAGATGATGTGTTATCCGACGAACTGGAAGAATCACTGGACGATGATCTCGAAAGCTTCGCTGACCTTGATGATGACATGCTGGTTCCGGATGACGATTTTGCTTTCGAAGACGGTGATTCCGAGTTAGGTCAGGATGAACTGGACAGTTTGTTCGATGATGAGCCGTTATCTGATGATTCACTGGTGCCTGATGTGGACGATCTGGACGGCATTGATCTGTCCGGTGATGACGATGACAGCGCAGACGATTCCACAGAGGAAGCACCTGCGGAGCCGGCTGCTGAAATGGTGGCTGACGATGACATTGATGCGCTGCTGGCACAAAATTCCGCTGATAATAACGCGGCAGAAGAAAGTAGTGCAGAAACAGATGCTGCTGACAGTGCAGCAGACGTTGATGATTTTGATATCGATGCATTGCTGGATGCAAATTCAGGCACAGCTGAAGAGCCTGCAACAGAAGAGGAAGATGACGGGGATATCGACCCGGACGACATTCTGGCTGAATTTGAAGCGCCGTCAGCGGACGAAGAAGACAAGCCGGAAATTGATATCGACGATTTGCTCGACGAACATCAGCCTGATTCTGTCATGGGCAGTGATAACGGCGATGTTGATGACGACATGCTGGGCAAAATTGACCGTGAAATCAATGACCAGAATCAGGAACTGGACCGTCTCACAGACAACATCATTACGGAAATGGACCAACTCGACCAGATGGCGGACATGCTGGGCGACGATGAGGATGAAGAAGACGAGATCACTACAGAAACAGCGCCTTCACCTCAGGCTATTCAGGATCTTGACGCATTCAGCGAAGACCTGGACGAAATTGACGTTGAGGATATGGAGAATGCCGGCGAGTTTACTGACCCGCTTTCTGATGACCTCATCGCAGAGCTCCAGGGCGAACAGGACAGTGACGAGGATGACGCCGGCGTTGACGATGCAAACGACGCACTTGCCGATGAACTGCTGGCTGAGCTTGAAGCTGAAGATGATGAAGTAGATACCTTATCAGATGAATTACTGGCCGAACTGGAAGCCGAAGAATTATCCGGTGAGCAGGATGCGCTTGCTGATGAGACATTATTGCAGGAAGACTCCGAAGACAGTGAATTTGAGGCAGATATTGATGACGACCTGACCAATGACCTGCTGGCAGAACTGGAGTCTGAGGGCGAAACAGAGGACCCTGCAGAAGAAAGTGCTGAAGAAGACATCACAGCAGAAGGTGACGTAGCTGAAAATGACCTGGCAGAAGAGAGCCTGACAGACGAAAGTGCGGAAGAGCAAAACCTTCCAGAAGAAGCCATTGAGAACGAAGACACAACAGTTGAAGACGACGTCGCTGATGAGCCTGAGCGGGAAAGCGAACTGACTTCAGACGTTGAAACAAACGATCCGTTTGATTCTGATGCGTTGTCTGAGTTGGATGAACCTTTTGGAGAAGAGACTGCAGATTCGGAAGAGCTGCCTGTTGATGAAGAATTCGCAGAAGCAGCCGTTACCGGAGAAGACGGGTCTGCAACGGAAGAAGATCTACCGGATGCTGAAGAACATTCTGCATCCGGTGAATTTACCGGTGATGAACTAGCCGCTAAAGAAGCTCCTTCACAGGACGAGGAGTTGTCAGTCGACAAAGATTCTGTTGAAGACGTAACTTTATCCGATGATGAGATCTCAGAAGAGCCGGAACCTGCTGAAGAAGAGAATTCTTTATCGTCAGATGCTGACGCACTTATTGCTGAAATTGAAAATGCGCAATATGAGCAGGAAGCTGAAATCGATAACGACGATGAGGCAGAACCTCAACCTTCAGAAGATGACGTTGAAGAAGAGCCTGCTTTTGAGTCCACTGAAGCAGGTCAGGAAGATGCACAGACAGAGAAATATCAGCCTGAAGAAGTTGATGCATTAGCTGACGAATTACTTGCCGAACTGGAAGGTACTGACGACGATGTGCCTGCAGAAGCAGAAGCAGAAGCAGAAGCAGAAGCAGAAGCAGAAGCAGAAGCAGAAGCAGAAGCAGAAGCAGAAGCAGAAGCAGAAGCAGAAGCAGAGTCCACGCCTGCGGATGTAGAAGAATTACTTGCCGGCATCGACGATGACGATAGCCTTGTGCCAGAGCCAGAGCCAGAGCCAGAGCCAGAGCCAGAGCCAGAGCCAGAGCCAGAGCCAGAGCCAGAGCCAGAGCCAGAGCCAGAGCCAGAGCCAGAACCGGAAGAGTCGAATGACGGCAGTGCACTTGATGAGGCACTGGCAGAGTTCGACCGGCAGATGATGGACGATATTCCTTCTTTCGCCAGTATGGACACGCCTGCGTCTTCTGAGCGTTCAGCTCCGGAGGAACCTGCCGGTGACACAGAAGAAAGTATCGATGACTTCAGCCTCGAGCAGGAGCAGGACGGTGAACTACCACAAAAACCTGTGTCAGAAGAATACAATGAATTGTCTGACTTGCCGGGTCTGGATGACTGGCTGTCACAGGATCACAGCGAGGATCACAAGTTACTTGATGAGCTTGAACAGGCTGATTTTGATGACCTGCTGGGTGGACTGGGCGATGACGAAGAAGCACAGACCGGCACTTCACCGGTCGCTCCGGACACAGCCGGGGACAATGAACCGGCACCTCAGGAAAAGCCGGACATGTCACTGGGCAACCCGGATCTTGACCTTGAAGCGTTGTTGTCTGATCCGCAACAAAGCATTGACGATGACACCGAAGAAAATGACTTTCTTGATGTGGAAACCCTCATCAATGACAGTGATGACGACAGTGCCATTGATGATGATGCCCCGCTGGACCTGGATGTCAGCCTGTCTGACTTCTCCGGGATTGGCGAAGATGATGATGTTATCGACATCGACAAGGATGCCGGTCAGAGTGCAAATCTTGACCTCGCCCGTGTTTATGTCGAAATGGATGACTTTGCCGCTGCCAGAGAACTGTTGAACGAAGTCCTTGAAAAGGGTAGCGAAGATCAGATTGAAGAAGCCAAAACAATCCTCGCCGGTTTAAGTTAGTGTCTGCGCGCTAACGCTTGCATCTGGCTAAGTGGCTGACTACACTTAGCCGGTTTTTTAGGGGGAGCAGAATTTTCATGGCAAGAATCGCCCTGGGCGTCGAGTATGATGGCGCAGCACACTATGGCTGGCAGCGTCAGCGTGAATTACCCAGTGTGCAGGGATATCTGGAAAAAGCACTGTCTGTGGTAGCCAATCAACCCATTGATGTGCAATGTGCCGGTCGTACCGATGCCGGCGTACATGCCACCGGTCAGGTGGTGCATTTCGACTTTGACGGTGAACGTCCGGACCGTGCCTGGACAATGGGTGTGAACACCAACCTTCCTGATTCTGTCGCTGTGAGCTGGGTAAAAACCGTCAGTGATGATTTTCACGCCCGCTTCTCTGCAACCCACCGTCGCTACCGCTATGTGATTTATAATTCGCCGCTGCGTCCGGCTATTCTGCTGAACGGCGTTACCCACGAATACCAGGAACTGGATGCATCACTGATGCACGAGGCTGCTCAGGCGGTGATCGGCGAACAGGATTTCACCTCATTCCGTGCTGCTCACTGCCAGTCAAAAACGCCGTTTCGTAACGTTACCGGTGTATCTGTGTTTCGTCAGGGCCGCTATGTAATAGTCGAAATTCGTGCAAATGCATTTTTGCACCACATGGTGCGCAATATTGTCGGTTCACTCATTAAAGTAGGGTGTGGCGAACAGCCGGTAAGCTGGATTGCAGAACTGTTAGCCGCGAAAGACCGTACACAGGCGGCTGCAACAGCAAAACCGAACGGACTGTACCTGGTCGATGTGACTTACCCGGACACATTCGGCATTCCCCGCCAACCGGCCGGGCCGTTGTTTCTGCCGGAAACCTGAAAGCCTGATGAGCAGTCGGTGAGTGGCTTGACTTCTTAGACCAGTTTTACTTTTTACCGGGTGCGGATATGTGGTCTAATACATGGCTAAATCGCGTTCTTTTAACACTGTGCACAAATAAAGACCAACGAAGCATAGTTACAGATAACAAGGATTCTCCTTACTATGAGCTGGATTCAAAAAATTCTGCCTAAAACTCAAACGTCCACTAAAGGTAACGTACCGGAAGGTGTGTGGACGAAATGTTCAAGCTGTCAGGCTGTGCTGTACAAGCAGGAACTGGAAAAGCTGCTGGAAGTGTGTCCCAAGTGTGACAACCATATGCGTATCAGCGCCCGTAAGCGTATTGATGCGTTTCTGGACACCGGCGACCGTAAAGAGCTGGGCGGAGATTTAGAACCTCAGGACGTTCTGAAATTCAAAGATTCCAAGCGCTATAAAGATCGCATCGTTGCAGCACAAAAAAGCACCAACGAGAAAGACGCATTAATCGTGATGCAGGGCAAACTGAAAGGCATGCCGGTTGTGGTTGCCAGCTTTGAATTTGCCTTCATGGGCGGTTCTATGGCTTCTGTTGTCGGTGCCCGTTTCGTGGCTGCTGTTAATGCCTGCCTTGAACACAACATGCCACTGATTTGTTTCTCTGCTTCCGGCGGTGCCCGTATGCAGGAAGCGTTGATGTCATTAATGCAGATGGCGAAAACCTCTGCTGCACTGGCAAAAATGAGCGAAAAGGGTTTACCTTACATTTCTGTGCTTACCGACCCTACAATGGGTGGTGTTTCGGCCAGTCTAGCTATGCTGGGTGACGTCAACGTTGCCGAGCCAAAAGCACTTATCGGTTTCGCAGGCCCGCGGGTTATCGAACAGACCGTTCGTGAAACCTTGCCTGAAGGTTTCCAGCGCAGTGAATTCCTGCTGGAAAAAGGTGCCATCGATATGATTGTTGACCGTCGTAAAATGCGTGATAAATTACACGGCCTGTTAGAAAAGATGCATCGCCCGAATTAAGTGAATAAACAATCACCTTCTTTTACTGCGTCAGCGGATAACTCTCTGACGCAGTGGTTGGCCTACCTTGAGTCCATTCATCCCACAGCCATCGATATGGGGCTGACGCGGGTGAAGCAGGTCGCTGACAAACTCGCCTTAGATTTTTCAAACCAGACTGTCATCACCGTTGCCGGTACAAACGGCAAAGGCACTACTTGCCGCTTCATCGAACAAGCCTGCCTGGCGCAGGGTAAAACTACAGGTGTGTATTCCTCTCCCCATCTGCTGGATTACCGTGAGCGTGTACGCATCAGTGGCGACATTGAAGCCGAAAGCCGGTACTGCGAAGCCTTCGCTGCAATTGAGCAGGCCAGAGGTGATATCAGCCTGACCTATTTTGAATTTGGTACGCTTGCCGCCATGCTGATGATGGTGAATGCCGGTGTCGACATTGCTATTCTTGAAGTAGGTCTTGGTGGCCGGCTGGATGCAACCAATATCGTTGAACCGTCTGTTGCTGTTATCACGACCATCGGTCTGGATCATATGGACTGGCTGGGAGATACCCGTGAAGCCATCGCCATTGAGAAAGCCGGTATCATGCGCAATAACGGCATTGCGGTAGTAGGAGAGCGCGAGCCGCCGTCAACGCTGGATGAGTACGTCAGTGAACATCAGGTTGATACCTGGTGGGCCGGCCGGACGTTCGGTACAGAGCTGCAGGGTGACATGTGGCGCTGGTATCATGAAGATGAGCAGACTGCCTGGTTGTCCATGCCGCAAATTCCGCTGCAAAACGTGGCAACAGCACTGGCAACATTGAAACGTCTGGGGTTGTTTCCTGACAATATCGCACTGCAACAGCTTGTCAGTACCGTGAATGTGCCCGGACGCAGACAAACCTTATCCCAATCCCCTGAAGTGCTGGTTGATGTGGCCCATAACCCACAGGCCTGTGCATTAATGCGCGACTGGGCCGACAGCGGATTAAACGGTGAACTGCATATTGTTGCCGGTATGCTGGCAGATAAATCACTGGCCGCGACGCTGGATGAACTGGCGGGCGTAAAGGCGAAGTGGTACCTTGGTAATACCAGCGGGCCAAGAGGCTTAAGTGGCAGTACCTTAATGTCTCACTTACAGCCACATCAGCGGGCACATGCCAATGCATTTGATTCGGTAACCGCCGCTTATAAAGCAGCCCGTGAAGCAGCAAATGAGAACGACCGCATCCTGGTATTTGGTTCTTTTCTTACCGTTGCGGATGTATTAACGTTTCACAAGGACAGTAGTATCCAATAGGAGTAAACAGTGACCCCGGCGTTACATAACAGACTGGTCGGCACCGTTATTCTGGTCGCGCTGGCAGTCATTTTCCTGCCAGATTTTCTCGACAGAAAAAAAGAAACGAATCAGGACGAATTTGTCAGTGTGCCGGCTACGCCGGCGAAAAAGCCTATTGTGGATCCCGAACCGTTTCCTGTAGACCGCGTTGCGGGTGTCACCCAACGTCCGCTGGAAGTGGTCGATGAGCCTGCGGTTGATGATGAAGCTGCACAGGTTGCTGCATCGTCAGAAAAAGCACAGCAAGCTATTGAAGACGACCTGGCCCGTCAGACAGTGGTGGAGCAGCCTGCGCCGGAAGCCGATGAAGGCAGCTGGGTGGTGCAGCTTGGCAGCTTCCGCCACCAGAAAAACGTAAAGCAATTACTCGTAAAACTTGAACAGGCCGGCTACCGTGCCTTCAGCCGCCCTGTGGAAACCCGTTCCGGTCCGCTGACGAAAGTGTTCGTCGGACCAGATACCGACAAAGCAAAATTACAAAAAGCAGTGCCGCATTTGCAGGAGATCACCGGACTGAAAGGGAAGGTGGCTACATTCAACGCCGAATAGCTTCCGGCGGCAGGTGGCAAGTTTTTCTTACTCAGGCGGGAAGTTACCCGGTCCGCGTTAAGATTACACATTGGTAATCTCCGGGGCTTCTGTTAGAATGCGCGCCATCTCGCAGCGGGGCAGTCACACTGAGTGCTTAACGACAGACGGATAGTATAACGCTTCATGAATTGGGTTGATTTTTCCATTCTCGGTATTATCGCGGTTTCAACGCTGATAAGTCTGATGCGTGGCTTTGTGAAAGAAGCCATTTCCCTGATTGTCTGGTTCGGTGCACTTTTTATTGCCAGTGAATTTCATGCCGATCTTGCTGTCTATTTCACGCAAATAGACGACGAGGTGCTGCGCAATGGTGCTGCAATCGTTGTTCTCTTTATTGTTACGCTGGTACTGGGTGGTTTATTTAACCACGTTGTCGGCCAGTTAGTACAAGCTTCAGGATTATCCGGCACCGACCGGGCGTTAGGCGCAATTTTCGGCGCTTTACGTGGCGTACTGATTGTAAGCGCACTATTGTTCTTTATGGATACGTTTACCGATGCAGCAAAAGCCGTTTGGTGGAGCCAGTCTCTGCTGATACCGGAATTTGGTGTCATCATAGAGTGGTTTTTCACCTTCGTGAAAGGCAGCTCCAGTTTTCTAAAACCCGCTTGATATAGGTAAAGCAAATGTGTGGTATTGTCGGAATTGTTGGTAAAACACCTGTTGCTCAGTCACTCTATGATGGACTGACAGTGTTACAGCATCGCGGACAGGACGCTGCTGGTATCATTACGATCGAACAGAATCGATTTAATCTGAGAAAAGCAAATGGCCTGGTGCGGGATGTTTTCCACACACGCCATATGAAGCGTCTGTCAGGAAATATGGGTATCGGTCACTGCCGTTATCCCACCGCAGGCACATCAAGCTCTGCTGAGGCACAGCCTTTCTACGTGAACTCACCTTTCGGTATCGCGTTTGCGCATAACGGTAACCTTACCAATGCACACGAACTGCAGGACGAAGTGTTCCGTATTGCCCGCCGTCACATTAATACCTCTTCAGATTCTGAACTGTTATTAAACATTCTGGCTCATGAACTGCAGCAGGTTGCCGACTTAACCGTAACTGCAAAAGATATTTTCAAAGTGGTCACAACCGTCCATAAGAAGATCCGCGGTGCCTATGCCGTGGTTGCTGCGATTATCGGACAGGGCCTGGTAGCTTTCCGTGACCCTAACGGTATCCGTCCTCTGGCACTGGGCAAGCGCATTACAGAAATGGGCGAAGAATACATGGTTGCTTCTGAGAGCGTGGCTCTGGATGCGGTAGGTTTTACCTTCATCCGTGACGTAGCACCGGGCGAATGTGTATACATCACCGAAAAAGGTGAACTGCATACCCGGCAGTGTGCTGAAGTACCGGCCACTTCTCCGTGTATTTTTGAATTTGTTTACTTTGCCCGTCCTGATTCATTCATCGATGGTATTTCTGTTTATGCTTCCCGTGTCAACATGGGGCGTAAGCTGGGTGAGAAAATTGCCCGCGAGTGGGCCGACCTCGATATCGATGTGGTCATTCCTATTCCGGAAACCTCCATGGATGTGGCGCTGCAAATCGCCAATACCCTTGAGTTACCGTACCGTCAGGGCTTCGTGAAAAACCGTTATATCGGCCGTACCTTCATTATGCCGGGACAGACCATGCGTAAGCAGTCTGTACGCCGTAAACTGAACGCAATTTCTTCAGAATTTAAAGGCAAAAACGTACTGCTGGTAGATGACTCTATTGTACGGGGCACCACGTCCGGTCAAATCATCGAAATGGCCCGTGAGTCCGGTGCGAAGAAAGTTTACTTTGCTTCCGCTGCCCCTGAGATCCGTTTCCCGAATGTTTACGGTATCGATATGCCGTCTGCCAATGAACTGATTGCCTACGGCCGTGAGATTGACCAGATTGCAGATCTTATTCAGGCTGACGGACTGATTTTCCAGGACATTGAAGATCTGGTTGAAGCGGTACGGGAAGAGAATCCTGAAATTCAGCGCTTTGAAACATCAGTATTCGACGGTAATTACATTACTGCTGATATTGACCAGGATTACCTTGAGCGTATCGATATTGCCCGTGGTGAAGCGTCTAAGAGTGGTCCTGTCGTGCAGGCAGAATTGTCTAATCTGGAAATGCACAATATGGATTCTGACAACTAAGCCGGGAATCCGCGCACCAAATAAAAAGACCGCTCTCAGAGCGGTCTTTTGCTTTCGGATATGGATGAAATTTAATGATCAGTGCACGTATACCGGACCGAAGCCCATACTCCACATGATCACGGTGCTGGCCATTAAAATAGCCAGAAGTACCAGCCCGCACGTCACTACAGAGCTGGCATAAATGAAACCTTTACCATCCGGTATATGCATCATGATTGGCGTACCTGAATAAAGCAGGTATACAGAGTAGGCGAGTCCGACCAGACCTACTGTCATCACGAACCAGAGTTCCGGATAAAGACCAGCAAACCCGGTCATAAATAATGGTGTCGCCGTATATGCTGCAAGATCTAAAGACTCTGTATAATTGGGCTTGGCGTCAAACGCATTAGCAAGCTCATGAATCATGTAGGTAAGAATAAGCACACCGGCTATCAGGCCAAAATACATGCCCACTGCCAGCATTGCTGCGCTTTGCTCGGTCAGTTTTATTAGATCACCGGCACCGATACTCCAGCCAAGGTGTGCGCCGGAATAATACGTGACCAGTGAAGGTATCAACGCAATAACCCCGATATGACTAAGGGCATATACACAACTTTCATGTCGTCTGTCTATGTCCTGCCATTCTTCGCGGGGATGAGTGTATATGCCGAGCAAGTGATTCAATATCATATTTTCACCTTATTGTTACCGGCGCTGCGTGCAGCGTTGATCATATTGACGTTTGTTTATGGTTAATATAATTAACATTAATTTTACAATGAGTGTTGATCATGTTTGGTGCAGGGTCAAATATTTTTTGCTTAAAAAATGTTCAGTTTTGTGAGTGGTTGAATTTGCTGAAGATATTAAAGCGTGGAAAATCGGGCCAGTAAGGAAATATCCGGCCCGAATTAGTTAAAAGGGAAGAAACAGACGTTGTTTACGGCTGCTTGAGCGGAAAATGTCCGAGAACTTTGGTTATCTGGCCTTTTTCATCCGCCAGTCCCACGCCCACAGCTTTTACATAACCGGTAGCAGAGGGGGGAGAGGCAGCAAAGTGCTTTTTCATTGCTGGCAGGGCGGGTGATGCTTCTGCGGCCAGCAATGTCATATGCGGCTCAAATTGTGCAAATACATTAGGGCTGCCATATTGTTCGAACACCGCTTTCTTTTGCGGATAGGCATTAATCCACGCAGGCAGTGGCGCTGAAAGATCTCTCAGCGGGGACAAGGCATTTGTCAGTTTATCTGCCAGGTGTTGCAGTTCATTTTCTTTCACCGCATCGACAAATACCCAGTTCCCTGCGGTTACCGTGAATCCCTCAGCTTTCAGGGGCACAGCCGGTTGTGTGGTTGTGAGCATTTCCACTTTCGCCAGTAAACCGGGAATAGCGGCTTCGTCGTAAGTGGTGAGGTACAATGTAATATGAACAGGAAATCCCTGTTCGTAAAAGCTCTCCATACCGTTCTGCTTCAGTTTATCGCTTACCGAGGCGACTGTCTGCTCTATGTCTGCAGACGGTACAGCAAAAACATTAACAGACACACTTTTTGCCAGCGCAGCAAAAGACAGTAAACAACCTGACAAGATTGCAATAATGGACGCACTTAATTTCAACGGCTTATCTCATGATGTAGAATAACGAAAACCCTTTCAAATACCGGCAGTCAATCTGTTGGTGATCAGCAGGGAGTGGCAGGCATCAACGCTACTTGAAACAGCGCTTTCCCACAAGTCTGATACTTCAATGAATGCTAAGGATAAACATGGAAAAACACATTTTCTTGTGCCGTCATGGTCAGACTGAGTGGAACCGTGACAAGAAATTGCAGGGGCAGCTGGACAGTCCGCTGACAGAAAAAGGACGGGCACAGGCGGCTGAGCTGGCAGCGAAGGCCGGGAACTGGGATATTGATCTTGTGGTCAGCTCACACCTTGGCCGCGCGAAAGATACCGCTGCAATTTGTGCCAGTTCGCTGGGGCAGTCCCATAAAGTGTACCAAGGTTTCTGCGAACGTAACTTTGGTGAATGGCAGGGAAAGGAAACCAGCGGACTTGCAGCCTATCAGGCGTTTAAAGAACACCGGTATACCCGTCCTGATCTTATGCCTGACAACGGCGGTGAAAGTGCCAACATGGTAACCGAACGTTTTATGACAACCTTTCACTCACTGGTGAACAGCGAAACGGCTTCCCGTATTCTTATTGTCAGTCATGGTGATGCGATGGCCTGTATCGCCCGCAGTTTCGGTGAAGGCCGTACTATAGATAATTGTGGCGGCATGTTGCTGGGTTGGCAAAATGGTAAACTGCACTGGCAGCAGTGGATCGACTAAATATACCCGGCGGATTTGTGATAGGATCCGCGCCCGGCGGCGCCCTTAAGGGCGTTGTTTTTATTTAACTGATATGAATTAACCTGAAAAAGCAGTGCTGGCCGCAGATGAACGAATTACTCGCACCTATCCATTCATTTTTACAGTGTGAAACCCCTGATCCCTGGGTTGATAAAGCCGCGGAAAAAGACAATCTGGCGGTGGTACTGACTGATCATTTAATTTGCGAGCTGAAAGCTGCGCAAAGCGCCATGTTTCTTATCCGTCGCTATGCGGTGGATAAGGAAAGCGGCGATGCCTTACTGGCATGGCTGAAGCCTTTTGAAGACTTTGCGTACCGGAAAGAAGGTGACTGGCAGTCACTGCTTAAACATAACAAATTGTCGAAATCGATTATTCCCAAGTCCGGAACACCTTACGGCCAGGATCTCATTGATAAAATGGTGCTGCTTATCAAAGAGGAACTGCATCATTTTTTCCAGGTACTGGAAATCATGAATGAGTACGACATTCCTTATGAAAATATCGCTTCAAGCCGCTATGCAAAAGGATTGCTGCGTCACGTACGTACTCATGAGCCGGCAGCCCTCACAGATAAACTCATTTGCGGCGCGTACATTGAAGCCCGTTCCTGTGAGCGTTTTGCTAAATTGGCCCCCCATGTTGATAAGCGTCTGGGCGATTTCTATATTTCGTTACTTCGCTCGGAAGCCCGACATTATCAGGATTATCTGACACTGGCAGAAGAGATTGCCGGTGAGGATATTGCAGAACGTATTGCTTTTTTCGGTGAGGTCGAAGGTGAACTGATAACCTCACCGGATGAGGATTTTAAATTCCACAGCGGTTTACCCGTATAGAGAAACCCCGGCTGCAGGCTTCGGCAGCAAGAATACCTTCACCAGTCTACGGGGCAATTTGTGCAGTCTGCCATGTATGTTCCCTGAAAAGTGGCGTAATGAATACGTGTACCGGTTAAGTCAGCACGGGACAAATTGGCGTCATTCAGCTTGGCTTCCTGAATATTTGCGTTCGTCAGATCGGCGCCGGCGAGTTGAATCTTATTCATCCAGACCCTTTCCATGCGGGCATTCCGCAGGGTCACTCCGTTGAGTTTTGCTCCCGACATTCTCGCCTGGTCGAAATTGACGCCGGTCAGGTCAGCGCCGTTGAAATTAACGCCCTGAGCGAACAGGGAAAAGCCGGTGGCTCCTTCAAGATTGGCCTCAGTTAAGGTGGAAGTACGTAGATCACTGTGATTCAACGACACCATCGCCAGGTTTGCTTTGTCCAGTTTACTCTTTTTGAAGGTTACGTAGCTGAGATCAGCATGGCGCAGATCTGCACCGCTGAAGTTGACATTTGTGAACACGGAGCCGGACAAATCCATGTGGCGCAAATCAGCACCGGACAAATCAGCATTATTGCATTGTGTTCCCTGAGTCAGTTTGCAACCGTCAATTTCGGCCACGTCATCATCAAAAGGCAAAGGCTCTGCGTGGCTCAGTGTGGCAGCAAAGCAGAACAGAAAATACAAGGGTTTCATAAGTCACTCCTTGGAAGCGGGGCCGCAGCCCCGCCGGGTATGATTAACGTTTAGCGACTTTGTCGAAGTTTGGTAATTTGAATACCCAGAATGAACCGCCTTGTGCGACAGGCTTGGTCAGTTCTGCCATATCGCCACCCCACAGTGGTACAGCACCGCCGTAACCTGAAGCGAAACCGATATATTGCTCACCGTCCATTTCCCAGGTGATCGGGCAGGAAACGATGCCTGAGCCTGTTTGAAACTTCCACAGTTCTTCACCGGTTTTCTCATCAAACGCTTTGATGAAGCCATCGCCGGTACCTGTGAAAATTAATCCGCCTTTCGTGGCCAGAACGCCGGCCCATAATGGCAGTTTCTCTTTATGCGTCCATTTTATTTCACCGGATACAGGGTCTACTGCACGCAGCACGCCTACATGGTCGTCAAACAGAGTTTTAATTCTGAAGCCCTGACCAAGGTATGCATTACCTTTTACGTAGTTAACTTCTTCTGTCCAGTAATCTTCTTTCCAGTGGTTTGCGCCCAGATAGAACCAGCCGGTGTTTTGACTGTATGCCATAGGGTTCCAGTTCTTTCCGCCAAGGAATGGGGGGGATACTTCAATAGATTTTCCTTTCTCTTCGCCGGGGGCCGGCAGAGGCGGACGTTGTCCTTCTACTTCAACCGGGCGACCTGTATCGGGGTCGATGTGCGTAGCCCAGGTAATTTTGTCTACAAACGGGAAGCCTTTGATGAATTCGCCGTTCTCACGGTCTACCACATAGAAGAAGCCATTGCGGTCGGCGTGAGCAGTTGCTTTAACTGTTTTGCCGTTGTCATCGTATTCAAACAGTACCAGCTCGTTGTTCCCGGAGAAATCCCAGGCATCATTTGGCGTATGCTGATAGAACCATTTCACTTCACCGGTGGTAGGGTCTACACCAACCTGACCTGAGGTGTACAGGTTATCCCAGTTGCGCGGATCATCGCCTTTTGCTGTACGCTTCCATGTATTCCAGGGGGCCGGGTTACCTGCACCGATAATAATGGTGTTTGTTTCTACATCGAAGCTGGCACTCTGCCATGGCGCACCGCCACCGTGATGCCAGGCTTCAACCAGTTCGCCGTTTTCATCACGTGGCCAGGTAGGCGCATTTTCATCACCGGTGGGGGTACTGTCTTTACCGTTCAGCCGGCCCATGTGACCTTCAACAAAGGGGCGCATCCACACTTCTTCGCCGGTCAGCGGGTCACGGGCGAACAGTTTGCCTACCACACCGAATTCATCACCGGAGGAGCCGTGGATCAGCAGGACTTTGCCAGTTTTCTGATCTTTTACCAGTGTCGGCGCACCTGTCATGGTGTAACCGGCGCGGTAGTCTTCAAAACGTTTTTTCCATTCCACTTTACCGGTGTGGCGGTTCAGTGCCACGATACCTGCATCCAGCGTACCGAAATACACCATGTCGCCGTAAATGGCTGCACCACGGTTAATCACGTCACAGCAGGGGCGGATCCCTTCAGGCAAACGGTGAGAATAAGTCCACTTTCTTTCGCCGGTTCTGGCATCAAAGGCGAAAATACGGGAATAACTGGCGGTCACATAAACAACGCCGTCATAAACCAGTGCCTGAGATTCCTGACCCCGCTGCTTTTCGTCACCAAAGCTCATGGTCCATGCCGGTGTCAGCATGTGCACGTTGTCTTTGTTAATCTTGTCCAGTGAGCTGAATCGCTGTGCTTCCGGACCCATACCGTACATCAGTACATCTTCTGTGGTACTGGCATCGTTCTCAATATCATCCCAGGTGACGCCTTTAGCCTGAGTATATTGACTGGCAAGTGCGCTGCTCACGAGAATAGCAGACAACAACAGTTTTTTAGTGGTGTTCTTAGGTGTAATAGTCATAGCGTACCTTTGCTATTTGTTTATGAAGTGTTAACAGTATGCGAGCAGCAGGGGGGCAGGGAGAATAGACTTTTGCCCGAAGTAAGGCGGGAATTATTCCCGATTTGAAGCGGGATTTATCCCGTCAGTGAAACAGGGTTACAGAAGCTGATATCTGCCACGAAATAAGTAAAAAAAAGGCTAACCACAAAGGGTTAGCCGGAATAGGGTGTGAGCTGTTGAACCTCACTAAACCGAAAGGTTGGTCGAACAATGCAGCCTTCGATTTAGAGTAAGTGTGACGTAAATGGCGTCTGGTAACCACGGAACTTTTCCCGGTTTTAGCAGGAGCAATTCCCGAAATTTACGGGTTCATGACGCCACCTTTACATAACCGTTGTCGATGGCGAGATGAACCAGTTCAGTACTGGTTTTTACCTGAAGTTTACTTTTAAGCTGGGTGATGGCATTGGAAACCGTTTTGTCTGAAATATTCAAATCTTCTGCAATCCGTGTCCGTTTCTGGCCCTTTGCTACGCCCATGAACACATCGAATTCACGGCGGGTGAGCTGGTCGAAAATATCTTTCTTCTCACTGTAAGCATATGACGCAAGATTAATGGCCAGTTCGTGTTCAATATAAGTGCGTCCGGCCATTACAGTTTTTACCGCATCAAGCATTATTTCCGGTCTGCAACGTTTACTGATATAACCACTGGCACCGGTATGCATTGCCCGGTTAACAATAGAGGCCTCGTCAAACATACTGAAAAATATGATTTTCAGTCCCGGCCAACGGCTGAGGAAGCGTGGAGCCAGGTTCAGACCACTAGCCTGCTCCAGGTTAATGTCCAGAATCATTACGTCCACATCATTCTGCGTCATACATGTCATCGCCTGGCGGGCATTTTCCGCCTCGTGAATCGTGGCTTCCGGCAGCATCATTGACAGCAGGGCACCGTATCCCTGGCGTACAACAGCGTGATCATCAACAAGTAATATGTGCATGACTGCTCTTCTCCGTTCCGGCCGTCAAAGGAACAACAACCTGAATACGTGCTCCTTCTTCGAAATTGTCTTTTGCAAAATGCCCACCGGTAAGACGGGCTCTGTCACGCATGGATGCCAGTCCCAGTCCGTCGGAACATTCTGATTGTTCCGCAAATCCGGTACCGTTGTCGGTGATATTTAATGTCATGGCGTTTTGCGTCAGGGTGAGCGAAACATGCACTTTTGAAGCATGTGCATGTCGTGCAACGTTGCTCAGCGCTTCCTGGGTGATGCGGTACAGATGCATGTCCCTCTCAATATTTTTTTCCGGGCTGAGGTCGGGAAGGGAGCAGGTGGCAGCAATATTGTGAATTTCTGACCAGCGTTCCAGCATTTCCCGCAGGGCGGAAACAAGGCCCACTTTATTAAGTGTGACGGGGTAGAGTTTATTAACCAGTTGCCGTATGCCGGACTGTATTTCTGCACATTGCTCGCCAAGTAAAGTGGCTGTGCGTTCTATGAATTTCGGGCTTTGTGTTTGCTGGCGCAACATGTAGCTTTGTACACGGATACCAGTTACCAGCTGGCCCAGATTATCGTGTAATTCACGGGCGAGATTCTGGCGTTCGTGCTCTTGCAGGGAAGCCAGTTTATTTCTCAGTTGCTGTACTTTGTTTTCTCTTTCTTCAAGTGCAGAGGCCATCAGCTGGGTATGGGTAACCACACTGTCAATTTCTTCAATATCGCTGTGTTCAACGTCGACACGATAATTGCCTTTCGCTACTTTACTGAGAGCTGAACTCAGTGCCTGTAAAGGCTTCATTCTTGACTGAACCACGATGTGCATTACGCTGAGAGTGAATAAAAGTGAAATCGCCAGTAAACCGAAAACCTGATAGACAGTGGTCAGGATCTCTTCCCGTTCAGCAGCGGGATTAGCAAACAGAAATAGTTGCCGGCGGGGATCTACCGGATGACTGAACACACTTAGAGGTTCTACGGGAAAAAATGAAGCATCCGGATAATTAAATGTTGAACCGGCCGGAGAATCGATTGCGAGGGCTGTAAGGTGGCGGCTGTGCTGCAAGGCTGCTTCTATGGTTGCAAAGTCAACGTTTTGTTCAACCAGCGCATCAGCCAGTGCCAGTGATGCGTTAATTTCGGTGGCAACATCTTTTGTTGCCTGACTGTACATGATGAAAGCCAGCACTATTCCTGATATCAAATAGATACTTGTGATTGTAAGTGTAATTCTGCTGGTTGCTTTCATCGTTCTTTCGTACCTGAAGCCAT
Source organism: Alteromonas sp. ABH4_456 (assembly GCF_056160645.1). Taxonomy (NCBI): domain Bacteria; kingdom Pseudomonadati; phylum Pseudomonadota; class Gammaproteobacteria; order Alteromonadales; family Alteromonadaceae; genus Alteromonas; species Alteromonas sp. ABH4_456. Next base: position 97,348 of record NZ_JBSWXO010000013.1, read on the forward strand.
AATGTATTTTAGTCAGCATCAGGTCAAAATTGCCTTGCCACTTTAGCTACAGATTTATAGTACTTTGGTAGGAAATGCTTCAGAGCCGGATTAAAGACAACAAAAAAGGAGCGCGATGCGCTCCTTTCATATGTAGTGGGATTGACCCCGCCGGATACCGGATTTATTGCGGGGCAGGGCCGGCACCATTTGATTTCGTTTCAGTGGTCGTGCCGGGTTGAGAGGTAAGGGCTGCAACCATAGCATTGTCGCCTTTTAATAAATCGGTGAGTGAACCACCGGCTTTATCTACCAGACCGACTTCCCGTAACAGAGCATCGACAACCGGTGCGTTGGCACGGTAATTCAACGCTGCCTGCGTGACCTGATCGGCCATACTGCCATTACCGGTACTTACTGTGCCTTCTGCACCCCCAGCGGCACTACTGATCCCGTAGCCCTGCAGAATTTTAATGCCTTCAATATTTTCCAGTGGCTTCACGGCGCTGGCGATTATTTCAGGCAGGACTTTCAGAATTGCCAGTGCTTTTTGCAGCTCAATCTGTTCGTTTTTCAGAGTGTTTTCAGCATCGTACAGCGCCTGTTTACCCGCCGCTTCTACTGCCAGTACTTTTTCATCTGCCTGCGCCTGTAGCATTTTCGCATCTGCTGTGGCTTTGGCTTCAGTTAAAATGGCTTCAGCCGCATTCTCCGCCGCTTCTTTTTTCGCCTGAGCTTCTACGGTAATGCCCACTGCTTCCCGTTCCGCTTCTTTACGGGCGTCAATCACTTCAATTTCCATGCGACGCTTAGCTTCTGCAACCTGACGGGCTGTGGTTACCGCTTCTTCTTTCTCTACCTTAGCCTTTTCAGCTTCTGCTGCTTTAGCTCGTGCGGCAGACTCTTCTTCTGACTTGGTAGCAACCGCAATTTGTTTAACCTGTTCGGCTACTTCGACGTCCTGCTGCTGGGCAATACGGGCTTCTTCCAGTGCTTTGCGCTTGGCAATTTCACGGGTTTCCAGCTCACGTGACTTGTCAATTTCAGCTGCTTCAACGGCTTTTTCTTTGGCAATGCCGGCTTCACGTTCTTCCCGTTCTTTTTGCTCCCGCTGTTTAGCGATTTCAGCTTTTTGCTCCTGACGCTTAAACTGCAAAACCTGCTCCTGCATCAGTCGGGCTTCTTCTTCTTCCCGTTTAATATTCAGCGACTCTTTTTCCGCTTCCAGATTACGGGTTTCAATCTTGATACGGTTTTCCTGCTGAATATCGTTGGTTTCTTTACGCTTCTCTTCAATGATTTTTGCAAGACGGGCACGACCTTCAGCATCAAAGGCATTGTTCTCATTGAAGAAATCCAGGTCGGTCTGATCGAAGCCGGTTAAACTTACCGATTCCAGTTCCAGACCATTTTTCTCAAGATCGTTTGCAACACTCTGCTGCACTTTCTGGACGAAATCTGCACGCTGTTCATGCATTTCGGTCATTGTCATTTCTGCAGCCACGGCGCGAAGTACGTCAACGAACTTCGACTCCATCAGCTTTTTCACTTCTTCGGCCCGGGTTGTACGGGTACCTAAAGTTTGTGCCGCCATGGAAATGCCGCTGGCACTGGGCGCTACACGTAAATAAAAGTCGGCTTTCACATCCACCCGCATGCGATCTTTGGTGATCAGCGCATCTTTCTGGGTTTTTTCTACCTCAATACGCAGGGTGTTCATGTTCACGGGAATGATTTCGTGCACCACCGGCAGCACAATCGCACCGCCATCTTTAATGACTTTTTCACCGCCCAGACCGGTTCTGACGAAGGCAGTTTCTTTAGTGGCCCGTTTATAAAGCTTGGCGAAAATAAGACCAATGGCCAGCAGGGCGATAACGACAATAAGCCCGATGATGAGAACGGCGGGCAGATTATTAGCAGAGTAGGTTTCCATATTTACAACTTCCTTATTGCTGCAGGGTTATTTATATCGGGTAGCAAGCCAACTATGCAGGCTTTTCTTTACGAGGATGATTTTTTCTCCGCGGGTGAAGGTTTCATCACTTTCAAAAGGCTCAACCAGTACATAGTGAACCTGGCGGTAACGATCAGTAAATTTCGCTTCCGCCGGACTGCCGTTACGGGCAACGCCTATGGTGATTTCTCCTACAGCGCCAACAAATTCATCATTGTCGATGGCACTGCTTTCATTTTTTGGTAACAGACCTGCCAGTGCGCTGCCAAGCCGGCCGGTGAGGGGCAGGGAAACGAAAATAGCGATTGGAACACCAGCCGCCGGCGGTAAGAAGCGTCCACCCAGAAAGCTGGCGTAAGACAGATTCAGTATGTAGCCGGTGAGTCCGAACAGGGTAAGAAGCAGAATGAACCAGATCATCACCGGTAATTTGTCCAGCGACAGCCAGTTGGTAAGGGCGGCCAGCCCTGACACAGACTCACCACCGCCAAGGTCGGGTTCAGGCATATCGTCGAAAATGCCTAATAAACTGATCCCCAGTGCCATGCCGAGTAGTTCAATAATGAACAGTAAGATGACAATGCCAACTGCTGCACTGAACAGAAAGTTGGCATCATGAAAGAAGAATGTGGACATTTTTTCACCATCCTTGATGAATCCTGATTGCTATTTTTATAACACATTCTTATCAAATTGCGAGGAGTTTACAACGATCTTTAGTGCAGGTGAGATCCCTCAAGGGCTTCACCGCTGGCATTGTAAAAACCACTGGCACCGGCTTCTATAAAGCCCTGGTGTACCATGTTGGTGAGAAACGGATCGGTATGATCATCGCCAATATCGGCATAATCAGTTGTCTGATATCCGTAGCGACTTGCAAAAAATGCGTTGATGCCTGCCTGTTCATGAGACAGCGATTGCTGTTGCCAGTGCATTTTCTGTTCGCCTTTAGTCACAGTGAACGAGACAATCAGTTGCAGGTTGTCTGCCCATACCAGCTCGATATACCCGTTTTCACTGCCGGCAGTATAACGGGTACGGATATCGCAGCCTGACCCTTGTGAATCCTGTTTCTCCAGCCCGTCGATAAAGGCCTGCTTAACCAGCTGATTGCGGTATTCCCAGTCGTTATCAACGCGACCATGAATATTTTCGCCGGGCTGATATTCAATGCCCCGTTTGTGAGCATCAAAAAAGCGCGTTTGTTTTACCCGTTCATGCACATGTTCCCAAACCTGCGTGATGTCGCTGGCAGGATACTGGTGTGCTACCACATCAGGTTTTCGCCATAAGGTCAGTGAACGGCTTCGAACTTTGTCGTTGGTCGTCTCAGTAAGGGTATAGTCTGCTTTCACCCAGTTCTTTTCAGCATCACACTGAGCCGGTTCTTCAGACGTTGCGGCAGTTACCACTGAAGTAAACAAAGTAGATGCGGATAAGAGCAGTCCGCAGAGAAAAGTGTGAGATTGTTTCATTATTTATTACCAGCAAAAAAGGGACGACCAGACGGACGTCCCTGTATTCAGAGCTTATTGTTACTCGATAGCCGCTTCTGCGTCATCAATCAGACTTCCGGCAAAATCCATCACATGGAAGATAACGCTTTGCTCGTTAGTGCTGTTGACAAGGAATGCGCCAGGGCCTTTTGCATAAATGCCAACGTCTTCACCTGAGTGAGTTTCAGATGAAAGCGGGACTAAAGACTCCTGGTGGAAACCGGCAGCAGTGGTATCAACATCAGCCAGATCCTGACGGCCGGCGTTGACATCATAGTTGTAGATTTCGTCTGCATCGGTTTCGGTACCCAGGTCACGGAAGCCGTTACCGTTCATGTAACCAACCGTGGTGTATGGCATACCGTCAGCTGCAGTTGCAGCTTCGTCTGCGCCTACATTAACCACTTTGCCCAAAATCGGATTACCCCGTTTCGGATAACCGGCAATGGTAAATACGTGGCCATGGTCGGCAGTGACGATGATTAATGTATCTTCATCATCCGTTAACTCATCAGCTACAGCTACCGCATCAGCAAGGGCAATTGTATCGGTCAGTGCACCGTAGGCGTTACCGGCGTGGTGGGCATGGTCAATACGACCGGATTCCACCATCAGGAAGAAGCCGTCATCGTTGTTATCCAGAATCTTAATCGCAGCTTCTGTCATTTCACTGATTGACGGTTCACCGGCTACATCGTTAGCGCGGTCTGCGTCGTATTGCATGTGCGACTCATTGAACAGGCCGAAAACACGCTCAGTGGTTTCTGTGTCGAGTCCGTCAAAACCGGCCTGATCGTACAGGTAAACACCATTAGGATATTGCGCAGACCACTCTGCGGTCAGATCACGTCCGTCTGTACGGTCACCTTCAACAGCGCTGACAGCGTCGGGGCTGTTAAACGCAGCATCTTTAGGCAGGAATGAGCGGCGGCCGCCACCCATAACGACTTCGATACCGTCAATGTCTGCACCAAAACGTGCTTCTGTAGCTGCTTCAAAACCAACCAGCTGCGCGGCAATATCGGTACAACCGGCAGTAATAGCTTCAGCAGACATGTCGCCATCGTCTTCCCAGTTACGGTCAGCTGATTTGGCGTAAGTCGCCGCAGGCGTTGCGTGAGTGATACGTGCAGTAGACACGATACCGGTAGATTTCCCGGCCAGTTCCGCCAGTTCCAGCGCCGTTACAAGCTCATTACCGGCAACGGTGCTGCAGTCACCGCGAACAATATTTTCGTTTACACCAATTACGCCAACATCGGTTTTCACGCCGCTCATCATTGCGGTCATGGTGCCCGCTGAGTCTGGCGTTTGTGCATCAACGTTATAGGTTTTTGATAAACCGGCGAAAGGGAAGCGGTCGAAACTCAACTGGTTCTCTTCACCGTTGTCACCGTTCATCTGGCCTTCCATGATACGGGCTGCCGTCACAGTAGACACGCCCATACCGTCACCGACGAACAGGATAACGTTTTTCGCTTTACCTTTCAGCGATGCAACAGCCCCTTCCACAGAAGCATGTTTGGTCACTGTACTATTGCTGGTAATAGTCTGAACGCCGTCCACAGAGGTTGTGCCGGTCGCATTCAGCCAGGTGGTTTTGGCCGCCTCAACTTCCGCCTGACCGGCAACAAAATATTCGTTGTTCAGGCTGGTCAGCAATTCACTGGTAGCCACTTCTGCATTAGCCGGTACACATACAAAACTGGTTTCAGAAATTTCGCTGTCGCTTAAAGCGCCGTCTCCGTCAGCATCCAGGCCTGAATCAAAACGTACGCCACTGTTCGGGCAGTTTGCATCGCCGGTGGCCAGTTCAGTTTGTACCGTCAGGCTGTTTAATCCGTTACTGCCGTCAGTACCGTCAGCGCCATCATCACCGTCAAGAGAACAAGCGGTCAGGCCGGCCATGGCCATGGCTAAAAGGCTATATTTAAATACTTTCATGATGTCCTCTTCTTATTCTTCAATCAGTCCGAGAGACTGGTTAATCAGGTGGAATACAACGCTTTGCTCAATGACACCCTGAATTAACTGGCTGCCTGGGCCTGTGCCGTGCAGGGCAATGTCTTCACCGGAGTGAGTTTCTGAAGACAGCGGGATAAGCGCTTCCTGGTGGTAGCCTGCAGCAGTGGTATCCACGCTGGTAATATCCATACGGCCAGCATTGATTTCTTCGCTGTAGATAGCGTCAGAATCGGTTTCTGTACCTAAATCGTTAAAGCCGAAACCATTCATGTAGCCCACAGTGGTATAAGGCATGCCGTCAGCAGCAGTAGCCGCTTCATCAGCACCTACGTTAACCACTTTGCCCAGGATCGGGTTACCGCGCTTAGGATAGCCGGCAATAGTAAACACGTGGCCGTGGTCAGCCGTGACCAGAATCAGTGTTTCTGAAGGATCGGTATTCGCTACCGCAGCTTCGATAGCCTGCTCAAACGCCAGTGTTTCAGACAGTGCACCGGAGGCATTACCTGCATGGTGAGCGTGGTCGATACGACCTGATTCCACCATCAGGAAGAAGCCTTTGTCGTTGTTATCGAGAATGTCGATTGCTTTAGAAGTCATCTCTGCAATGGAAGGCTCACCGGCAACATCGTTGGCGCGGTCTGCCTCGTACTGCATGTGAGATTCGTTGAACAGACCAAACAGACGGGTCGTGGAAGCGGCATCCACCGCATCGAATCCGGCCTGATCGGTTACGTAAACACCATCGCTGTACATTTCCTGCCACTCAGCAGTCAAATCACGGCTGTCAGTACGGTCGCCTTCTGTTTCACTTACCGCGTCATTGCTGTTAAACGCAGCATCATTCGGCAGGAAGTGACGGCGGCCGCCGCCCATGGCAACATCAATACCGTCAACGTCTATACCGGTGTAACGGCTTTCCAGATAATCTTCAAAATGTACCAGCTGGTCGGCAATGTCAGCACAACCGGCTGTGACTGCCGCTTCCGGCATATCAGATACGTCTTCCCAGTTGCGGTCTGCTGATTTGGCATAAGTGGCTGCAGGCGTCGCGTGAGTCAGGCGGGCAGTTGATACCACACCGGTAGACAGTCCTTTAATTTCAGCCAGTTCCAGTGCGGTAATCACTTCATTGCCGGCAACTGTTGAACATTCGCCACGTTCGATGTCTTCATCTACACCGATTACACCCACGTCTGTTTTCAGTCCTGACATCATGGCTGTCATCGTACCAGCTGAATCCGGAGTCTGGGCATCTACGTTATAGGTTTTTACCAGTGCAGTACCGGGAAAGCGTTCCCACGTTAAGTAACCTTCTTCACCGGGGTTGCCCGCCAACTGGCCTTTACGGATACGTGACGCAGTCAGCGTTGAAATACCCATACCGTCACCCACAAACAGGATCACGTTTTTGGCTTTAAAATTATTGGTGGTTTCCAGTTTCTCAGTGAGTTTGGTTTGTGCGTCGGTGAACCAGGCACTTTCAGACTGGTAAGCAGGGAGCACATCCGCCTGCAAACCAGTTGAAACCGCCAGAGCCAGAGCGCTGACAGAAGCTTTCCAGTTAAATTTCATTATGACATTCCTAATTATGTTTTTGATTACCGGCGCTGTAGACAGAAGCAGCCGTGTGTCTGCGGCAGGGAGCGGGAAGCAGGCAGGTGATGTGTGTAACCTCTCTTCCCTGAAAGTATCGGTTCCCCGACCGGACGGTGAAACAGAGTAGGCGGCCTGTATGACGAACAGGTTAATCTGAGATGAATGATTTATGTCGGATTGATGTCGTTTTTATGAAAAATGTTATAACATAACATGTTGTTTTAACTGATTATTTGAGGGGCGCAGTAAAGAAATGACTGGTCTCAGGCAATTACCTCTGCTTATTTTCAGTCTGTGTACACTTCGCTTAATTTAATCACGATCCATCCGCTTATGTAGATGTTTTGAGGGCGGCGGGCGTCATAAATAACCCCGTTTTCGTACATTGAACTCAGTTCTTTGCGACTGAACTGAAGATGGTTTTTCCGGTAATAATTTCTGAGAAGGAGTGGTTTATCAAATTTGATGTGAGTTTCAGGCGATACGGGTTCACTGAAACCAATATTTCCTACCGCTACCGTAATATTTTGCTCGTCTGTTGCAATGACTTTTAAGGGCACAAAACGATATTTAATGTCACTGGATCTATCCAGTTCATAGTAATCAACAAACAAAAAGTCGCTTTTCCTCGGCTGGGAGATAATTGTAGAGGCGACAGCCTGCAGATACTGACCGTGTAAAAGGTAAATCGCAATCAGACTGCCCACCGCCAGAAACTCCCAGTGATTTTTCACAAACTCAATGAAACCAGCGCGCTTCCCTACAATCAAAATCCTTTTGATTCTTCATATTGTTAGCTTTGTATAAATTAACAGGCAGGTCAAGCAGGAAAAAACGGCGATGACAGTCATTCATTTGCGAAAATATTCTGTTCTTGTTCGCGCGGTGGATAGTATGTGAATAATCAGGTATTAATCGATTATCCACTTTACTTTCGATTAAGTGTAGTCTGAGATATTGGATTTCTTAAAAATATGAATAAATTTTAGTTTAAAAGTATTAGTTTTTTCGAAATTAATCCGCGAAATTACCTTGTATGGGTTGTATTCATAGGTTTTAATTCGTCGTATACTGATTTACAAGAATGTTGGATTAATTTCTAATGCCTCATTAAGGAGAGAGCTGAGCAGTATTTTCCGATTCATTAAATTTTCAAGGAAAGAATTAGGAATACCTATGGATCATTCAATTTCAAAGTCTTACATAATTTCATCCATTCTGCCAATTCTGGTTGGGATAACGCTTTTTCTGCCTAATGGAAAAGTAAACGCAAGTACTGAAAATATTCCCATTGATTTGGCTGTTGCGCCGGAGAAAAGTACTATAAAGCGTAAAAGTGGTGTTACTGATATTGTGTTAGAAATGAAAAACATGTTACCGGCAGCTGATTATTCTTCAACTGTTAAAAGTTATTATCCTTCAATAGAAAAGCTTACCAAACCTGAAGGGCTGACCTCTGCACAATCTAAGAGTGACAGCGCTCAGACAACTGAAGGGGCGCTGGCCACTGCCAGTCAAAATAGTATGAGAGTTTCTAATGATTTAAACCAATTTTCAGAGGAGGTTAAATCACAAAAAGATTCTGTGAATAACAGCGATGAAATCCTAAAAGCTCTTTATACGTTATACTTTAGAGAAATTTATAAGCAATGTCACTTAAAGATGTTAATTCCGCTCGATTCACTTTATGCTACTGAAATAAAAGATGAAAAAAATCTTGCATCAGCTATCCAGTCTGTGAAAGTTTCTCAACACCGGTATCTGTCTGCAAAAAAAGGTACCTATTCTGATATCGTGGAGTTCATTAAATACAACTTTTTGAAAAATCCGAATATGTCAGAGCCAGATTGGCAAAATGTTACTCAACAATTAGCTCAACAACAAGTGGAAAATTACAATTGGCTAGAAGTATCTGAAGACTGCGTGCAAGCTGCCACTATGGTTGATAGTGAACTTGCAAAAACCACATCACAAAAAAATCTAATATTTGAAGCAGGTAAGACCCTTGAGTATACCTTGACCCGAAATTATCTTGGAGACATCAAAACTTGGACATATATATGGGAGCAGGAATCGCCTGTTGTCTGGTTGTACAATATTAGTTATGTGTATATATCACCCGAATCATCGAAGAAGTATTACACTGAATCATATGGTGATGAGGATGGGAGTTATATTGTGCGCCAGTATGATAATAGTGGCGCAGATTATTTACCTGCTGGATTATTTACATATATTTTGCAGCCAGAAACCTACCGAGCAACCGGCAATTCATGGGGAGTGTCAGCTGGCTTAAGCCTAGATCCAGAGCGTCCAGGAATTTTAGGCGGTGGTAGTTATACCTTGGGTCAAAATATTACTTTTACATTGGGTTTGGCAATGACAAAAGAGCAACAGTTGAACGGAAAATACAGCGCGTATGAAGTTTCTCACGATTTTAATGACGAAACCCCAGTATTAACTAACGCGGAACTTACTCACGAACAACTCGTTGAATCTACCTACAAACCAAGTTGGTTTTTTGCAGTTGGATTTACTTTTGAATAACTAAATGTCTCAGGCTTCAGAATGCTGTGAGAATATTTGGTTTTTTAATAAAATTCCGAGACATCCTACGATTTTGGGGCGGCTGCTTTTAACATTAAAAATTAGTTAGTTTTTTGATTGTCCATCTATTTCCGGCGAACTGAATTCCGTTTCAGGCTTATTCCCGTTCGGGCATCATAAAATCCTGTTGTTGAAACGTAACGTCCGTTCCACTGATTTTTAAAACCGATGCTCGATCGTACCAGTGGCCCAGAACGATACGAGTAGCGGGCTTTAGGCGCGTAGATGGCAGGGCGGTGGGTGTATCTTCTCGTCCCTGAAAGTATCGGTTCCCACCCAGACTGCGAAACAGATTAGGTGGTCTGTATGACAATCAAGTTATTATGAGATGAATGGTTTATATCGGATCGATATTGGTTTTATGAAAAATTGTGAGAGTTTGACCTGCTTAACTGCACTTATTTTTATCAAACCAGTCAGTTAAATTCGCTCGACATATTTTGAGGTCCTTACGCTGTATACGAGCCAATAGCCGTGTTTTCTGGTTTTACGCTGCTGGCAACAAATGACGTCTCTCGTTTAGATGTAGTGAAGAAGGCATCAATTTGCTGCTGCTATCATTAAATCTATTAATAAGAAGGGAGTTTATAATGAGTAAAGTTAGTGTGTTATTAGAAGTAAACACCCCCGTTCAAAACGCATTTTCGTTACATGCAGCTCAAGCTAGTTCAACGCTTGATGCATTTGAGAAGGCCGAATCGTTAATTGCCAATTTACCTGCCCAAGGACTTGATGTTCTAGACGATATTGCGCCTATACCAATGTTTGATGATACCGACGAGGGCAATGTTGGTTTGCTTGCTGCATTTGGTGTATCAGAAACCAACGATGATATGCGGGCGAAGTCGATGGTGGTGTCCTGCGAGGTAAACCGGAAACAATTAGCAAACTTGGATGGTCGTGATGACGTTATAGTATGGCCCAACTCACCCGTATCACCATTACAGTCTTGCCAGTGCGGTGCGCCGGATGAACAAACCTTAAAGCCCGCTCATCTGTTTGATCAGGCTAATTCGGCTAATGGTGTCGATTGCAGACCGTTCAGGCCAGGGGCTACCATTGCAGACATTAGGCAACTATTGGGAACTGACGCTATTTGGCAACGTGGTTTTCGAGGCCAGAACATGGTAGTAGGAATCATTGATGAAGGCGTTAACGGTGAGGTTTATCCGGTTGTGGGTGGCTTTAGCGCAGAAAATGCCAGGTTAAAGCCTGGAGAGGCTTCAATAACCAGTCATGGTTCTATGTGTGCAGCAGATGTTTTAGTTGCCGCCCCAGCAGCCAAACTATACGACTATCCGTTTTTGGGGATAGCTAATTCCGGTGGGGTAATGAGTATGCTGCAGGCGATCCTTAACCAGCGCCGTATTGATGGCACTCCGCATCTTTCCAACAACAGTTATGGCTATACCGGAATTCCCAGTTCTACGCGTTACCCTCGCCACGAAATCTGGGATATTAATCACCCGGTCAATCGCAAAGTTCGTGAGGTGGTGGCCTCTGGTTGTCCTGCGCTTTATGCCGCTGGGAACTGTGGTGAACAGTGCCCAAGTGGTAATTGCCATCCTTCCGGAATAGGGCGGGGCAATTCAATCCACGCCGCGAATAGCCTCAAGGAGGTAATTACCGTGGCAGCCGTAAACAGTCGCCATGAGCGGGTGGGCTACTCGTCGCAGGGGCCAGGCATATTTGAACATTACAAACCTGATGTTGCTGGTTATACGCATTTATTTGCTAATTTTGGGCCGGGGCGGCCAGGCGGCACGCGCCCAGGATTTGACAGCGGTACTTCAGCGGCTACTCCGGTGGTGGCCGGTGTAGCGGCTTTGCTTATGAGCGCTTTTCCCCATTTGACCCCGGAAGAACTTAAAAGCGTTTTGATTATGGGGGCATACAACCTTGGAACACCGGGTTGGGACACCGATACCGGGTATGGCGTAATTAACGCAGCAGCGAGTTATTTTTTACTACAACGTGGCGCACTATAATCAGTGTTGCGAGTTGTTATAATCTGTAGCTCTGGAAACAAACACTCGCTGACGGGTTTACATCCGCAGTTAAGCTACGTCAGTGATATTCGGCTATACTACTACTGAATACCTTTGGACGCAGATCGTATGAAATGGCTGTTAACCGTTAACACTAATTGCAATATCGACCAGTTAGCTTCGCAGTTGAGAGACGCAAACTTAGGTCAGATAGCCAGCGCTATCACCATCCCCCTAGGAGACAATGAAGTTGTGGTCAATATCGAGGCACCCAGTGACGCTGAAAGCGAAATCAGAAATTTACCCAATGTTATTGATATTTACCCCGACTCTGATCTCACCGGCTATTAGTGACTATCCTCGCATAAACTGACTGAATTCATCCAATACGTTTATTAATAGGTCCATACAACTTGGGTAGGATCCATTTTGAAACGGAGCCTAATGTTGACTGTTCAAAGCTCACGAGTTCTGTGGGGGGCTCTAAGCAGGAGACGGTATAAGTTATCTTGCCACTCATGTCTCTCGGAAGCTCGGCGGAAAAAGCACTGAAGAGCTGCTTTTTGTGCTTCTCAACACTGCGACTTTTCAACAGGCTATCTGGCTGTTAAGTGACAAAAGCTATTGATTTAGGTTCTTTAAAAGTACAACAGTTTTTTACGTGTGCGGTCGCTGCCGTAGCGATAACTAAATATCAATTACGAACGAATTGCTGATCATAACAACAAATAAGTTGACATTCGGCTAAACGATCACTTTGTTCATATTCCGGCCTATAACTTTCATAAACAGTATTTGTTTTAATAACTGAATATTGTCTAGATTGCTGGGGTTCTACCACTGTCAAGAAATAAGAAAATCCCGCTGCTGCAAGGTAACTTCCGTTTCACTGATTTTTAAAACCGATCCTTGATCGTACCAGTCGCCCAGCACAATTCGGGTAGCGGGTTTGCCGTTGGCTTTCAGCGCGTGGATGGAGGGGCGGTGGGTGTGACCGTGGATCATTCGCTGTACGTTGAAGTGTTCCATGGCTTTCACTACCTCTTGTGGCGTTACATCCATGATTTCAGGTTTCAAACCCTGCTGGTTTAACTTGCTTTGCTTACGTCCGTTCTCAGCGACCTTACGGCGGTATGAAAGTGGCAATGCCAGCATAAGCCGTGGCCACCACCAGCTGCGGCTTTTCTTACGGAATTTCTGGTAGGCAATGTCTTTTGTACATAACTCATCACCGTGGCTGATGAGGGTAGGGGTGCCGTATAAATCAATGACAGCTTGTTCGGGCAGTAATGTCATACCTGCCTGCGTTGCCCATTCCTGACGGATTGCAAAGTCACGGTTGCCGTGAATGAAAAATACCGGCGTGGTTTTACTGACCTGTTTAAATGCGGCTGCAATCGCGTCGTTGAAAGGTGTCTTGTTGTCATCACCAATCCACACTTCAAACAAATCACCCAGCACGTAGAGTGCATCAGCCTGTGGCGCTTCGTTTTCTAAAAAAATCATCAGACACTGAGTAATGTCAGGGCGGTCTTCGCTCAGGTGAATATCGGCAATGAAGTAAGTAAATGGCATGCAGCTAAGTGTGACAATATGGGAGAAGAGGGATCAGAGACAGCAGGAACTGTCTCTGAACAAAGGTATCGCCGGATTACTCAGCAATAACCGCTTTTTCTATAACAACGGGCTCTGCAGGTACGTCCTGGTGGAAGCCACTGGTGCCGGTTTTCACAGCTTTGATTTTCTCAACCACGTCCATGCCTTCAGACACTTTACCGAATGCACAGTAGCCCCAGCCGTTTACTGATTCGCTGGAGAAGTTCAGGAAGTCGTTGTTGTTCACGTTAATGAAGAACTGCGCAGTCGCTGAGTGCGGATCATTTGTACGTGCCATGGCGATAGTGCCTTTTTCATTGGCAACACCGTTGTTCGCTTCATTGGCAATAGGTGCGTTGGTCGATTTCTGATCCATATCCGGTGTGAAACCACCGCCCTGAATCATGAAACCGTCGATAACACGGTGGAAAATCGTGTTGTCGTAAAAGCCTTCTTTTACGTAGTTTAAGAAGTTTTCAACGGTTGCCGGTGCCTTATCTGCAAAAAGCTCCAGTGTGATGTCACCGTAATTTGTTTTTAACGTAACCATGAATTCGCCCCTTATCTTGTGTCCCGGCGGTTAAAGTGGGGTAATGGTAGCTGATTTCCTCCGTGAGTTAAATTAATCACTGTTAAAAGGCGGCAAAACCTGTGCGACCGCAACGGGTAGTGCTACACTTTCGCCCCGAATTTGAATCCTGAGCTAAAAAACGAGGACAACCATGCTACACCTTTACAACACACTGACCCGGGAAAAAGCCCCTTTTGTGCCGCTGAAAGAAGGATGCGTGGGTTTATATGTGTGTGGTATCACGGTGTACGACCTCAGCCACATGGGGCATGCCCGTACCTATTTAAGCTTTGATGTGCTGGTGCGTTATCTGCGCCATCTTGGATTTGATGTGAATTACGTGCGTAACATTACTGACGTAGACGACAAGATTATTGCCAGAGCGAATGAAAATGGTGAAACCACCGGTGAACTGACTGCCCGTACCATCACCATGATGCACGAAGATTTCGCTGCCATTAATTTACTTGAGCCGGATATCGAGCCCCGTGTAACCACGCACATGGCTGAAATTGTGGATATCATTGAAAAGCTGCTGGATAAAGGCTTTGCTTATGTAGCAGAAAGCGGTGATGTGCTGTTTGATGTCAGTAAGTTTGGTGACTACGGTAAACTGAGCAAGCAAAACCTGGAACAGTTACAGGCCGGTGCCCGCGTTGAAGTGGCGGCGGGTAAAGATGATCCGCTGGATTTTGTACTGTGGAAAAAAGCCAAAGCCGGAGAGCCTTTCTGGACTTCGCCCTGGGGCGACGGGCGTCCCGGCTGGCACATTGAATGTTCTGCCATGAATCACAAGCACCTGGGGGCACACTTTGATATTCACGGCGGAGGCTCTGACTTAACCTTCCCTCACCACGAAAATGAAGTGGCTCAATCCCGCTGCGCCTTTGATACGCCGTATGTAAACACATGGATGCATACCGGTATGGTGCAGGTTGATAATGAGAAGATGTCCAAGTCGCTGGGCAACTTCTTTACCCTGCGTGATGTATTGCAGGAACACGATGCAGAATCCCTGCGCTTTTTCCTGATGTCGGCCCATTACCGCAGTCAGCTGAGCTACTCGCAGGACAATATCACTCAGGCAAAATCAGCGCTGGAACGTTTGTACACGGCTCTTCGCGGTGTGGATATAAACTCTGCCACTGATTTGTCTTACGGCGGATACCTTGAGCGCTTTGAAACGGCAATGAACGACGATTTGAATGTGCCTGAAGCGATGTCTGTCCTGTTTGACCTGGCCCGCGATCTCAATAAGCAAAAAGCCGGTGCGGAAGAAGCCGGTAAGCTGGCTGCGGTACTGAAAGGCCTGGGAGCGATTTTGGGTATTTTGCAAACCGCGCCGGAAACCTGGTTACAGGGCGGCAGCAATGATGATGAGAGCGCCGAAATTGAAGCACTTATCAAGCAACGAAACGATGCCCGTGCTGCGAAAGACTGGCCTGCTGCTGACGCTGCCCGTGATGCATTAGCGGCAATGAATGTTATCCTTGAAGACGGGCCGGCCGGAACGACCTGGCGTAAAGGCTGACAAGTTACAGCACCTTATAATATGCGCTGAATGAAAGGGCCCGTCGGATTATTCCAACGGGCCTTTTGTTTGATTTTCAATGCCGGCATCAGGCACCGGCCGGTTCTTTTCAGCCAGTTCGGTTTTCCAGCGCTGCTGAGCTACATGGGCTTTCACCAACTCCAGACACTCGTTAATCACTCCCAGCACCTCTTTATCCAAATCATCTGTGACCGGTGTGTAATCGTGTAAACCGGCTTCTACAAAATGATCAATCTTGTGGGCGTCGATGTCAGAAAGTAAGTTAATAATGGATGCGGTCACGATGTCGGTAACAGCCGACTCCAGTGTGCTTTCAATGGTTTTTCCCACCACCGGAATATAGTGCAGAGTCGATACCTGCTCGTTACTTTTCACCGCTTTGCCTACCGACCGTCTGACGTGTTCGCGGATCGCTTCACCATAATGGCCGTCACTGATGGACTGACCGAAATGATTCAGTACACCGGCAACCCATTCAGTCAGAACAGGGCGGCGGGGGGCGAGCACCTGACGGGTGATATCGTCAACCAGTGGTGACCCTGCAGAAATGTCTTTTTGTACATCGCTGAGCACTTTAACGACAATGCGGTCAGACAGCTCTTCCACAAAAACATCGTAATAAAAGCGGAAGAAACGAAAAATAGCGGTGCGGTTTAAGTCGATGATGTCGAATTTATGCAGCCGGTGCAAAATCGAAAAGATACGCAGGAAACGGAAAATGCGGGTTGCCCCGAGAGGGATCAGACCGATAATATCGTACCAGTGCAGAAAGGGGAAAAAGTACCAGCGCAAATGCTCTTTCCGCACCACTGACACAACCCAGCGAAAGCAGAACTCAACAAAGAAAATGGCAATGAATACCAGGTCGACAAGAATGAAATTTTTATGGATGGGGTCGTAGGTGCCGGTAAATCCCGGCAGCAGAATTTCCAGTTGCTGGTGGATGACGGCAGTGCCGTAGAGGGCATCGAAGAGCAGCCAGGCCAGGTTTACCAGCAATAAACCCAACATAACCAAATCAAGAATTAACCAGGGCGTTTCATGACTTTTCCGTAAGTTGTCCCAGTTAATTCTCAGCATGGTGGCTTATCCTACATTTTTCAGTCTCGTCACATCCACGTGTAATTTGAGTTTTTGACCGGGCTGCAAATAGCGGTTTTTGCTCAAATTATTCCAGTTGGTGATGTCTGAGATTTTAACATTGAACTTACTGGCTATACGGGAAAGACTGTCTCCCGGTTTAACTGTGTAAGTCAGAGAGCGGATGATGGAAGCGGAGGACTTCTCCGGCGCATCGCCACCTTGCCAGATCACCAGGGTTTTACCGGGCATCAGCGGATCTGCCGGCGCCATACCATTCCACTTCGCCAGGTCACGGGTGCTGACTTTGTATTTAACGGCTAAATCCCACAGGGTATCGCCGGAGGTGACTTTATGTGTCACTTTCATAGACGAACGGGGCTTGTTCTGCAACGAAGCCAGACGCTGATCCTGTGACAAAGAATAAGAATCCAGTTCTTTTAAAGCAACCGGTACCATGACATAGTCACCGGCGCGGATCATGTTACCCGACAGACTGTTGACCCTTCTGATGATGTCAGCTGTCGTATGATACTTCTTTGCCAGACGCAGCAGGCTGTCTCCGCTTTTCACTTTATGACGCACCCAGTTCAGGCGGTCATGACGGTCAACGGACGCCAGTTCTGTAGTAAATTGTTCTGCTTTCTCAACCGGAAGCAACAACTGATGAGGGCCGTCAGGATCGGTTGCCCAGCGGTTAAAGCCGGGATTCAGGGCATGCAAGTCTTCCAGTTCCATATCGGCAAGATCGGCAGCAAACGCCAAATCTACCTGTGAGCCGATATCCACCAGTTTTACCACTTCAACATTATCAACAGCAGGCCAGGCAAAGCCGTACTGCTCTTTGTTTTTAAGAATGTCAGCAAGAGCGAGAAGTTTCGGTACGTAGGCGCGTGTCTCGCGGGGTAAATCCAGCGACCAGAAATCTGTAGGTTTACCGGCTTTACGGTTTTGTTTGATGGCTCTGAGTACGCGGCCTTCACCGCTGTTATACGCCGCAAGGGCATGTAACCAGTTGCCGTCGAACATGTTATTCAGGTAGGTAAGGTAATCCAGCGCGCCCTGTGTGGATGCTACCACATCCCGGCGGCCGTCGTACCACCAGGTCTGGCGGATCCCGAAACGTTTCGCTGTGCCCGGAATAAACTGCCACATACCGGCAGCACGGCCATGGCTGTATGCGAAGGGGTCAAAAGCACTTTCCACGACAGGAAGCAGTGCGATTTCCAGCGGCATGTCCCGCTTTTCAATTTCTTCAGTGATGTAGTACAGGAAAGGACGTGCACGGTTAACCACCCGTGCCATGTATTCAGGGTGCTTCAGATACCAGTTACGCTGGCTGGTCACCCGCTTGTCATCGGGGATCTCAAAGGCCATCTGTGCAGCCGCGCGGGTCCACACATCATCAATGACAACGTCTTCAGGTTCTTCCGGTTCAACCGCTTCATCCAGCGCCTCGTCCACATCTTCAACAGGATGCACAACTTCGATAACACCTTCTTTGGCGATTTGACAGTCCTGCTCGTCGTCAATGGTCGTCTGACCTACTTCACAGGTGTCTGAGCCCTGAGGTTCGGTATACTCAGGCGGTTGCTCACTGGCAATGTCATTCTCACCGGTGGTTTCACAACCACTCAGCATGCCAGCAAGCGCGATACTGGCAATCAGGCCCAGTGCTGATTTCATTAATTAAGTGCCCCGCAAATAAACTTCGAACGTGATAGTGTAACGATTGTTGCCGTCAATTGCATCAAAACTCATCTTTCCAGCGCCGCAGCGCAGCAAATACCGCAGTATCGTCATCTAATTCTTCTCCCTGCCACTGTGATGCAGCGGTTGCCACTGAAGGTTTGTGACTGCGCAGAAAGGGGTTGATGGCCTTTTCTTTTTGCATGCTGGAGGGCAGGGTAATGTTGTCTTCAGACCGCAGCTTTTCTACGAGGTTCGCATGTTGCTGCAATTCTTCGTTGTCAGGCTCTACCGCGAGGGCAAATTGCATGTTGGCCTGTGTGTATTCATGGGTACAGAACACACGGGTGTTATCTGGCAAGCGTTTCAGTTTGTTCAGTGAATGGTGCATTTGCGCCGGCGAGCCTTCGAACAGTCGTCCGCAGCCACCGGAAAATAATGTGTCACCGCACAGCACCAGTCCGTGACCATAAAATGCAATATGATCGAGGGTATGGCCTGGCAGCTCCATGACCGTAAACGCACAGTTCACCACATTCAGATGAATATCATCACCTTCATCCACAGAGCGGGTAATGCCGCGAATATGTCCGCCAGTCGGGCCGATAACCGGTAATGACGGATTTGCGGAGGCCAGTCTGGCGATGCCGCCGGTATGGTCCCGGTGGTGATGGGTGATTAACACGGCTTCCAGGCTGAGCCCGTTCTGCTTGCAAAATGCCAGTACAGGTTCTGCATCGCCCGGATCCACGACCACTGCATGGGTTTGATTGTGCAAACACCAGATATAATTGTCAGTAAAGGCGGGAATTGCGCTGATTTGTACACCATCGGGAAGGGCGTCAGACATCCTGTTCATGGGGAATCCTGCTTGTTTATCAGTATTAATGCGATACTATAGAAATTAGATAGCAGTGTCGCAACTAATTGGATCAGCCTGAATATTAATGAGACTGGCATACCGTTCTAAACCGCCCGGTTACCCCGAATCCTGGGCTCAGCTACCGGCAGGTGAGGCAATTAAAGATGCTGTTCAGACTGTCAGTAACAGCTTTTCTGCCCGTATCTTCGGCTATCATCTGGTCAAGCTGGGAACACTCAGCAGTGAAATTGCGTTAAGCAAGTGCAACGTCAAACACCAAATCCGTCAGACACCCGTTCAGATCGACGCGACATCCGTGCTGAGTCTGTCTACCGAACTGCCTTACGTTGAGAACAGCATCGACGGGTTTCTGCTGGCAAACGAACTGGACTTTTGCCAGGATCCTCATCAGTTATTACGGGAAGTTGACCGCTGTATCACGCAGGACGGTTACATTATTCTGAGCGGTTTTAACCCTTACAGCCTCACCGGCATCGGCAAATATCTGCCATTGAAACGGGGTAACCTGCTGCATGATGCACGTTTCTTCTCGTCAGGCCGGGTAAAAGACTGGTTGCAGTTACTGGGCTACGAAATTATTGAAACCCGCCATATTCTGTTTTCCATGCTCTTTATTAAAAAACAGTTTTCTCTACCTGCCAGTTGGCATAACCGCATTACCCGCTATTTTCCCTGGTGCAGCTCGGTGTATGTGATCCTTGCCCGTAAACGGGTGATCCCCATGACCACCATCAAGCCAGCATGGAAACTCAAACCCCGGTTCTCCGCTGTGGGTGCCAGTATGCGGGTGCAGAATGCAACCCCTGCAGGCCGTGACGGAAGCCGGGGCTGACCGGCCGTTGTCAGAGGTAGAAGGGTTCTCCCTGCTTTGGAAAAATTAGCGTTACACCCGGCGTATTAAGCGCTTCCAGTTCGGATTTTATTTTCAACAGGGTGTTTTCCTGTTTGTTCAGAGACGGCTTTATATGGGTGATAATGACCTTTAATCCCCGCAATGCGCTTGCCGGATTTTCACTGTCGGTAAGTGCTGCCAGTGTGTCCAGTTCCCGCATCAGCCATGCCGGTGTTAAATGACCGAACAGCGCGTTGTCCGCTCTGTCTGAAGGATAGGACGCTTCAATAAACACGCCTTTTAACCGGCCGCTTTTTATCAGTGGTACGACGGTTTTCCACAAGCCGGCTAACTGGCCGGTACCTTCCACTGCATCAGGCCCGGTATCTCCCAGATACAGGATGGCATTGTCATTACACTGGTATAAAAACGCTGAAGACTTGTCAGCACCGGCATGGGACAGCGGATAGGCGGTGAGCGAGCAGCTCGTGTCACCCAGTGTTTGCGCTTCACCGGCCTGCATGTAGGTATAACGGTAGCGGTTCAGTTTGTAGCCGCTTCCCTCATTGGTAAAATTTGGCCACAGCGCCCAGTTAAATACATTTTCTTTCAGCGTTTTAATAGTGAAAGGCATGGCATAAACAGGTTTCGGCGTATCGTCCGTTGCGTTAATCACCAGGCCGGCTACGTGATCGAGGTGAGCATGGGAAAGTGCATAACCGGTGATATGACGGGTGAGCACATTTCCCTCAACAGTTAAATCCGTTTGTACAGGCAAAGTCGCAAAAGCACCGTTTGCCGCAGCCACTTTCAGGCCGGTCATTACCAAACCGGCATCGAACGCGATATAACGGTGGCTGTAACCGCGCGATATCAGATAGGACGATAAGTTGCTTTCATCCAGTCCGCCTGCCGTACCCAGCGGGATCACTTCAAATGCCGGAGCTGAAACTTTTAGTCCGGCATCAACGGAAGTGGCGGGAGAGGACGGCACTGTACTGCAGCCGCTTAAAAGAAATGTGAGAAGACATGCTGCGCCGGCCAGTACGTTGACTGAAATCCCGGCCCGTGGTTTTACAAAAATCATTGTGACTGAGGCAGAAGGGGTTTGCACAAAGCATATTATCCGCTGCCTTTGCTGTATACCTTTTTGAAAAGCAATGACCTGTGAATTTTATTCATAAAAAAACGGTGCTCATCTGAACACCGTTTTTCGTTTACTGTCGACGTCACCTTTTCAGGTGACCATAGCACTGCGCATTATTTGACGCGCATACCCGGTTTGGCACCTTCGTGTGGCTCAAGGATATACAAGTCCTTACCACCCGGACCTGCCGCCAGTACCATGCCTTCAGACATACCGAAACGCATCTTGCGCGGAGCCAGGTTGGCAACCATCACGGTGTGTTTGCCAATTAAGTCTTCAGGGGCATAGGCTGACTTGATACCGGCAAATACCTGACGGGTTTCGCCGCCTAAATCCAGCTCTAAGCGCAACAGTTTGTCAGCTTTTTCCACATGCTCGGCATTAGCGATGCGGGCAATGCGGAAATCCACTTTCGCGAAATCATCAAACGTAATTTCTTCACTTATGGGATCTTTCGCCAGCGGGCTTTCAGGATCTAACTTCGGTGCATTTGCTGCAGCCAGGCTTTCTTTTGAGTCTTCTACCATTGCGTCAATCTTATCCATTTCGATGCGTTGCATCATGGCTTTAAATTTATTGATTTCATGACCGGTCAGAACAGTTTGAGTACTTTCCCAGGTCAGCGTATCGTTCAGGAAAGCTTCCGCTTTCTCTGCCAGCACTGGCAATACCGGCTTCAGGTAAGCCACCAGAATACGGAACATGTTAATACCCAGTGAGCACACATCATGGGTAAACTGCTGTTTGCTTTCGTCTTTAATGGTGACCCACGGCGCGTTCGCATCAATGAACTGGTTCGCTTTGTCAGCCAGCGCCATTATTTCACGTACCGCCTGATGATACTTACGGTTTTCAAAGTGCGTGGCGATACTCTCTGATGCGGCATGGAATTCTGCCATCAGCTCTTTATCCAGTACCGTATCTGACAGTTTGCCGTCAAAACGTTTGGTGATGAAGCTGGCACAACGGCTGGCGATATTGACCACTTTACCCACCAGATCTGAATTCACTTTCTGGGCAAAATCAGCAAAATTCAGGTCGATATCCGTTACACCGTCACCCAGCTTGGACGCGAAGTAATAACGCAGGTATTCCGGGTTCAGATGGTCAAGATAGGTACGGCCTTTAATGAATGTACCGCGGGACTTGGACATTTTCGCGCCGTTTACTGTCACGAATCCGTGAATATTCACACCGGTAGGTTTACGGAAACCGGCACCTTCCAGCATGGCAGGCCAGAACAGGCAGTGGAAATACGTAATGTCTTTACCGATGAAGTGATACAGCTCTGTGCCGGTGTCTTTGTTCCAGAAATCGTCAAAGTTAACGTCATTCTGATCACAGAAATTTTGGAAGCTGGCCATGTAACCAACCGGCGCATCTACCCACACGTAAAAGAATTTGTTCGGCGCGCCAGGAATTTCAAAACCGAAATAAGGTGCATCGCGGCTGATATCCCACTGCTGCAGGCCGTCTTCAAACCATTCCTGAAGCTTATTCGCCATTTCAGCCTGAATCGCACCGGAGCGGATCCACTCCTTGAGCATGCCTTCAAATTGCGGCAGGTCAAAGAAGAAGTGCTCAGATTCCTTCAGTATTGGCGTCGCGCCGGAAACTACACTGCGCGGATTTTTCACTTCTGTCGGGCTGTAGGTAGCGCCGCAAACGTCACAGCTGTCGCCGTTTTGATCTTCCGCATTACAGCTCGGGCAGGTGCCTTTTACAAAGCGGTCCGGCAGGAACATTTCTTTTTGCGGGTCATACAACTGATTGATGGTACGCTTGCTGATGTAGCCTGCTTCATCAAGACGGTTATAAATGGTTTCACACAACGCCTTGTTTTCCGGCGAGTGAGTCACATAATAGTTGTCGTAATCAACGTAGAAGTCCTGCAGATCCTGATGGTGCTCTGCACGGGTACGGGCGACCATTTCTTCCGGCGTAATACCCAGCTCCTGTGCTTTCAGCATAACAGGCGTGCCGTGAGCATCGTCGGCGCAAACACTATAGCATTCGTTGCCGCGAAGACGCTGGAAACGGGTCCAGATATCGGTCTGGATATGCTCAAGTAAGTGCCCGAGGTGGATAGAGCCGTTAGCATACGGCAGTGCACTGGTTACCAGAATATGGCGTTTCGCATTGTTTCCGGCAACAGAAGTCGACGTGTTTTCAGACATAGTATTATGTTTCTGTTCTCAAGCGTTGAAAAATGGCTGCAAATACTAGCGGAATCGCGCCGCTTTTGCATTACGTAAATAGCGCGACCGCGCATTTTAAAGGTGAATTATGTTCTTTTCCCGAAAGGGTGACAAGCTGGCGCAAACCGCCGCACAAAGTCTGGCTGATTATTATGCCTTAACCACAGAGCAAACCCAACCGTGGTGTGAGGTAGACAACGGCTGTTTGTCGGTCACACTGCCATTCTGTGCGCTCACTCAACATGCCGTTATAAGAGAAACCATCACACAGGCATTAACACAAGCCGGTTTTCCGCTGGTGGAGCTGGCTATTTCCCAACAGGTTCGCGGTGCTGAGACCGCTATCGCGCCGGTGACGAATATCCGTAACGTGGTAGCGGTCGCATCCGGCAAAGGTGGTGTGGGTAAATCAACCACCAGTCTGAATCTGGCATTTGCGCTGATGCAGGAAGGCGCCAGAGTGGGCATTCTGGATGCTGACATTTACGGCCCTTCTGTACCCATCATGCTGGGCAATCCGCAGGACCATCCGGTCAGCGGCGATAACAAACATATGCAACCGCTGAAAGCCTGGGGCATGGTGGCGAACTCCATCGGATACCTGGTGCCGGCAGAAGACGCGGCAGTATGGCGCGGCCCCATGGCGAGCAGGGCACTGAAACAGTTACTGGATGAAACTTTGTGGCCGGTACTGGATTATCTGATTGTGGATATGCCGCCGGGTACCGGTGATATTCAGCTGACCATGGCACAGCAGGTGCCCCTGAGCGCTGCAGTGATTGTCACCACACCGCAGGACTTAGCCGTAGCCGATGCGCAAAAAGGCATTTCCATGTTCAACAAGGTAAATGTGCCGGTGGCGGGTTTAATTGAAAACATGAGCTATTACCAGTGTTCTTCGTGCGGTCACACTGATTATTTATTTGCGCAGGACGGAGGTAAAGCGCTGGCTGAACGCTACAATTTACCGTTGCTAGGCGCATTGCCGCTGGATGTCTCCATCCGTGAGCAGGCCGATTTAGGTAAACCGCTGGTGGCAGATAAACCGGACAGTGAACTGGCCGGCATCTACCGTGAGGCTGCCCGCGCATTGTCCATGCAAATGGCGCTTACATTACCTTCCCGCAGCTCTGAAAGTTACATCCGCGGTGAAACCATCGGGCTGACAAAGTTATAAGTGAGCAGAACTGTACTTCCAGACACTTGTTGAAATTTATTGAAGTGTGAAGATATATGAGCGAAATGATTCGCAGTAAATAAAAAGGAATATTTATGCAAGAGCTGAATTCAGATGAGTTAACAATGGTTAATGGTGGCCGGTTAGATTGGGATAACGGTGGTCTTGCTGTCATCGGTTTTGGATTTGCCGGTGGACCAGCCACGGCAATATTCGGATTAGCCGTGGGCGGTGCGATGCTCGTGATCGGGCATTATGCATTACCCTGATTAAAAGTCGCCTGCGAAGCAGGCGCTTTCTTTCAAGGAGAAGACACTTTGAGCATGCTTAATTTATTTAAGATTACATATATAATTTTCATTGTCGTAGTGCTGTTCATCTATACCCAAAACAGTGACACTGAAATGTTTTCCTTATATCTGATGATGGGAAGCTTTGCGTTACTGAGTACCTTACTGCACGTTTGCCTTAAAAAAATTCAGATCATAGAAGAAGCATTAATACCATCGCCTGAGAAAAACGGTGATTAAGGCGGGTTGTGCGGCTTTAAGCAAAGTCGCATAATACGCGCTCTTTTCTTTCCCTCCTCAGGACATGTGTTATGCGTTTATGCGATCGTGATATTTACGATTATCTTCAGAAAGGCAAGATTAAAATCGACCCCACACCCGGGTATGAGCAAATCAGCGGTGTGACGGTGGATATGCGCCTGGGGAATAAATTCCGCGTTTTTGAAGACCATCAGGCACCTTACATCGATCTCAGCGGACCTAAAGCCGAAGTTCAGGAAGCCCTTAACTCTGTGATGAGTGATGAAATTGAGCTGCCTGAAGGCAAGGCATTCTTTCTGCATCCGGGTGAACTTGCACTGGCCATTACCCATGAGTCGGTAACCTTGCCGGACAATATTGTCGGCTGGCTGGACGGACGTTCTTCTCTGGCAAGACTTGGCCTGATGGTGCACGTGACTGCCCACCGCATTGATCCCGGCTGGTCCGGTAATATCGTGCTTGAGTTTTATAACAGTGGTAAGTTACCTCTGGCGTTGCGTCCGATGATGAAAATCGGCGCGCTGAGTTTTGAAGTGTTGTCTCAGGCGGCAGAAAAACCGTATAACGCCCGTGCTGATGCCAAATATAAAGGTCAGGCCGGTGCCGTTGCCAGCCGAATTACATCTGATGACGATAAATAAGCCTTTCGTAGTTTAATCCCGAATACTCTGTCAGTTTTCGTCTTAAAAGAAACGGAGCCCGGTAATGATAAAAAGCAGTCTCACCCTATTCATTGCCGCGCTGGTAGCGTTGCTTTCAGGCTTTGGTCTGCATTTCGCCGGCCAGCCCGCTGACATTGCCTCCACAACTGCAATCACCGCTTTTGTTGCCATATTATGGGTAACCGAAGCGTTGCCTATTCCGGCTACGTCACTCATTCCTTTTGCGCTATTTCCGCTCGCCGGCGTAATCAGCCACGCCGAAGCGGCATCTTCTCTTGGCAGCCATGTCATCATACTGCTGATGGCTGCATTTATGTTGTCGAAAGGACTGGAAAAAGCGAACCTGCATAAGCGTTTCGCAATTTATATGTTGCGGCTTACCGGTACAGGCAGCGGCATGAAACTGATTTTGGGCTTCATGCTGACCACCGCTGTTTTGAGTATGTGGATCAGTAACACCGCTACCGTTCTGATGATGCTGCCCATGGCAATGGCCATCATCAACGCAACCAAACATACCCGCTTCGGTATTGTGCTGATCCTCGGTATTGCATACGCAGCCAGCCTTGGCGGTGTCGGTACGCCCATCGGCACACCGCCGAATATCATCTTTATGAGCGTGTATGAAGAAACGCAGGGCAGTGAATATAACTTCATTGAATGGATGAAAACCGGTGTACCCATTGTGCTGCTGGCAATTCCGGCCATGGCCATGTGGCTCGGACGCGGCCTGGGTAGCATCGGCAACATTGATTTACCGCAGCCCGGTGCCTGGACCACGGCTGAGAAGCGGGTACTGGCAATATTCGGTACAGTGGCAATGGCCTGGATTTTCAGGCCGTTCTGGACAGGCTGGCTGGGGATCACCACCGTCAGTGACAGCACCATCGCTGTAGCCGGCGTGGTTGCCATGTTTATGGTGAACAGTGGCAAGCCGGACAACGACAAGTTACTCGACTGGCCCACAGCCAATGATATCCCCTGGGGTATGCTGCTGTTATTTGCCGGTGGTATATGCATCGCCAAAGCGTTTAAAGCCTCAGGTTTAAGTCTGCTTATGGGCGAATGGCTGACAGGCCTGTCTACCTTACCTGTATTGCTGTTGGTGTTTTCTATTTGCCTGTTCGTAACGTTCCTGACAGAAATTACCTCCAATACCGCTACAGCCACATTACTTATGCCCATACTCGCAGCAGCCGGTACCGCCGTGGGCGTTGACCCCAAATTGCTGATGATTCCTGCCGCCATCAGTGCCAGTTGCGCTTTTATGCTGCCCGTTGCCACAGCACCCAATGCTATTGCCTACGCCAGCGGAAAATTCGATATTAAAACCATGGCGAGGGAAGGGATGGTGCTGAATGTCATCGTCGCCAGTGTCGTCACCGTGGTGTGTTACCTCACATTACAGGGTTAAAACCGTAGTCCCGGCAGGGATTTGCTCATCATTTAGACGTTCAGTCATCGCGGCGCATATTTGTCGTTGCAAAGTGAAGAAAAATAAGTAGACTTGTCGGCTCTTTCGGTCGGTGTGTGGCGCAGCTTGGTAGCGCACTGTCATGGGGTGTCAGGGGTCGGAGGTTCAAATCCTCTCACACCGACCAATCTCTACTATTTTTCAATGACTTACCCCGCTCATTGATTGCTCGTAAAAAGAGCGTCCCAAAACTGTCCCACAATTGTCACATTATACAGTAGTTGTTGTTTTAGCTTTTCCGAGCTAAAGCGTCGCGTTCTTTTAGTCCAAAGCTGCGGCTTCAATTGTCAAAATTCTCCTCTCACGAAACTAGTTAATCCTGAGGTTTACCAATCAGGACATAACTATGACAAACAAGACTCAAACGCGTGACCTGCAAATCACGTTTATTCATCAGTTCAAAAGAGCGACAAGAACCGCCTGGCCCGACAAATTTCGTTTATGTTGGTATTTCAATCCAGAAACCCTGGATTATGTGTACGAACATAAAAACGAGCACTTTGTTACTAATGGGTTTGTTATCTCAGATGGTCTCGCTAGTCAGCTTCCAGAAGAGTTCAGGAAGAAATATTTCGAGCCATCTGAGAGGTGCTTATTGTTCTTACTATTCGAGCTTCAGATCGTTGGTTTTATCAGTTCAGATGAAGTTGATGATAATGAGTTCGAGAATGTCTTCGGAGTAACGAAACATCGTTACTTTTCAACCGAGGCCATTGATGAGTGGACAGAGCAGGTTGAATCACTCTAAGGGCTGCTTCGCAGCCCTTTTTTAAAACAGGTTAGACATGGTTCGTCTAATTACACTTTGGCGAACAATTTTTTCGGCATGAATCAAAGTATTCAAATGCTCAATGAATCTTGATGCATATTCCGGCCGGATCTGAACAGCGATTCCGGAAACACTTGAACACCTATTCTGGAATCATTTGAACACTGATTCCGGATTTATTTAGTACACTTTTGTGCTGATTTCCGGAATCGGTGTTCAAGTACACCGGAATCATTTCAACGCATTGAAATCACTATTAATTTGATAACTTAACCACTGGCTTTTCGTTGGCGAGTGAGGGTGAGGTTTGAAAAGGATTACAATGCGTAAAATCAGAGAGGTTTTAAGGCTGCATTTCTCGGCAGGATTGAGTATCCGCGAGATCCACCGCAGCACCAAAGTCAGTGTTGGCAGCATTCAAACTCTGCTCAACAAAGCCAAGGTAATGAGCTTGTCCTGGCCGCTGCCGGATGAACTGGATGATGCCCAGTTAGCCCGGCGTTTCTACCCGCAAGCCGATACCCGCCACGCCAAACGATTCCAGGAGCCAGACTGGGCAGACTTGCGTAAGCAATTAAGCCGTAAAGGCGTGACCAAACTACTGCTGTGGGAAGAATACACACAGCAATACCCCAATCGTTGTTACAGTTACTCTCAGTTCTGCGACCGTTACCTGCACTGGCTGAAGAAACAGCGCCGTTCGATGCGCCAGCATCACCGGGCAGGTGACGTGTTATTCGTGGACTATGCGGGACAAACTATGCCTGTCGTGAATCCACAAACAGGCGAAATCCGGTATGCGCAAATCTTCGTGGCGGCCATGGGGGCGAGCAGTTATTACTACTCAGAGG
>NZ_JBSWXO010000014.1:0-117652 GCF_056160645.1 Alteromonas sp. ABH4_456
AAATATATCGAAAAACTTTTATGAATCGTCGGTTGACACTCTTAACGAGTGCCCACACAGATTGTCTTGTTATAAATTTTTAAAGAACAATGCTAAGAATTTTCTTAGCTGCTTCAGTGTTTCTCCCTGAAGCGGGACGCGTATTCTACGCGCTTCGTTTTCAGTGTCAACATCTTTTTGAAATTTAATTTCTCAAGTGTTTTCAGTGAAAACTGTTATAACTCATCACGCCTGTGTGTGTTATAACACTTTCTGAAAGCTTCATTTAAATGAGTCCCCGTCAGAAGTGGGGCGCATTTTAGAGATTTATCACCGCACGTCAACACTTATACCTAAAAAAGTTGTGTTCGGGCGTTCGAATGATTACTTTATAAACTATACATACAATAATTAGACAATTTGAACTAATTGCGAATACGATAGCTCTATTATAAGAGCAATAATAGCGTCCATTAGGGACGTATTTTAATGAGGGTGGAGTATGACTCCCAGAGTTAGCATACCGTTTTTTGTAGTAGCTATGTGTTTACCCGCACTATGTTTCGCAGCATCTAACGCAGATACAGTTAAAGATAATAACGACGATTTTCAGATCCAGTTCCTGAAGCGGCAGGTAGATCAGAATATGTCTATTGGTCGGGCGATTCGTTCTATTGCCAGTCACTATCCTCAAGATGTGGTATCAATTGTAGACGTAGCATTGGATACTTATCCCGATAAATACCGCGAAATTATATTTGCCGCCATATCGGCACAACCAGCTTCTACTCAGGACATAGTGCAAATGGCAATTAAAAAAGATGTCAGTACTTGCACAAACATAGTCAAATTAGCGATCCGTGCAGAGCCCAGTTATGTAGATTTTGTTGTACAAGCTGCTGCGGATACGACACCGGAAGAATTAGATGAAATTGTTCGGGTCGCTGTACAGACAGAACCAGACTCCGCCGACCGTATCGTACAGACATTATCTCAGGAACATCCAAACAAGGTAATTGAGATCCTGTCTACGGCACTAAATACTGTACCTTATGTTGGTGAATATGTAGTCGACGCCTTATTGGCTGTATTTCCTTCTCAGTCAGATGCAGTAATTACAACCGCCCTGCAACAAACCCATGCAGAGACAGAACAAGCAATCCGGATTTTAGAAACGGCCCAGAGTTACGGAGTGAGTGACGAGAAGCTGGTTGAATATGGTCAGTCCATTGGTTTATCAGATGAAGATATCCACATAGTGCTAAACAGATAAAAACAAGGGGAGCAAACGCTCCCCTTCTTCATTTATTCACTGATTAGTCAGCACCGAATAAATCGCGGCTGTACACTTTATCAAGAACGTCATTAATATCATCTGTCACTCGGTTAGCAACAATAACATCCGACACTTTTTTAAATTCATCCAGGTTATTGATCACACGCGAATTGAAGAACTCATCCTCTTTAATGACAGGTTCATATACCACGACTTCGATACCTTTCGCCTTAATACGTTTCATGATGCCCTGAATCGCACTGGCGCGGAAGTTATCAGAACCGGACTTCATGATAAGACGGTAAATGCCGACGATTTTGGGCTGACGGTTAATAATTGAATCGGCAACAAAATCCTTACGGGTACGGTTAGCGTCAACAATAGCCTGAATCATGTTGTTTGGCACTGCGCTATAATTTGCTAACAACTGTTTTGTATCTTTAGGTAAACAGTAACCACCGTAACCGAAACTTGGATTGTTATAGTGTTTACCAATACGCGGGTCGAGGCCAACACCTTCGATGATCTGTTTAGAATCCAGACCATTGCTTTCTGCATAACTGTCCAGCTCATTGAAATAAGCAACCCGCATTGCCAGGTAAGTGTTAGCAAACAACTTAATAGCCTCAGCTTCCGTACTATCGGTAAAAAGCACCTCAATATCTTCTTTAATTGCCCCCTGCTTGAGCAGACCAGCGAAAACTTCCGCCCTTTCGCTGATTTCGCCCACGATAATACGACTGGGATAAAGGTTGTCGTAAAGGGCGCGGCCTTCACGTAAGAACTCCGGCGAGAAAAGAAGGTTTTCAGTACCGTGCTCTATTTTCGCTTCCTTTGTAAAGCCTACAGGTACGGTCGACTTAACTACCATTACCGCATCAGGGTTAACCTTCATGACCGTTTTAATGACTGCATCAACACTGCCAGTATTAAAATAATTGGTTTGAGGGTCGTAATCGGTAGGCGTTGCGATAACCACGTAATCGGCATCACGATATGCTTCCTCTGCATTAAGAGTCGCTCTGAGGTTGAGATCTTTCTCTGCCAAATATTGAGTAATTTCTCTATCTTCAATTGGCGATTTGCGTGCGTTAAGCAGCTCAACTTTCTCCGGAACTAAATCAACAGCAACGACTTCGTTGTGCTGCGCCAGCAGAACCGCATTTGATAACCCTACGTAGCCAGTGCCGGCTACTGCGACTTTGAGCTTCTTATTTGCTTCCATTTATATCTATCTCCAATTTTAATTCTTAATTCCGTTAAATATCGAACTCACTGAACTCTTCTTTTGTTTTTACGGAAAAATTTTCCCGTCTTAACGTGAGATTCGGACTGTAGGCGGGATCTTGCTTAATGTAACTGCCCCATTGAGTCTGTAGGTATTCAAGTTCTTTTTTGAATCTGGCTGCTTTCTCTGGCGATAGATCCAAACCGCGGCTTACAGATTCATAATGATAGAGTTCAGCTTCCGCGCAATAAAGATTTCTGACACCAGTTTCTCTGACCCTGAGACAAAAATCTACATCATTAAAAGCGACAGTAAGATCTTCTTCATTCAACCCACCGACTTCGGTAAATTTGCACTTCTTCACCAACAAACATGCTGCAGTTACTGCTGAATAATTTTGCGTTGCAATCAGACGCTTCATATAGCCTGCATGACTTGCAGGAAAATACTTGTGGGCGTGTCCTGCACCACCGCCGTAACCAAGCACAACACCCGCATGTTGAATCCTGTCATCGGAATAGAGCAGCTTCGCTCCCACACAACCTATGTCATCCCGCAACGCATGACCAAGCATATATGTCAGCCATTCAGGTTCAATAACCTCTATATCATTATTGACGAGACCAACAACCTTTCCTTTAGCATGTTGTACGCCAAAATTATTAATTGCTGAATAATTAAACGCCCCGGGGTACGACAACACCCGAATTTTTGGTTGAAGTTTCAATTCTTCAAAGTAATCAAGGCTTTCTTGCTCGTCTGAGCCATTATCAATTAATAGTATTTCAAAATTATTGTACGTTGTTTTTTGTAATATGGACTCAATACACGCCTGAACCAGTTCTTTTCCATTTTTAGTGGGTATAATTAGCGACACTAAGGGGTTGTTCAGCACCGGCCACTTAACGTGATTAATGTTCAACTCTTTATTGTACAACGGGGCCGCCGCTCCCGAACGACGCAGAACAGATGCAACTTCATTTACGGCATTTTCTCCTGAAGACCCCTTGCCGCGATGAATCAGCGTATAAGGAATGTGCCTGAAGGTAGTTTCTTTTCTATGTACCGAAATTTGCACCAGCAGTCCCGCAATAGTATTTACTTCACAGACAATATTTTGAATCAGATCCGCACGTGTCAAAAGGCCAGTTTGAATATAAGCGGACGAAAACTGCAGATCCGGATTCCAGTCGGGAAAAAAATGGGGGGATGATAGTCTGCCTTTTTTATCAAACTTATCTGTATCGCAATAGACTATCTCTGCATCAGTTCCCAAAGACGCAAAAACCCTTGCCGCTTCCTTAACAAACGTATCACCGCTGTTTACCAGAAGCACTTTGGATGATGCAGATATACCAGCAACAGCTTCAGCCAGAGTCGAAAACTCGTTGTTACTGTTTACTGAACTTTTTGTATTTACGATGCAAACTCTGCTAAAAGGTAAGCCACATTTTTCAGCTGAGTCCAAAGTCAGCTCTATTTGCCTGCTTCCTAAAATGATTAAAAAAAGATCTTTGGCACTGTCAGTCTCAGGAAAACTTTTTAGTACGTCCCCCTGCTTTTTCAAATAAGCACTATACAACGCCAATCTTTTTTTCTTTGAAGGGAAGCCATAGAACAAACCTGAGCGTTGTAATGAGCGACTGTAAAATTCCGTCAGCTTATGACTATCTTTTAATTTAGCTTTAACGGATTTCGGCAGTAAACCAACTGCCCCCTTTACCGTCATCATCGCGATTTTCTTCATACTGCCATTTTTTCCATGCGTGCATCAAAAAAGCCGCAGTCGATAGCGGCCCCATTATCTTAGCATGATTGAATACGATGGTGCTTAGTTACCTGTGCCTAGACGCTCTCCCTGATAGCTACCGTCTAACACGGCTTTCCACCAGGCTTCATTATTCAGGTACCACTCTACGGTTTTGCGAATACCGCTTTCGAAGGTTTCCTGCGGGGTCCAGCCAAGCTCTTTCTGAATTTTGGACGCATCAATTGCATAACGCATATCGTGTCCGGGCCGGTCAGCTACGTAAGTGATTTGCTCAGCGTACTTTGTATCTTTCGGCTTCACATCATCCAGAATGGTACAAATGGTTTTTACCACGTCGATATTCTGTTTCTCGTTGTGACCGCCGATGTTATAGGTTTCACCTATTTCACCGTTAAGCGCTACCACAATCAGTGCGCGGGCGTGGTCCTCCACATATAGCCAGTCACGGATTTGATTGCCTTTGCCATATACCGGAAGTGGCTTTCCGGACAGTGCATTCAGGATAACCAGCGGAATGAGTTTTTCCGGGAAGTGATACGGGCCGTAGTTGTTCGAGCAGTTGGTAACCAGTGTGGGCAACTTGTAGGTACGCAGCCAGGCGCGGACCAGCTGGTCCGAAGACGCTTTACTAGCAGAATATGGTGAACTGGGTGCATAGGGCGTGGTTTCAGTAAACAGTGGCAGTTCAGTGCCATCTTCCACATCGTCCGGATGCGGCAGGTCGCCATACACTTCATCGGTCGAAATGTGGTGAAATTTGAAGCAGTCCTTTTTCCCGCCTTCCAGTTTTGACCAATAGGCGCGGGCCTGTTCCAGCAACGTGTAAGTGCCGACGACGTTAGTCTGGATGAATTCACCCGGACCGTCAATAGAGCGGTCAACGTGTGATTCTGCCGCCAGGTGCATAACGATGTCAGGCTGGTGCGCGGTGAACACGCGTTTTACTTCGTCGGCATCGCAAATATCTACTTTTTCAAAAAAGTAGCGGTCGCTGTCTGCCACGGTAGTCAGTGACTCCAGATTACCGGCATAGGTCAGTTTGTCTACGTTGACAACCGTATGGTCTGTGTCATTAATAAGATGACGGACTACCGCTGAACCGATGAAGCCGGCACCGCCGGTGACTAATAGTGTTTTGCTCATTGTGTGTTGCTCTGTTGGGCTTTCAGTGCATCCAGCATGGCGGAGAGCTGTTCACGCCAGTGAGCAGGATGCAGTGATGAAAAAGTTTCGCGGGTCAGGGTTTTATCCAGCACACTGTAGTGCGGCCGCTTAGCCGGCGTGGGATATTGTGACGACGGAATAGGCAACACAGGAATCTTGTTCTCCAGCAGGCCTTTTTCGACTGCCAGTTCCTGTATGGCCAGTGCAAAATCATACCAGCTGGTCACGCCTTCGTCGGTCCAGTGGTAAACACCGGCGACTTTGTTTCGTGCGGCATACAAGCATGCCTGCGCCAGTCCGCTGGCCAATGTGGGCGAACCAATCTGGTCGTCAATCACTGTAAGCTGTGGTTTATCATCCATCAGGCGCAGCATAGTTTTCACGAAGTTGTTGCCATGGATGGAATACACCCAGGCCGTTCGGATCAGGCAGCTGGAATCCGGAATGGTGCCAAGTACCGATTTCTCGCCTCCGGCTTTGGTCTTGCCGTAGACGCCCTGCGGTTCAATAGTGTCATCCACCGCGTAAGGCGAGCCTTTCTTGCCATTGAACACATAATCTGTCGACACATGCACCAGGAAAATGCTGTTTGTTTTACAGTACTCTGCAAGATTCGCCACGCTCTGCGTATTAATCAGCGCCGCCGCTTCCGGTTCGGACTCTGCTTTGTCTACGGCGGTGTACGCAGAGGCATTGATAACGGCATCCGGCTTTATGCTGTTCAGTTTGTCCGCCAGTACGCCTTTGTCCGTAATATCGATATCATCACGGCCAAGGCAAACAATATTGTCACCGCCAGCCTGTTGAAGCTCATACGCTAACTGTCCTGATTTCCCTATTACAACAATTGACATGGGCTTTCCTTAAAACGCGGGGGCATCAATAAAGGCCAGTCCTTCTGCATCTTTTGCAGATAGCGACGGCGCTTCACCGTTTACCAACGGCCAGTCAATACCGATAGTCGGGTCATCAAATTTAACCGACACTTCTGAAGCCGGATGGTAATAATCGGTACACTTATACACGAACTCTGCCGATTCACTGGTGACGTAAAAACCGTGTGCAAAACCGGCCGGTACCCACAACTGACGCTTGTTTTCAGCAGACAGCATTACGCCTACCCATTTGCCGAAGGTCGGCGAGCTTTTACGCATATCAACCGCCACGTCGAACACTTCACCACTGACTACACGAACTAACTTGCCCTGTGTTTGCTCAAGCTGATAATGCAGGCCACGCAGAATGCCCTGCTTAGACTTGGAGTGATTGTCTTGGACGAAATCCACGTCAGCACATTCTTCTTTGAACCAATCGGTGCGGAAGGTTTCAAGGAAAAAACCACGCTCATCTCCAAAGACGCGGGGCTCAATAATTTTGACATCCGGAATGTCAGTCGTTAGTACTTGCATGAAATGCTATATCCAAATATTCGAAACGTTGAGGTGGCGTGACTAGCTTTTAACACGACCACTAATTATCTTCATTAAGTAATCACCGTAGCCACTTTTAATAAGAGGCGCTGCCAGCTTCTCCACCTGAGCAGCATCGATGAATCCCATACGATATGCGACCTCTTCGGGACAACACACTTTCAGCCCCTGACGCTTTTCAATAGCTGCAACAAAGTTAGCCGCGTCCAAAAGACTGTCCAGCGTACCGGTATCAAGCCACGCAGAACCCCGGCCCATTAACTCCACTTTCAGGCTGCCATCCTTAAGATAGAGATTATTCAGGTCTGTAATTTCAAGCTCGCCACGGGAGGACGGCTTTACTTCTTTCGCAAAATCAACAACACGATTGTCATAATAGTAAAGGCCGGTCACCGCATAGTTAGATTTGGGGTTGGCGGGCTTCTCTTCTATTGACAATGCATTCCAATCGTTGTCGAAGTCTACCACACCATAGCGCTCGGGATCGTTCACATGGTAGCCGAAAACGGTCGCCCCGGTTTCCTGTTGATATGCATTTTTAAGAGAGACTTTCAGGTCGTGACCATAATAAATGTTGTCACCCAAAATAAGGGTACAAGCGTCGCGGCCAATAAACTTTTCACCAATTAAAAATGCCTGGGCAAGCCCGTCAGGAAATGGTTGCACAGCATACTGCACATTAATACCTAATTCTGAACCGTCTCCAATCAGTTCAATGAACCGGTCTTGTTCCTGTGGTGTGGTGATGATCAGAATATCCCTTATACCCGACATCATCAGTGTAGCAAGCGGGTAATAAATCATCGGTTTGTCATAAACCGGCATCAGTTGCTTACTGACGACTTTCGTTAGCGGGTGAAGTCGTGTTCCCGAGCCTCCCGCCAGGATTATTGCTTTTCTCATATTTATTCTCAATTAACAGCGACTTGCGCATCTTTTCCGCCAGTCCCTCTCACGACGGAACCGATGGTCGCAAAATATTTTCCGGACAACTCTATCAAACACCACATGGCTTTCACCAATAGGAAATAACAAAAGTATATTGGATAAGAAGTCCTGATTATATATTCACCTGCACTTTTGCAGCTCCCGGCTTGCTTTGGTTGGACTTAGGTTTGGCAGCTATGATAATCTGACAAACACGCATCACACGAGTTTGAGCTTATCGTTGCGATGGTAAGTTAAATCAAAAAAATAAGAAGCAACCTTGTCCTTCATCCTAAAAGCAATGAAAAAATTTAAATCTGCGCTTCGCAAACTCCTTCGTAAATCAAAACAGCATTCTCTCACAATCGATATTGTTACGCCGACTATTGACGGACAATGTGTGATCGGGTGGTATTTTACTGATGAGATTATTTCACTGGCGATAGCAGACAAACAAAACAATGAAATTCCCGGAAAGCAAATAGACATTGAACGTCAGGATGTTGTTGCCAGCACAGGGAAGCATGCTAAAGGCTTTCAATTAACGGTAAAAACCAATAAAAGCCTTGATGAGCTCAACCTGATTGCAAAACTTATAAACGGACAAACTACCAGCATCCCATTAGGGAATGTATCCGTTGATGAGCACGCAGGGCCCATACACTCTACCGCAACCGGTTCGATTGCAGGCTGTTTTGAATTCGGGATCATCACCGGAAAGTACTTATTTTTAGCCGGATGGATAATTGATAGCCGACAAGCCAAAGAGTTCGTGATCAGCAATGGCCGGACTAAAATTGTGAAAACGCAAAATCAGTTTCTACGGTTCAGGCGTACAGATGTTGCAGAGACATTTGGACAAAGCCACGTAGAGTATGCGGGCATATTATTACTTTGTGAGTTACAGGAAGATTCAACTCTTGAAACAGATAAGGCTCTGTATGTAAACATGTCCTTAGTAAGTGGCGATACATCTGTAAAGGTTGAACAAATCTATCGTGACGCTCCCCCGATGCAGAGTGCTAAACGAATTCTCAACAATTGGAATCCGTTAAATCCGGATCACATTAAGCATAGTGACGTGGTAGCAAAACCACTTCAATCGTTATATGCCCGGGACCGAAACGTCGGAATACAGCGTTACGATTTTGGTTCAGCCTCAGAAACGCCGGTGGCTTCCTTCGTAATTCCCCTTTATGGGCGCTACGACTTTATGCAATTTCAGATTACACATTTTGAGCGTGCCGGATACGCAAGGAACTGTGAAATAATTTATGTTGTAGATGACCCTAAAATTGCATCTGAATCTCTAAGCTTAGCCCGCAAACTCTCCAGAATGTTCACACAGGCATTCAGTGTTTTGATTTTGGAGGAAAACGTTGGGTTTGGGCGAGCTAACAATTTAGGCGTTGGTGAAACCCGATCTGAAAAGCTCATATTGATGAACTCTGATGTATTGCCTTCATCCTCAGACTGGTTTGAGCGTATGCTTGCGCCATTGGACGATGAGAAGACGGGTATAGTTGGTGCACGCTTGCTGTTTGAAGACAGAGCAATCCAGCATGACGGTATGGCGCCAATGGCAATAAGTGAATACCCTGGCCTTCTGTTTAATGATCACCCTTTCAAAGGATGGCCAGAAAAGCTATCCCCGCACTCAGATACACTGTCGGAATGCTCACTTGTCACAGCTGCGTGCTGGGCGGTGAATAAAGCAGACTTTGTTTCTCTGGGAGGTTTCGATCCTGTCTATGTGTTAGGCGATTTCGAAGACTCTGATTTGTGCCTGAAAATGCTGGAGAGCGGCAAAAAGAACTACATTTGCCGTAATGCTGTTTTGTATCACCTTGAAAGACAGTCTCAAAATCTGGTAGACGCAGGCAGATGGAAACACAGCGTTACCATTATCAATGCGATTACGTACAACAAGAGATGGAAGCCAGAGCTTGAAAAAATATGTGAGTCGGAAGTTGTAGCATGAAAAAGATTCTATTTATCTCACATGGCCACCCGGAAATGAGTAAAGGCGGCGCCGAAGTCGCATCCTGGAACTTGTATCAAAAGTTGAAAGAAGAAGGCTTCGATTGCCTTTATATCGCGCGGGCTGAGCTGGGTTCACACGGCGGTTCAACTTTTTCAGTCAGGGGTGATGAGCTCTTATTTCACACTTCAATGAATGACTGGTTTACACTTGGTACCAACCAGTTAAAGCCGCTGTTTGATGACTTCGGGCAATTAGTCAAAAAATACTCACCTGATTTTATACATATACATCATTATGCGCATATGGGTTTTGAAATTTTTTGCGCGTTGAGGCAAGCCGCTCCTGCAGCCAAAATCGTTTTTACAATTCATGAGTTTATGGCTATTTGTATGCACAATGGTCAGATGGTGAAAAAAAACTCGCTAAAACTATGTAAAAAAGCAATTCCATCTGATTGTCATCAGTGTTTTCCCCAACACTCTCCCGGCGACTTTTTCCTCCGGCAGCATTATTTGCTCGACCAGCTCAATTATGTTGATTGCTTTGTTTCTCCGAGCCAATTTTTAGCCCAACGCTATATCGAATGGGGTGTGCCGTCGGAAAAAATGCACGTCATCGAGAACGTCTTACCCGAAACCAGTGCAATCCCTCCACGTTCACTGGTACCTGGTGAGAAGCGTGCGAAACTCGCCTTTTTCGGGCAGATAAACCCGTACAAAGGGGTTAATATTCTGCTTTCTGCACTGAACAGTTTACCCGAAGCAATAAAGGCCCAAATTTCTCTTGATATACACGGGGCTAATCTCGACAAGCAGGAAGAGTCTTTCCAAAAAAACATTCAGGCACAACTGGAAAGGTTAAGTGATTGCGTAACGTTACGCGGCGCATATGAAGCGGAACAGTTACCCGGACTGTTGGCAGATTGTGATTGGGTAGTCATTCCCTCTATCTGGTGGGAAAACTCCCCCGTTGTAATCCAGGAAGCGATTGCCCATGGCCGGCCTTTGATCGGCTCAAATATTGGCGGAATGAAGGAAAAAATTGAGAACATCGCAGGACTCACTTTCGAAGCCCGTAGTCCATCATCGTTAGCGAGTACGATCTGCCACGCCATTGAAACTGAAGTATTTGATAAATGGCATTCAAAACTCTCCCCCAATAAAACTGCATTTCAAGAGCACGTTGCTCTGCTAAATGCACTATAGATTAATATTTTAGGACCCGGTACTCTATGAAGATTGGTGTTATTACCAACTTGGTTAAGATCGACGAGTTTGTAGCAAAAGACATGGCCACCGCTGATACTGATGCGTGGATGACAGCGACTGGCGGCAATACAGGAAATGTAGCGTTTGTTCAGGGAATTAAGAACATCCTTGGAGATAGCTTCGGTACTGTTTATTGGGGCGACAACCCAAAAGCAGTAAATGCGCATTACGACATGCTTGTGATTTGTTGTGCAAATCAAATTGGCAGTCATGTAGATTTAGCCGGCTGGGCAGATCGTTTAAAACATTTCGATTTACCCACAGTCTTCATCGGGCTTGGGGCGCAAAGTGATAAAATTGGCAACATGCCGGAGATACCAGCAGGCAGCAAAACCTTCCTTGAACTAACAAAACAACTGAGACCTGATCCAAACTCACCGAATATCATTACCAGGGGCAGTTTTAGCTCTGAGGTAATTGAGCACTACGGCGTTGAAAGCTCCCCATTTGGATGCCCGTCCCAATTCATTTCCACACAAACTCAACTAGGGCAAAAATGTTTAGCACACCAAAAACGAGCTAAATACGAAAGAATAATGACGGCAGCAGGCAATCCGTGGCACCCGTCTTCGACCCTTGAAAACACGCTAACGGAAATGGTTGAAAAGTATAGAGGTGATTACATATTACAACACCCAAAAGCTCTTATCCAGCTGGCTTTAGGTGAAACCGGTGAGTTTGAAGAGGCTCACATAAAACGATATGAAAAGGTGTACTCCCGTATAGGCAACTGGGAGGACATAAAAGCATGGTTTGAAAGCTTTGCCGTGTTTTTTGCTGATGCACAGAACTGGATGCACTACTCAAAACATTTTACGTTAGCAATTGGCCCTCGTTATCACGGCGTCGCATTGCCAATACAGGCCGGAGTTCCCGGGAAGGTTATTTTCATCGATTCGCGCACCGAGGAGTTGTCTGTGACAACGGGGATACCAACCTTGTCTTACCATGATGTGGAACATTTAACCGCAGAAGAGCTTATAGAACGATGCCGGTGGACTGATGCTGACGCTCAACTTTATGACTCAGTCAGAGGAAGGAATGCGGCGCATTATAAAGTTTTTCTCGACACTAATGGTTTACCCGTCGACGCAACACTGATTAACCTGGCAAGTCCGGAGGTATAAAAATGACAAAACTTATGGGACTAGGCTCAGGCAATAACAAACTCGTAACAAACTATAAAGAGCTTTACTTATCAGCCTCAAGCAACACTGGTAACTTACTATTTAATTACGCCCTGGAACAATTAATAGAATTGAGCGGTACAGATGTACGGTGGTCCACTCCATATGAGGAAATCAATCAAACAGGCGAAAGTTTATTGATTCCGATGGCAAACAATATAGGCCGGCATATGGATCTCGAAAAATCGGGTCCTAAAATTAAGAATGTAGAAGTTCCTGTTGTAGTCATGGGTCTTGGTGCTCAATTTCCACTTGACGCAGATTTCAATCATGCCTTTGAGCAGATCCCGGCTACCTCTAAAAGTTGGCTTGAGACACTTTGTAGCAAGTCAAATCAGGCTAATGTGTCAGTTCGGGGAAAATTAACTCAACGAGTTTTTGAAAAGATGGGGCTCGGCCACAAAGTTGTACCTCTTGGATGTCCATCTCACTTTTTAAGTAGTAACAAGAACCTCGGCCAGTCACTCCTGGAAAAAAGTAAATCACTTTTAC
The DNA here is from genome assembly GCF_056160645.1 of Alteromonas sp. ABH4_456. Taxonomy (NCBI): domain Bacteria; kingdom Pseudomonadati; phylum Pseudomonadota; class Gammaproteobacteria; order Alteromonadales; family Alteromonadaceae; genus Alteromonas; species Alteromonas sp. ABH4_456. The sequence continues at coordinate 12,707 of NZ_JBSWXO010000014.1, forward strand.
AAAATGGAATAGAAAATAAAATAGGTATCACCGCTGGCAATCCTGCAATTGCGAACCTTGTTAAGCTTGAGCATTTTCTTATTGAACAAATTAATAAGTTTGGTGGAATGTATATTGTGCAACACCCGAAGGACTTAATATGCCTTGCTGAGAATTGGCTTTCAGATTTGACTGAAGATGAAATTAACTTGGTACATCAAAGATTCTTCCCCACCATATCTGCAAATCAAATGCATCGATGGTTCAAAGCATATGCACAAACATACGTATCGATTCCGCAGTGGTATCGCGATATTTCGAAGACTGACTTTGTAACGGGAACTCGTATTCACGGTTGTCAAATAGCCCTTCAGGCCGGTGTTCCTGCTGTATGCTTGCATATTGACTCCAGAACAAAAGAACTTTGTGAGACTATGCAGATCCCAACAATTTCAGCTCGCGAATTTCAAAAAGCGCCATCGATGGATAAACTTCTGGAGCTTGCTGCCCAATGGGATTGGGAAAAATACAACGAAAACCGGATTGATTTGGCGAAGAAAACGTTTCAATTCGTAGAAGACAATGGGTTGTCTCCCTCAAGCCACTTTAAATCTCTAGTAAATTAATAGTGAGTCATTCAGCGAGTTCATTCTATCTCGTCAGCGGGTTTCACCGAAGTGGAACCTCTGCTGTTGCAAAAACGTTATCTGACAACGGCGTCAATATGGGGCAAAACTTGATGGGTGCAAGTTTTGCTAATCCGGCAGGGCATGTAGAAGATCTTCCTCTGGTCGATATTCACGATGCAATGCTTGCTTCATGTGGTAAAGACTGGCGTTGCCATGATGCAGCACAGCTTTCTCCCCCCGAATTTTTAAATACAAAATTGCGTCAATATGTAGAAAGCCGACGCATCAGTGACGAATTGACCGGTGCAAAAGATCCCAGAGCAGTCCATTTTCTTAAACCCTGGCTCAAAGCAACTGATAATTATGTAAAGTCTATCTTTTTGGTCAGAGACTGGCGATATTCAGTTTCTTCTTTGCTTAAGCGTCACAGCAGGGATTTACTTAATACGACAAGCGATATGGTGCACCGTCAAATTGATCTGTCATTTTGGCAATATCCAGATCTTGGCGCCAAAATGTGGCTGGCGTCCTCAAAAGCGATTCTGGAATGGTATCGTTTTGCACCTGAAAATACTTTGATTCTTCCCTTTTCAGCTTTTCAAAAGCAAAACGACAGACTGTTTGAAGTAGCGCATTCAAAGGGATTTAACCCTGATGTATTTAAGCGTACCTCATCGTACTCTGATAGTCTGTTGCAATCATCGATTCCCCAGTCAGTTATCGAAATGCTATCCCCTTCAATAGTGAAAGCATGTAATGAAATGCTTGCCACGCTTTACGATAACAGCAAGGGCCTGCATTCTGATGAACGATGCAAATTAAGTTCTGGTCATACAATGACCCGTAAATTGCTTGACAAACTAAACGAAGCAGAAAAAATACAACTCTGCCCCGAATTCTTGCCTGAAATAAACTATGAACAGTTCTCTATTCCTGAAATAGCAGAACTGGTAAAACAACTACCAGAAAAACAACTCGCGCGATTTGACTGGCAACAACTCTTGAACAGGACAAATCTTAGTGCCAGGGATCTAGAAGCGATATTTGTAACATCAACAAAATATGGCAAGTTGGATACTGCCGAGGCAGCAGTATTCAGAATGCTCGAGCGTAAAGAAGCGCCATGGCGCTGGATGCATCTGGGCGATACATACGTTAAACGAAAACTGATACCTGAAGCCGAGCGGTGCTTTTCGAGAGCACGTCAAATGGCACCAGCGAATTCAACATTTCTTGCCAGATTAGCAGACATTGAAATCTACAAAGGGAATATTCCCAAAGCAAATGAGCTACTTGGAAAAGCTGTTGAATTAGATCCTGACAAACCAGCAATAAAGTTAACGGAGCAAAGATTAGAGCGAGCGACAAGCATACAAAAATACTCACTTACCAAACTTCCGGTTATGCCTGTCATTTATGACTACCAAAAAGTAGTCAACGAAATGACAAATGACTATGAACGGGGAAAGTTACTGGACGATTACGTTGTGAAAAGTACATTTGTCTGTCGGAACAATCACTTATGGCTGAGTAAAGGCATGGAAAACTTATCGCCTGCTGCAAGGGTTTGTTTTATTGACTTCATGCTCAATCACCTTTCAAAGTATTGGTCGGAAGTTGTACTTCAAACAGAGCTTCTTACAGGACCTGTCTTAAAAACATATCCACTAGTAACCACACACCAAATGAACAGTGAGGTGAAAATAGGTGTTCATATACACGTTTTTTATGTGGAGTTACTTGCCGAGATACTGGAGTTCTTGGCGAACCTGCCGTACTCACCTAAATTAGTAATAACTTATACAGATGGCGTTGAACTTCCTGAAAATGACATAAAAGCTTGTTTTCCTGGAACATATTTCATTCCAACCCTGAATAGAGGGCGGGATATTGCTCCCTGGTTAATACACGCGACACCGCTTCTTCAGGATTGTGACTTAGTATTGAAACTTCATACGAAGTCATCGTCGCACAGCTCAAATTTGGCAGGCTGGAGGCTACAGTTAATTTGGAGCCTTTTAGGTAGTCGCTTAATGATTGAAGAAACTATCCAAAAATTTAAAGCCCGACCCAAACTTGGCCTTGTGTCCCCTCCTTACCACATAGGTATAGCGCGCGACATTGGCTGGGGAGATAACAAAAAAATGTGTGAAGAATTAGCGGACAGAATGAATATCGAACTACCGGAACATCAAATCGATTTCGCAGCCGGATCTATGTTTTGGTACAAGCCAGAAGCGATAAGCAAACTGACTGATTTGGAATGGAGTTATACAGACTTTCCCGAGGAAACTGGACAGATAGATGGCACAATAATGCACGCCCTGGAGCGCATAATTTTTCCTTGCATAGAGGCTGACGAATTTGAAACAGATATTAGCCAGCCATATCCGAAATGACATTAATATTGTCGCAAAACATCATATCTTTTTTGACAAACCTATATGAATTTACCTGAGATACAATTTTTAGAAAATGCCGCGGTTTATCCCATAAGCAATTTCGATATCCAAAAAAGAACTTTTGAAGCTGGTGTAGTTTCTCAAGACGGTATACCTTGCAAACTCGCAGAGCAAAAGAAAACTAACTATCACAATATTTCCCCACCAGACCAAATAAGGCCGGAAAAATACCTTCATGGAAGATGGATATTCTGTGGCATGTTACAGAATAGGCACTTCGGGCACTTTCTAACAGAAAGTCTTACAAGGCTGTGGGCTGTTAAGCAAAGTACAAATATTGATGGAGTCTTGTTCTACCTGCGTTCTCCTGAGGCGAAAGTGGCCAGTTTTGTCGAAGAAATAATAACAAAGCTCATTGGTAATTTTGAAGTTCATTATTTAAATGAGCCCACCAGAGTAGAAGAACTGCTTGTTCCATCTCAATTAGGGCACAACATGCATGGACACATATTAAATCATCGATATAACGCTGAGATGCTTCGAGATTTAACAGTTAAAGATGACGCACGGACATATCCGGAAAAGCTCTATGTCTCACGCTCAAATTTGAGAGGACACGAGGGTGCTTTTCTGAGGGAAAAATATCTCGAGAAGCTCCTGGAGAATGAAGGCTACGACATTATTCACCCTCAGGAAATGACAATTAATGAACAGATTAATTATTACGCGAATGCAACAAAATTAATTTTTGCAGATGGATCGGCTTTTCATTTATTTGTGTTAGTGGCAAGACAAGAGCAAGACGTCTTTATTGTTTGGAGAAGGAAAAAACATGCACTATTCGATGAGCAATTAAGGTCTTTTACCGGCAAAGATACAAAAGGATTACCAAGTTTACAAGGCTACTTCGCCCGGAAATGCGATAATTACAGTAGTGCAACTCAAAAATCGATTCTCGACTTTGAGCAGCTTCACCAACAAATGCAAAGCACAGGCTTTATTGACTGTTCGAAATGGGAACAACCCAGTGCCGCGGAAGTTCAACAGGAAATAACCGCTCTTCAAGAACGCTTTCGGAAAGAATACGATTTTTTTGAAAGTGAACGTTGATCCTGAATGAATATATTTTTAAAGGTAGAATAAATATGGAAACTCAAACAGCTTTAACCGCCGCAAGAAAGAATAAGCATCGCTCCATGGTGAAGTATGTATCAAATAAAGAGAGTTATGCTAACCTGGTACACTCGCCAAAGTTCTGCCTGTCCGGGGACACAACATTTTTTACTATTGGTTCTTGTTTTGCGAGAAACATAGAGAACTACCTTAATAAAAAGAAAATCAATTATTTTAGCCAAGTTCCCTATGTTAAAGGTGAATACTTCAAGGCCGCTGGTCCTGACAGGACAGGCTATCAAAATGTATATACGCCCGGGTCAGTATTGGAGATGAGTAAACTCATTTCTCATCCCGACCCGTTTCACAGTATTGTGGAAGTTAAAGGGTTGCACTATGACCTGTTAACACACGGACTCAAAGGACTCACCAAAGAAGAAACTATATCAATTAGAAAAGGCTTACTGGAAACTTACTCGAGGTTATCGAAGGTTGACGTAGTTATTATAACACTTGGCTATAACGAAGCCTGGCAATTTAAACCTGCAGGTTCGTGGGTAAATCAATCGCCGGGAGAACCAAATTTACGCCCGCTTGCTGAAGATTTTAACTTTCATATTTTAAACGTAAATGACGTAACTGAAATGCTTGTGCAAGCAACCGAGAATTTTCGCGCTATAAATAAAGAAATCAAAATAATCTATACGGTTTCGCCAGTACCTTTAAGTGCCACATTTTCTGAAAAGCATATTGTGATTGCCAATCAATTTTCCAAATCCACCCTTCGATGTGCTGCCGAAAATATGGCCAACGAGTTCGATTTTGTTGATTACTTCCCATCGTATGAAATCATTGTTAACACCGAATATACAAAGGCATTCAAGGAAGATGGAATACATGTTCAGGCAGAAGCGGTTGAAAATGTAATGAGCATATTTTTTGATTCATATTTCCGGGAAAGTTGATAATTCCATTAAAAACTATTAAAGAAAACGTGATTATATTGTTTTAAAAAATGGAAATGGGATACCGGGGTAGCAAAAGTGCATAGTGCGAAAACGTCTCTCGTAATGATACCAAATACAGATACGAGCAGACTAAAGAAGATTATTTGTGACTACTCAAGCTTGAGTTGTATGCATGTGATTCATCACGACAAATTGAGTGATAATCAAACTCGCGATTTCCCTTCCAGTTCTATAGCTTTCATGCTTGCGGACCCTTTGCAAAGACTGTATTCGGCCTATTGCGTGATGAAACAAACACAAAATAATATCTCTATCACTTTTAAAGAATTCTACAGTAATGAAAAACGATTGAACTTCTATAAGAGGCTATTAAATGGCAGAGATGTTGATAATTTTGCTTTTGTCGGAATCCGTGAATATTTTAATAAATCAGTCCTTTTGTTAGCAGACTACCTAAACGTTACTCTTTACCGGTTCCCTTACAGTGCTTTGCCGGTCAGAGAGGTCTGCAACACTCATGAAGTCAACGACGAAGATCGTATCATGATTCGGAAATTGTATGCTGATGACTATGCGATTTATGAACAAGCTAAGCGTATATTTTTAGAAAAATGGGAGTTATACCAAAAGAAATATCAGCAAAAAATAGCAAAAAATAAGAAAGTGATTGTACATTTGGGTCCTCCCAAAACTGGCACCTCTGCAATTCAATCATGGTTAGTCGGGAATACGCAAAAGCTCATGGAACATGGGATCTTCTATCCAACCCATACCGCTGACGAGAATGGCGTTAGTTCAGGTAACTTTGAGCATATCCTTAGCTTCAACCCGATTTCTGATGATTTCTATTTCGACGATATTAAACTACGAAATACTGTTGAAAAATTCAAAGATAGCAACCTGAGCACTTTATTATTATCGTCAGAGCATTTTTACTATTATCTCATTTGGTTTTTTTCCCGTTTACAAGGTGCAACGTTCATTTTCTATATCAGGCACCCTCTTGCAATTATAGAGTCAGCATATAGCCAGGAAGTAAAGCGACACTCACGTACAACACCTTTTTCACTACCAGAAAGGATTGGCTTTAACTCATTAGAAATCATTTCTGGTATTGCCAGGGAATTTAAATGCGAAGTTAACTATGCCTATTTTGATAAAAATCTGTTCTACGGCAACACTCTATTATCAGATTTCATGCACAGGCTTGATATCGACAATCTACCCAACTCCAATACTGAAAATTCTACTTTGAATCGCCGGTATAGCCCCGGTGCCTTATACTTGATGAGGCTTTGTAACGGATTTGCAAGTGTTACTGTAAAACAACAATTGGATATTATTTTACAAGAGTATAGCGAGACGCAAGAAGCATATAGTTGTATTCCTGAAATCATGCTGACCAGAGCAAATAAAGTTATCGAAGGCGAAGCTCTCCAACTCGCAAGTGTAAACACCTCGCTCAATTTAGAAAAGCTTATGACGCTTGTTAAAGCCTACAGACTCCCTCAGCAGTCTGATGACACTTCGATAAACGCAGATGTCGCAAAGTTGATTAAATATTTAAAAGTCAGGAATAAGGCCTTATATTCAACAATTATTAAGCAAGCAAGTAAAGGTAGCCACTCCAGCGGAGCCAGGGAATTTCTATCAAATGTGCGCTTAACTAAGCGAGAAATTGTGATGTTAACTTTAATGAAAATAAAGAGCTTGTGTGATGGAGCTTAATAAACACATGGACATAAAAATTTTAAATCCAATTTACTTATTTTCATACAAAATCACAGATAACTCATGCTAATAAGCCACTCACAATCCCTACTATTTATTCATATTCAGAAGACTGCGGGTACGAGCCTTACGCACTTCCTTCGTAGCGCTATACCGGACATACAAGAGGCAGGTCGCCCCCATGACCCCTATATTCGCGCCATCGGGACTTTAGGTGACAGTATAAGTCGCTACAAAACCATTGCTTTCGTAAGAAACCCGTTCGACCGCCTCGTGTCCTGGTATACAATGATTCGGGAGCATGGCCGTCTGCTTACCAGTGAGGAGAGAATCAAGGACCCTAACTACAACAAGCTGTGGCAGCAGGTACTTGAAAGCTCATCTAATTTTTCTGAGTTCATACAAAATTGTGGTGATGCTACGGATCGGTCTGGTTGGAAGCCTTTTTTGTATAACCAGCTTGATTATATGTTGGACGAAAATGGCGACGTCGCGGTTGATTTTATTGGCCGGTTTGAGGATCTGAATAACAGCGTCGCAAAGATGTGCCAGTTTACGGGGATTACATCTAACATCACATTGCCACACGTGAATCGTTCGGATCACGTGCGTTACAGAGACTATTATGATGCCAATACCCGATCCATCATAGAAACGCGCTTCGCAAGAGACATTGCCTTTTTTGGTTATCATTTTTAATCTGTATTTGTGTCTGTAAATCTTAGGAATTCATTCGTATGTCCCCGGAATTGTGTCTTGTATTTGTCTGCCAAAAGGGGGAGCTGGAGCTAAAAGCTCTGTTGCTGGCAGCTTCCATACGTTTTCGTTCTCCTTCTGCACATCAGTCTATTGATATGGTCGCAGCGATCCCTGATCCCGCGTTATGGGGAGATATATCAGAAAACACCTCAAGACTGCTGGAAGAACTGGGCGTACGACAGGTGCTCATAGATAGCCCATTTGGAACTGAATATCCTATAGGTAATAAACTCTCTGCCATCGGCGTGAGTACGAAAGCACCGGTAACAGTATTCATAGACAGTGATATTCTCTGTCTGGTATCGTTTTCAGCTGATAACCTGAAAACAGAGGGGTTGAAGTCTAAACCGGCAGATTTATCTACCTTTAAAGGAAGCGCGAACCAGTGGCAAACTGTATACCAGACGATAGGTGCTGATGTTCCTTCAGAGCGTGTAATCACAACAGTTTCCCGCAATGTAGAATTACCCTACTTTAATGCCGGCCTTGTATCTGTTTCTAATGGAAAGAAATTTTCAAAGAAGTGGTTAGAAATAGCAAAGCAAGTTGACGAATGTGAATCCATTACAAATAAACGCCCATGGCTCGACCAAATCACACTGCCCGTCGCAGCAAAAGCGCTTTCCTATCATTTTGAAGTTCTAAGCGAACACTGGAATTATCCCGCACATTTGAAGCCTTTGGATGAAACACACCTTCCTGTATTTTGTCATTATCATTCACCCGATGTCATCGCCAGTGAACCTGCGCTTTGTACTTTGGTTGAAACTCTGTCAGATAAATATAGTCATATCAGCACACTTATTCATGAACATGCAGCCTGGCAGGCTGTATTGGTTCGTGCAAAGCGGCATAGTGTTGTGAAGAAGCCGTTTCGTGTTCCCTTTATCAACCGTGCAGCTAAAAAACAATATTCTAAAACAGACTTTATAATCACAGGTTTGCCACGCTCCGGTACCAGCTTGTTGTGTAACTTATTGCATCAGGGCTGCAACATGGTTGTGATAAATGAGCCGGCAGAAATTTTCTCGCATCTTAAAAATGACATGGCGGGACATGCCCTCTCTTTGTACTACCGGCGTCTGAGAACAGAAATTTTGCTTGAACGACCGATTGAAAATAAACTGGATGCCAAGGGTAAGGTTATTGAAGATACCAGATTTCAGGACAGCCGGACAACGTACAAACCTTACGTATCAGATCCCCGTTTCCACCTGGCCACGAAAAACCCCCTCGCCTATTTGTCACGACTGGAATTACTTTGCCAATCTCTTCCCGACATGCCAAAACTTGTGATGGTACGACACCCCTATAACGTCATTTCGTCCTGGATAACCAGCTTTCCTCATTTAAGAGACATTGACCTGTCTGTTATTCCTTTTACAGACTCCAATGATCCACTGCTTTCGGGTTGGCAAATAAAGCAATTAGATACGATTTCAGGCGAAGAAAATCCATCCATACGCAGAGCACTTTTCTTTAATTATCTGGCAGAGTCAATTTTGAGGGTGCGTGATCGCGTACAACTTATTCGCTACGAAGACCTGACAGCCAATCCCGGGGTAACCATGGGAGCAGTAAGTAAATACATTGAAGCTCAGCCGCTGTCTGAAAAAGTTCTTTCGACAGTAAGAAGAAGTGACAAAGGTAGCGGAATTACTGCAGAAGATAAATATGCAATAGACTTACTCTGCAGCGATACAATGAGACAACTTAGATATACCAGTGAGTAATAGTAAATATTGTCTTACAGGCTGTAGCGAAAGGACAGAGCGTCCTGTGTGGTAATTACACAGGAGCTCTTATTTTCAGAGATTAGTTGATGTGCTTTTTAGAAGTTCTTTGTCTATCAGTTCAGACATGGCTTCAAAGCTCATATTTGAATATTTTTCACCGTTTATAATAAACGTCGGTGTTGCTTTGATACCATCTTTTTCTGCGTTTTTGTGATACCAGTCTAATAACAAATCTGCACTATCACTGTTATTTAAACAAGCGGTGAACGTTGCCTCAGACATACCTTGCTCTTTTGCAATATCCTGAAAGCGTGACAACAGTTCAGCTTCGTTTTTTGTGGACATCCATTCTCTTTGTTGCTTAAAAAGCTGCTTAGAGAAGTTCAGATAAAAGTCCTGGTGCCCTTCACAACGCCCAATGAGTGAACCAGCCAGGCCAAACTTATCGAAGTAAACTTCACGAAATATGAATTTAACCTTACCTGAGTCCACATACTTTTCTTTAACTTTCTCCAGCACAAGATTATGGAATCTCGCACAATGACCACATGTAAACGACGTGTACTCAACAATTGTCACTGGTGCCCGTGCAGCACCGATGACTATATCTTTGGTCAATAAATTGTCTGAAGCAGTAGCCATTGCCTTCAGAGGTGAGAGACTAAAGAAAACAAGTAAAAAGAAGCTCAGATTGAAAGACAAAGATCTCTTTAGTAAAACAAACTGCGTCGACATACCACGTCCCCAATGTTATTTTTCAGCAACCGAATCCGGATTATCGACACTAAAGCCATCAAACGTTCTGATTTTCCAATATTCTGCCATGTTCATTAATTTACTAATCTCGTCAACAAACTGCTCTTTATCGTACTGTTGAGTTTTCTGAATATACAACCAATACATATCCGCATTGACACTACTCTCCAAAGCAACAGGCCAGAACTCCAGCATGTGAGCAGTTTGGGTAAAATCTTCTAATGCAGACATGATTTTGGATGTAAAGCGGAATTCCCATTTATAGGGCTTTGATGTATCAATCCCGCTCGCTTGTATTTTTTCAAACTGCTCCCGAATTTGTTCTTTGGTTAAATAACCCTGCATTACATATCTTACTTTTCCATTGGTCTCATCCGAGACTACTTCGACCGATTTCGTTTCTTTAATTTCAGAAACATCAGTGCCACTGGCATCATTGTCGACAGATGAATCAACTTTTTTACTGGTGTTAGAACAAGCTGTAAGTACGAAGCTAAGGAAAACTAAAGGTATCAAACGCATTTATTTACATCTCCACGATAGTGCGAAAAAAAGGATAAATTACTCATACATAACTTGTAATTGTTTCTTAAACGCTTCTGTAATAGCGCTTGCATCATCATTGTCTTTTACTACATAAGGTGCAATCAGCACCATCAACTCTGTTCTGTCTGAAGATTCAGACGTGTCCGTAAAGAGATTACCAATGATCGGAATATCCCCGAAAAATGGCACTTTAGTCTCACCGGAGGTTTTCGAATTTTGAATAAGACCACCAACCAAAACCGAGCCACCATCCTGAATACTAAGAGATGTAGAGACTGAACGTGAAGTGATAGTAGGCGTGGTCGTTGTGCCAGTGGAACCGCTCTGGCTGATTTCCTGTGTCAGACTTATATTGACTTGGCCGCCTGCAAAAACAATGGGCTCAACCGACAAATTGTTACCGGTTTTCCGGTATTGAATTTCCTGGGTTACCGCGCCCCCTTCAGTACTCGTTTGGGAAGCGGTCTGAATTGGAATTTCATCGCCTACATTAATTGTGGCTATCTGGCCACTGCGAACCAAAATACGAGGTGTTTGTAAAATGTTTACCTTGCTGTCTTTGGCAAGCATTGTCAACACGGCACGGGTATAGCCTGAAGAGCTTATTGGATAAAAGGACAATCCATCCTCGGTAATTGATACGGAGTCAGGTGTAGTCCCATTAAAGAGGCTTGAACTTACATTGTTTATTGCCCAGTCAATACCAAAAGAAAAGTCATCAGTTAAGCGAACCTCGGCAACAATAACTTCAATTAGTACTTGTAATGGTTTCTGGTCTAAACGCTCAATAGCCGGGAGCATGGTAACCCAATCATTATTCGTACCGTAAAACAACAGTGCATTACGACCTTCATCAACGACAAGTTTGCCCCGTTGTGTTGACGAGGATTTTTTATCCCCGTCACTTTCGCCATCTTCTTCTGAAGAGGCAAAGCCATTTGTCAGCAGCTTGTTCATAGACTCAGAAATATCTTCTGCTGACGTATTCTTTACTTCATAGTAAAAAACATTGTTACCCTTAGTCTTTTTAAGTGGCTTGTCGAGATCTTCAACCCAATCCGCTACAAAAGAAAGGACCTGCTCATCATTGGCAAATACAATAATGCTATTAGTTTCTTCAATCGTGAAAAGGCTAATCGCGCCGGGTTTTCCTTCTCTGGCATGGTAACCCTGAGCTCCCAACATCTCGGTAAGACGTTTTGAAAGCGTGTCTGCACCTAAATATTTCGGCTCAATTCGCATACTATGCCGGCCACGCATAAGAGGCTGGTCAACGAGTTTAACTACTTCCGCCGCTTGTTTGACCACATCCAAAGAGCCTCTCAGCCATACAGCGTTGCGTTCAGGGTCAGAACTGAATTTTGCATTTTGCCCTTCAAATGCCTGGGATAACCAGCCCACAGCTCTTTGCGCTTCAACGACTTTCAGATCCATCAGGAAGAAAACCGGCCGGTGTGTTGTCGGTACCGTAGGAAGCGCTTCACCACTAATCAATATCGGAGGTTCAGACGAGGCGCCTGCCGGAGAAAACTGAACGTTTACCAAGCCGTCAACGTTTTTCAATGTAACACCATAAGCCGTTAAGACCGTTTGAACGGTTTTAAATAATTCTTTTGGTGACAGAGGCTTCTCAATATTAAGTGTGACTAAATCTTTTTTACTTTCTAACTTAGGGTCCAGGTGATACGACAACCCCATACGGCGTCCAAGCACTTCATGAATAAATTCAGGTAAAGGAAGACCGGCTACGTTAAGGGCAATAGGCTGCCCTTCAAGCTCCATAGCATCTTCAAAACTCAACGCAGAATTAAGCGTTTTCTGCTGTGGTGGTTTAGGCAGACTTCGGCTGATACGTTGTTGATCAGAACCATCATTAACATCATCGCCGGTAGCTGCACTATCCTGCGCTTTTTCTCTGCCGGTATTCACTTCAAGCGGACTTGGAGCATGGTCGAATTCACGGGTAAGTGAACAAGACGAAAGAGAGACGGCGACGAGTACGGTTAACAATTTGTTCAATCGCATATTAGTCATTTTTTTACACTGCATTTTAATTTCAGACTTCCATCACTGTATATGTATAGAGATCGTAACGCTATTCATATAGGCGCTTTCTATTTGTTACACCGTTGAGTTCATACTCTACGTAATCTTTTGCTATAAGAACAAGCGTAGCTCCATTAGGTAAGCTGTCACCTTCAGCAAATCTGCCGAATCTCTCCGGAGTGACTTGTTTTGATTCGCTGTCTAAATCGACAATAGCTTCAAAAGTACCGTTTTCTACCACAATACCCTTTAATGACCATGCTACATCCTGTACCTCAGTTTCCTGCTCTTGTTCGGCCCCCCAAAGCGTGCCTGTCATGAGCCTTTCTATTTTTTTTGCGTCCGCAGAACTATAACGAAAAGCAGCGGTTTTCCATGCGCTGTCCCGTTCTTCAGATGTCACCGGGGAAATATCCGGCGCTTGTGTTGTCGCAACAAGTAAAACAACCAGGCAAATGGATATACAAACCAGCCAAAACAGTTTTGACTTTACTACGAATGTAACCGGCATCATTGACCGGCTCCGTCGATTGTAAAATAAGACGCAATCATGATCCTGTGAACAGGTCTTGCTCTCTGGCTTATCTCCATTCTCTCAACAACAACTCTTGGCATATGATTTTCAAGATCCCGCAAAAAAAACAAACTTTTATTCGCGTCAAATTCTGAATCAATTTGTCCGCCAATTCGGTAGAGATTGCTATGTCCGTCGACAAGAAGCGGATCTTCAAGTCTGATTTGCACTTTTTCTAACTCATGTTTTTGAGACCAGTCACTGATTGTCTGATATAGCGTGGCCTTGGCTGTCCCCGTCGTTGCTGCCGTCCAGAAAGCAGCATCAAGACGCTCTGACAGTGAACTAAGTTCATCTGCACGATTAAACCATTGTTTTTCGTTCGACGTCCTTACAATTTTTGATTCTCTTTTCAGGGCTTTTGTAATATCAGACCTGATTTCCCCGTTGTAGTCACTAAGCACCAACAACGGGTAACAAACGATGATCACAAAGATCAACCATAAACTAATTCTAAACCTCTGATTATTTTTAAATTGCTCAACTGCTTGTTGCCATTGAGACAGTATTTCTTTCTTAAAATTGTCCATAATTGACTTATTGAGCGGAAGCTAATGTAAGGGTGAATTTGTTTTGCTCATTTCTGCGCAATGTGGATACAGAGACACTGGTAACCCAATTTAGTTCTTCCAGTTTTTTGACGACGTTTAACGTATTCACTTTACCTTCTGTGGTAACTTCAAGTGTAGAACCTTTGTAATCCCATTCTTTTAGCACCAAATTTAACGGGGCAAATACACTTTCTATTTCTGTCATAAGCATCAACTGCGGCGGGTAATCAATAAGCAGCAGTTGCTGGTTACTCTTTTGGTTCAATTGTTCTGCAGTTGTCCGTGCTGCCAATACATCTTCCACACTGGCTTCTAACTGTTTAGCGCGGCTATTCACTTCATATAGTGCTTTGCTATTCACTACGGTTTCAGTAATTAGCCATACATAAGCACAAATCACCAACAGACCCGCAAGTAAAAGCGCGCTCTGCTCCCATGGAAGCTGCTGAACAATTGACCAGGTTTTATTTTTTGCTCCCCAGGGCGTTTTCAATGTTTCAGACAGTGGTGCGTCAGCAGCCTTCTGACAAATAGTCTGGATTTGTTCCCAGCTTAATTCGCAAGCCGGAGGTAATTCAATTGACCGGATAAACAAATCAAAGCGCCGCGCATCCGGTTTTTTTAGAAACCATTTTTCGACAAACAGAAAGCCCTTTACCCACAGCTGGAAGATAAAGCCTTGTTCGGCAGCCGGCAACCACAATGCGGTAGTGTTATCCATGCGGGGAAAATATACGCTTTCAGGGAGTACAGATATTGCCTGAACACCAACTTCCTCAATACTGTTGTTCGCTTTGTCTTTATCCCACACCCAAACACCCGCAATGCTCTCTGACCAGACAATGTGGTAACCCGGATTAGAGAATGGCGCCCACCGCCGGATCTGCATCGCCAGTGCACTTTCTCTCTGCTTATTTGGCAAACCTGATATGTCGAAAATACGGTAGAGACATAAGTTTCTGCCAATCACCCATTGTGCACGTGTAGTCAGCTTTTCCGGAAAGATGACATCCTGAGAAGTTTGCAAATACCGGTTAGCGGAGAAGGTCTGTTTTAGGTTGTTTGGGTTCAGCAAGGGCATCAGATTCCGAAATAGGCACGATTAAATCCCGACTTATAATCCATGGCGTGTCGCCAGCTCTAGTCGTTAGCAAAAAGTATACATCAATTTCTCTTTTGAATCTTGCCCCGCGGGGCCAAAACGAAAAGCGAATATACTGGGAGGGAAGAACCCTTATTTTATCAAGGTGGGCGAACAAACTAATACCTGTTCGCTCTGATACATCCCTGAAACTTGAAAAAGCGCGCTTCCTCCTTTCATTAACAAATTTTTCTGCGCTGGGCTTATCCATATCAAACGCAATTTGTGCGACAATTTCGGGCATAGCATTGATATTGTAGGGAACAACATTTGCTGTAGTGAGGGCAGACATCAGACTGGAATCAGACCATAACGCAGAATTGTCCTTCCACCCGAGTACACGTTGCAGTTCATACTCCGTAAAGAGGTTTGTATTTGGCGGAGGAGGCATTTTCCTTTGTTGGTATTGAAAGGCTTCAGCACCGTTAACTCTTAGTACATCATCTTTGTCGATGTAATCCTGCAATGTCGCAATCAACCTTTCCTGCAATACCGGGTTCGTATCAATATGAGTCAACAGCGACCCGACGTATTCTGTCGAACGGGAATTAAGTGGAATTAATCCGGCGAGGTCTAAAGTTGAGAACAACGAAACGCCCCGGCCACTATACACTGACGCATCGACCGCCAGCTCATTTCCCTGCACAGCAGTCGTTTTAGCGCCAATGTCATCAATGGCGGCACCACCTAAAAAATCATCCAGTGACATGCCACTCACTTCCGCTGCCGGATCTGTGTCGCCGGGCAGGTTGATACCAGCAACAGTGGACTGCTCTGTAGCAGCGATGTAAAACAAGATATCCCGGGTAGCAATGGCGTCGATATTTCCCTGATGATACTGCTCTTGCTTTATCGCTCTGTTGAGACTTGTTTCGACCCATAATGCAAATGCGCTTACCATAAGAATAAGTGCCGCCATCACCCAAATGGAAGCCACCAGAATAAAGCCTTTTTGCTTTTTAGCAGATGTTTTCATAACGCAAAGTCCGGCTCTTGAATGGCATTACTTGCTATTGAAACATACCAAAAGAAATCGCTGGATTGGCTGACATCCATGAGTACTACCCCTTTAGGCAAGAGCGGCTTTGTGTTGCCGGTCTGAGCAAAACTGAAAGGCAAGCCATCATCAACCGTGTCGCCGGGCCATTCTGTCAGTAATTTGCCGGCACTGTTGAGGTACCTGAATTCAGGTTTTTCCTGTTGCCAGCGAGCGATACTGACCGGGGGCTCAGAGGCTTGTTGGTAGTAAAGAATGGTTTCTTCACCATTCTGCCCGAGGGTCCATGTTACCTTTGTCGGAACACCGGCGATACCGTCCAGCGGTTGGAGCGTAAGCGCTGATAATTCAGTAGGAGAGCCACTAAAATGAGCAGCATCAGCATTGCGGCTGTAATGAAAAGACCGGACAACTAACCTGAACCAGTGTTCCTTAAGTTCGGTATTCTGTATTCTTACCAACTGACTTCTCAGCCGCTCCTGGATCCCTGTTACATAACTGAAACCTTGCATGAGAAGTACAGATATCAAACTGACAAGCAGCAGAACTACCATCATTTCTAATAACGTAAAACCGGCCGCCGGACGTAAAGTTGAAGGTTTATATCTCATGATCAGAAACTGCTGTCAGGCAAACCACGATAGCCCACTTTTATCATGTTAAACGTAACCGGCTTATGCTCTTCGTCGGCAGCGGTTACAACAACATTGTAAAGTCCAAGTTCAAAGGGCGTGGCGCCACCATTCATATTTTTGCCCCGTTTCACGGGCTCTATCAACTCTGCGTCCCAGGTAATCGTTACCGTTGCAAACTTCTGACTACCTGACGGAATCAACATGACATTAATATCAGATAAAAACTCAGTCACGTTACGTTCCAGGTAGTTTTCATATGCATTACTTTCGAGTTTTGTAACGGACAATAGAAGGTTGTTGATCCATGCGAAAGAAGTCATGCTGAGCATAGTAACCAGCATAAGTGCTACAACAGCTTCAAGGAGGGAGAATCCCTTCTGAGAAAAATGAAACCGATGATTATTCACGATTTACATGACTTCCGGCCGGCACAGAGGGGCAGTAAGCTTTAAACGCAGCTCACGGTTACCTTTAGTAAACCGTGCTTCGCCTCCGGAACAATAACCAAAAGGACTGTAAGTCACGTCCTCCGAAAAATGAGGATCGAAAACCCATCCATCAGGCAGAGACATCAAACCGGACGTTGACCCATTGCCGATCTGGGATAACTTAAACGCTTCTCCCCTCTGAAACAATTCGAAAGGCAAACTTTCTAATTGAAAGAGTATCTCATCACGTTGAAGTGAAAAGCTTACGGACTCATAAAGCTGCATCAGGCGCGGCGTAGTTAAGCCCATAAGAAGCCCCATCAGAACTAAAACAATAATCAATTCAAGAAGGGTGTAGCCTGCATTGCGTGATGTTCCTGACAACGCATCTTCAGATATCATTGATTAGGATTTATCCGCAATATAACCAATATCAGTATCGTATTCTTCACCTCCGGGCTTACCATCCGCTCCCAACGAATAAAGTTCAAAAGGCTGGTTCTTAGGCTTTTTAGTGGAATAAATATATGGTCTGTCCCAGGGATCAAGAGGAATTTCCTCTTCGAGGTACGGCCCGTCCCAGTTTGGATTAGCTGGTGTACTATTGTTAATCAGCAAATCCAGACCTTCTTCATTAGTTGGAAAGCGACTGATATCGAGCCGCATGGTTTGCAAAGCGCCTTTCAACATGACGACCTGGGCCTCTGCAGTCTGCACTTTAGCTTTATCCGCCTGCTTAAATACCCGCGGACCTACAAGACCCATAAGTAAACCAATAATCACGAGTACAACAATCATCTCAAGCAGTGTGAAACCGCGATTTTTGGTATTTTGCATTGGAACCTCTTTCGTGTATATCTTTTAGATGAGTTATTAAATGGCGATGTCATTCGCGCTGGTTATTGCCAGAATGATCCCCATAATGATGACACCTATCACTACGCCTATCACCAATATTGCGATGGGTTCAATGAGTGACAATAATGTTTGCATTCGCTTTTTACTGGCCTGGTCATACAAACGTGACACCGACGCTAACGTAGTGGATAAATCACCGGATTTTTCTCCTACCTTAATAAGGTTAACAGTGGTAGGAGATACTACATTTTCCTGTCGCAAAGCCGCTGACAAGGCCACACCTGACTTAACACTGGATTTTACCTGCGCCAGCCTTGCCTTCCGCCATGGAATACGACTCGATTTAGCAGCAAGGGTTAATGCATCCAGCATGGGCACTTTACTGGAAAGCAATATGCCCAGCATTTTCGACCAGACAGCCATATCGCTTTCATTTAGCCACGTGCCGATAACAGGCATTCTACTAAAAAAATTTAGTAAGGGAATTTTAAACTGCTCCTGAGTAGAAACGAATACAGTTCCGGCGATCAGCGCCCCTAAAGCGATAAATACACCCAGCTTGTTTTCATTTACCCAGACTCCGGATGTAATGACCAGCCAGGCCAGTAAAGGCATTTCATCTGCGCTGCTTAATAATGAAGCAAATTTGGGGACAACGAACAAAAACATAATACCAACAGCAATAACTCCCGACATAACAAGGATACTGGGGTAAATCAGTGCGCTGCGGGTTTCTGATTGTACTTTTAAATCATATTCCATCTGCTCAACACCTTGCTCGATTGATGCAGCAAGGCGACCGGTAATTTCCCCTGACTCGATGAGATGGTGCATATAGTCAGGTACTTTCAGAGCAGTGCTTCTCACAGCAGCTGAAAAAGCTGTACCGGTTTTCAATTGCTTAAGTAGCTTTTGAAAGATATCAAGTACTGCATCTGAGTGAGCAGACTCACATTGCGCTTCTATGGCATCTTTAAGACTAACACCGGCCCGTAACATCGTTGCAACTTCATAAAAAATAAGGATAACGTCATTTTTAGATATTTTGCTGTTACGACTACTATCCGGCTTACCAGCGGTTCCCTCGTCTATATCTAATACCGTGACGCTTAAGTTCCGCGCTTCTAACTGGCGTGCGGCGGCACGGAAACTTTCGGCTGAGATAGTGCCACTGACTTTTTCACCAGATTTATCTATGCCTTCATATGCATACTGATTCATAAATCGCCTGCATCACCTGTACGGCAAACACGGAATACTTCTTCGATACTGGTTAACCCCATAAAGGCTTTGAGCATGCCGTCTTCATATAAGTTCCTGTACCCCTGTTTTTTTGCCAGTTCGTACATCTCACTCACCGGTCGCTGTGCCAATATAAGCTCCCGCATTTTATCTTTTATCTCAATGAGTTCATAAATACCTACCCGACCGCGATACCCTGTTCCCTGACATTCACTACAGCCTTTAGCAATACGCCAGGCAGCGGGTTGATGGAGGCCGCATTGTGCGGCCAGGCCTTCAATGTCAGCGGCGTCAGGCGGGAGTGTTGTTGCCGGTTCAGCACAATGGTTACATAATTTCCGGACCAGACGCTGTGCCTGAGTGGCAATAACCGGTGTAGCGGCCATAAAAGGTTCTACACCCATATCAATCAGGCGGGCAAAAGCACTCAGCGAATCGTTAGTGTGTAACGTTGATAACACAAGGTGACCGGTGATTGATGCTTGCATGGCAATTTCGGCCGTTTCCAGATCACGTATTTCACCAATCATAATGACGTCCGGATCCTGACGCAGAATCGTCCGCAAACATGCAGCAAAGGTTAACCCAATCTCTTCATTAGTTTGCGTTTGGGTAATCCCTTCCAGTTTAAATTCTACAGGGTTTTCAACTGTAATGATTTTTTTATCATTCTCGTTGGATTCATCGAGTGCGGTATAAAGCGTTGTTGATTTCCCCGAACCGGTTGGTCCGGTAACCAAAACAATGCCATGGGGTTGACGGACGAGCTTCGACATCATTGCCATTTGATCAGGGGCCATGCCGAGTTTTTCCAGGCTCAACTGCTTTCTGTCTTTCGGCAGGAGACGCAGGACCATCGACTCACCAAATACACCGGGCAATGCAGAAACACGAATATCAATTTCCTGACCTCCAGCTCTGGTTGAAATACTTCCATCCTGTGGCAAGCGCCTTTCAGCGATGTCCATGCCTGATATAAGTTTGATTCGTGATACCAGAGCATCGAACTTTTCGCGCCCCAGTGTTAGTTTGGTAGTCAACACACCATCGCTTCTGAACCGGACTCTGAAACTGTGTTCTTCCGGTTCAAAGTGAATGTCCGACGCATTTGCATCCACGGCCTGGGCAAACAGGTTATTGACCAATTCAATAGTGGGTGCTTCCTCGGCCAATTCTTTCAAATAGCTTTCACTTTCTGAGGCGGCAAAGGTGTACTGGTTTTTGTATTTGTCAACACTGCGGGCAAGCGCGTCATAATCCTGAGACAGAATAAATCCGGGCATGACTTCCATGGCAGGACACAACATTTCCAATGAAGAAAGCAAACCGCCAGCTAGCGGGTCACGGGAAACACAGAAGAGTTTATTATCAGTTGACGTCGCCTGCCAAACTAACACCTTCTGGTCAAGCATCCATTCAATATCTATACTATTTTCTCGGCAGGTCTCGACAATTTGCAGAGGCTCAGGTGTATCAAGATTGTGGCCAACCAGTGGTAAATCTAATTGCTCGGCCAGGGTAGTAAGTACCAAAGATTCAGACGCTGCACCAATCCTGATAAGAATGGCGCCAAGCTTGCCCCCAATCTCGGATTGAATATTAAGCGCTTTTTGCAAATCGGCATCAGATAAAACACCTTTCGCCTGCAAGCGTGCCCCAATCGTATTAACCATTCATTTTCTCTAGAAACCAGTGTGAACTTCGTTGCGGCAAGCATAGTAATGCAACAGAAATGCTAACTCAATGCGGGAACAATAAATGTTAAGTTGTGCAAACGAACTGACAAACAACCGGACAGGAAGTGCAATGCTAAACAATTGCGTATGAAAATATACAAGCCTGTATAAACTGGATGCCGCAATATGCACAACTGTCATCAAAAATTCACGATTGACTTAATACAGTACATAGAAACAATCAAAATTATGATTGTTAAAGAAAAAATAGTATTTCCTTATACATTTCATGGTTGTTGCAAACGTCTCAAACCGCTGTTAGTTTAGCCAGACCACAATAGTGACAAAAATAATTAGCCAACATTTATGGTTAATTTGATGTGGTGCATAAATGAAGGGGTTGACTTCTGGCAAGTTCAGAATAAACTCTTGGTGTGTGAAAGGCGCATCAATCACTCGGGTGCCCTATCTCAATTGATGCGTTTAGTAACTAGTTTAGGCATTTGTTATATGTTCGTGCGCTAACTGCAAGTATAGCTATAGCAAATGATCGAAACGGCTTAAGCTTTATAACGATATTAAGGATTTAATAAATGAAACTATTTAAAAGAACAGCGCTTGCGGTAGCACTTTCTGCTGCAGCCACGGCTCCTGCTCTGGCCGCTGACGAAGTACTGGAATTCACAGGTGGCGCGAACGAAACAGTAGTTCTTGCTGACGTAATCTTCGGTAACGGCAAGCCTGGTACAGGTTCTGAAGAAACTCTGATCACTGCACCTTCAGTTACTTTCGACTTGACAAGCGGCGGACTTAACGTTGGTGATAACGGTAGCACTGCCTCTGTTGCAACAGTTAAGTTCACTTTAGGTGGTGGCGCTGTTTTTGGTGAAGACTTATCTACAACTACTCTTGTTGATAACTCAAACGGTGGTGCAGGTGCGTTTTCATTAAACACTGGTGTTGGCGCGGTTGCTTATGAAGTTGTTCAGGGTGGTGCTATCGGTGATAACACTATCACTTTCGAACTGACTTTCGGCGCTAATGACGACGTTTTAACAGACGTAACTTTTGTTGGTTATGCAGTTAAAAACCTGACTTCTGCTCTGAACCCGGACAGCGCTTCTAAATTCGTTCGCCTGGGTGTTGAATACGTAGAATCAATTGATACTACTGCTGATGCGATTGCATTAACTGCAACTGACACTCCTCTGGTAATCTTCGGTTCTCAAGCGCCTGTAGATTTGGTTGCTACTCCAGTAGATTTCACCAGCACTGTTCGTATTAACGTTGGTAACGGCGAAACTACTTTCACTGACCTTAACAGTGACTTCACTTCTGCTGAAGATGGTCGTTCAGACTTCGACGAAGCTGGCGATGTTTCTGTAGTTAGCTTGGGTACCCTGCAGCTGTCTCTTGAAGACATCGACAACACTGTTTTCACTACTGCACCAATCGGTGAGAAAATTAAGAAAGAAAATGGCGATGACTTCGACTTCCAGGGCGGTGATGTTCACTCTCTGGCTTTCGCAGTTGGTTTAGGCCAGTTGCAAGAAGGTTCTTCAGTTTACCTGAGTTCTTCTGCTGACTGTTCTACTACAGCTTTCACTGCTAACACTATCTCTGACGAAGAATTGACTTCTTTCGATATCGAGATTTCCGGTACAACTACTGAACTGACTTCTGCTTATGAAGTTTGTTATGCAGTTAAAACTGGTACTGATGCAGATACAATTCCAGAAGTTGGTATGATTTCTGCGACTTGGAACATCGACTTCTTCAACGCTCGTTACGATAACGTAGAAGAAACTGCTGGTGAGTTCGGTGACTTACTGCGCAACGGCTGTATCGCTAGCTTCTTCAACGTACCAGCGGTTGGTAACTCAGACATGGCTTATATCCGTCTGACTAACACCTCTACTACTAACGAAGGTGACATCCGCGGTACTCTGTATGCTCAAGACGGTACTGTACTTGGTCAGGACATCACAGTTGCTCCAGACTTAGCAATTCACGCTACGCAAATCTTCTCTACTGAAGGTGCGGACCGTACAACTGCTGCTGGTCAAGATATCATCGATATCGAAACTGCATTCGGTGTAACTGGTTCTACTGACTATAAAGGTCGTGCACGCTTAGTACTGAAAGGTGCATTCGATACTTGTGAAGGTCAAGGCCTGATCCGTACTGCTGGTGGTTCACTGTTCAACATGACATCTACCACTCAGGGTAACGAAGCAGCTCTGCCTAACGCTGGTAACAACGGTAACTAATCCGTTTTTACTCTTGTTAGAAAAAAAAGGTGGCTTATGCCACCTTTTTTTATTTCCAGAACATTAACGTCTATATTCAAATCAGTTTCCAGAAAAGCAGCCTCCCCCTCAGTAGTTAAAATTAAATGGCCGATGGTCGACACTTAAATTACTTGTCTATTTTAACGCCGGACCACCGGTAGTACAGAAATCGTCAAAGTATCAAGAAATAACTGCGCAGAAAGAGCCACAAAGCTGCTGTCGAAGCTATATTACAAAAGACGTACACACGTGGCAGCAAAAACAGTACTTATCCCTAAACGCTATACTCGCGCATTTATAAAGCTATATCCCATTACTGACTTATCTGAACAGTTATGATCCACAATCGTATGCGGTATGCGTAATACAATTTGCTTGAGCATCCGTTCCGGTTTTATTTGAACACTTCTTGTCAACGCATCCCCCTGTGTCAGGATAGTTGTCGTCTCAGTTTTTTATAGTATTAGACAGGAGGCGGAAGTTTTCTGCGGTGAAAGAGACTGCTGCGCTACTGGTGCTTAGAAAAAAGTTAAATACCTACAGTGGGGAAGACGAGGACAATTAACCACGTACTCAGATAGGCAACACTATGTTTCACTGGTTGACGAAGCCGTTAGCGCGGGGACCAGAAAGGGCAAAGCCTGTGGCATCATTGGCTTTTCTCTGCGCACGTTGCAACGATGGCGGGACACGGATGGGATTTGTGCAGATAAGCGCCCGGAGGCGGTAAGGCCGACGCCTGCGAATAAGCTAACGGAGGTAGAGCAACAAGCCATTTTGGATATCTGCAATGAAGAACAGTTTCCCAGTCTCCCGCCTATCCGGATTGTTCCCATATTGGCTGATGAATGAATTTATCCGGGTTCGGAGTCCAGCTTTTACCGTATATTAAAAGCCAATAATCAGCTTACCCACAAAGGTAAAGCAAAACCCAAAGGTACACTGACAAAACCTGATGGGTTTACCACTAAGGGATCCTGTCAAGTGTGGACCAGGGATATCTCGTACTGCCCCTCTACGGTCATTGGTCGGTTCTTTTATCTGTACATGATAATGGATATCTTTAGCCGCAAAGTAGTGGGATGGGAAGTGTATGATTGCGAGTCAGGTGAGCATGCCGCCAACCTATTGGAGCGTACACTATGGTCTGAGAAATGCGGGTATGAAGAGATAATCTTACATTCTGATAATGGCAGTCCGATGAAGAGCCTGACCATGCAAGCAAAGATGATTGAAATGGGCGTTATCGGCTCACGTAGCCGACCCGGTGTCAGTAATGATAATCCCTACTCAGAACCTCTGTTCCGCACAGTTAAATACTGCCATTGATAGCCGAGTGAAGGCTTCAAGTCACTGGAAGAAGTGCGAGCCTGCGTACGCGATTTTGCCCTCTGGTATAACACCGAACATCGCCACAGCCGCATAAGATTCGTTACCCCAGGGCTGCGACACAAAGGCGAGGACCAACAGATACTGGCGGAGCGCACTGAGTTATATGCCAAGGCAAAAGTGAGAAATCCAAGTCGTTGGTCTGGTGAAACCAGAAACTGGAATAAGATCGGAAGCGTGGAGTTAAAACCGGATATTAGAAAAGAAGCAGCTTAACAGCTCAGGCGACAACTACCTTGAAAAACGCCGGCATCGTTAGCTATTTAATTTATAGCTTAGTGTTCAGGTAGCATCAAAGTTGGTAAGCGTTCTATTAAGTTTATTTTTCAGTTTTACCCTGTATGCGTTGTACATGAGGAACGCGAGTATGGCATCAGCAAGCGTGTTTTCATCAATTGTTTTGTACGATTAACCGGTAGTCAACTAGGTTATGAGGATGGTTTTACCACTTCCCTATAGTCGACCATGATTAACATCAGGTCATTGCTCAGAGCGTGTTTATGGCAACGTTACTCAGTACAAAGAACTGCTACAGGCATTTGCCAGCCGCCTGGTTGAATGGCTTTCTATTCCCCACGTTAGCAAGATGCTGATACATAGGTTGGGCTCATACGGCGCGAGGGAGGTGTAATGACAAAATGAGTCTATTATCCACCGTTCTATTATTTGAGCACCTGCATCGGCCCGCACTTTATATTTGGGTTTGTAATATCTGGCAGGATCGACCGCCGTACAATAGTAAGCCGCCACATACTGATGATCCGAGTCCACATCAAGGTCGCTTTTTAAAGCTTTGTTCATTGCAGTTTTTAAGTTCTTCGGCACAAAGTGGTGTGTTCTCAAACAGCGTATAAAAGATTTGAAAACACTCAGTGCCGCTGAACGCGGACGGATGAATCGGGGAATACTCAAAGTACATTCAAGGACAAAATTAAATCGAAAAAAAACCCCTACCTTTAGGAAGGGGTTTCTACAAATACTAGCCGACTATAAACAGAGGCTTGGTATAAGAGTATTAACTACTCTTCTGTCGCTTCAGCTTCTTCAGAAACTTCAACTTCAGGACGGTCTACCAGTTCAACAAACGCCATAGGAGCGTTGTCGCCTGTACGGAAACCGCATTTGAGAATGCGAGTGTAACCGCCAGGGCGAGCTTCGTAACGAGGACCAAGCTCGTTGAACAGTTTACCTACTACCTCTTTATCACCTGTACGGGCCATAGCCAGACGGCGGTTTGCAACGCTGTCTTGTTTAGCCAGTGTGATTAAAGGCTCGATTACGCGACGTAATTCTTTCGCTTTTGGTAACGTCGTTTTGATCACTTCGTGCTTGACCAGTGAGCCGGCCATGTTTTTGAACATAGCTTGACGATGGCTGCTGTTGCGATTCAACTGACGACCACTCTTACGATGGCGCATAGTTTTATCCTTCTCTACAAATCAGTTTGATAAAAACCTGATTAATCTTTCTCAGCGATGCTCTCTGGTGGCCAGTTTTCCAGGCGCATGCCCAGAGACAATCCACGAGATGCAAGAACATCTTTGATTTCAGTTAGCGATTTCTTACCAAGGTTAGGCGTCTTAAGTAACTCAACCTCAGTACGCTGAACCAGGTCACCAATGTACTGGATAGCTTCTGCTTTCAAACAGTTTGCAGAACGTACAGTTAATTCCAGGTCATCAACAGGACGTAACAGAATCGGATCGAATTCCGGCTTCTCTTCTTTCTGAACAGGTTCAGAAACGTCACGCAGATCAACGAAGGCATCTAATTGCTCAGCCAGAATAGTGGCTGCGCGGCGGATCGCTTCTTCAGGATCCAGAGTACCGTTCGTTTCCATATCGATGATCAGTTTGTCTAAGTCTGTGCGTTGTTCAACACGGGCAGACTCAACTGAATAAGCAATACGTTCAACAGGGCTGTATGAAGCATCAACTAACAAACGACCAATTGGACGATCATCTTCCTCGGAGGAGCGACGAGTAGCAGCAGGAATGTAACCACGGCCAGTTTCAACTTTAATGCGCATGCTGATTTCAGCTTCGCCGGTTAAAGTACAGATAACGTGCTCAGGGTTAACGATTTCTACGTCACCGTCATGCTGAATATCACCAGCAACAACAGGGCCAGCGCCAGATTTCACTATTGTCAGGGTTGCCTCAGTTTTACCTTCAAGGCGAACCGCTAAACCTTTCAGATTCAGCAGAATCTCGATTACATCTTCCTGCACACCTTCTTTGGTGCTGTACTCGTGTAATACGCCGTCAATTTCGACCTCAGTTACCGCACATCCAGGCATGGATGACAGTAAGATACGGCGAAGGGCGTTACCCAGAGTGTGGCCAAAGCCGCGCTCCAGTGGTTCCAAAGTTACTTTGGCACGAGTAGGAGAAACGTTTTCGATCTCAACTAATCTCGGTTTCAGGAATTCAGTCACAGAACCCACAATGCTTCCTCTTTAGTTAGCTTTACTTAGAGTAAAGTTCGACGATCAACTGTTCGTTAATTTCAGCAGACAGATCAGTTCTTTCCGGAACGCGCTTGAAAGTGCCTTCCATTTTGCTGTTGTCTACTTCAATCCAGGTTGGCTTCTCACGTTGGTCAGCCAGTTCCAAAGCAGCAACGATACGCGCTTGCTTTTTAGCCTTTTCACGAACAGAAACCACGTCTTCGGCAGAAACGTTAAACGATGGAATGTTCACAACTTGACCATTTACCATGATCGCCTTGTGGCTAACCAGCTGACGTGCTTCTGCACGAGTGCTGGCGAATCCCATACGATAAACTACGTTATCCAGACGCTGCTCAAGAAGTTGCAACAGGTTTTCACCGGTGTTGCCTTTCAGACGGGCAGCTTCTTTATAGTAGTTACGGAATTGTTTTTCCAGAACGCCGTACATACGACGAACTTTTTGCTTTTCACGCAACTGTACACCGTAGTCAGACAGACGGCCACGACGGGCACCGTGCTGACCAGGCGCATTATCGATTTTACACTTAGAATCGATTGCGCGAACGCCGCTTTTCAGGAACAGGTCAGTTCCTTCGCGACGGCTAAGTTTGAGTTTAGGACCCAAATATCTTGCCATGTTCTTTCTCCAACTGTCCGGCGATTAAACGCGACGTTTTTTCGGTGGACGACAACCGTTGTGAGGAATAGGGGTCACATCGGTAATGTTTGTGATCTTATAACCAGTTGCGTTAAGTGCACGGATAGCAGACTCACGGCCTGGACCCGGACCTTTAACGAAAACTTCAAGGTTTTTCAGACCGTAGTCTTGTGCGGCTACGCCAGCACGCTCAGCAGCAACCTGTGCAGCAAAAGGGGTAGATTTACGTGAACCACGGAAACCTGAACCACCTGATGTCGCCCATGCTAATGCATTGCCTTGACGGTCAGTGATAGTCACAATTGTGTTGTTGAAAGACGCATGGATATGAGCCATACCGTCTGCAACCTGACGCTTAGCGCGTTTACGCGTAGTACGAGTAGGTGCTTTTGCCATAACTTAATCTCCCCGCTTACTTCTTAATTGGCTTACGAGGACCTTTACGGGTACGCGCATTAGTTTTAGTGCGCTGACCACGTAGAGGCAAGCTACGACGGTGGCGGATACCACGGAAGCAACCCAGGTCCATCAAACGTTTGATGCTCATAGATACTTCACGACGCAGATCACCTTCAACGGTGAACTTTGCCACTTCTTCACGAAGCTTCTCTACAGTTGCTTCGTCAAGCTCTTTTACTTTTGTTGATTCTGCAACACCAGCGTTAGCACAGATCTCTTTTGCACGAGTTGCGCCTACACCGTAAATCGCTTGAAGCGCGATTACAGTGTGCTTGTGTTCAGGAATGTTAATGCCAGCGATACGGGCCATTAACAGCACTCCTCTTAATTTTAATGTCGACGACCTAAAAAGCCCGATAGGATACTTACCCGACGACAAAATTGCAACTTAAGGTTCATAAAATCGAAATAGAGCAAGCTGAACCCAGTACGAGGTTCAGCTTACATTTCGAATTTTAACCGCGTTTTAGATTAGCCTTGACGCTGCTTATGCTTAGGGTCAGAGCTGCAAATCACACGCACAACACCGTTGCGCTTGATGATTTTACAGTTACGGCAAATCTTCTTTACTGATGCACGAACTTTCATTACATCACTCCGTAGTGCACTAATCTTAGCGGCCGTAGCCTTTCAGATTAGCTTTCTTCAGAACAGACTCATACTGACTGGACATCAGATGTGTCTGCACCTGTGCCATAAAGTCCATGATAACAACCACGATAATCAGAAGCGACGTACCACCGAAGTAGAACGGCACATTCCACGCAATCAACATGAATTCAGGCACTAAACAAATAAAGGTTATGTAAAGTGCGCCAGCCAGAGTCAGACGAGTCATTACCTTATCGATATAACGTGATGTTTGCTCACCTGGACGGATACCAGGAATGAACGCACCGGACTTCTTCAGGTTATCTGCTGTTTCACGCGGATTGAAAACCAGCGCTGTATAGAAGAAGCAGAAGAAGATAATCGCAGTTGCGTATAACATCACGTACAGCGGCTGACCAGGAGAAAGCATTAATGCTACGTCCTGCAACCACGCTGTAGATTCATTCTGACCGAACCAACCAGCAATGGTGGACGGGAACAGAATGATGCTGGATGCGAAAATTGGTGGAATAACACCAGCCATGTTCACTTTCAGCGGTAAGTGTGTACTTTGCGCTGCAAAAACCTTACGGCCCTGCTGACGCTTAGCATAGTTCACAACAATACGACGCTGGGCACGTTCTACGAACACTACCAGGTAAATCAGGCCGATGACAATCACGCCAATCAACATCAGGAACAACAGATTAATGTCGCCCTGTCTTGCTTGTTCCGCTGTCTGACCAATCGCTGTTGGCAGACCGGCAACAATACCAGCAAAAATCAATATCGAGATACCGTTACCGATACCACGTTCAGTAATTTGCTCACCTAACCACATCAGGAACATCGTTCCTGTGACTAAGCTAACTACCGCTGTAAAGTAGAATCCGAAGCCAGGGTTTATAACCAAACCATTAATCAGGTTAGGCAGGTTCGTCGCGATTCCAATAGATTGGAACGTGGCCAGTACCAGCGTCAAATAACGCGTATACTGACTGATTTTACGACGGCCTGCTTCGCCTTCTTTTTTAAGCTCCATCATCGGTGGATGAACCACCGTGAGCAACTGCATAATAATTGATGCAGTAATGTATGGCATAATGCCCAAAGCCAGAACGGATGCACGCTCAAGCGCACCACCGGAGAACATGTTGAACATTTCTACGATGGTACCTTTTTGTTGCTCAAACAACTCAGCAAGAACTGCCGCATCGATGCCAGGAAGAGGCACATAAGAGCCCAGTCTGAATACGACGATCGCACCTAGTACGAACAACAACCTTGACTTCAGCTCACTCAAGCCGCTTTTCGCGCCTGAATCCAATCCTGGTTTAGCCATCTAGCTTATTCCTCTACTTTACCGCCGGCGGCTTCAATCGCTGCAAGAGCGCCTTTAGTAACCTTTAACCCGCTAACTGTAACAGCGCGCGATACTTCGCCGCTCTTAACTACTTTAACGAACTGCACGTCTTTCTTAACAAGACCAGCAGCTTTTAAAGAGTCCAGAGAAACCGTATCACCTTCAACCTTAGCGATTTCAGTCAGAGTTACCTGATCGGTAACAAAGCTCTTACGAGAGGTGAAACCAAACTTAGGCAGACGGCGCTGAATTGGCATCTGACCACCTTCAAAGCCTTGTCTGATGGTACCGCCTGAACGGCTGGTTTGGCCTTTGTGACCACGGCCACCGGTTTTACCCAGACCTGAACCAATACCACGACCTACACGCTTAGCTGCTGGTTTTGAACCTTCTGCAGGAGAAATTGTATTTAAACGCATGTCTTACTCCTCCACGATCTCAACCATGTAATATACACGGTTGATCATGCCACGTACTGCTGGGGTATCTTCCAGTTCACGGACATGGTTGATTTTACGAAGACCTAAGCCTTTAAGCGTCGCTTTGTGCTTTGGCAGACGGCCAATTGCACTTTTAGTTTGCTTTACTTTAATCGTTGCCATGTCTGATTACCCCAAAATTTCTTCTACAGACAATCCACGCTTCGCTGCAATACCCGCTGGAGAGTTCATCTCAGTCAGCGCGTTTACTGTTGCACGAACAACGTTGATTGGGTTTGTAGAGCCGTAGCATTTTGAAAGTACGTTCTGTACACCAGCTACTTCAAGTACTGCACGCATCGCACCACCGGCAATGATACCGGTACCTTCAGATGCAGGCTGCATGTAAACTTTAGAGCCAGAGTGACGACCTTTAATTGGGTGCTGCAACGTGTGACCGTTCAGATCTACGTTAACCATGTTGCGACGCGCTTTTTCCATCGCTTTTTGGATAGCAGCAGGCACTTCACGTGCTTTACCGTAACCAAAACCAACACGGCCATTGCCGTCACCAACTACAGTCAGTGCAGTGAAACTAAAGATACGACCACCTTTAACCACTTTAGAAACGCGGTTTACAGCGATCAATTTCTCTAAAAATTCACCGTTTTGAACTTCTTGTTTAGCCATTATTCTTCACTCCTAGAACTGAAGACCAGCTTCGCGAGCTGCATCAGCTAATGCTTTTACGCGACCGTGGTATTTAAAACCGCTGCGATCGAAAGCAACAACTTTGATGCCTTTTTCGATTGCACGCTCGGCGATAGCTTTACCCACTGCCGCAGCTGCTTCTGCATTACCAGTTGCTTTCAGATCTGCTGCCAGACCTTTTTCAACGGTAGAAGCCGCCGCCAGTACCTCAGAACCGCTAGGCGCGATTAACTGGGCATAGATGTGGCGAGGTGTACGGTTAATTACCAGGCGATGCGCGGCCAATTCACGGATTTTAGCGCGTGCGCGAGTTGCGCGACGTAAACGTGATGTTTTCTTATCCATCGTATCACCCACCTACTTTTTCTTAGCTTCTTTACGACGAACGTTTTCATCAGCATAACGAACACCTTTACCTTTGTAAGGCTCTGGTGGACGGTAGCCGCGAATGTTTGCCGCAACCTGACCTACAACCTGCTTATCCGCGCCTTTAACGAGGATTTCAGTTTGTGTAGGAGTTTCAACTGTAATGCCTTCAGGCATTTCATAAACTACAGGGTGTGAGAAACCTAAAGTCAGGTTCAATTTGGCACCTTGTGCTTGTGCACGGTAACCAACACCTTGCAACTGCAGTTTTTTCTCGAAACCTTCAGATACACCCAGGACCATGCCGTTCAACAGCGCGCGCGCAGTACCAGCCTGAGCCCATGCATCAGCAAAACCTTCACGAGGAAGTGCTTTCA
Source organism: Alteromonas sp. ABH4_456 (assembly GCF_056160645.1). Taxonomy (NCBI): domain Bacteria; kingdom Pseudomonadati; phylum Pseudomonadota; class Gammaproteobacteria; order Alteromonadales; family Alteromonadaceae; genus Alteromonas; species Alteromonas sp. ABH4_456. The sequence goes on from NZ_JBSWXO010000014.1 coordinate 44,550, forward strand.
GCTGGTTCTCTTCTTGTACAACTTCAACAGCGTCGTTGAATACACGTACCAGTGTACCTTTACTACCCTTAACAGTAACTTCCTGACCGTTGATTTTAACTTCAACGCCAGATGCTACGTTAACAGGGGCTTTTGCTACTCGTGACATTTCAACTCCTCCGATTACGCTACATAACCGATGATCTCACCGCCCATGCCTGCTTTACGCGCAGCACGGTCAGTCATCACACCTTTAGAAGTTGACACGATAGCAACGCCTAAACCACCCATTACTTTTGGCAGCTCATCTTTTTTCTTATAGATGCGCAGACCAGGACGGCTTACACGTTCAATTGTGTCGATTACTTGCTTACCTTCGAAGTACTTAAGAGTAACTTCTAAAGTAGGCTTAACGTCACCAGAAGCAGCGAAGTCAGTGATATAACCTTCAGCTTTCAGTACTTCACAGATTGCTACGCGAAGTTTTGAAGAAGGCATAACAACAGAAACTTTCTGTGCCATCTGGCCGTTACGGATGCGGGTAAACATATCCGCGATAGGATCTTGCATGCTCATTTTTAGCTACTCCTTACCAGCTGGCTTTTTTCAGGCCAGGGACTTCACCGCGCATCGCTGCTTCACGCAACTTGATACGGCTCAGACCGAACTTACGTAGGAAACCGTGTGGACGGCCAGTAACGCGGCAGCGGTTTTGCTGACGAGATTTAGCACTGTCACGTGGCAGTTGTTGTAGCTTCAGAACAGCATCCCAACGCTCTTCTTCAGAGGCGTTAACATCGCTGATAATCGCTTTAAGTGCGGCACGTTTTTCAGCATACTTAGCGACAAGCTTTGCACGCTTTACTTCACGGGCCTTCATTGATTCTTTTGCCATAACCCTACACCCCTTATTTTTTGAATGGGAAGTTGAACGCGGTCAACAGAGCACGTGCTTCATCATCAGTTTTTGCACTGGTAGTGATAGTGATATCCATACCGCGTACTTTATCCACTTTATCGAAATCGATTTCAGGGAAGATGATTTGTTCACGAACGCCCATGCTGTAGTTTCCACGACCGTCAAAAGATTTTGAACTCAGGCCACGGAAGTCGCGGATACGAGGAATTGCGATTGAAATCAAACGCTCTAAGAATTCCCACATACGCTCGCCACGCAGGGTTACTTTACAGCCAATCGGATAACCTTCACGGATTTTAAAACCCGCAACAGATTTACGCGCAACGGTAACAATAGGTTTTTGACCTGCGATAGCAGCCATATCGGCAGTCGCATTCTCAAGAACTTTCTTGTCAGCTACGGCTTCACCTAAACCCATGTTTAAGGTGATTTTTTCAATCCGAGGGACTTGCATGACGCTTTGGTAACTGAACTGCTTAGCAAGGTCAGCTACTACCGTTTCTTTATAGAAATCATGCAGTTTCGCCATCGTACTCTCCAATTAATTAAACAAGTTCACCGTTAGACTTAAAGAAACGAACTTTCTTACCGTCTTCAGTACGGAAACCAATACGGTCAGCTTTACCCGTAGCAGGGTTAACTACCGCAACATTAGAAACGTGCAGAGATGCTTCTTTCTCAACAATACCGCCAGCTACGCCCATATGAGGGTTTGGCTTCTGGTGCTTCTTGACAAGGTTTACACCTTCTACAACTACACGGTCTTCAGACACCAGCACTTTCAGGACTTTGCCTTGTTTGCCTTTATCTTTACCCGCTAATACGACTACTTCATCATCACGACGAATTTTTCTAGCCATTATCGTGACTCCTTATAGTACCTCTGGGGCCAGTGAGATGATTTTCATGAAGTTGTCACTTCTCAGCTCACGTGTAACCGGTCCAAAGATACGCGTACCAATAGGTTGCTTATTGTTGTTTAACAATACAGCCGCGTTTGCGTCAAAACGGATGGTAGAACCATCTGCACGACGAACGCCTTTTCTAGTACGCACCACCACTGCGTTCAGTACGTCACCTTTTTTTACTTTACCGCGAGGAATTGCTTCCTTAACAGTAACTTTGATGATGTCACCGATACCTGCATAACGGCGATGCGAGCCACCAAGAACCTTAATACACTGAACCCTGCGAGCGCCGCTATTGTCGGCTACATCCAGGTTAGTTTGCATTTGGATCATGTTAGTGCTCCGCTCGATAATTAAGACTCTCTCGAGTCGTTTGCGCTGATAAAAGCAGCAGATATTGCCGCTTTTATGTACATACCCCCATAAAAAGGGCGCGAAACTATAACAGAAAAGATTGGGAAGTGATAGTGCGTTTTTGAATTAATTTTAGACGATTTGCTTACGGTGGTACCGGGCCTGTGCGCCTTAATGGCCGTGGCTGTGAATAGGTATGCTAAGCGAGTAAATATCGATGCAAACAGCGGGTAAACTGTTCTTTGTCAACGGGCTTAGTTAAATAGTCATTCATACCGGCAAGTAAGCATTTTTCCCGTTCACCCACCAGCACATTTGCAGTCAGTGCGATTATAGGGACAATCTCCGCCTGTCCGCCAAGCTGACGAATTTTTTTCGATGCTTCGTAACCGTCCATGACCGGCATCTGGCAATCCATCAATATCAAATCATAGGGATGGTTACCAGCGATGCTTCTGATCACCATCTCAATAGCTTCAGCGCCATGGCCGGCGATATCACTCCCGATACTGAATTCTTTGAGCTGCTCTTTTACGACTATCTGATTGATTTCGTTATCTTCAACTACCAGTACCCGCTTTCCTGCCAGGTCCGCCGGTCTCAGTATGTCACCGGCGTCTTCTGTTTCATTTTCATGGTCTGACGCTTCATTCAGCTTCAGCGCAACGATAAACGTTGCCCCTTCTCCGGGTTTACTGTTAACACGAATACCGCCATGCATGTGCGCGGCTATCTGAGACACAATAGACAAGCCCAGTCCTGTGCCACCAAAGCGTCTTGTCGTATTGCTGTCACCCTGTCTGAACGGAGAGAATATGGTCGCCTGATGTTCCGGTGCGATACCAATTCCTTCATCACGGATCATAATCTGAACCAGATATTGCTGGCGGGCCTGCTTAATCGCTTTCAGTTTGATATTTATTGCACCACGGTCAGTAAATTTAATCGCATTACTGATGAGGTTTGTAAAAATTTGCCGTATCCGTGTTGGATCGGTAAGAAAAACCAGATCGTCAGTACCACGGGTATCGAGGGTCAATGAGAGTTGCTTTTTCTGAGCCGGCATAGAGAACAGCCGGTATTGTTCTTCAGCAATGCGGCTTAAGTTCACCGGAATGCTTTCAAGCTCAAGACCTCCGGCATCTATTTTTGAGAAATCCAGCACATCGTTAACGATTTGCAGCAAACTGGACGCGCTCTGCCCCGCAAGTTTACAAAATTCGTTTTGCTGCTCCGTCAACGATGTTTTCTTCAGGGCCTCCAGCATACCGACAATACCATTGATGGGCGTTCTGATTTCATGGCTCATATTCGCCAGGAAAAGACTCCGTGACTCCAGTGCCTGCTCTGCCACATGACGGCGGCTCTCCAGTTCCCTGGCCACTTGTATTCTGTGGGTCACATCCTGCGTAGCACCGAAAAACCGGATATTGTCAGGATCACTGGTGTCCACGGCCCCCTGTGTCTGCACCCAGAATTGCCGCCCTCCCAGTGAAACAGCTTCAAACTCATGAGACCACGGCGCTTCATCTTCAACGGACTTTTCCATCAGTCCCCGCAAGATTCCCACGTCTTTATCGTGTTTTACCACCCGTTGCATGGTGTCGAAAGTGATGTGATCCCCTTCGGGGATTTCGAAAAGTTTTACCAGAGAATCAGACAGAGAGATTTCACCGGTATTGCGGTTTATTTCCCAGGTACCCACCCTCGCCAGCTCTGACATCTGTAAATGCAGCAAATGCTGATGTTGTAATGCTTTTTGCTGTTCAACGATGGCCTGAAGTTGATGTTCACGAGCAATCTCAGTACCCACCCACTCCGCCAGAAGCACAATGTAATCAAGCTCGTCATTGTCGAACTGGCGTTCTTTGGCATCAACCCGGGAGAAATTCACTGTGCCGTAGCGTTCGCCGTTGACGAAATAAGGAATACCGATATAGCTTTTAAGTGCAAAAGCCTGATAAGCAGGATGAGACACGCCGGGGGATTTTTCAGCATCGTGATAAGCGACAATACCGTCAGCTGCCAGGGTGTCACGGCAGTAAGTATTTTTCAGCTCAAAACTGTCGCCCTTCTGAAGAGCATCTTCTGGAGAAATGGCAGAAACGACCGTATAGACGCCATCTTTGATATGACTGACAATGCCAAGCTCCATGTCGAAGGCATCAAGACCAAGCTGTAACAGCCGCTTTAATTTGTCTTCAGTCGAGCTTTTACCGTCTGCAGAAATAGCATGTAGCGCTTTTATCAGTTTCATATTGCCCCGTTTGAACGCTTAGGACTCTCCTTAAAGATTAACACACAAAATAAAACGGGGTGGAAACATTCCCTGTTTCCACCCCGCTGTTCACCGGAAAGGGGCGCCGGTGCTTTCGTTAATCACGTATCAGTACAATACGTTGATTTCATACCCTGTTGCTGTATCTGCCGGCTCGACAGTAACGATGTAGTTTTCTTCTTCTGTGAAACCGTACAGTGCAGTACGGTCAAGCAGTACCTGCTCATCGTTCTCGTCTTCATATACTGCGATGATTTCGTAGTAGTCAGAAGGCAGAACCAGCGTGCTGCTTTCAGCAAGCTCAAGATTCATGGTGTAGTAATCGGCAGTGTCGATAGTTTCATCGCTGCGCACCAGATAGAAATCGATATTATCGAAATCGCTTACCAGATTGATGAAGTTAACGGTTTTGTCGTAAGACTGGGGCAGACCACTTTCAACAAACGTTGCTGCAGCCAGTTTGCCGTCAGCTTCGTAAATCATAATCGCCTTACTTTCGCCCTGATTAAGGGTGATCAGCTTGTTAGTCAGCGCTGTTGCACTGCCGTCTTCAGTTTGCACAGTGACACGGTAGTCACCGTATTTGATTTCGGTAAAATCAGAGAGTTCACCGGCAGACAATGTGAATTCTGTGTCTTCTTCACCGTCATTGCCACCGAAGGTAACCGTCAGCGGTGATGTGGATTCTGTGCTGTTGTAGATACGGTATTGTGCATCAGCATCTACGTCTGTCACATTTGTCACATATGAAGAATTCAAAATAGTATCAATAGACATACCTGCCTGAATAGCACCACTGACGTCACGAATAGCTAGCACATACTCAGTATCGTAAGTGAAATCCAGTGTTTGTGATTCGAAAACCACTTCGGTAGAGCCCGGTTCTGTGAGGTAAATCGTGTATTCATCTGAATCAAAATCTCCACTGTCGTCATCCGGATCCCAGAAAGTCATTTCAGACAATTCCTGATAAGACACAGTACCCAGATAGTTTGCCGCTTCAAACGGGTCGCCGTCTTCAGCCAGGTAAAAATCGTACTGAGATTCATCCACCATCATGCTGGTAACGAACAGGCGGAAATGGTCATCTAAAGACTCACGCTCAAATTTGTATTCGATGAATTCAGGCTGACTGAAATCACCGCTCAGAACGATCAACGTTTTGTAACCGGTACTGAGGTTGACCGTCATCTCTTCAAGCAGGATTTCCTGATCGTCAGAGTCGGTGCGGATGAATTCCAATTCCAGGTCACCGGAATCAGCTGAAATCAGTGAGGTTGTGTCACCGAATTGTGCAGAACCTAAATCGTCGCCGTCAACTTCACGCATTGTGACAGTTGCTCCGTTAGGTGAAGCATTGTAAAACTGAATGTATGCGTACGAGTAGTCTGAACTGCTGTCTGACCCGCCGCAGGCGGTCAGGCCAACAGCAACGCCAACGGCAGCAAACAACTTAATAAGCGACTTAAGTGTGCGGGATACCATAAAAACGTAAATCCTTAACTGAAAGTAGTGATTGATGTCCGGATTAACCGGAACGTCGTTATTTTACCCCGTTAAGTCTCTCTGAAACCCGCGTCAGTTCGACGATTTACGCAATCTTTGCACTGTTTACATTGAACTGAAGAATCGAACAATTTGATCCATTTAAGCAACAAAAAGGCCGGTAAACACCGGCCGTTACACTGTATGCTGAAAATAAGCTTATTAATCAGGTCAGAAGCGGTGCGGGCTGCAGGTGTAAAAAAGGCCACAAAATGTGGCCTTGATTTGAAAATCAGCTCTGGCGTTGCCTGACTATTTCGTACAAACACACCCCCGTCGCCACCGACACATTGAGTGACGACACAGCGCCGGCCATGGGTAATTTAACTAACTGGTCACAATGCTCACGGGTGAGTCTGCGCATGCCTTTGCCTTCAGCGCCCATTACCAGTGCTGTGGGCCCTTTCAGGTCAACATCATAAATAAGCTGTTCTGCTTCTCCGGCAGTACCGGCAATCCACACGCCTTTTTCCTGCAAATGCTTGAGCGTACGGGCAAGGTTGGTAACCTGAATAAGCGGAACAGACTCTGCGGCACCACAGGCAACTTTTCTGGCTGTAGCAGTAAGGCCACCGGATTTATCCTTGGGTACGATTAACGCATGCACACCGGCAGCGTCGGCGGTACGTAAACAGGCGCCAATGTTATGAGGGTCGGTAACACCATCAAGCACCAGCAGAAAAGGTTCTGCGTGACGGCTCAGGATAGCATCAAGATCGGCTTCATCCAGCGCCCGTGCAGGCTTGGCACGTGCAACCACGCCCTGATGCTGTTCGCCCTGCACTTTATCATCGAGTACCTTGCGCTGACAAAACTGCACGCTGATCCCAAACCGTCTGGCCTGATTAATAATATTCTTGAGACGGTCGTCATCACGGCCTTTGAGTACCAGTACTTCCAGTACCCGCTCCGGCTCGTTTTCCAATACCGACTGCATGGCATGCAGACCATATAACCATTCTTGTTGCGCCATTTACTTTTTCTTACCTTTACCTGATTTACTACGGGATTTCTTCGGCGCACGGGTTGCCGGCTTCTTACTGTCAGAACGGCGATCGGTTTTACCTTTCTCCCGCGATTTACGCCCTTTTCCGGTGGCAGACGATTTACCGCCTTCTCTGCGGTCAGTCGTGTTCCTGCGATCACCGGCAGATTTTGATGCTGCCGTTCTCACCTGCACTTTTTTGCCACCGCGGCCGCGCAGCATAGTGCCGTCGAGAATTAAATCAATCTTTCTTTCATCCAGGTTCACCGCTGCCACTTTCACCGATAAGGTATCGCCTAAGCGGAACTGCCGTGCGCCGGACTCACCTTGCAAAGTTTGTTTAACATCATCATAGCGGTAGTAATCATCGTCCAGAGACGTAATGTGAACCAGGCCATCAATATGGTAGTCCGTAATACGCACAAATAAACCGAAGTTAGTCACTGAACTGACAACACCTTCAAAGGTAGAACCCACGTGATCCTGCATAAACTCACACTTGAGCCAGTCGGCCACATCACGGGTAGCATCATCGGCACGACGTTCGGTCATGGAGCACTGTTCACCGAGTTGTTCCACTTCCTCAACGGTATACGCTTTCGGGCCGGTAACCTTTTGCTTCTGCTTTTTAAGAATCGCTTTAATGGCGCGGTGCACCACTAAGTCCGGATAACGGCGGATTGGCGAGGTAAAGTGTGCATACTCTTCCAGCGCAAGACCAAAGTGTCCTACGTTATCGCAATCGTAAACCGCCTGCTTCATAGAGCGAAGCAGCATGGTTTGAATAAGCTCCTGGTCCGGACGGGCTCTGATCTTATCTACCACATCGGTGAAATCTGCAGGGCTTGCCCCTTCAGTGATACGATGGGGAATGCCTACTTCTCCTAAATAGGAGGTAAATGCCGTCAAACGGTCTGCATCAGGTTTGTCATGCACCCGGTATAATGCAGGCTGGTTATGCTTCTCCAGCATTTTTGCCGCACTGACGTTCGCCATGATCATGCACTCTTCAATCATTTTGTGCGCGTCGTTACGGACTACCGGTACAATGTTTTCTATCTTGCGCTGAGCATTGAAAACGAATTTACTTTCCTGCGTTTCAAACTCGATGGCACCACGCTGGGCACGGGCACGTTTCAATGCCCGATACAAATCATGCAAGTTACGCAGATGAGGCACCTGAGCCTCGTATCGCTGATGAAGTTCTTTGTCGCCTTCCAGGATCTGCCACACTTTGGTGTAGGTCAGACGGGCGTGAGAATTCATCACCGCTTCATAAAACTGATACTTATCCAGCTTTCCCTGCTCAGTAATTGTCATTTCGCAGACCATACACAGGCGGTCTACTTCCGGATTCAGTGAACATAACCCGTTCGACAGCACTTCCGGCAACATGGGAATAACCTGATCAGGGAAATACACGGAATTACCACGATTCTGTGCTTCTTTATCGAGGGCCGTACCCAGCTTCACATAAGTACTCACATCGGCAATGGCCACCCACAACTGCCAGCCCCCTTCATCCAGCGGCTCACAGAACACAGCATCATCGAAGTCACGGGCATCTTCACCGTCTATCGTTACCAGTGGTAACTGACGCAGATCGATGCGTCCTTCTTTAGATTCTTCCGGTACGTCTTCAGTAAACCGCTTAACGTAGCGCTCAACGGCGTCAGGCCAGACATGAGGGATATCGAAGGTACGCAGGGCCATTTCGATTTCCATGCCGGGCGCCATGTGGTCACCGAGGATTTCGATAATTTTTCCGACAGGACTGATGCGGCGGCGGGGACGCTGAGTGATCTCAACAACCACCACCTGCCCCATACGGGCACCTTTCGTTGCTTCCGGCGGGATCACAATTTCATGCTGAAGACGGCTGTCATCAGGCATCACAACGGCAATGCCCTTTTCTACGAAGAACCGGCCGACAATGGGCTCGCTGCGGGGCTCAATAACCTGATTGATGAAAGCTTCCCGGCGTCCACGGCGGTCGGTACCGCTTTCACGGGCTTCAACGAAATCGTCGTGCATGAACAGATTCATCTGTCCGGCACTGATAAATAAATCGCCGCTGTTGTCTTCAGGGCGAAGGAAGCCGTACCCGTCACGGTGACCGATAATACGGCCACGGATCAGTTCATCACGGTTTTGCAGCGCATATTTCTTCTGCTTGGTGAACTGCACCTGGCCCTGACGCTCCATGGCGCGCAGGCGGCGCTGAATGCCAATCCGGCTGTCTTCTTCGAACGCGTCCACCAGCGAGCAGATTTCTAAAAAAGACAAGGGCTTGCCCTGCTCTTTCATGACAGACATTAAATACTCACGGCTGGCTACCGGATTATCGTATTTCTCTTTTTCTCGCTGAAAATGGGGATCGTCGCTCATGTACTCACTTATTGATTTTGCTTTGGCGCCATTATAACAGTTATTTGCCAAAAGCATTGCACTGTTCAACAGTTATCCAACTCCACCTGCCACGAATTCGTCATATATGCTGACTAGTATGAGCTTTTACCCGGCTCAGGATGACACATGGACCGCCGTTTATTTCTTAAATTATCCGCCGCACTGAGCGGCAGTATGGTTATTTCTACCGGTTTAACCGGGTGCACTTCAACTGCAGGCTTACCGGAGAATCCGGTTTCTTTTTCTCATGGTGTTGCCAGTGGTGACCCGTCTGCGGACAGCATTATCTTATGGACCAGAGCAGTGCCTGCCGGCAACTCCCCTTCGGCAACGGTTTTCTGGGAAATTGCAGCAGACAGTAACTTCTCAGATATCATCCGTTCGGGACATGCCAAAGCCATCGCTGCCCGTGACTACACAATAAAAGTAGATGTACGGGAGTTATCACCGTCCACCCGCTATTTTTACCGGTTTTCAACTGCCACAGAAACATCACCTGTGGGGAAAACACTTACTTTACCGGCGGGAAAGGTCGACAACGTCAAACTCGGATTGTTCTCCTGCTCAAACTACCCTGCCGGTTTTTTTACGCCCTATCTGGCAGCTTCTGCAGATGAGAGTATCGACTTTGTATTGCATCTCGGTGACTATATTTACGAATATGCCGGGGACGGCTACGCCACAGAGCGTGCTGCTGAATTAGGCCGCACATTCGCCACTGATAACAATGAAGAAATTATCACCCTTGCGGACTACCGGAACCGGTACGCGATTTACCGCACTGATAAAGGCTTAAAAGCCCTGCATCAGAATAAGCCCTGGATTGTAGTGTGGGACGACCACGAAGTGGCAAACGATACCTACACCACAGGTGCCGAAAACCACCAGCCGGATGAAGGCGACTTCTTTAAACGCCGCGCCGCTGCGGTACAGGCCTACTATGAGTGGCTGCCCATCCGGCCACCGGTGAGCGACACAGATCCAACAATCTACCGTACGTTCGAATTTGGTGACTTGCTGTCACTGTACATGCTGGACACCCGTATTATCGGACGGGATAAGCAACTTAGTTACGCCGCTTTTACTGACGAAGAGACCGGCCAGTTTGATGACATCGGCTTCACTGCCGCGCTGATGGCAGAAGACCGCACTATGCTGGGCTTGCAACAACGGGACTGGTTATTTGAATCCCTGGAAAAGAGTAAAGCGACCTGGCAGGTGCTGGGACAACAGGTATTAATGGGAAAAATGTTTTTCCCGGCAGAAATTTTCTCCGGTACACCACGGGAAGAAATTCCTTCAAAAATCCATGCTCTTGCTGATATCCGCCGCAAACAAATGGCCGGACAACCGGTGAGCGATGAGGAAACCGCGCGGCTAAACACTACGATGGCATACAACCTCGATGCATGGGACGGCTATCCGGCAGAGCGGGAAACACTTTATAAGCAGTTCAGGGAAAAAGGGAAAGCGGCAGTCGTCTTTGCCGGCGATACGCATAACGGCTGGTGCAACAAACTGACCACCGGCGACAATCAGGCTGTGGGTATAGAGTTCGGCACATCCAGTGTCTCGTCTCCCGGAATGGAAAGTTATCTGACGATGGATAACAATGAGGCACACCGCCTGGCACAAGCTCTGCCCCTGCTGGTGAAAGATCTTGAATACTGCAATCTGAACCTGAGAGGATACATGACAGTGACCTTTACGCCTCAGGAGGTAGAGGCTAACTGGTTATACGTAAGCAGTATTTCATCGGAAGATGTTCACATAGCCAGTGTCCATACCGCCAGGTTCACCCAACCTGAGCTGCTAAGCTGACCAACCCACTACCGGACGGGAAGACCGCACTGTCAGGTCTGCTTTTTATAGCAGCAGAGATAGTTTACCGCCATGGAAGGCTTGGTTTTCCAGTGTCCGGTGAGCGGGTTAAGCTTAAACCCGCTTTGTGTGTGACGTACAAACTGACTGCCTGTCCAGCTGTCAAGCTCCTCAGGTGTCACGAACTTTGACCAGCTGTGCGTACCCACCGGCAGATAGCGCATAACATATTCGGCCCCCACAATAGCAACAATAAAACTGCGAAAAGTACGGTTTAAGGTTGCCAGAATGAGTAACCCGCCCGGTTTAACCATGGAGGCGCATTCCTGAATCAGCGTTTGCTGATCAGGTACATGTTCTACCACCTCAGCATTGATAACCACATCATACTGTTGTCCTTTATCTGCCCATTCACCGGCCAGACAATGGTGGTAGCTTACAGGCAAGTTTTGCTTCAGTGCATGCCGTCTTGCAACTTCGACACTGGTCGCACTGGCATCAATGCCGGTCACGTCTGCGCCACGCTTAGCCAGAGGCTCGCAAATCAACCCGCCGCCACTGCCAACATCCAATACTGATAAGCCCTCAAACAATGCATCGGCCAATCCCTTAGGACGAAAATGCTTATTGATAGCCTGTTCGATAAAATCTACCCGCGCGGCATTGAAAGACAGCGCGGTTTTATATTTACCGTCAGGATCCCACCATGCATCAGCCAGCGCATCAAAGCGGGCGATTTCCTGAGCGTTCACATTCGCTGTCGCAACCGGTGGGCTTAACTGACTTTTATCTAACATATTGAGGCCTGTTCACTGTTATCAGGGATAATAGAGACAACTTTTCTTTTATTAAATCAACCTGGCGGATGATAGCAAATGAAAAAAATCTCACGTAGGGTTACAGCCGGTTGTGACACCGGCCCGGGTTTATTCCCTTACTGACGGTGGATCAGGGTGTTCTGATAACCATCAACCTGGTTTCGGTCATATCTTCGATGGCATAGCGGATCCCTTCCCTGCCAAGACCGGAATCCTTCACTCCGCCATAGGGCATATTGTCAACCCGCCAGCTTGGCACATCGCCGATCACTACGCCGCCGACTTCCAGAACATCCCACGCTTTATGAGCTTTATACAAATCACGGGTGAAAATGCCTGCCTGCAAACCATAGCGGCTGTTATTAACCTCTTTTAAGGCTTCGTCATAATCGTCGAATGGCACTAATACCGAGAGCGGCCCGAAAGCCTCTTCTGCACTGGCGTTACAGTCTGCCAGTACGCCTTCCATGACGGTGGCATCGAGCATAGCGCCTTTTCGTGTGCCACCACACAGAACCGTTGCGCCGGCCTCTCTGGCTTCGTGGATCCAATCCTCCAGCCTTTCTGCCTCAGACTCTGAAATCATAGGGCCGATAAACGTGTTTTCATCTGCAGGATCGCCGGCCACTAATGCCGATACTTCATGAACGAATTTTTCACGGAAGGTTTCATAAATGTTTTTGTGTACCAGTATACGCTGCACACTGATACAGCTCTGACCGGACTGGTAATAGGCGCCAACGATAATGCGTTTGATAGCATCATCAATATCAGCATCTTCATCCACGATGCAGGCAGCGTTACCGCCAAGTTCCAATACTACTGGCTTTTTACCGGCTTTGGCTTTAAGTGCCCAGCCCACATCGGGGGAGCCGGTAAAACTCAACAGCTTCAACCGTTCGTCAGTAGTAAACAAATCCGCACCGTCACGGTTACATGGCAGAATGGAAAATGCCCCTTCAGGTAAATCTGTTTCTGCCAGCACTTCACCGATAATCAACGCGCCGATGGGTGTTCTTGAAGCAGGTTTCAGAACAAACGTACAACCGGCAGCAATCGCCGGCGCGACTTTATGCGCGGCCAGATTTAACGGAAAGTTAAACGGCGAGATAAATGAACAGGGACCAATGGGCACCCGCTTTGTCATGCCCTGGTAGCCGGAAGCGCGGGCGGATATCTCTAGGTTCAGCACCTGACCTTCTATACGCACACATTCTTCAGCCGCTATCTGAAAAGTATCAATCAGGCGGGTTACTTCTCCCTGCGCATCTTTTATCGGTTTTCCGGCTTCAATACAGAGCGCCATTGCCAACTCGTCCTTACGTTCCGTAAAGCGTTTTACGCAATGTTCCAGTACCGCTTTACGTTCATAGGGCTTCATAGCCGCCATGGCCGGTTGCGCCTTTTCTGCCGCAGCAATGGCTTTGTCGATAACATCAGCACCGGCTTTGGCCACTCTGGTTGCCACTTCACCGGTATACTTGTTCGTAACTTCCAGATCGGTATTAGCAAACACAGGTTTGCTTGCAAGATAGTAGGGATAGCTTTCATTCAACATGTAAGAACTCCTTAAAGCTTGTCACTTAATTCGCGGATTGTCTGATTCAGCGTTTCATCATTCATGCTGTAATCAACCGGGCAGTCCACCACATGAACGCCGGGCGTATTAATGCACCGGGTGATAACCTCGCTGAGTGATGTGGTATCTTCGATGCGCCAGCCTTTGGCGCCATAGCTGTTGGCATATTGCACGAAGTCAGGATTCCCGTAGTCCAGCCCGAAGTTGTCGAAAGACATATGAGCCTGTTTCCATTTGATCATGCCGTAAGCGTCATCCCGGAGAATAATGACAGTCAGATCGAGATTGAGTCTGACGGCAGTTTCCAGTTCCTGACTGTTCATCATAAAGCCACCGTCACCGCATACACTGATTACGGGCTTGTCAGGGTTAACGAGTTTTGCAGCAATAGCAGATGGAAGACCGGCCCCCATAGAGGCAAGGGCATTATCAAGCAGTAATGTGTTGGGGTGGTAAGCCGGATAGTTTCTGGCAAACCAGATTTTGTACACGCCGTTATCCAGCGTCACAATACCTTCATCCGGCATCACTTTGCGGATATCGCGGACAAAACGTTCCGGCAGAACCGGAAACCGGTCATCATCTTCCGCTTCCCGCCTGTGGTTGACATAGGCATCGTGCACATCTTTATAAAAATCCAGCTTCCAGCCGGACTGAGGCGATACCTTTTCCATTATTTGCCAGATACTGTTAGCGATGTCGCCGACAACTTCTGCCTGAGGGAAGTACACAGGGTCAACAGCGGCCGGCTCAAAATTAATATGAATAACTTTCTTTCCGTCGTCGTGCATAAAAAACGGCGGCTTCTCAACCACATCATGGCCTACATTGATAATGAGATCAGCACGGCTGATGGCACGGTGGACAAAGTCACCGTCGGATAACGCAGTGTTTCCGGCAAACAGAGGATCACTTTCATTAAGCACCCCTTTTCCCATTTGGGTGGTGACAAACGGGATCCCTGTTTTATCTACAAACTCTCTGAGCATTTTTGCTGTGAGTTTACGGTTTGCGCCGGCACCGATAAGTAACAATGGAGACGCAGCCCTTTCAATCATCTCAACAGCTTCGCGGATGGCTTTATACTCTGCTATCGGTCTGCGGGTATAACTGGGCTTCAACAGGGACGCTGAAGTGCTTTCATCAGCAATGTCCTCCGGCAATTCAATGTGCACTGCGCCGGGGCGTTCTTCTGATGCAAGGCGGAAAGCTTCACGCACCACAGACGGGATACGGTCACCGCTGACAATCTGGGTTGTGTATTTAGTGATAGGACGCATCATATCTACCACATCAATGACCTGAAAACGCCCCTGTTTGCTGGTTTTTACCGGCTTCTGGCCAGTGATCATTAACACCGGCATAGCGCCGAGTTGCGCATAGGCGGCGGGCGTCACTAAATTCGTTGCGCCGGGGCCGAGGGTAGATAAACACACGCCAACTTTACCGGTGAGCCGGCCGTAGGTGGCGGCCATGAATCCCGCTCCCTGTTCGTGGCGGGTCAGCACAAGTTTAATGTCAGATGTGCGGAGAGATTCCAGTAAATCGAGGTTTTCCTCACCCGGAATACCGAAGATGTATTCCACACCTTCAGCTTCAAGCGCTTTAACAAAGAGGTCTGAGGCTTTCATTCCGTTCTGTCGCTCCTTACGTTTACTAGCTGGTAAGGTGTGCTACGGCGGGAAAGCTAAAAGCGATTAGGTTTGTTTACAGTTCCGGGCCGGAACGCCGGGTCAGTCGGTGAGTTGCTCCTGCCAGGCTGACAATTTTTCCTGCGTGGCGCGGTCGACCGCAGCCTTATTATTACTTATCCACCACTTCTCCATAATCTGCACATTTTTACTGTTAGATTTATAAAAGAAGTCGGCAATATCGCCAACAAACGGGATGAAGCCGAGAGCGAAGTCCATAATAGAATTACGTACCATAGTTTTAAGCAAGCCGGATGGCATGCCCATCTTTTTTCCAAGAGAGATAATACGAAAACCGGCAATGAGCATGGCTGCGTCACCGGCGCCCGGGATGAGACCGATAATAGAATCAAGCCCGATACGGAAGGGAATAACAGGCAACTTTATCGCCGTATCCAGCATGTTTGCCCATTTTTGTGCCTTGAGCAGCTCTTCCGGAGCTTTTACATTACTGTCCATGGTCATTCTCCTGTTCAACGATAAATAGCCGGGCTGATCCGGCTTTTATCACCGGACAGCTTACCTGTCTGCACCGAGGGCTTTCGCCAGTGCTTCCCGTTTACGGTTTTGTGCAGATGCCTGCCAGCCGTGCAGATTACGTTCGATGAGCGTCATTAACGTATCTATATGTGCCGGTGAGTCGTTTAGCGCAGGGATATATTCAAAACGCTTTCCGCCCGCTTCCATGAAGTAGTCTTTGTTTTCCTCACCGATTTCTTCAATGGTTTCCAGGCAGTCCGCAGAAAACCCGGGGCACAGTACCTGCACGGACCGCACGCCTTTACCCGGCAATCCTTTCATGGTTTCGTCAGTGTACGGCTGAAGCCACTCTTCGCGGCCAAAACGGGACTGGAAGGTGGTCATGTATTCGTCCGATTTCAGATCCAGCGCTTCAGCCAGCAATCTTGATGTTTTATGACACTCGCAGTGGTATGGATCACCATTGGTCAGATAACGCTTCGGGATCCCGTGATAGGACATAACCAGCAAATCAGCTTTGCCGTTTTCCTCCCAATGCTGCCTGACACTTGCAGCCAGCGCTTCGATGTAAGCGGGTTCGTCATTGTAGTGCGTGACAAAGCGCAATTCCGGCATCCAGCGGCGGCGGGTAAAATCGGCTGCCACAGCATCAAAAGTCGACGCAGTGGTGGATGCACAATATTGCGGATACAGCGGCAGTACTACCAGCTTTCTCACGCCCTGACTGAGCATTCTGTCGATGGCAGACGCCACGGACGGCTGCCCATAGCGCATGGCAAAATCAACTACCACATCGTCGCCGTATTTCTCCCGGCACTTCTCTGCCAGTGCTGCATGCTGAGCCTTAGTGATCGCCATTAACGGTGAACCTTCGTCTGTCCACACTGTGGAATAGGCTTTTGCAGACCGTCCGGGCCGGAAGTTAAGGATCACCCCGTTGAGTACGAACCACCAAATCAGGCGGGGAACTTCGACAACCCGGGGATCGGAAAGAAACTCTTTCAGGTAAGGCTTCAGCGCTGCTTTAGTCGGCTGCTCAGGTGTACCTAAATTGGTGATCAGCACGCCCAGCCGGTCTGCCTGGCCATGTGTGAAATGGGTAGAGTTAATATATTTCATGCTGCTTTACCTGGAATCGCTGCCAACTAATCAAAAAGACAATTAATTATACTGAACCTGAGACAATTTTGATCCCCGGAATCAGACATTTATAACGATTATTTGATTCAGTTTAAGCGATTACTATCGCTGCGGGTCGCCAATAAAAAAGGCCGGTATTCGCCGGCCTCAGGGACATTACATTTCGTTAAGGTGTATAGAAGGTTGCCGCACCCGGTCCAACAGGCATACCAAGAAGGAATACCCAGAAGAAAAACAGCAGCGACCAGCCAAGGATAAATACCATAGAATAAGGCAGCATCATGGCAATCAGAGTGCCCATTCCGACATCCTTACGATACTTAGCCGCCATAGCGAGGATCAGACCAAAATAGCTCATCATCGGCGAGATCACGTTGGTAACCGAGTCGCCGATACGATATGCAGCCTGAATCACTTCCGGTGCATAACCTAATAACATCAGCATGGGTACGAAAATGGGCGCAGTCACAGCCCACTGCGCCGAGGCACTACCCAGCGACAGATTCACCAGTCCGCACATTAAAATAAACAGAATGAACACCGACGGCCCGTCAAGACCCGCGGCCTGCAACAACGCAGCACCTTTAACGGCGAGGAACGTACCAAGGTTTGTCCATTTAAAGAAGGCTACAAACTGGGCGGCGAAGAATACCAGCGTGATGTAGAGACCCATTGCTCCCATGCTTTTCGACATGGCGTTAATCACATCGCGGTCATTTTTCATCGAGCCTGTTACCCTGCCGTATACGAAACCGGGTATCGCAAAGGTAATGAAAATAAAAGCGACGATGCCTTTAAGAAAAGGTGACCCGGTAATAAGGCCGGTTTCCGGATTTCGCAACGGGCCATTTTCAGGTACGACGGTAAGTGCCAGCACAGCACACACTGCCACGAATGCAAAGCCGGCCATTTTCAGACCTTTCTTTTCCAGAGCCGTTGGCGCTTCCATGGACTGGCCTTCCAGTTCCACAGACGCATCCGATTCGTTGTACTTACCCAGCCTTGGCTCGACAATTTTTTCAGTCACAAAGGTGCCCATGATGGCAATGACAAAGGTACTGATGAACATGAAATACCAGTTTACTTCCGGGCCAACCACATATTCAGGGTCAATCATATGCGCGGCAGCTTCAGTGATGCCGGAAAGTAACGGATCAACGGTGCCAAGTAACAGGTTAGCGCTGTAACCCGCCGACACGCCGGCAAATGCAGCAGCCAGCCCGGCCAGCGGATGACGCCCCAGAGAATGGAAAATCATAGCAGCCAGCGGAATAAGGACAACATAACCCAGCTCAGATGCGGTATTTGAAAGAATACCGGCAAACACCACGGCGAATGTGACCACGCGCTTAGGTGCACCCATAACCAGGGAACGCATCAGCGCGGAAAGCATACCGGAGTGCTCAGCCACAGAGACACCCAACAATGCCACCAGCACAGTACCGAGCGGCGCAAAGCTTGTGAAATTGGTCACCAGACCGGTAACGATGCGCTGAAGACCTTCAGCACTCATCAGCGAAATGACTTCGATCATGCCGTCTGCTTCCCGGCCTTTTGCGCCTTCAGGACGGGGATCGGCCACAGCCACATCGAAGTAGCCCAGGATGCCACTTAAGATGACGATGAATACAGAAAGTAATGCGAATAATGTGATCGGATGCGGCAACAAATTCCCGAGCCACTCTACGGTAGCCAAAAATCGTGCGAACCATCCGCTCTGTGCAGCATCCCCGCGGGACGGCACCTGAGACTGATTGGAACTCAAGATAAACCTCTGTCGTTTTTATTCAGATCTGCATTTTATGCAGCCTGATTATAATAATGTCGCGCACAGTATAGCGAATAAACAGCGTCTTCGCAGCAAAAGGGCTGTAAAGCGGCTATTTTCCATACTTTAGGACGACGAAAAAAACGTCTGACAGTGGGTTTTAAGGGCATAAAAAAACCCGCTTAAAGCGGGTTTTTCAGTAAGTTACGATTTATTTACCCTTGGAATTATCCAGGTATTTAAAGAAATCGCTGTCCGGTGCAAGCACCATCACATCATCTTTACCATTGAAGCTCTTACGATAGGCATCCATACTGCGAAGGAAGCTATAGAAATCAGGATTTTTAGAGTAAGACGTTGCATAGATTTGTGCTGCCAGTGCGTCACCTTCACCACGTACCTGACGGGCATTACGCTCGGCGTCTGCCAGCATAACGGTAACTTTTGCATCGATATCTGCACGGATCACTTCAGCTTGTTCCTGACCTTCCGAACGGTGTTCACGGGCTACCGCAGCACGCTCTGCACGCATACGCTGGAAGATCGCGTTACTCACTTCGTTAGGCAGGTTAATTTGCTTAACCCGCACGTCAACAATTTGAATACCCAGTTCTTTAGAGGATTCGCTGGCTTGTTCCATTGCCTGATTCATCAGTGCAGAACGCTCACCGGATACAATTTGTGCAATAGTGCGGGCACCGAATTCAGAACGCAGACCGTTGTTCACCTTCTGTTTCAGAAGCGCCTCTGCCTGCAACTTATTACCACCTTGTGTAGAGAGATAATATTTTGCGAAATCAGCAATTTTCCACTTCACGTAAGAATCGACGATAAGGTCCTTCTTCTCTGAAGTCACGAAGCGGTCAGGCACATCATCCAGCGTTTGAATGCGGGCATCCAGACGACGGACAGAATCGATAAACGGCAATTTGAAATGCAGGCCGGGCTCGAATACGCGTGTTTCGCCGGTGGCGTCATCACGTTGTACTTTACCGAACTGAATAACTATCGCTCTTTCGCCTTCGCTTACCACAAATAACGAGCCGGACAGCAAAATAACAAACAGTACTACTACTGCAATGAGTAAGTTCTTCATGCGTTATTCTCCTCCGTTACCGAAACGACTGTCACGGAAACCAGAACTCTGCGTTGCTGAGCCGGATGAGTTACTGCCGGATGAAGATGGCAGCGACTGATAAGACGAAGATGAACGGGCCGGCGCAGATGATGATTTTTGTTCCATCATTTTATCCAGCGGCAGATACATCATGTTATTTCCACCTTTGCTGTCGATAAGCACTTTACTGGTTTTACCCAGTACCTCTTCCATCGTTTCCAGATAAATACGCTCACGGGTAACCTGAGGCGCAGCTTCAAACTGAGGCAGAAGCTCAGAGAATCGGGCCACTTCACCCTGCGCTTCCAGAATGACACGCTCTTTGTAAGCCTGCGCTTCTTCATTCATCCGGTTAACCTGACCACGGGCACGGGGTTCAATTTCACGTGCATAAGCTTCGGCTTCGCGGATGAAACGCTGTTCATCTTCCTGAGCGGCGATAGCATCATCGAATGCATCTTTCACTTCTTCAGGCGGACGGGCATCACGGAAGTTCATATCGGTGATGGTGACACCAAGGTCATAAGGTTCAAGGATAGATTGCAACTCTTCCCAGACACGTTGACGGGTAACTTCACGGCCATCGGTTAATACGTCATCCATTTGTGAGTGACCTACAACGTAACGGATTGCACTGTCGAGTGCCTGGCTCAGGCTCATTTCAGGGCTGGTTACCGCAAACGTCCAGCGATACGGGTCTACCACGCGGTATTGCATTTCCATCTGAACACGCACCACGTTTTCGTCTTCAGTCAGCATGGAGCCGCTGGACGCCTGGTCGCGGATAGATGTGACATCAACCGGAATAACGGTATCGATAAAGGTTGGCTTCCAGCGAAGTCCCGGTTCTACCTGCTGAGAATATTCACCGAAACGAAGCACTACACCACGTTCTGATTCACGGATGGTATAGAACCCGCTTACCACCCAGATTACGGCCAGCAGTGCGATTAGAATAGCGGCACCGACTGTGCCCAGGCTTTTACCTGAACCACCGTTGCCACCGCCCATTTTTCCGAATTTACCAAACAGGTTTTTGAACACGTCGTCCAAATCCGGGGGCCCCTGATCGCGACCGCCGCGGTTTTTCCACGGGTCGTTATTTTTGCCACCCGGCTCATTCCAAGCCATGCTGATACTCCATAAGTGGTTAACCCCCGATAACTGAATATACTGCCCGCGATGAACAGCCGTTCAATTATTTTGGGATCTGATTTTAAAATCTGTCGTTACGAATCTGTCATTTAATGATGTACCACATAGCCGGACAAGCCGTCATCGAGGCGTTTTTCTAAACGGTTCCAGTCGCTGGTGGGCATTCTTACATCCACTACCCAGTCACCGCCGTCGTCATAGGCCTCATTTGCGATACAATTTAAATCATACAACACCCCGCGCAATTTACTTTGCGCCGGGGGGATCCGCAGTGTGTAACTTACCATGCTCTGTCCTAAGCAATCGGTAAGTGCTTTACTCAATAAATCGAGCCCCTCTCCGGAATGAGCAGACACCCATACACGAACAGGTACACCCTCGTCGTCTCTATCTATACGCGGTGATATTTCATCAAGTTTATCAATCTTATTACAGATTATTAATTGTTGAATATCATCTGCTTCAATTTCTTCAAGCACCGCATTCACTTCATCCATCGTTTCACGATAGTTTGCTTCTGCCACATCAACAACATGAAGTAGTAAATCCGCTTCCTGTGTTTCCTGCAACGTGGCTTTAAATGCTGCAACCAGATCGTGAGGGAGATGACGGATAAACCCGACGGTATCTGCCAGAATGGCCGGCCCCACATCCTGCAAGTCAATTTTGCGCAGAGTAGGATCCAGCGTAGCAAACAGCTGGTCAGCTGCATACACGTGGGAATTTGTGATGGTATTAAATAACGTCGATTTCCCTGCGTTGGTATAACCAACCAGAGAAACCGTGGGAATTTCGGCACGTTTGCGCGATCTGCGCCCTTGCTCACGTTGTTTCTGTACTTTCTCCAGCCTGCGGAGAATGGCCTTAATCCGGCCACGTAACAACCGGCGGTCAGTTTCGAGCTGAGTTTCACCCGGACCA
Organism: Alteromonas sp. ABH4_456; assembly: GCF_056160645.1. Classification (NCBI taxonomy): domain Bacteria; kingdom Pseudomonadati; phylum Pseudomonadota; class Gammaproteobacteria; order Alteromonadales; family Alteromonadaceae; genus Alteromonas; species Alteromonas sp. ABH4_456. The sequence continues at coordinate 66,417 of NZ_JBSWXO010000014.1, forward strand.
CGCAGACCTATCCCGCCTTTCTGACGCTCAAGGTGTGTCCATCCGCGAATTAACCGGGTAGAAATATGTCGAAGCTGTGCCAGTTCCACCTGCAGCTTACCTTCATGTGTCCGGGCACGTTGTGCGAAGATATCGAGGATAAGGCCGGTACGATCTAGGACCCGGCATTTGCAGATGGCTTCGAGATTCCGCTCTTGAGACGGCGATAACGCATGATTGAAAATCACTACGTTAGCATCATGCGCTTTCACAGAAGCAGCAATCTCTTCGGCTTTACCAGAACCAACGAAATACTTAGCATGTGGAGCACTGCGCGACGTCGTAAGTACGTCTACCGCATTCACTCCCGCAGAAGATACGAGCAATTCAAGCTCGGCGAGATCTTCTTTGCTGTTCTCGTCAGCAAAATTTACATGAACAAGAATAGCCTGTTCACCGGCTTCATAACGGTCAAACAAGCAATGTACCTTTTAAATTATTCACTTTTACTATTTTCAGCATCCCCTTGGGTTGAGCTAGGCATAGTGATAGCACGTGATGGTACAACCGTTGAAATGGCATGCTTGTAAACCATCTGGCTAACTGTGTTTTTCAACAGAATCACGAACTGGTCGAACGATTCCACTTGCCCCTGAAGTTTGATCCCATTTACCAGATAAATGGATACGGGAATACGCTCTTTTCTTAACGCATTCAAGAATGGGTCTTGTAGTGATTGCCCTTTAGCCATTTGATATCCTTAGTTTTTATTATTTCCATGGCAAACATATACGTTTGCCACCGCGCTTAATGTATAACACACTCCAACACTTAAAGTGTGATTTTTGACAAAATATTCGTCAAATTATGGTTAGCAAACGTGTCAAGCCAGTGCAGTTCCGGCCAGCCTCTTAACCAGGTCAGCTGCCGTTTTGCAAGTTGACGCGTTGCAATAATACCTTTCTCACGCATTTCTGCATAGTCGAGTTGCCCTTGTAAATACTGCCACGCCTGACGGTATCCTACTGAACGTATAGAGGGTAAATCTTCATGAAGATCACCCCGGGCAAACAATGTCTTCACTTCATCAATGAAGCCATCTTCAAGCATCATATCGAACCGCTGTTCAATACGACCGTGTAACACTGCTCTGTCTTCCGGTGCTATCGCAAATTGCGTCACCTGAAAAGGACATGGCTCGCCCTTTTCGGCCTGCCAGTCAGTGAGGCTGCGGCCGGTTGACCGGTAAACCTCAAGCGCCCGTGTTACACGCTGCGGATCATTCGGGTGAATGCGGGCGCCACTTACAGGGTCTACACGAGATAATTCATCGTGTAAGGCTTGCCATCCATGCGCCCCGGCATCCCGGACAATGCCCGCTCTCACCTCATCATCAGACTTAGGTAAGGGCGATATACCATTTATCAAGGCATTAAAGTACATCATCGTACCACCCACCAGCACCGGCAGTTTGCCACGCTGATGGATATCGTTAACCAGCGAAATAACATCGCGGCGGAATTCCGCCACGGAATACGTTTCAGACGGATCGATAATATCAATCAGCCAGTGTGGCGCCAGCGCCTGTTCTTCCGCGGTCGGCTTTGCCGTACCGATGTCCATGCCTTTATACACCAGCGCCGAGTCAACACTGATAATTTCACAAGGTACGCGTTGTGACAGCTCCAGCGCCAGACCTGTTTTACCGGAAGCGGTAGGCCCCATAATACTTACGACGGGCTTCATATTCTGACTTTCACTCATTCCGGCCACGTCTCTATTAATCTGCCTGCCGGCTGGCTGCGACCCTGTTGCTCCAGCACGGTAATCTGTTCACTGACAGGCATCAATTCAAATCCGTGCCACACTGCTGTAAGAATATCAGCCGGTACGGTTGTCACTGATATTAAAGACTTTAGCACATCATTCAGGTTCTGCCCGCCGGAAGTCAGCATGACCGGAAACCAGTTCACCCACGGAAAATGTCTGCATCCTGAAGGTGCCTGTTGTAACCGGTATTTACCTGCCACCAGACTGATTTCAAAGTGGTGATCCTGCAAAACCTCAACGGTTTGTTCACTTACGTTCGTATTGGCCACTGATACCGGCATCAGCAATGGTTGCGATGTGCCGGCCAGCTCAATTTGAGCCGCCACCCATTGGGCGATTATAGCGTTTACAGATAAAAGCAAACAGTTGTTTTTATGACAGTAAATTCTTACATATTCATTTAAGTGCAAGAATGATAACGCAGAGGTCTCCTGCGTATCAATCTGTGAGCTGAGCAAAGTGCTGTAGCGCTGCCCGTAATCGGCCACCGTTGCGGCAGGCACCGGTGCACTGCGGTGACGGCCCGTTCCTGCTGCCGCCCCGCTTCCGTGATAGCGTCCCTGTGCAGTTCCGGCAGAGGAACCAGCAAAAGACTGTGAAGACCGCGGCACGGATTGCGTTGCTGTTGTGCTGTATCCGTTATTTTCCGGGGAATGCCCCTGATGTGTACCCTGCGGCTGCGCCGGTGCAAGGGGGCGAATGTAATCGTGTTCCGGCTCATCAAATTGCGCAGTCTCACCGGTGTCACCGTCACTGAGCGCGTCAGCCACAGCCTTACAGATAAAATCATGTACAAGGCGGCTTTGTTGAAAACGGACTTCATGTTTAGCCGGATGCACATTCACATCCACATCACGGGGATCAACGGTCAGGTAAACCACGAAAGACGGTTGTTCCAGCACCCCCCACACACTTTCATAAGCCTGACGGATTGCGTGCAGGATGAGTTTGTCCCGCATACCCCGGCCGTTTACAAAACTGAACTGGCTGTCGGTACTGCTTCTTAGCATGGTCTCATTGCCCAGCCAGGCTTCAAGTGTCATGCCGTCATAGCCGGTTTTCACGTAAACCGCGTTGCTCAGAAACTTTTGCCCCATTACCGCACTGATACGGCGGGTCAGAGGATCAGCTGACGAAGCCTGATAACGCTTTGTCATCTTGCCGTTGTGTTTCAGCAAAAAGGACACGTCGGGATGGCTGAGTGCAATCCTGCGGACCACATCTTCGATATGCTGATATTCGGTTTTTTCAGTGCGCAAGAACTTGCGTCTTGCCGGCGTATTGTAAAACAAATCAGCCACGTCGATAGTCGTGCCATTCGGATGGGCAACCGGGTTTACGGTGACCTCCATGTCACGACCTTCACAGTGAGCCTGCCATGCCTGTTCCTGATCTTCCGGTCTGGAAGTCAGAGTAAGCCTGCTGACTGAGCTGATACTGGCCAGTGCTTCACCGCGGAACCCTAACGACATGATTTGTTCGAGATCATCCAGCGTTGCAATTTTACTGGTTGCATGACGGCTGAGCGCCAGGGGTAATTCGTCTTTACAGATGCCGCCACCGTTGTCACGCAATCTGATGCGCTTATGCCCGCCTTTTTCAATATCCAGTTCGATACGTGTGGCACCGGCGTCGAGACTGTTCTCAATTAGTTCTTTAACAACAGACGCAGGTCTTTCTACCACTTCGCCGGCAGCGATTTGGTTCGCTAACTGCGGTGGGAGTAGCTGTATAGGCAAGGGAATTCCAGACTTTGTTTCAGGTTCTCGGGATGGTCAGTTCCTGACCAATCTGTACGGTGTCGCCGCTAAGGTTATTTGCCGCTTTAATGGTACTGATTTTGACATTGTAACGTTGCGCCAGCAAGGACAATGACTCACCACTGCGAACCTTGTGAATTAAATTACGGGATTTTTGTGAAGCCCATAAGGTGCCGTCCGGCGGGACCTGACGAAAATACGTCTTGATTGCCTCAAACATTGAGGTGGCCAGCCGCTCGCGGTATTCACTCCAGTTCAGGTTTTTTTCTTCCTGCGGATTACTGATAAAACCGGTTTCTACCAAAATTGACGGAATATCCGGCGCTGTCAGAACGGCGAGACTGGCCGCCTGCGGAGAAGACTTGTGCATACGTGTTACGCCACGCAACTCTTTTATCACTTTCTGACTGAGGTCGTAGCTGGCTGACATAGAATGATCCATGGACAAACCGAGAATGGTTTCTGCCAGATAACGCTCGCTGGCGTTATCAGAAATCACTTCTGCTGCGCCGCCCAGTAATTCAGAATGCTGTTCGGTTCTTTCCAGCCAGCGACCCAATTCAGTATCAGCACGGCGCATTGACAATACCCACACAGATCCGCCTCTCGGACCGGCTGTGGTAAAGGCATCAGCGTGTATTGAAATCAGTAAGTCAGCTTTACTTTTGCGGGCGATTTCTGGTCTGCGGTTCAGCCCGACGTAATAATCGCCTTCCCGTGTCATTACTGCACGCATGCCGGATTCAGCATTAACCAGTTTTTCAAGGTATTTGGCAATACTCAGGGTAATGTGTTTTTCGTAAGTACCGGCACGGCCGATAGAACCGGGGTCATTACCGCCGTGACCCGCATCAATGGCAACAATAATATCGCGGTCCCGACTGTTGTTTTTCGTATCCAGCACGACGGAAGTAGACGCCAGCGGCGCAGCAGGGCCGGGGTTCGGATCAATTAAATCAACCACCAGGCGGTGTCCGTAGGGACCATCAGGCTCAACAGGGAAAATGGATGGCTTTGCCTTTCTCGCCATTTCGATAACGATACGGGCTGACTGACTGTTCTTCGGTGTTGAGTGGCGCACCCGCTTTACCAGGTCACCGGTGATATCAGCCTGTGACAAATCGCTGCCGTTATCGGTATCCGCAAGGTCAATAACCAGCCTGGCAGGGTTGTCTAATGAAAAATAGGTAAATACAGGCGCCGTTTTAAGATCGAGCACAACGCGGGTCCTGTCACCGGAAGGTGCAGCCCTGACTCCGCTAATCTGGTTTTGTGCCCAGGCAGCGCATGCCAGTGACCACAAAAAGATTGTGTAAACGATTACGCGCAACATATTTCGCCCTGAAAATTTCCTTTCGTCAGCTTTTTTATTTTTTATGGGGCACTCAGTGCACAAACAACAGCATCACCGGCCGCTGATTTCGCGGCAATGTGCAATGTCCGCACATCATCATGTGAGTTAATACTAATCACTAAATCCGCAGATGCCAAGAACCCGGCCCCTTTTTGAGGCCATTCAATCAGATAAACGCTCTTTTCACCGAAGTAATCACGGATCCCCATAAATTCCAGTTCTTCAGGATCCGCCAGACGGTACAGATCAAAATGATAAACAGAGACTTCATCCAGTTCGTAAGGTTCCACCAGGGTATACGTGGGGCTTTTTACGTGCCCCGCGTGTCCGAGTGTTTGAATGAAAAAGCGGGAAAATGTCGTTTTGCCGGCGCCCAGGTCGCCTTCCAGATAAATCACCAGGCCGGCTGGCAGTCTGCTCTTAACAGCGCTGGCTATTTGCTCTGAAATTTTTTGTGTGGCTTCCGGTGAATCTGACCGGAAAACATGTTCTGCGTACGACATAAACTCTGCTTCAACAAATACTACTGGTTGATGAGCACCCTGACGGCGTCAAATAAATCGCTGGCAATCATACCACGTTGGCCGTACAAGTCAGCCAGATCATCACCGGCTTTAGCATGCACAGTGACGCCATATTTTGCTGCGATATCCCGTGAGAGCCCCTGCGCTAGCAGCGCTCCCAGAATACCACTGAGCACATCACCGCTACCCGCCGTTGCCATACCCGGATTACCGTGTTTACTTACCCAGGTAGACCGCTCGTTATCAATAATGGTTCCCGCGCCTTTCAACACACAGGTGGCATGATAACGCTGGGCGCATTGTCTGGCATAGTTAAAACGTTCGGCTTCCACATCATCCACAGACACACCCAGCAGGCGCGCCGCTTCTCCGGCATGTGGCGTTAAAATACAGTCATTAATGGTATACGCAGTGGCCTGACGGCTGAGCAAATTCAACGCATCGGCATCCAGCACCATGGGCTTCGGATGAGTCTGACAATGCTTCATCACCGTTTGAAATACGGTTTCTGCCCAGTCATCCTGCCCCAGACCGGGTCCGATCACCACGCAGGTCGCCCAGCTCAATGCATCTTCCAGGTTTTCATCTGTCACCATCAGTTCCGGACGGCCGGCGCTGACCTGAATGGTTGACGCTTCATGGGTAAAAACCCGCACCATACCGGCACCGCTGCGCAACGCAGCTTCACTGGACAGACGGATTGCCCCGGCAGTGCCTTTATTGCCGCCAACGCACAATAACCGGCCGTATGTACCTTTGTGACTGTGTACAGCACGCGGACCCATACCGCGAAACTGTTCGATATCCAGTAAGCTGGCTGACGAACGGGCGAGTTCAGAGAAGGCTTTACCGATTCCGAGGTCATCGTAAACTAACTTACCGCAGGACTGCTTACCGGCACCGGTAGACAAGCCGGGTTTAATACCCACGAATGTGACGGTGACATCAGCTTCAATACAGCGACCTAATGACTGACCGGTATTAGCATCCAGACCGGAGGGCACATCGATACTGACCACCGGAATAGTATGAGCGTTGATGGCATCAATAATGTCAGCAAATTCATTGCGTATATAACTGGTGATTCCGGTACCCAGCATTGCGTCGACAACCAGTCCCGCTTTATCCAGCAAGCCTTTATCGAAGACTTCAATTTTACCACCGGCATCAAGCCAGCGTTTTTGTGCCCGGCCAGCATCGCCATCGAGAATACGGTGAGGTTCGACGGCGCACACATGCACCTGCTTGCCTGCTTCTTTCGCTTTCAGTGCAGCGATATAACCGTCGCCGGCATTGTTACCCTGCCCTACCATCACAAGATAAACGTGGGTGTTTGGCAGCAGGCTCTGACACTGACGGAATACCGAAGCACCTGCACGCTCCATCAGGGTGGCCAGATCGCAGCCGGATTGCTCCGCTGCGGCCTGCTCGTGTTCTCTTACCTGTTCGGCGCGAAAGAGTTTATGTGATAAGCTTGTCGCGAGTTTAGTATCCAGCATAGTTTCCATGTCCGCGTTGCAATCAATCGATCTCAATAGATTAACAAACGATATCAAGGCTTGGGGCCGCGCGCTAGGTTTTCAGCACGTGGGTATCAGTGATGTTGATCTCAGTCAGCATGAAGAGAAGTTGATGGCATGGCTGGAAAAGGGTTATCACGGTGATATGGAATATATGGCCGCGCACGGCACCAAAAGGGCCCGGCCCGCAGAGTTACTGCCCGGCACCGTGAGAGTAATCAGTGTGCGCATGGACTATCTTCCTCCGGATGCGTCTTTTGCCCGCCATCTTTCTGATGATCATATTGGTTATGTCAGCCGGTACGCGCTTGGCCGTGACTACCACAAAGTACTGCGGCAACGTCTGAAACAACTGGGTGAAAAAATATCTGCGCAGTTTGAGGATGCGCAATGGCGACCTTTTGTCGACTCCGCACCGGTGCTGGAACACGCTATTGCTGAAAAAGCCGGTACCGGCTGGACAGGTAAACACTCCCTCACTATCAGTAAAGAAGCCGGCTCCTGGTTTTTTCTCGGCGAATTGTTCATCAACCTGCCGCTGCCTGTAGACGAGCCGGTAGAAGAAGGATGCGGCAGTTGTACTGCCTGCCTGACGATTTGCCCCACACAAGCCATCGTCGCGCCTTATACCGTTGATGCCAGAAAGTGCATTTCTTATCTCACCATTGAGAATAACGGGCCGATACCGGAAACATATCGCCCGCTGATGGGAAACCGCATCTACGGCTGTGATGACTGTCAGTTGGTGTGTCCCTGGAACCGCTATGCTTCAATTACAGAAGAAACAGACTTCCACGCCCGCAAGCAATTGCACGGTCAGCCTCTGACCACCCTGTTTGCCTGGGATGAATCCACGTTCCTGAAGAATACTGAAGGCTCACCTATACGGCGGATAGGGCATGAAAAATGGTTACGTAATATTGCCGTCGCCATGGGCAATGCATCGGCCAGTGAAGCCATTGTATCGGCTCTTGAAGGTCGTTCGGGAAGTGTGTCAGAGATGGTTCAGGAACACATTGACTGGGCGCTGACACAACAGGCAGGGAAGCAAGACAGGGAAACAGTCAGCAACCGGCAACAGCAGCGTCTCACCCGGGTAATAAAAAAAGGGCTGCCGCGTGATGCGTAGCCCCTTCCAAAAAGAAAAACAGCGTCGTTTTTATTTGTGGTACTGACGACTCAGACGGTGAACCGCATCAACAAAAACGCCGGCGTGCTCAGGCGGCACGTCCAGATGGATACCATGGCCTAAATTAAACACGTGCCCTGAGCCTTCACCGAAGCCGGCCAGAATGCCCGCCACTTCCTCTTCAATACGCACAGGTGGCGCGTACAGCATGGACGGATCCATATTGCCCTGCAACGCGACTTTATCCCCCACGCGGGCTTTGGCATCTGCAATATCAATTGTCCAGTCCAGACCAACTGCATCACAACCTGTCGCAGCAATTGCTTCCAGCCACATGCCACCGTTTTTGGTAAACAGTGTCACCGGCACCCGGCGCCCTTCACTTTCACGGGTCAGCCCTTCGACAATACGTGCCATATACTGAAGAGAAAATTCTTTGTAATCCCGCGGAGAAAGTACACCACCCCAGGTATCGAAAATCATCACTGACTGCGCGCCTGCAGCAATCTGTGCATTCAGATAACTGGTGACAGAGTCGGCAAGTTTGCTCAGCAGCGCATGCAGTATCGCAGGCTCTGCGAATGCCATTTTCTTAATTTTCGTGAATGCCTTGCTTGATCCGCCTTCTACCATATAAGTAGCCAGCGTCCAGGGACTGCCTGAGAAACCGATAAGCGGTACTTCACCTTTTAATTCTCTGCGGATGGTGCGCACAGCATTCATCACATACTGAAGCTCCCCTTCGGGATCAGGGACACCAATTTTGTCCACATCCGCTTTTGACGTAACCGGATTTTTAAAACGCGGACCTTCTCCGGCTTCGAAATACAGACCTAATCCCATTGCATCAGGAATCGTCAGGATATCTGAAAATAAAATCGCAGCATCCAGAGGAAAGCGACGCAGGGGTTGTAAAGTCACTTCACAAGCCAGTTCTGCGTTTTTGCATAACGACATAAAGTCACCGGCTTCAGCCCGGGTTGCTTTATATTCAGGCAAATAACGACCGGCCTGTCGCATCATCCAAACCGGCGTTACATCAACAGGTTGCTTCAGCAATGCGCGTAGATATCTGTCATTTTTCAGCGCCGGACGCGCTGTGGAAGGGCTGTTAGCCGTCATGCATTTCCTCTGTTTTCAATACTGATTCTGGCGGGAGTATACCAATAAATAAGGTTGAAACGGCGGTCACAGATCAAGTAATCACAGTTTTTGACACCAAATGGCATAAAAATAACCAAAAGTATAAGACTTTAGTCTTGCTACTTAAGTACATGTCGATAATAATAGACACAACATAAAGAAGCCCTTTAATTTTGTTTAACATCATTAAAAGGGACCGACGCACAATCCTGAGGCCCCGCATCGCGGGGCTTTTTATTATCTGTTATCCTCCTTTGTGCTTATTCAACACTGCCTCAATAAGACGTCCTGCAATAGATAGTTTGGGCGGAATGTCCGGCAGTGCATCAATATCGAACCACTGCGCATCAACGATTTCTCCTTCTTCGGGCACAATGTCACCGCTTTCATATTCTGCCAGATAACCCATCATTAATGAGTGAGGAAATGGCCAGGGCTGACTGTCAAAGTAAGTGAGATTTTTCACCTTTACGCCCACTTCTTCTTCCACTTCCCTGTGTACCGCCTGCTCGAGGCTCTCACCACTTTCGACAAATCCGGCGATGGTGGAATACATATTGGTGTCCTTGTGCCTCACCCCTTTGGCCAGCAAAATCTGATTATGCCGGTAAATAGCAACAATAATACATGGCGAGATGCGTGGATAAACACGGTGCTTGCACTGATGGCACTGCATCGCCATTTCCCAGTCAACCTGTTCCATCTTAGCCCCGCACTGACCGCAATAGCGGTGTGTGCGCAGAAAATGCACATACTGCCAGGCTCTGGCCAGAACATTAAATTGCTCATCAGTACCAGCCGCCAGTAAGGTGCGCAGGGATGTCAGTTCCCAGTCATCCTGTTCAATGTGCTCTGCCCCCGTATCAATAATGTATACAGGCGCGCCCACAGCATGATGTTCTGAAAGCGGCGGCAGCTCCACAATGCTGGCCTGATGATGAGCAATAAATTCCAGTGCAGACCAGCCGCCCAGATAAAGTGAAGTAGTGGATTTAGGAACGAGTATTTTATCGCGGCTGAATATCAGCCAGTGTGCCTGAGCAGATTGCAACTGCCGGTCAGATACCGCTTTGATCATTGAACATACCCCGGTGAGAGCTGAGAATGCCGCCCAGTTTAGTTTTTTTACACAACAATTTACAGTAAATGCATTTCACTCAACGCGATATCATTGTTAAGGTACGGGCCAATGTTATACTGAGAATAGAAATCAGATGCATTGAACGCAGTCTGCTGTTTAATCGCATGATCACCAGACAAAAAAAATCAGACGTTTGCCGGTAAAACATCATGAATAGTACTACCCTCATTAATAAAGCCCGTGCCTATTGTGAACAACGGGGAGCAAGATTCACCCCTCTGCGGGAAAAAGTATATGAAATCTTGTTGGGTAAACACGGGCCTATGGGGGCGTATGAATTACTTGATGCCCTCAAGGAAACGGAATCAAGCGCAAAACCGGCCACGGTGTACCGTGCACTGGATTTTCTACTGGAATTCGGTTTCATTCACCGGCTGGAATCGACCAATGCTTTTGTTGCATGTCATCATTTTGGTTGTCACCATCCGGTACAGTTCCTAATTTGCGACAGTTGCGGTGATGTTGCCGAGATACAGTCAGAAGGGCTGCAGGAAACGCTGGACAGTCAGGCAAAACAGCACGGATTCAAAGTATCAAAGCAAACAATTGAAGCTCACGGCCTTTGTGCAGATTGTCAGGATGCAGAAAGTGCGGAGCTTGAGGAAAAAAATCATGAATGTTGAGTTTGTTAATCCTTTCATCAATGGTTTACTAAATGTCATGGAAACCATGGCACAAACCACGTTAAAGCCCGGAAAACCCAAGAGAAAACAAAGCGATGTTGCTCAGGGTGATGTCTCAGGGTTAATTGGCATGGTGGGCCCGCAGGTAAAAGGGTCAATGTCGATTACGTTTGATGAAGGTCTCGCGCTGACCATTATGGAGCGTATGGTGGGTGAACGTCCGGAGAAACTGGATGCGGAAGTTGGCGACATGGTGGGTGAAGTAACCAACATGATTTGCGGCAACGCAAAACGGGATCTTGCTGAAAAGGGCTTTGATTTTGGTATGGCTACGCCTATCGTTGTATCCGGAAAGCAACATACCATCAGTCATCAGGTAGATGGTGCAAAGCTTATTATGCCGTTTATGTGTGATGCGGGTCTGGCGCATATGGAAATCTGCTTTGACAAGTAACTGGCATCAGCAGGAATTCTCTCTCCCCGCTTTCAGGCGGGGTTTTCATTTAATTACCTCCCACGTAGAGCGCGCCCTGCCTGAACTTCACAATGTAAAGATTGGGCAATTGCACCTCTGGTTACAGCACACCAGTGCTAGTCTGACTATCAATGAAAATGCAGATCCGTCGGTGAGAAGTGATCTGGAAGCGTGGTTTAACCATACTGTACAGGAAAGCACGGCATATTTTACACATACCTATGAAGGAAGTGATGATATGCCCGCACACATTAAGTCCAGTTTATTAGGATGTGAGGTAACAATTCCCGTTAAAAACGGGGAGTTACAACTTGGCACCTGGCAAGGCATAATTTTAGGCGAACATCGCAATTCTGGTGGCAACCGGCGCATCATAGCCACTTTGCAAGGAATTTGGCGATAATATTAGTTATTATCTATTTTATGCTCTTTTGTCTATTGGCACGGCGTGTGCTAAGAGCTATCATCCACTCGATTTTACTAATCACTCAACGTTATACAGGATGTGAAAATGAACAAAACTTTTAAATTTACTGCTCTTGCTTTTGCTGTTGCAGCATCTGCGAATGTAGCGGCTCAGGAAGACGGCAAGCCATTTGACAGCTGGTTAGGGCTGCATGGCATGTATTACAACACGGAAGAGACTAAGCCAGCACCGGATCTGATGGACGACGGTTTTGGTTTCGGTTTCGAATACGGCTGGCGTTTCGACGAGAGCTGGGCGGTGCGTGGTGAATATACTGTTTTGGATTTAGACTACCAACAAGTGCTGGGTTCAAAAGACAGCATCTCTGGTCACATGTTCGGTGTTGACGCTTTATACTTCCTGCCAGACGACCTGTGGTACGTATTCGGTGGTGTTAAGCGCCAACTGTTAGACGAAAACTACAACCTTGCCAATGTTGGTATTGGTAAACACTGGGACATCAATGACGACGTTAAGCTGACAACTGAAATCGCTGCTTACCGTGATTTTGATGATTCTTACTACGATTACAGTGTAAAAGTAGGTCTGGCATTCCCGTTTGGCCAGTCTAAGACTTCAAGCTACAGCAAGCCAGCGCCTGTTGTAGACGGCGACAGCGACAATGACGGCGTACTGAACAGCATGGATCAGTGCCCTAACACGCCTGCCGGTACGCAAGTTGATTCTAAAGGTTGTGCTGTTATCGCGGACAGCGATAAAGACGGCGTAGCAGATGGTAAAGATCTGTGCCCTGACACACCAATGAACGACAAAGTTGATTCTGACGGTTGTACTGTATTTGATAAAGAAGAAGTAACCCACAACCTGCGTGTACTGTTCGCAAACGAAAGTGCTGAAGTTGCAGAACCTCACTCTGCTGACATCGAAGACTTCGTTGCTTTCTTCAAGCGCTACGGTAAAACTGAAGCGGTAATCGAAGGCCACGCATCTGCGCCTGGTACTGAAAGCTACAACATGGAGCTGTCTGAGCGTCGTGCTGAAGCATTCAAAAATGTACTGGTTAACGAATATGGTATCGATGCATCACGTCTGAGCACTGAAGGTTTCGGTGAATCAGAATTGCTGATGGAAGGTAGCTCTGCAGAAGCTAACCGTGTAAACCGTCGTATCTCTATTCGCGTAACAGCGATTGTTGAAGTACCTGAAAAGCGTTAATTCAACAAATCAGATATGCAAAAGGCGCCTTACGGCGCCTTTTTTGTGTCTGTTTATCTGGCAAAGCAGTTAAGCATTTCCGGTACGAACTCACCTTTCCCGGGCTGATTAATATTCGTCATCAAATGCCGGACCGGCATAGTTATCAAAGCGGGAGAACTGCCCCTGGAAGGTTAACCGGCTGGTTCCGATTGGACCGTTTCTTTGCTTACCGATGATGATCTCAGCAATACCTTTATACTCACTGTTCTCGTGATACACCTCATCACGGTAAATAAACATGATTAAGTCGGCATCCTGCTCGATTGAACCGGATTCACGCAAGTCAGAGTTCACCGGCCGTTTGTCTGCCCGTTGCTCCAAACTACGGTTCAGCTGTGACAGCGCCACAACAGGCACTTCCAGTTCTTTTGCCAGCGCTTTCAGTGAGCGGGAGATTTCAGCAATCTCCAACGTACGGTTATCACTTAACGAAGGTACACGCATAAGCTGAAGGTAATCCACCATGATGAGACTGATCCCCCCGCGCTCTCTGGCCAGCTTACGGGCACGGGAACGCACGTCCATGGGCGTCAGACCGGAGGAGTCATCAATAAACAGGTTATCTTTGTCTTTCAGCATAGCCATTGTATTAGATACCCTGGCCCACTCCTGATCGTCCAGCTGTGCTGTACGGATACGGGTTTGGTCAACACGGCTGAGTGATGCGAGCATACGCATCATGATTTGTTCCGACGGCATCTCAAGACTAAAAACCAGTACAGGTTTTGTTTCAGCCATCATAGCGTTTTCACATAAGTTCATGGCAAATGTGGTTTTACCCATCGAAGGACGGGCCGCGACAATGATTAAGTCGGAGGGCTGTAATCCGCTGGTCTTCTTATCCAGATCACTGAAACCTGTGGTTACCCCGGTTACTTCTTTACTGGTTTCGATCAGCGACTCAAGCCGCTTGATAGTCTTATCCAGTACCGAGTCGACGTCACGGGGACCTTCATTTTCACCGGTACGCTTCTCGGCGATTTCAAATACTTTACTCTCGGCCATATCGAGAATATCGGCACTGTCCCGGCCTTCGGGGTTGTATCCCACTTCTGCAATTTCGTGGGCTACACCAATGAGCTCCCGGGTAATTGCCCGTTCACTGACAATTTTCGCATAGGACGTCACGTTGGCAGAACTGGGGGTATTCTTGGCAAGCTCAGCCAGGTAAGCGAAACCACCGGCGTCTTCTAACTCATTGCGATGCTCCAGGGCTTCTGAAACAGTGATCAAATCCACAGGCTGACTTTCGCCCAGCAATTTCAGAATAACTTTGAATATGACCTGGTGGGAATGATTATAAAAATCTGCGTCTGTGACCAGTTCTGCGACTTTATCCCAGCTCTCACGATCGATAAGCATACTGCCCAGCACCGCTTGTTCAGCTTCGATGCTGTGCGGCGGTACTTTCAGCTTTTCGACATTTTTGTCTTTTGAGGTGGAAACAGCTTTCACAATACGCACATCCAAAAATCAGGGATCTGATATTTTCCGTGAATCAGAGCGAAAAGCAATGCCTGAGGGCTTTTTATCCGGCGAATTGTTGCGGGTCAGGTCCGGCTTTTTCCATTTTAAAGAAAACTCCGTCCCACAGAGTAAACGCTTTGTCTTTACCGGCAACCAGTATTGACTGGCCGGGTACATGTTCGCCGTGGCAACTGACATCGAAACGGGCTACACGATTGGCAACAATGCCGAGTCTTTCAAACGATACATGATATTCGCGAAGAAAATCATCGCCGGACAGAGAGGTTTCTTTCCACTCAGCGGGACCACACTGCGTTTGTCCCAGGATCACGTTATCGGGGGTGTACTGAAATGACTGACCCAGCCACATTTCAGCCTGCTCAGGCAACATAGCACTAATGCCCGGTGTTACCGACGAGGTGATTACCCAGGTACCTTCCACGCTGGCAGGTTCCTTTACGGCACAACTCATCAGCACTGAGCCTGCAGTTAAAAATAAGGCTGTGAACCAGGCTACCGGTGAACATCCTCTTGCGCTTAATCGACGCGCTGTCATCTACTTCTCCATAATTTTCATACGTATACGAATATGGGGGTATAAAGTCCAACGACAAGCCACATACCCTGCGGCTTATCGTCGTTTCCGGATAGTTAGTCTTTTAGCCAGAGGATTCGTTCAGTTTATTTACATAAAAATAACATCACAGCCTTTACTCAACGATGAGCTCTCCATGAACCGTAGACATTTCTATTGTGGCTCTGCCCCCGTTTGCCGTAAATTCCAGCCATTCATTAGGACCATATTTCGCTGAAGATGGTTTATCTGCAGTGAGCCTGTTCACGATATCGCCACCGGCATGTGCCTGCATCTCCACCCTCGCAGACACACCTTTCTGCATTTTAAGATGCAGTGTTCCGCCAACTGACGAGGCATCCACATCCCCTTTCTCTGCCAGCGTTAAACTGGCAGTGATATCGCCGTTTACTGTAGTGAGAGAAAGCACGTCAATTTCAGACAGTTCCAGTTTGGCATCGCCGTTCACTGATTCCAGTTGCACATCAGGGCTGGACGTTTTCAATTTGATATCACCGTTAACCGTGATGATCCGGGTGCTTTTATCCCCTTCATGATTGCCGGAAATGTTGCCATTGACGGTTTCGACCTGAAGCAGCCCTGAAATGTTATCCAGCTTAATATCTCCGTTTACTGATTCCAGTTTCACCTTACCGGTTAGGTCCGACACATCGATATCGCCGTTGACCACATCAAACTGAACAGAATTAGTCAGCCCGCTGGCTTCCACATTCGCCACAACGGCGGTGTAAGACAAACCGGATTTAGCCGGTACAAAAATAGTTAAATCATCACCATCGCCCGGATTTTTATCCCGCCAGTCAATTTTACGATGGTTTGTTTCTACCTTCAGAATGACGTCATCGCCTTTTTTCTCAAAGATAAACGCTTCTGTCCGGTCACCTAATTCACCGGTCACTTTCACTTCCTTTTTGTCCCAGCCGGTGATCGTTGCCTTGCCTGCCACATGCTCTATTTCAACAATAGGCGATGCGGAAGTGGTAAGCGTTTTATCCACCTTTTCTCCGGCCATTGCATTGAAACTGATTGCCGGTATTACCGCTAACAGAAATGTTTGTTTTATTGTGGGGTGTAAATGTTGAATTAACCGCATTGTCGGTCCTTTTATCAAATTTGTTGCCATTTGGGCGCGTGCACCCGCTCAATCAGTAACAGTTGTTGTTGATAAATATGTTGCAGCATACCCAGTAACGCTGTGTTGTCAGGATCCTGCTTCAGAGCAAGCTTTACTGCGGCTGCAGCATCTTCAAGTTCCTGAATTTGTGTCTGCCAGTCGTCAGTGACCGCTGTCTGGTCCTGAAAACGCACCAGCAGTTGTTGTTTTTGCTGTTCGTGTTGCCGGCTCAGTACATTCACCAGAGCCTGTCCCCGGGCATCTCCGGCGCCGCTGTCGCTGCCGAAATACTCAGAAGGCTTGATAAAGATAAACAGGGAGGTCACCAGTAAAAGGCTGGCAGCCATCGCCATATACCGCAACCGGTTCACCGGCGCCTTTCCGGCGGTTTCCTGCATTTCCATTTCTCCGGCTTCGATAGAAAGCGCAATGCCGGTCCACAGATCACGATCAGGTTTAATTTCCTTTGGCAGGCGCTCAAGCGCTTTATTAAGTTCAGACTCTTTATCAGACATCACTCTCTCCCATCCACGCTTCTAATAGCTGCCGCGCACGGTGAAACTGCGCTTTACTGGTGCCCTGTGCAATATTCAGCATTACGGCGATATCGTCGTGCCTGTAACCTTCTATGGCGTGCAACACAAACACTACCCGTGCCCGCTCCGGCAATTGCCGGATATATCGTTCCAGATCCACTTCGCTGCTGCATGATGTTACACCGGCCTCGTTGTCAATTTGCTCAGTGGTATCGAATAGCCGCCGCATCCAGCTTTTTTGCTTACGCATATAGCTGATAGTCACATTCGCGGTTACGCTGTGCAGCCAGGTACTGAACAGACTTTGTCCCTGATAATTACCGAGCTTCCGCCATACCTGTATAAAGACTTCCTGTGTCGCATCTTCAGCCAGCGACTTGTCTCCGGTTAGCCGGTAGCAAAGGGCGTAAACCTGGTTCACGTGTGTTTCGTAGATCTGACGATAGGCATCACGATCGCCGGCTACAGCCAATGCAACGAGTCTGTTTAATTGTTGTTGTTCTGAACGGGAGTGTGCTTCCGTTTCAGACTCTGCCATGTCCATATTCCGTTTTATCCGGTGTGTTTTCAGGTTAGTCGCAGACGACATGTAAAAGGTTTAAATACGCTGCAGTTTTTTTTAAAGTAACACGCTAACCCTTCTCTGTTGTGGAAACTATCATGCATATCGAAGCTTTATACGCAGCTAAACCGGTCCCCTTTGGTCCGCGGGGAGCGCCCAGCGCCATTCAGAAACAACCCGTTCCTTTTCTCACTGTACTGATGTCGGGTACTGAGGAAGACGAACAGGGTAATAAAAAGCTGCACGGTGGTCCGGAGAAAGTGCTCCATCAATTCAGTCACCGTGGTTATGAACGTTTATCAGAAGCGTTTCCTGAGGGTAACTTTGTCCCGGGCACCATTGGCGAAAACCTGATAGTTGAAGGCATGGACGACACTAACGTATTCATCGGAGACGTCTGGCAGATGGGTGAGATTGTTGTACAGGTTGGTGCACCCCGCGCCCCCTGTAATAAAATTTCCCAACGCTTCGATATAAAGAACCTTGATCGCTTCGTCGGAAATGAAGGCATTACCGGCTGGTATTTCCGAGTGATTGAAACAGGCACATTGAAAGCCGGCGATGAAGTAAAGCTGATTTCCAGAGCAGATAAAACGGTCAGCGTTGCTGATTTAATGACGGCCGTTTATGACAAGGGCAATCCTGAAAAAGCAGCAGAGTATATGCAACTGGATGTACTGGACGATGAGTGGAAGGGAAAATGCGAACGTGTAATTAAACGCGGACAATAGTATGAAGCAGGTTGTTCAGGGGAACGCCCCTGAACAACCTCTGGCAACATTAAGACTGAGATTTAATCCAGTCGTCTACCATCAGCTCCAGCGTGCTTAGTGGCACGGCACCGCCACCCAATACCAGGTCGTGGAATCCGCGGATGTCGAACTTATCACCCAGCGCAGTTTTTGCTTTCTCACGCAGTTCCAGAATTTTCAGCATACCGATTTTGTAAGCAGTCGCCTGACCCGGCATAACAAAATAGCGCTGTACTTCTGATTTCGCCTGACCTTCTGAGATCGGCGAGTTATCAATGAAATAGTCTACAGCCTGTTGCTCTGTCCACTTTTTCGCGTGAATTCCGGTATCCAGAACAAGACGGATTGCACGCCACATTTCAGAATGCAAACGGCCAAAGTTATTTACCGGCTCTTTGTAAGCGCCCATTTCGCTGGCAAGACGCTCTGCATAAAGTGCCCAGCCTTCCACATAACTGGTGAAAAACATTTGTGTGCGGAAGGTGGGAATATCTTCCAGTTCCTGAGCAATGGCAATTTGCATGTGGTGGCCCGGTACGCCCTCATGATAAGCAATCGCTTCCATTTCGCTTTTTGGCATCATGGTCATATCAATCAGGTGCACGTAATAAACACCAGGCGTCTTACCATCAGGAGAGCTGGGATAGTAATGCTGTGCAGCACCCGGTTGCTCACGGAAAGGCTCAACCCGTTTCACCACAAGGTCTGCCTTAGGAAGACGGCCAAAGTAATCAGGCAGCATTTCTTTCATGTTGTTGATGTAGGTACGGGTATCACTCAGATAACCCTCACGGCCCTCATCGGTATTCGGATAATAGAGACGTTCATCGGTTTTATCTTCACGGAAGTAATCAAACATCTCACGAAGAGAACCTTCAAACCCAAGCTCTGCTTTTACCTTTTCCATCTCCTTACGAATACGGGCGACTTCTTTTAAACCCAGTTCGTGAATTTCATCCGCAGTCATGTCTGTGGTAGTGGAGCGTGCAAGCATGGCATTGTAATAGGCTTCGCCGTCCGGCAGTGCCCAGACACCTTCAGCATTCTTATCCAGCGAAAGCAGATCAGCTTCAAACCAGTCAATCAGCGTTTGATATGCAGGCCCAAGCTTAGTGGTAAGCATGGTTTCGGCGTCTTTAAGGTAACCTTCAGCCTGTTCCTGTGTCAGCTCACCGGCGTCGACAAGAGATTGTGCTTTGGCTTTAAAATCTGCATACAGGGCGCTGTCGTTCTCAGAATCGTCAAAGGGCTTTCCGGAGATAATGCCCTTACTTTGTTCAATGACGCCCTGATAGGCAAAGTACGGTGATTTCACACCTTCATCGGCGTTGATGCGCGCGCGGTCGATTAACTGATCCATCGCCCGACCGGTTTCACCCAGGCGGCTTACGTAGTCCTTTAAGTCCTGTTCGCTTTCCACTTTATGATAATTAATCAATACTGTAGGAAGTGACGTGTGCATACCGAACATCTGATTAAAGATATATTCACGGCGCTCAAAAGGCTTCATCAGCTTATCCTGTTCATAAGAGTAAACCAGGATATTCCATGAGATCTTTGCCGCATCATCCAGCTTGTCGTAATCGAAGGTGGATTTCATTTCTTCAACAGCGGCTTCCAGCATGGCAAAACGCTCTTCAGCAGCTTTTTCCGATGCATCATCAATTTCACCGTAGCGCTCTTTGCGGCCACGCATGGTTAAAGTGATGGGTGACATTTGCAGTTGCTTCTCATACTGCTCTTCAAACCAGGCATTAAGCCTTTCTGTTTCTGATTGCGCAGTTTGTTCCGCTGCAACAGGGGCAGTGGTTTCCTGCGTCTTTTCGCTGGCAGGTGAACATCCGATGATAGATGCAGCTACCAGGCTCACTGCAAAGCCTGCGAGGGTTTTCATATTGGGTTTCATTTCCGTCTCCGTGTTATTCATTATTATTTCTTATTGCGCTGTGAAGTCAGTGCAGATGTGTGTTTTCGCACACGCACAGTAACACTATTTTAAAACACAAAGGATATCGTTAAACAGAGATTCGCGCCTGAAGAGTATGTAAGTAATTATGAATGGCAAATTGCAGGCACAAAAAAGCCCGGATTTACCGGGCTTTTTTAAGAAAATAACGAGCAATTACATGCTAGCTTTTTCTACAACGTCAACCAGTGTCCAAGTCTTAGTCTTGGAAACAGGACGACACTCACGGATAGTGACTGTATCGCCTTCGTTAGCAACGTTGCTTTCGTCGTGGGCGTGAAGCTTAGTAGAACGCTTGATGAACTTCCCGTAGATAGGGTGTTTAACGAAACGCTCAACAACAACAGTGATAGACTTATCACCTTTGTTGCTAACCACACGACCTTGTACTGTACGAATTTTTTGCTCAGTCATTACGCATCAGCCTTTTGAGTCAGAATGGTTTTAACACGCGCGATGTTACGACGCACTTTCTTCAGCTGGTCTGTTTTTTCAAGCTGACCAGTTGAATGCTGCATGCGCAAGTTGAACTGTTCGCGTAGCAGGTTTAACAACTCTGCGTTCAGCTCTTCTACGCTTTTTTCTTTCAGTTCAGTCGCTTTCATTACATCACCGTCCGAGTTACAAAGGTTGTTTTAAATGGCAGTTTTGCCGCTGCCAGTTCAAACGCTTCGCGTGCCAGAGACTCAGGAACACCTTCCATCTCGTACAGAACACGGCCAGGTTGAATTTGGCATACCCAGTACTCAACGTTACCTTTACCTTTACCTTGACGCACTTCAAGAGGCTTCTCAGTAATTGGTTTGTCAGGGAAAACCCGAATCCAGATTTTACCTTGACGCTTAACGTGACGAGTCATAGCACGACGCGCTGCTTCGATTTGGCGTGCAGTCATACGACCACGGCCAACTGCTTTCAGGCCATAAGTACCGAAGCTTACTTTGCCACCAGCAATAGCAAGACCACGGTTACGACCTTTATGCATTTTACGAAATTTCATGCGTTTTGGTTGTAACATGATTTAGCCCTCTCGCTTAGCGTTGCGGCCTTTCTTCTTAGGTTGAGCTGGCGCAGCCGGCTCCTGGTTTGTAGGCAGACCGCCCAGAACCTCACCTTTGAAGATCCAAACTTTAGTACCGATGATACCGTAGGTAGTTAAAGCTTCAGAAGTCGCGTAATCGATGTCCGCACGGAAAGTGTGCAGAGGAACACGGCCTTCGCGGTACCATTCAGAACGTGCAATCTCTGCACCGCCCAGACGGCCGCTAACTTCAACTTTGATACCTTTGGCACCAAGGCGCATTGCATTTTGTACCGCACGCTTCATGGCGCGACGGAACATTACACGACGCTCCAGCTGGCTAGAGATGCTGTCAGCTACTAACTGTGCATCCAGCTCTGGCTTGCGTACTTCAGCAATGTTGATCTGAGCAGGCACACCGGCCAGCTTAGATACGTGATTACGCAGCTTTTCTACGTCTTCACCTTTCTTACCGATAACAACGCCCGGACGAGCAGTGTGAATAGTCACACGGATGCTCTTAGCAGGACGCTCGATCACGATTTTAGAAAGTGAAGCGTTTTTCAGCTGCTTAGTCAGATACTGACGTACCTGATGATCGTTATACAGGTTGTCTGCATAGTCTGCAGTATTAGCGTACCAGGTCGAAGTCCATGGTTTGCTGATACCCAGGCGTATACCTGTAGGATGTACCTTCTGTCCCATTTTCTACTCCTAGTTATCCGCTACAACTACAGTGATGTGGCTGCTGCGCTTAAAGATACGATCGGCACGGCCTTTGGCACGTGGCTTGATACGTTTCATCGTTGGACCTTCGTCAACGAAGATTTTCGCAACTTTCAGCTCGTCGATGTCAGCACCTTCGTTATGCTCTGCGTTAGCAATAGCAGACTCCAGTACTTTCTTAACTAATGCTGCGCTTTTCTTCGGGCTGTACGCTAAAACTTCAAGAGCTTTTTCAACGTGCAGGCCGCGAATTTGATCCGCAACCAAGCGTGCTTTTTGAGCCGACGTGCGGGCAAAGCGATGTTTAGCTAATGCTTCCATTTCCTACCCCTTAACGTTTAGCTTTCTTGTCCGCGACATGGCCGCGGTAAGTACGCGTTGGCGCAAATTCGCCCAACTTATGGCCGACCATTTCGTCACTTACGATGACAGGTACATGTTGGCGACCGTTATGGACCGCAATGGTCAACCCAATCATATCTGGGATGATCATCGAACGACGTGACCAGGTTTTAATTGGTTTACGGTCGTTCGCTTCCACTGCAGCCTCTACCTTCTTCAGCAAGTGAAGGTCGATAAATGGACCTTTCTTGAGAGAACGTGGCATGGTGAATCCTCGCTATTACTTGTTACGACGACGTACGATAAGCTTATCAGTACGCTTGTTGCTACGGGTTTTCTTACCTTTAGTAGGAACACCCCATGGAGTAACTGGGTGACGGCCACCTGATGTACGTCCTTCACCACCACCGTGCGGGTGATCAACCGGGTTCATTACAACACCACGGACTGTAGGACGAACACCACGCCAGCGAGTCGCACCAGCTTTACCCAGTGAACGCAGCATATGTTCTGCATTGCCAACTTCACCGATTGTTGCACGGCAGTCAGACAATACTTTACGCATTTCACCTGAACGAAGACGTAAAGTAACGTAGTTACCTTCACGTGCCAGGATCTGAGCGTATTGACCAGCAGAGCGAGCGATTTGCGCGCCTTTGCCAGGCTTCATTTCGATAGCGTGTACAGTTGTACCTACAGGGATGTTGCGCATAGGCAGGGCGTTACCTGCTTTAATTGCAGCATCAGAACCAGACTGGATAGTGTCACCAGCTTGCAGGCCCTTAGGTGCCAGGATGTACTTACGCTCACCGTCTGCATACAGTACCAGAGCAATGTTTGCAGAACGGTTAGGATCATATTCTAAGCGCTCAATTTTGGCAGGGATGCCGTCTTTGTTACGCTTGAAATCTACGATACGGTAGTGCTGTTTGTGACCACCGCCAATGTGACGTACGGTAATACGACCATTGTTGTTACGGCCGCCAGACTTGTTGTTCTTGTCTAACAGAGGCGCATAAGGAGCACCTTTGTGCAGATCAGGGTTAACAACCTGAACAACGTGACGACGACCGGCAGAAGTTGGCTTAGCTTTCATTAATGGCATTTCTAATCCCCTTCTTATTCAGCGCCACCGACAAAGTCGATGTCCTGACCTTCTTTAAGCGATACATACGCTTTTTTCCAGTCGCTACGCTTACCGAAAGACATGCCGTGACGCTTGGTTTTACCCTTAACGTTCACAGTGCGTACGTCAGCTACTTCAACTTCAAACAGTTTTTCAACTGCTGCTTTGATTTCAGCTTTGTTCGCGTCTTTAGCTACTTTGAATACAACAGTGTTGCTGGCTTCAGCCGCCATTGTAGACTTTTCTGAAACGTGAGGTGCTTTCAGCACCTTCAGTAGACGTTCTTCGTTCATGCTAACGCCTCCTCAAGCTGTTTAACTGCATCAGCAGTAATCAGCACTTTTTCAAAAGCGATCAGGCTGACCGGGTCAATACCCGCAACGTCACGTACATCAACTTTGTACAGGTTGCGTGCAGACAGGAACAGGTTCTCATCAACTTCAGGAGTTACGATCAGAACGTCGTTCAGTTCCAGTTCGTTCAGCTTAGCTACCAGAGCCTTAGTTTTAGGCGCATCTACTGCGAACTTCTCAACAACAACTAGACGGTCTTGACGAATCAGTTCAGACAGGATGCTTTTGATAGCACCGCGGTACATTTTTTTGTTAACTTTTTGATCAAAGTCACGAGGCTTAGCAGCAAATGCGCGGCCACCACCAACCCAGATTGGGCTGCGGATTGTACCGGCACGTGCACGGCCAGTACCTTTTTGACGCCATGGCTTCTTACCACCACCACGTACTTCAGAACGCGTTTTTTGCGCTTTAGTACCCTGACGAGAACCTGCACCGTATGCTACAACTACCTGGTGAACCAGAGCTTCGTTGTATTCACGTCCAAAGGTCGCTTCGGATACTTCAAGAGCGCTTTGCGCATCTTTCAATGTTAATTCCATCACTTCACTCCCCAGACGTTACGCTTTAACAGCTGGCTTTACGATTACATCGTTGCCAGTTGCGCCAGGTACGGCACCTTTAACCAGGATCAGGTTATTTTCTACGTCAACACGTACTACTTCCAAAGATTGGGTAGTCACCTGCTTGTTACCAAGCTGACCAGCCATTTTCTTACCTTTGAAAACTTTACCAGGTGATTGGTTTTGACCAATTGAACCAGGTGCACGGTGAGACAAAGAGTTACCGTGAGTCATACGCTGAGAACTGAAGTTCCAACGTTTGATTGCACCTTGGAAACCTTTACCTTTAGAAGTACCAGTTACATCAATTTTTTTAGTGTCGTTGAAGATTTCAACAGTGATTTCACTGCCCACTTCAATTTCGGCACCTTCGTTATCTTCCAGGCGGAATTCTACCAGAGTGCGGCCTGCTTCAACGCCAGCTTTAGCAAAGTGACCTGCTTCAGCTTTGTTTACGCGGTTCGCTTTCTTAGTTCCAGCAGTAACCTGAAGAGCGCGATAACCGTCAGTTTCTTCAGTACGTAACTGAGTAACACGGTTTGGGGTCGCTTCAATAACAGTCACAGGGATAGACGTGCCATCTTCAGTGAAGATGCGGGTCATACCCACTTTACGACCGACTAGACCAATCGCCATTGTTAATACCCTCTCTTATTAGCCCAGGCTGATTTGAACATCAACGCCAGCAGCCAAGTCCAAACGCATCAGCGCGTCAACTGTTTTATCAGTTGGCTCGATGATGTCTACCAAACGCTTGTGAGTACGGATTTCGTATTGGTCACGCGCGTCTTTATTAACGTGCGGAGAAACCAGAACTGTATAGCGTTCTTTGCGAGTAGGCAGAGGAATAGGACCGCTTACCTGAGCACCAGTACGTTTCGCCGTTTCTACAATTTCAGCCGTAGACTGATCGATCAACTTGTGATCAAACGCTTTCAGACGAATACGAATTCTTTGATTTGGCATCGATTAAGCTCCAATCGAAAGAACAAAAAAATCATCTTCTCACTCCCTCTTTAGATGGGACGAAAAGATGTGCGTATAAACCAGTGATTCCCAATTGGAATCTTGTTCTTTGTTTCTGACACGCCCGCTACGTCACCGATTACTCGCTGTTGTAGCTTCGGCATCTACCCTAAAAGCAGTGTAGCTGCGGCCGAAACCATGCTCCTGTTACATGTTGTACAGGGCAAGTGGGCGCGAATTATACAGAATTATCGGTTAAGCGCAACTCACAAATGCGAAAAACTGATCTATTTTTATTCAACAGGGTGTGAACCGGAAAAGAATGGTGCGGACCGGACTGTAATAAAGCGTAAATGTCGCTTCTGGTCTGACGGTCAAGTTGCCGCTTTGGTCATAAAGGGTTATTGTGAAACCTCTTTATATAGGTACCGGTTTTTCTTTGTATACCGGTTCCGGGTTGTGCCGGGCAGCACTGCCTTTTTGTATTATAAGTCACAGACAGATACTTTATTTATGCTTGGAAACAGTAGTCAGCAACTCGCTTTTGATAAAATTAATACGATTCTGGCGAAGCATTCGTCGTTATTAGATGCTTTCAGTGAAATCGAACCCATCATTCTTGAGTTGTTCGATGCACAGCGAATGAGTATTTTCCAGCGCAGACGTCAGCACCAGGATCTGGTCGCACGGTTCAAAACCGGTAAAGCGACGCAGGAAATTAAAGTACCCATCTCGCCGCTGTCTATTGCCGGTTACGTAGCACTTGCCCAACGCCCCATCGTCATTGCAGATCCCTATAATAAAGAAGAACTCGAAGGTATTCATCCCCGCCTGCGCTTTGCAGATAAATTCGATAAGAGCAGTAACTTCCGGACCAACAACATTCTTTGTGTACCGGTATTAAATGCCGGCGTACTACTCGGTGTCATGCAGCTTATAAATAAGCAGACCGGTCCGTTCAATGGCAGCGACCTTACCGTCGCGAAACAACTTACTGAGCTACTCGGCAATAAGTTCCGCTATGAGCTGGGTGGTACTAATCACCCCTTTGACTTATTACTGCATAAAAATCAGATAGCACCCGCTGCGCTCACAGACCTGTTGAACAGCACCAACGACCAGCGCACGATTGTGCAGCGTCTTATGTCTGAACACAGCATCCGTGAACACGATATCGGTAATACCCTTTCGGTGCATTATCAGGTTCCTTATATCTCTTATCTGCCGGAAAAGTACCATCTGTTTCAGAATGACAGCCGCCTGAACCTGTCTTATCTGAAACGTAACCTCGTTGCCGTGATTGCAGATGTTCATGAGCGCCCTATTGTTCTGATGGCAGAGCCGAACAACGCCGCCCTGCTCATGGAAATTGAAAGCGCCATGGGTATCGACAGTTACGAAATCGCCGTGGCGCTGCCTAATCAGGTTTTACAATACCTGGGTGAAGGCGGTGGCAATGGTGCGCCCGGCGAGATGAGTGAGATCCTCGATGAAATCAGCGCCGGTGATGACGAAGGCGAAGACCAGGTCGATGAGATGTCGGACGATGCGCCGGCAGTTGTCCGCCTTGTAAGCCGGGTTCTGCACGATGCTAAACGACTGAATGCCTCCGATATTCACGTTGACCCTGAAAAAGGTGGCCCCACACGGGTTCGCATGCGCATAGACGGTGTTTGCCGGGATATGAGTCAGATACCTCAGTCTCACCACAGTGCAGTTATTGCGCGGATTAAAATCCTGTCCAATCTGAATATCGCAGAGAAACGTGTACCTCAGGATGGAAAACTGGCTTTCCGGATGAATGGTCAGCTGGTTGAAGTTCGGGTAGCAACCATTCCGACTGTGGCCGGTGAAGGCGTGGTAATGCGTATTCTTGCCTCCGGCGGCGCTATGCCCATCGATAAGATGAACCTGGCACCATCTAATATGAACCGGCTGGAGAGTATGATCCGCAAGCCTCACGGTATTCTGCTGGTAGTAGGCCCCACCGGTTCAGGTAAAACAACTACGTTGCACGCCGTACTCGGTTATCTCAACACCCCTGAAAAGAAAATCTGGACAGCAGAAGACCCGGTGGAAATTACCCAGGCCGGCCTGCAACAGGTGCAGGTAAGCCCGAAAATCGGATTTACGTTTGCTAATGCATTACGGGCATTCTTACGGGCCGACCCGGATATTATTCTTATCGGTGAGATGCGTGATAAAGAAACGGCTCATGCCGGCATTGAGGCATCACTCACCGGTCACCTTGTATTATCCACACTGCACACCAACTCAGCACCGGAAACGATAACCCGTCTGCTTGATTTGGGTCTTGACCCGGTGAACTTCTCTGATGCCTGTGTGGGAATTCTCGCCCAGCGTCTTATCCGCACCCTGTGTAAAAGCTGTAAGCAACAATATCCTGCGTCAGAAAATGATATTGCGTTCATTAAACGTCAGTACGGTGAAAGCTACCTGAACGAATTGGATCTGCCCTCCCCTCTGATGCTGCATAAAGCGGACGGTTGTAAAGAGTGTGGCGGAACAGGTTACCGTGGCCGTACCGGCGTTCACGAACTGTTAGGGATGACGCCGGAACTTCGTGGCCTGATATATAAAGAAGGCAGTGTGTCTGATATGAAAGAACAGGCTATGAAAGATGGCATGCGCACGCTGGTGCAGGATGCCATTTATAAAGTCATTAAGGGCGACACCGATCTGGCGCAGGTCCAGATTGTCAGTGGTGCCGAATAATATTTCAGCAATTCCGGCAGGCTTCACCGGCTAACAATCAAAAAAGCGGCAATCAGTTGCCGCTTTCTTCCGCCGCATCAGCATCAAATTGCCGTCTGGCAAACTGATAAGCTGAATGGGCAACAGCTTCTCCGCCTTCCCCGGCAACGGCTTCAGTTAAACTTTCATTACCACCGGTCACGTCACGGTTAAACAGCCAGTCGTAACCCAGTTCCCACAGGTTTGTGGTAATCGAACTGCCGGTAAACTCCTGCACGGTAAGGTTCGCTGCAGAGTACGCAAGGCCAGCCGGACCACCGTACATAAAGCTGCCAGCCAGATCAGATACCGCACTGATATTTGTTGACGATACCGACTGATACACATCGGCGACAATGGGTATATGATGCAGCAGATTCACCGCATCAAAGCCATCGTTCCAGTCGACCCCGTCCTCACCAAAAGCGGCATTCATGAAGCTGTCCCAGCCTGTTTCCCCGTCTGCCAGCGCAATACTTTCAGCCTCAGAATCTGAGGCCGCAGTCTCTCCGGTGTCTTCAGAGGATGCCTCAGATGAAGAGAGCAAATCAGCCTGCAACATAGCCAGAAATGCGTTCTGCATTTTTGCCAGCCCGGAGTCTGATGTCAGCGATGACAGCACGTCTTCATCCAGTCCCGGGATCCCCAGTGAAGAGGTGAAATGAGACTGAATATCCGCAATCGTCGCATCCTGCGCCTGTGTTTGTGTGTCATCGTCAGCGGATGTGAGCATAGCCAGCATCGCAGTAAAGCCGTTACTGTCAGATACCACTTCCGCAGCGGTAGTTGCCACGTCTGAAACGGCCTGAGCGGACTCATCTGCTGTGGTAAAATAATCGCCAATTGCATCGAAAATACGCATAAATCCCCCTACCCGGCAGGCATTTGTCAACATTGTAAAGGTTTCGCAAATCGCTCATGTTTGAGCGTGTTTTTACGAGTTTGTCAGTTAGTATTTGTTTCGAATCGCAAAGGACGGCGGCCATTTACTCCATATAGAACATAATAAATTTCGTGCACAGCAAGCACATTTGGTTAAACAGCTATGAAATTACAATGCCAGTATTTACTGATTTTCGCTTCTTTACATTTGGCTCTGGCAGGCTGCACATCAACCCTGTCTGAAGAAGAGGAAGTGGTGGCGTCCAGTCCGACAAATCCGAACGTAAAACAGCGCGCCATTGATACCAGTCAGCAGGAAGTCTCACAGGGGGAAGCCACTTTCCGTCCGCCGCGCAGTCAGACTGTGTCAGTAGTCCGTGTTCCTACAGGTTCGCTGTTTGACCCGGACAATGCAGCGGGCTTGTACGAGCTGCATCACAACTTCCGTGTAGGCGATATGGTGCTGATAGAACTGGACGAACAAACATCTTCGCAAAAGTCTGTCGACTACAATGAAGACAAAAGCGCGAGCTTTCAGATCCAACCGCTTACTGTGAACGCAGGTCCGATACACATCAGCGATGACGATTTAAATGTTGACCATGAACAGGGGGGTGAATTTAACAGCTCTGCTAATGCCAGCCAGTCCAATACCCTGGAGGGCAAGATCACGGTTTACGTGGTAGAAGTACTCCCGAACAACAACCTGGTGGTGGCCGGTGAAAAGTGGATCACCATGAATCAGGGGAAGGAGTTTATCCGTTTTTCCGGCGAGGTAAGGACTAAAGACATTGATGTGAACAATACCGTCAGCTCTGCAAAAGTCGGTAATGCACTTATTGAATACAGCGGTAAAGGCGAGCTGCAGGATAATCAGAAGCGCAGCCTGTTAAGTAAACTGTTTTCTATTTTCGGGTAGCTGTATGTATTTAATCCGCTGTTTATGTGCTGTCGTTGCAATGGTGATGCTGTCTCGTCCCGTCCATGCAGAATGGGTACAGGGCGAAGCAAAGCTGGCAGTTAAAAATGCACCGCTGGACGACGTACGCATTATGGCCATAAAAAATGCTATCGCCGATGCGTCGTTTAAATCAGGCAGCCTCATTACGGCTGAAGATGTGGTTTTAAACGGACTCCTCATAAGCAGCAAAGCTGAGATCCACTCCACCGGACGTATTCAACGGGTTGAAATCATCGATGAAACATTAGAGGACGGCTACCTCACTGTTTCAGTAAAAGTGAACATCACACCTATTTTTGCCTGTGACAGCGACAAATACAGCCGCTCAGTACTGGTGACACAATTTCAGTTATTACGACCAAGACAGGCCGCCCACGGCGATATTTACGATTTTGGCCACCAAATCAGTAAACGGCTGGAGCAACAGTTAATCCGCCAGCAACAGCAACTCAATGTGCAGTTGCTGGATAAGGCGTTTGCCTCTACCAGCGCGTTCAACTCACTGACGCCGCAGATTATTTACGACAAAGCCTCCTATCTGGCACAGACCCAGGGGCGGCAGTTCATTGTTTTTGGCTATATTCGCGACATCAGCCTGTTCGAACAAATCAACATTGAAGACGATGATGATGTATCAAGACGGCGAAACTTTACCCTGGATGTGTATGTTGTTGATGCCTTCAGAAACTCCCTGTTGTTTCAGGAAAGCTACCATGCCGAAGCGAACTGGAGCTACCCGGAAGGACAAAGTGTAGATACCAATAACAGCCTGTTCTGGCGCGGCGACTTTGGCCGTGTGGCGCTGAACACAGTGAATGCTGCCGTGTCCGACATTACCAGCATTATCACCTGCGAGGCCACCGTAACGCAGGTTGTCGACAAACTGTCAGGTGAACTGGTGATTGGTATGGGCAGTGCAGACGGCGTGGTCGTCGGAGACACGTTCGCTCTGTTGAAAAAGCGCACGTTAAGCAGAACTACCTACACTGGCCTTGCCATGCAAAATACACTGGGCGATGTACTGTTTACCGTTGCAGAAGTGAACCCTCATGCTGCGCTGTTGAAGAGTGCTGCAGCGCAGTCTCCTGCGCTGGCGGACCTGTATGACCTTGTGATGCCCGCCCCTGCTCCGTAAACCATAATCCAACCCCGG
Organism: Alteromonas sp. ABH4_456; assembly: GCF_056160645.1. Taxonomy (NCBI): domain Bacteria; kingdom Pseudomonadati; phylum Pseudomonadota; class Gammaproteobacteria; order Alteromonadales; family Alteromonadaceae; genus Alteromonas; species Alteromonas sp. ABH4_456. The sequence continues at coordinate 97,418 of NZ_JBSWXO010000014.1, forward strand.
TTTTGATGGATCTCGTTAGACTAAATGATAAGATGAGGCCAATATTTCTTTATCTTCAAGTTGGTTAGATGCAATCTCCGTCACCTGAACAGCGTTATTTTTGGGTAGGTATTGGTGCCTCAGCGGGTGGACTGGAACCCATACAAAATCTGTGTGAGGAGCTCCCCGGCGATTCAAATATGATTTATATCATCGCCCAGCACCTGTCTCCTAAACACGATAGCAAACTGACTGAACTGGTTCAGCGCAATACCCGGCTGAAAGTCAAAACCATTACCAACGGAATGGTTGCCCAACCTAACGTCATTCATGTCACGCCACCTAAATATGACGTCACCGTTCAGGGTGATAAACTGTATTTGTCAGATAAAGAAACCAACTCACTAGCCAAACCTTCAGTGAATGCACTTTTTGTTTCGCTGGCTGAAGCGAAAAAAGAGCATGCGGTTGGAGTAATTTTGTCAGGCACGGGGACTGACGGCGCTCATGGTATTAAGGTGATCAGAGCCAATGGTGGCATCACCTACGCGCAGGATACAAAGACTGCCGGTTACGACGGCATGCCCCGTTCGGCAATTGACACCGGGTGTGTAGACTTTTGTCTGGGCCCGTCCGGTATCGGCAAACATCTTAAAGATCTCAGCACCAAACTGCCTCAGGAACTCAGAGTAAAAATCGAAGCTGACGAGGTACAGGACAAATTCATTGACCTGGTCAATATTGTCAGGAAACAGTGTGGTGTATCGTTCAAGCATTATAAAAAGGCGACGCTCCAGCGACGCATTGAGCGCAGAATGCTGGCCAGGAAGGTGGACGAGTTTAACGACTACGTGGAACTGCTGAGCCACGATTCAGAAGAAGTGCGGATGTTATACAAAGACATTCTTATCTCTGTGACCAACTTTTTCCGCGACCCCGCTACGTTCAGTCAACTGGCCCCTGTTCTTGAGGACATTAAATCAGGCAAATCCTCCGGCGAACCGGTTCGCTTATGGGTTGTTGGCTGCGCTACCGGTGAAGAAGCTTACAGTCTGGCCATCATGCTGTCAGAAGCACTTGGCGGGCCGGATAAAATCAGCAGCGAAGAGCACCAGATATTTGCATCAGACGTAGACACCGATGCACTGGCAGTAGCCAGACGCGGCCTGTACAGCGAAGCATCCATGGCGGATGTGCCGAAAGAATACAAAGAGAGATACTTCAAAAAGAAAGGAAATGCTTATGAGGTCATAGACGAACTCAAACGCATCATTCTCTTCTCCGGTCATAATATTATTGACGATCCTCCCTTCCTGCGCATCGACATGCTCACTTGCCGCAACTTGCTGATTTACTTCGATCAGGAATTGCAGAAGAAGGTGTACCGTATTTTCCATTACGCCTTGCGTGAACGCGGTCACCTGTTCTTAGGGAAATCTGAAAGTACATCACAGGTAACGGATATATTCCGTTCTGTGAACTCTCAGGACAAAATCTTCCAGAAGCGCAGCGTTACTTCGTTTAATCCGCAACGGTTCCATTTAAGCGGCAAATCTTCTGTATCTATCGGAGAGTTACCTCAGCGCGTTACAGACACCTCCCGGCCACCCAGCTTACCGGATGCACTGGTAGAGCAACTCGGCGATGCCTGTGTATTAATTAACGATAACCTGGATGTTGAGCACATATACGGTAACAGTGCCCACTATATTAAGTTTCCCAAAGGCAAACCCTCGTTTAACTTAAACGAGATTGTCATTGAAATGTTCCGCCATGAAATCCGGCCTCTGGTATATAAAGTGACCCGCACCAAAAAGCAGTCTGAAAGTCAGTTACGCCGCCTGACCATTGACGGTGAACCTTGCCAGGTACGAATGAAGGTGCTGCCGGTACAAATAGAAGAGCAGGATGAGAAGTTCCTGCTTGTCTGTTTTACCAGAACGGCTGATGTACAAAAGCCGGCAAGTCAGGAAATTCATGACGAATCGTCAGAGCGCATTAAAGAGTTGGAAGACGAACTTTCAATGGCGCGGGAGCACATCCAGACCGTAGTGGAAGAACTGGAGACATCTAACGAAGAATTGCAGTCCATGAACGAAGAACTGCAATCGTCCAATGAAGAGCTGCAGTCCTCTAACGAGGAACTGGAAACCACTAACGAAGAGCTGCAGTCCACTAATGAAGAATTAGTGACGATGAACGACCAGTTAAATGACAAAACCACCTCACTGGAGCAGGTGACGAATCAACTGGTTAATATCAAGAATTCACTGCAGTTCCCGCTGGTATGTGTTAACAGTGATTCGAATGCCGTCAGGGCAAACCTGGCTGCCCGAAAGTTCTTCTCTTTAACAACGGAGCTGGAACACTTCGCCGAACGTCTTCAGGAGCGGTTCGAGAGCTTTGATCTGCATAAAATCATCAAAAAAGTGGCGTCTACTGCCGGTACTCAAACCATCCAGGCAGAATACAAAGACAAACATTTCTGGGTGCACATCACCCCCTACTACGCGACTAACCAGTCGATTGAAGGCGCGATCCTCAGTTTCATCGACAATACTGAACTGGTGCATCAGCAAAAAGAGCTGGATCTGAAACGGGAACAGGCTCAGAAAGCTAACCTGGCGAAGACAGAGTTTCTGGCTAATGTCAGCCACGAAATTCGTACACCTCTCAACGCTATTGTGGGTGTAAATGAAGTATTCGGCCTGCAAATTGATAATGAAGAAAAGCGGGCCAGGCTGCTCAAAATTCTCGATAACGCCACGAAGAAGTTACGGGATCTACTCAACGACTTACTGGATTTTGCCAAGCTGGAATCCGGGCAGCTGTCACTGGAATATACGGAATTTTCGCCTAAAGCCATCATCCGCGATCTCATTGACTTGTATTCCATGGATAATGTGAACAGCGACCGCAAGATTTCGGCTGTTTTTGACAAAGATCTGCCAGACACATTTATCGGCGACCCGTTAAGAATACAGCAAATAGTCACTAACCTGCTGTCAAATGCCATTAAGTTCACTGAAAACGGCACAATAAAGATTATTGCTAAAGGTCACTGGGACAAACCGGTTTATCAACTGGTTCTGCAAGTTTCGGATACCGGAATTGGTATGTCTGAGCAACATATCAAACAAATATTCGATAAGTTCACGCAGGCAGATTCAAGCATTGCCAGACGCTTCGGCGGCTCCGGCCTCGGGCTGTCTATTGTCAAAGAACTGGTTAGTCTGATGGCCGGCAGCATCGACGTTGAAAGTGAAGAAGGCAAAGGCACTACCTTTACAATTAATCTGCCCATGCAAACGCCCAAGGTGGTCAGGGAAGCGGTCACCAATGTACCGGTGAGCCAGCTTAAGCTTCGCAATACAGGCGACCATAGGGTACTCATTATCGAGGATAACGAAGCCAATATTTTCATTTTGTCGTCTTACCTGGATGAGCTGGGTGTGCAGTACGATGTAGCCCGCAATGGTAAAGAAGGCCTCAATGAAGTGAAAGACAGCACTTATGCACTTATTTTGCTGGATTTGCAGATGGACGAAATGGATGGCTTTACCTTTTTCGAAGAGTTTAAAAAACTCCCCGGTGACAAGCTTCAGAATACCCGGGTTGTAGCAGTATCCGCCCATGTTCATCAGGACATCATCAACCGCTGCAAACAGGCCGGAATGAGCGATTTTCTTCCCAAGCCCGTAGAAATAGCTAAACTTCATGGCTTGCTGGAGAAATATTTGGATGGAAAATCAAGTTGATAGCGTGGTCAGATACCCTGAGGTCAGTCCGGTATTTTTTATCGGTGCCTCATTAGGTGGCGTTAAGGCGTTTATTCATCTTATGGAAAATCTGCCTGACGACTTTCCTGCTCCGGTTTTCCTGCTGTTACACCGGATAAAAAACAGCGATATAAAAGCCGGTGATATGCGCATGGTATTGCAGGCAAAAACCCGGCTAACCGTGGAAAACGCTGTTGAAGGAGAGGTTGTCAGATCAGGTCATATCTATCTGCCTCCGGATAACCTTCACATAGGGGTGGAGGACAACCGTATTAAATTTTATGAAACCCCTGATGAGTCTTACTGGCGACCTGCCATCGATGTGATGTTTAAATCTGCTGCGCGGGAGTATACCGACAGAACGGTTGCCATATTGCTTACCGGGAATCTGGACGACGGTGTTCAGGGTTTACGGGAAACATCGGCACAGGGCGGTATCACCGTAGCACAGTCTCCGGAAGATGCTTATGCGCCCTACCTGCCGCTGAATGCTGTTATGAACGACCATCCATCACATGTACTGCCGTTAAAAGATATCCCCAAGCTTATGTGTGAGCTTAGCCGACATCCTCATTTTGACGATCAGGAAAGTGTAGCCATTGAATCGGCAAAGGTTGCCGGGGAACTGAAAAAGAAACTGAAGTAGCAGTACACCGCTGCTACTTCTTTTATCTGATTACTTCACCAGCGTAATTTTGCCAAACACCGAGGCATCAATGAAACCCAAGTTTTTATCACCGTTAACCGGCGTAATTTCATGAGAACCCACAAAGTGTTCACGCTCAGGGCTGCCGTCGTTATCGCAGTACGCCAGCATAAACCCCATTATCTTACCTTCTTCTAATGACAGCGGGTCGCCCGGCTTAGCGGTACTGAATGAATCATCATAAATATCAATCGCCACTTCCCAGGTAATGGTATACGGCGATGATTCATCGCGATGCCATTCACTTTCCACATGGTCGTTCAGCAACACCACGCCATTACCATCATTCTCATCACCAAAGTCAGCAGCATTGCCATCAAGCGCAACGTGATAGGCAAACGCATTATAACTGTACTGGTGATTGCCGCCTGATGCATCTTCGTCTATGAACACTTCCAGGCAATCATCATCCCAGTATTTATCCTTTGGATCCGGATGGGTATCAATGAGAATATCATCCACAATTTCCACCAGCAGATAGAGCTTGCCCTCGTCCCATGCCAGTTTAAAACGACCGGAAAAATCTTCTTTTGATGGCATGCTTCCTACCATCAAATGTTCAAGCGGGTGCCATTGTGCTTCCTGCCACACAGCATCATCACCGGCACCGTTTACAGTGACACCATTTTTGGCAAATGTAGCATCCATCGCCATGGCAACAGGTGAAAGTAAGCTGAAGCTTAACGCCCCCGCGGTGAGCAATCTTTTATACATACTGGTTCCTTGTGTGGAAAATACGCTCAACGTTACCGATAACATTCACAGAATTTTTACACGCTCTGCACATAATGTGAACCCCTGATCAGAGGGTTTTATTTATTACGACTGAGCAGAGTTGTTTTAAACAGCATTCTTCGTGAGGATACAAAAACGCCGCGTGTCATAACGCGGCGTCTGTTCACAACAAAGCAGCGGGATTACAGATTATATCCGCGCTCTTCGTGGCTTGAGATATCCAGGCCCTTCTGCTCGGTTTCCATATCCACACGCAGACCGTTAGTCATTACAGATACCACTTTAAGCAGTAACCAGGAGACCACGGCTGTGTAAGCAAATACCGCCACAATACCAATCACCTGCACGGTTAACTGCTCAGAAATACTGGTGTTGTCGCCACCGAAACCATAGCCGCTGAACAGCCCTAAATCTGGTGAGCAGAAGATCCCGGCAAGGAACGTTCCCAGAATACCGCCAACACCGTGCACAGGGAAAACGTCCAGAGAATCGTCGATTTTCCATTTCTGTTTGATCAGGTTGGTGCAGTAGAAACAAATCACACCGGCAGATAAACCGATAACCAGACCGGCCGCAGGGCCAACAAACCCCGAAGCTGGCGTAATTGTACCCAGTCCGGCAACCATACCGGTGACAATACCCAGTACAGAAGGCTTACCGTATTTTTTCCATTCCAGTGTCATCCATGCCAGCGAGCCTGCTGCAGCACTGATATGAGTCACCAGCATCGCCATTGCAGCATCACCGTTCGCAGCCACAGCGCTACCACCATTAAAGCCAAACCAGCCTACCCATAACATACCTGCGCCACCTACAGTCATCGTCAGGTTATGCGGGATCATGGAAGCACTGCCATAGCCCGTGCGGTTTCCAATCACCAGTGCAGCCACCAGAGCACCCACACCTGCAGTAATGTGGACAACGGTACCACCGGCAAAGTCCAGCAGTCCCATTTCAGCCAGCCAGCCGCCGCCCCATACCCAGTGACAAACTGGCAGATAAACCAGTACCAGCCACACCAGCGCAAATATCAGCACGGAAGAGAACTTCATACGCTCGGCAAAGCCGCCCACCATCAGCGCAGGTGTAATAACCGCAAATGTGAGCTGGAACATAAAAAATAATGCTTCAGGGATGGTGCCGGACAAACTGTCCTTCGTCACGCCATCTAAGAACATTTTTGAGAAGTCGCCGATGAAGCTGTTTCCTTCACCAAACGCCAGGCTGTAACCGGCAATCAGCCAGATAAGCGATGCGCCGCAGGCAATAGCAAAACATTGCATCAGTACCGACAGCACGTTTTTACTGCGTACCAGGCCAGCATAGAAGAAGGATAACCCCGGTAATGTCATAAACAGTACCAGTGCAGTTGAAGTGAGGATCCAGGCGGTATCGCCCGTATCGGCAGACGCCTGAGCAAATACCGGGCACGGCAAGAGTAAAGCAACAGCTGGAAGCCAGTTACGCATAATGTTGTCCTGATTTTTTAATGAGTTTGGATTTATCGCGCCTTTGTGGCGTCTTTTATTTCCATATCGTAGGTTGCAACCCCGTGCCGGATTACCGGATCGGAAACGCCTCCTTGTCGCGCTTATTGCTTTTATTTTTTGCGAGACGCATTTTTATCAAAAATATACCTGACCTTCGTATTAGTAAAAAGTCTAAATTAATGAATATTTATGCACTGTTAAGCAATTATTTATGGTTTGCTGTGTTTTCGTTCAATAATCAGGCAGGACATCAGAATATGATGCTGCACCTTCTGACAGGCGCAGCATGACAGCTGGGAATTATTCAACACCAGGCATAGGTTCAAACCCCGGCAATTCTTTGATACGTGCAATCCATCGGTTCACAGCAGGGTAATCTGATAAACTCACGCCACCTTCAGGGGCCAGCGCCACGTAAGGCATTACCGCGCAATCGGCTATTGTCGGACGCTCCAGCGCCAGCCAGTCGTGCACTGACAAACGCTGCTCAAGTAACATTAATATACGTTCAGAGGTACCCAGCGTGGTGACTTTATCCAGCGCATAACCAAATTTATCTACCAGCCGTGCGGCGTTCGGACCATGCTGTATTTCGTTCGACGCCACTGACAACCATTGCTGCACTTCTGCCATACCCTGAGCATCTGCCGGCAACCAGCTTTCAAGGTCGTGCTTGCGGGCGAGATAAATAAGGATGGCCTGAGCATCTCTGAGCGTAATATCGCCATCTGTCAGCACCGGAATTTCGCCCCAGGGGTTCAGGGCAAGCATGGCATCACTTTTGTGTTCACCATTAATGAAATCCACCGGCACAATATCCAGCTCAATGTTCGCCAGAGCCGCGAATAATCTCACTTTGTAACAGTTTCCTGATAATTCCAAATCATAAAGCTTCATGTATTTTCCACCACGTTGTTAACGATTTGTTTCACGTTAAACCGTATGCATATCGCAATAAAGATGCGATAGTTAATTTCAGTAAACCGTTTTTCGCACTAATAGAAGGGTTATGGACAAGTTTAAAGCCATGCAGGTGTTTGTGACCATCGCAGACAAGGGCAGCCTGACCGGGGCAGCAGAGCATCTGAACACATCTCTGACATCCGTAGTACGCACTCTGGCGGCCCTTGAAAATCATCTCGAAGTGCGGTTATTTCACCGCACTACACGCAGTATTGTCATTACTGATGAGGGGCGCGAATACTACACCCGCTGTCAGACAATACTGGCCGAAGTTACAGAAGCTGAGAGTCGCCTGACAGACCGGCAAACGGAACCTCAGGGAAAAGTCACAGTGACGGCACCGGTCACCTTCGGCAAACGCCATGTCATGCCTAAGATCAGCCAGTACCTGTCACGGTATCCGAAAATGCAGGTAGATTTGTTACTGCTGGACCGGCCGGTGGATATGCTCAGTGAAGGCGTGGACGTAGCGGTAAGGATAGGACGCATCGGTAATCATAATCTGGTTGCCAGACAACTGGGCACCATGCGCCATGTGCTTTGTGCCAGCCCTGTATTTCTGTCTGCTCACCAGTCAGTGTTGTCACCGGATTCACTCAACGGCTTGCCGGCAATTCATTTAAGCGTACTGGAAAGCCCGTCAGAGTGGATGTTCACAAAAGGCGGGAAGAGTCAGAAGATTGCCCTCAGCAGTCGTCTTACCACCAATCAGGTGGATGCAGCGTTAGAAGCTTGTGTCAGTGGCGTGGGATTTTGTCGTTTTTTGCACTATCAGGTAGCGGAACTGGTGCAGGCAGGCAAACTGGTTATCGTACTTCCGGATTATGAGCCTCACCCGCTGCCGGTACACTTACTCTATGCGCCGGTAAAGCTGCAAACGAAACGACTGCGGACGATGACGGACTGGCTGACAAGGCCGTTGCAACAGGATTTGATTCAAATAGCTGAATCCGGGGCAGAACGATAAAAAGACCGTGTGCGTAGCTTAGCCCGCTTCTACGCCTTTCGTTTGAAGTGATAGTGCTCTTTCTGATATTTCGACGGCGTTGTATGGTAAACGTCTTTGAAAGCCCTGCTGAAGTGGGAAGGTGAAGCAAACCCTGTATCGTAAGAAATCTGAGTGATTTGCATCCCCTCTTCCAGCATGCCTCTGGCCTTTTCAAGTCTGAATTCTCTGATCACGGCATTGAATGGCTTGTCAAAAGACGACAGGAACAAGCGCTGAAGATGCCTGTCACTGACCGCCATCATTTCAGCGAACACAGGTTTTGTGAAATCTTCATCTCCATAGTGTTTTTCCATTAATTCCAGTGCTTTAAAATAGAACCGCTGCCCCTGCTCATTTTCAAATTCGGGTAATTCGTCCTCTGGTTCTTCTGTGACATGTTCAGTCACCTCCGGCTCCACAGGTTGATAGCGTTCAAATAAATTACTTATTCTGGATAGCAACAGCGGTTTCTCTAACGGCTTGGTCATATAGCTGTCGGCACCGGCTTCAAGTGCCAGCCGTATACTTTTAGGATCGCCAAAGGCAGACATGAAAATTAGCGGCACTTTCGCCAGAGAGTCATCTCTGCGCAGGGCTTTTGCGAAAGCCAGACCATCCATATCCGGCATTTTATAGTCAGTCAGAACAAGGTCAGGCTTTGCTCTGGCAATGATATCCAGCGCTTCTTTGCCATTCGATGCCATCAGACAACGATAAACGCCTCCCAGTAAGTCCCGGATATAGGTGCGCAATTCCTCGTTATCATCCACTACCAGAATGACTTTTCCTTCACCCACCAGTTCACGATCGATGTTGTAATGACGTGCCGGGTTCTCTTTCACTTCCTTCGCTATGGCCTGCGACTTTGTTGTTGATCCCGTCATAGGCAAAAATACGGTAAAACAGGAACCGGCTCCGGGCTCAGATTCCACTTTAATATGCCCGCCGTTAGCAATAACAAGTTCCTTCACCAGCGCCAGCCCCACACCTGTACCTTCGGCTTCATTTTCCAGACGGGTGTAACGGTCGAAAATCTTATCCACCTGCTCTTCAGTCATGCCGGCTCCGTTGTCACTCACTTCGATGACCAGCTGCAACTGCCGCTGTTTTACCGATACGCCGATCTTTCCGCCTTCAGGTGTATATTTCACTGCGTTGGAGACTAGGTTACTGAGAATTTTTTCGAGACTGTCAGTGAATAACGTAATTCGCTTCTGGCCAGAGCACTGCCATGTTAATTGGTGTTTTTTCAGCGCCGCGTATGCTTTTAAGTCAAACATGATGCGGGGCATATCATGATCCAGCTCATAATGCTGGGGAGGCAGAGTCTTGATGTATTCCAGTTTTTCCAGTTCCAGCATCTGGTCAACCAGCACACTGATCCGGTCTGCATTTCGCGTAGCGAGCTCAACCCGCTCCACCGTTTTGTCTGAATCCGGCGCTTCCAGCACTTCCTTCAAAGGCCCGAGTATAAGCGTGAGTGGTGTACGGATTTCGTGTGACAAATTCGCCATGGCACGTTGTTTATTCCGCAGCATCCGCTGCATAAACTGGTTGGTATCCTGAATGACACTATTTTTCTCTTCTACCAGCGTTGTAAGCATAGCCCCCTGTTCATCAACCCGTTTCAAATAGCTTCTGTAAGCGAGATAAAGACCAATAATGACTATCAACAGATAGACCATCATTGCCTGCCACGTGCGCCACCACGGTGGAAGTACGTTCAATGGGATAGTAGTAACAGGCTGCTCTACATGGCTTCTGGGATCGTGGATGCGGATCTTCAGCGAGTAACTATCGACAGGAAGCTCGCTTAAAGTAATTATTCTTTCTTCCGGAGCTAATTTGATCCAGTCGGAATCTCTGCCCGTCAATTTGTATTCGTAGCTGAGTAAACCTCTGGCAACATAATTTGTCGAAGGAAGACCAATTGTAAAACTGTCTTCTACAGTGGAGATCCCCTTTTCGCTACCCAGCATTTCCACAGAACTATCAGCAACTTCAATTTTAATCTTTGATGTATCGATGTTGTGCTTATTCTGACTGAGTTGCTTCAGATTTCCCAAAAAGCTATTTTTTTCAAGCAAATTGCTTTGCTTGTCACCCCTTACCAAGATGAAGTTCTTCGTAACCTCGATCCCGTCAAACTGAAAGTCTGAATCGGTAATTCCAAAGCTCTTTCCTATAAAAATGTTTTCTCCATGCTCTTTACCAATAGCGAATAATCCGTTGTTTGCAGCTACAAGCCAGTATTTATCCAAAGAAACAACATCACGAATGAATCCGGGGCCGGAATTTTTTATCCCGGCGTCGCCTGACATTAAATCTTTAAAGAGGAATCCGTTACCTGATGTACCGATCAGTAAACTTTCATTATCAGAATAAATAGATGTATATACCTGATATTGGTGAGATATTCCGAAGTCAATTTGCTTTATTCCGGAGTTACCTGCAATCTCGAAAATCCCCACTCCGTCGACGGTCAGGATTAAAGAATCATTTGTCGTTCTTCGTATATTTGAAATGAAATAAGGTAATACTTCTTTGTAGCCATGGCTGAGATTAAGCAACTTGTTCCCTTCTGAATCCTGAACCAGCGCGTAGATTATCCCGCCTACCTCAAATGCCTCTAAAACACTCTTAAAAACTACTTCGTCGATTTTTTCTGATATGCCGGAAGGGGGATGGCTTTCATTTACTTCTTTATCTAACGGGTAAAGGTTAAACTCTTCATCAAACAGATATACAGCCTCATGACCATAGAGCACCCTTCTCCCTTCAACCTGGAAAATAGTATTCTCCATTTCGCTATCTTCGGAAATACTCGTAACAGCAACTTGAGAATTATTTCTTAACAGCAGAATATCTGAATTAGTCATGGATTCTACAGACATTACCTCCTGCCCGGTGAATGGCAGGTTCGTAGCGGAGATGGATGTGATTAAGTCAGAGAGGACAACCAGGCCATGGGTTGTATCAACTGCAAACAAATTCCCGTATCTGTCTTCAGCCATATCTGTGACTATAAGAAGTTCATTTTCAGCTTGCAAAAATTCGTGTGCTATCAGTTGTTCCTGTTTCGAATCCAGATAATATAAATTTTCTGCTGCCACCCATACCTTCTCATTCTGATCGATGAAAATTGAACGGACTGGTTGTGAATCCTCGTCGGGAATATTTCTGGAACTGACTAATCTCACACCTTTTGTCATCATATTAAAAATAAGCACACCACTATCTGCGCCAATGTACAGGTGTTCTTCGTCAATGGTCAGTGTATGCAGTTTTTGAGAAGGCTCGATTGAGAGATTAAATTGTGCCCACGATTCGTTAGCAAAAGAATAGAAGAAAAGTCCTTCATCTCTGTCAATCCACCAAATTCCGTCTGATGAATCGTCAACTGCCAAATCAACGACCTGGTCACCAATGACAATTCCTTTACCCCTTAAATTTGAACTCTCCTGCATTGTCGCAATATCATAAATGTGGATGTTTGAGAGCGTACTAACGATGATTTTGTCGTGGCCGATATCTGTTTTCCAAAAGCCTCTGTTCTTAATACCTGATGTGTTAACAGGCCTTACTTCGTTGCTACTTGTATCCATTAAGTACAAGCCATTCCCATAAACACTTATAAGCAAATAGCGATTATTCAGGCGGTCGATATCAGTTACCCATGTCGATATTCCTGCACTATTTTTTGCCTTTGAGAATTTTAATAATTCTCCGGCCCTTATATCCATTAACCCATTCTCACCGCCGGTCCAGACACCGTCTTCCGATACAATTATCGCAGAGGGGATACCTATGGTCAGGTCAGGAGATTCGTAGGAATAGTCAAGTTCAGACTGGAAACCGGAGGCAATTACACTCAATGAGACATTTAATATACAAAATAGGACAAATACACCAAAAAACTTCATTTTGGACACTCCATGACCTTTTAAGACAATCCATTGCTTTGAAAAACGAGATAATCATCACGCTTTTAATGAGTTCTTATTTATATTAATCATAAACATGGAGAAGATTACAATGGAAATATTGTATAAAATTAACGCATCGGATGAGTTGGGTAATGCCGATATTTTGGAGTTTATCAGTGGAGGAACGTTACCGGAGACAAATACGATTGAGCAGACTTCGGCCGTAATACCAAAGGCTCCGCCTAAGTTACCTGTTTATCCTTCAAGTTTAGATTAAGCCAACAACCACTGCATGCCCGCATTTTCTGCAGCTTGCTGATCGTAGATATAGTCTCCCACATAAAGGATATGTGCGGGGGCTATTTGCCATTGTCCGGCAATCATAAGTAGTGCCGTGGGATCGGGCTTGGCAGGGGCGCATTCACGGGTAAGGACCGTTGAAATGGGGATTTGGTTGTTGCTGATTTTAAGCGCTGTGGCCTGTTTGCAGTTGCGGGTAACAATAGCAACGGGCAGCTCAGCGTTGATTACGGCATCTACCATGGATTTTCCAGCCGGCAGCCATTTCGCATTCTCTGCATCTGCCATTTCGTGATCCAGAATGATCTGCTGTGCCGATGCTCTTGAGGTTTCATCAGGCAGGTTATCGATAAAGGTAAGGATATCTTCGCTGGCAGGGCAACCAATTTCGCGGCGCATTTGAGAAAAGTCGAGGACAGACTCCACCAGCGTACCGTCTAAATCAAATATTACTCCGCTGACATTCGTCAAATCTAACTTCATCTCTTTTCTCCCTTTTGTTGCCAAGCATTCGGTACATCCCTAGTGTAGCGAACCATGTCGCTTTTGAATCTAACATTTATGTCATCAACACTGACTTTGGGGTAAATGCCGCCAGTTAGTTGTGTACTGAGGAGATAAATACGCCCGCTTCATACGCCAGGGTTGATGGTCACCTTTCGCCGCGATGCCGATGGTACTGCTGCCGTATTTTCTGTTAATGGCGTCCATGCATGCCATCAGCTTTGTATTCCCTTCACTTTGTGCGAATAAATCCGGCTGTTTTACATCTTCATCCTGAATTTCAATTGCTCCCACGCCGCACTTATGAAACAAAACCCCTTCCTTATACAAGGTATCAGCTGCATTACCGGCGGCCTCCGACAGCATTCGTGTATCCGCCGTGGCAATGGCAAAACGGTGCTGTACAACTTTATGATAATGTCCGCTGGCAGCGAAAGGATTCGCATGGGTTCTACCCAGATTTTACGGACACATCCATAAAGAGGCATACTGTGCCTGAAAGGAGTGTCTATGACCAAACGAAGAAAGTATTCTCCAGAGTTTAAACGCGAAGCGGTATTACTTGCCCAGCAGCCTGATGCAAGTTGTCGTCAGATTGCGTTGGATATCGGTATCAATCCCAATCTTCTGAGTCGCTGGAAGCGCGAAGCTGAGCAATCTAAAGATAAAGCATTCAAAGGCAGCGGCTCCCCTCGTGATGAGGAAATGGCAAGATTGAAACGAGAACTTGCCAAAGTTAAAAAGGAACGGGATTTTTTGCGCGAAGCGGCAACGTTCTTCGCCAAAGAGTTACCGTAAGGTATCTGGCGATATCGCGTTGCCGCGATACCTTCTCTGTTCGTCTTATGTGTCGTTGTCTTAATGTCTCTCCCAGCGGTTATTACGCTTGGGTGGAGCGTCAGCCAAGTGCGAGAGAACAGGCAAACGCAAAACTGCTAAAGCGAATGCGCGAAATCCATGACGACAGTGGAGGCATTATTGGTGCGCCTCGCATGCACGAAGATCTCCTGGCTGAAGGGATAAAGGCAAGCTTAAATCGTGTAGCCAGGTTGATGGCTGTAAATGGACTTTATGGCTGGCCGCGTAAGAAAGGCCGGGGAGCAAAGCGTAAATCAGTGCGACCAACTGGACTATCCAATCATTTAAAACGTGACTTTTACGCCAGTGAACCAGAAACCAAGTGGGTGACTGATATCACAGAGGTCGGGACGCTGGAAGGAAAACTCTATTTGTGTGTTGTGCTGGATCTGTTCAGCAAACTCATTGTCGGCTGGTCGATGCATCATCGGCAGGACCGTCATATGGTGATGCGGGCTGTTGAGATGGCCGTATGGCAACGTCAGGAACAACATAACGTGATCCTACACTCTGATCGCGGTACACAATTTACCAGTGGCGATTATCAGCGGTTACTGAAGCAGAAAAACTTAACCAGCAGTATGAGCGCCGTTGGGCATTGTGCAGATAACGCAGCCTGCGAAGGGTTCTTCGGGGTGTTGAAACGTGAACGCATCAACTATCGGCAGTACCGAACAAGAGATGAAGCCAGAGCAGATATATTTGATTATGTTGAACGGTTCCATAATCCGAGAATGCGACGTAGACTTGCTAATCAAGACAACAAGTTTACGTCTTTATTAAACTAAGTATCAGTTTGACTATTAACCAGCATGCTAAACTTGCGATGGCGTCATTTTCATTTTTGCCCATTCGGCAAATTCTTGATAGGTACAGCAATCGGAGAATCCCTTCCCATCACCTTCAACCACCCTATATATAAGCAAGTACTTATGCTTACTATTATGTTTTCTTTCGTCTACAACCTGACGAACAGACCATAAACGCCCGGGTTGGTTATTTGTGTAGAATGCGCCCATTTCGAGCTCAAAACCGGCTATTAATTCTTCGTGTAAAATCGTATCAGCTAAGTCAATGATATGTTTAATTTGCTCGTCACTGGCATCAATAACCAATTCTGACCGGTTGATTGCCTCATGGATATGTCGCATTTTTATGCGTCTCGTGTCAGGGTTATAGCCTATCTCCTTATATCGCATAAGACTTTGCGGGTAACGCCTCCAGTGAAAAAGATTGTTGAACAGTATCGCAACAGCAAACAGAATCATGCAGTTGATAATAGTTGGAGTGAGCACGTACCAATAACTTAAATCCGTTATCGCAGACCCACCAATTACAGCTGCCAAAGCGGTAGCACCACCTGGAGGATGTAGTGAGCGGGATAGGTGCATAATAAATATCGAAAGCGACACTGCTACCGGAGCGGCAATAAAGAGATTTTCAATGTATTGTGCACTTGTAACGCCGACAATAGCAGAAAGAACATTGCCAGCGAAGAATGCCCATGGCGTCGATAGCTGGCCATGAGGAACAGCAAAAAGAAGGACCGTTGACGCTCCCATGGATGGTAAAATTGCCGCTGCTCCCTCCGTGCCTAGCAACCATGTTGTAAGAAAAAAGCATAAAAATATAGCGAGCATTCCACCGATAGTGGCAACGACTTTTTCTGATACAACTACGTTGTTTTGAAAACCCCAAAACCGTTTTAGCGTATTTAACATATATTCCTTTGTAAGGTCAGATATAGGAAACGTATAGACAATATCTATAATTTCTGTGAACGAAAAGCTACGTTCTTATCTTTTTCACTAGGGTGATATTAAGGCGCTTCGCCAGTCTGACAAGATTTGCACGGTCCATTGACAGAGATCTGGCTGCCTTAGACCAGTTGTTTTCTGCGTGATGCAATGCCTTGATAATGAGTTGACGTTGAAATTTATCTGTTGCTTCCCGTAAGTCGGTATGGCTATCGGTCTCGAAACATACGGTGGACGAATCTGTGTCTTTACTTGTTAAAGAGTCTGAAGACACGGTTAAACCGGTAATGTCAGATGGCTCAATTATTGTATTTCCGGTTGGATTCTTCTCTCGAGCATAAAGTGCTGCGCGTGATATGACGTGCTCTAACTCTCTTACATTTCCCGGCCAGTGATAAACTGTCAGTTTATAAATTGCTTCTTTAGCCAGTATCAACTTTTGCAGTCCCAGACTTCGCCGCATTTTCTCTGCAAAATAGCCAGCCAGAAGCGGAACATCGCTTTGTCTGTCTCTAAGAGGCGGGACATATATCGGAAACACTATGAGACGATGATAAAGATCGGCCCGGAAGCGTTTATTTTGAACTTCATGCCCTAACTCTCTATTCGTAGCAGCAATAATTCTAACGTCCACTTTTCGGCTCTTATCCTGACCGACCACCTGGATTTCCTGATTCTGTATTACTCTCAACAATGTACCCTGAATTTCAAGCGGAAGCTCTCCAATTTCGTCCAGAAATAATGTTCCGCCATCAGCAAGTAAGAACTTACCATCGCGGTCGTTTGCGGCACTGGTAAACGCACCTTTCACGTGGCCGAAGAGTTCACTTTCTATCAGATGAACAGGAATAGCAGCGCAATTTACATATACGAGCGGTTTATTCCGCCGGTTTGATTGATAATGTAGCTCACGGGCAACAAGTTCTTTGCCCACACCAGTTTCACCTTGCACTAAAATTGTGAGGTCGGACGAAGCTGCCAGTCGAATGGTCTGCTTTAATTTTTTTGTCGTAACACTATTTCCTATTATTTCTTCACCCTGATGATGCTCAGAGCTATTCTCATTCATTGCCCGTAATACATGCTGAGTATGAGTCTTCTGTTTATTTAACTCTCTGATATATAACGCAGCATATAAAAGCCGGGCTGCCAGCCTGGACAGTGTGTCAACTGAAGCGGCATCAAGCGCATCAAACTCATTAGGCTCCATGCTATCGAGAGTAATTACACCTAGCAACGTTTCATCTTTATATAAAGGAATTCCCATACAGGAATGTACGTTCATATTATGGTTATGACTTGCAATCATTCCATCATAGGGGTCTGGTAACGGCGAATCAGCTGAAAAGCGAGTGACCGCTCTCGTGCTACAGATTGCTTTTAAACGTGGATGTTGCTCTGGAATAAACCGTCGCCCCATGACGTCATCGGACAACCCTCTCTGCGCAACGGGAACAAGTGTCTCTTGTCGAAAAATCAATAGTGCTACAGCATCTGCTTTAATAGTTGCACAAACGGCAGAAATCAAACTTTCATAAAAACAATTCATCGAAACTGCGGCGGACAGATCAAGGGCAAAGTTAACCAAACTAAATTGAGATATTTTACTCATGAGACCATTTTGTATTAACACGAAGTATAGGTCATTATGACACAAACGATCCTAATTAGCCGATTAAGTGATGAGTCATTTTGACACATATCTTAAAGAGTTATTCGTAACACATTGATACTAAGTGAAATAAAATTTGGCACACGAGTCGCATTACTCATAGCTACCAAATACTTAACGTCATTAAAGGTATGTTAATGCTTACTCAAACTCATATAGATACTGTCAAAGCGACCATTCCACTACTTGCTTCGGGAGGAACCGCAATTACCGAACATTTTTACGCCCGAATGTTCTTACATAATCCTGAGCTTAAAAATATATTTAACATGACGCATCAGAAAACAGGTCGTCAGCCAGCGGCTCTATTTAATGCGATAGCTGCATACGCTGCCAACATAGATCAGTTAGAGCTACTGACAGATGCCGTTATGCGTATTGCACACAAGCATACCAGTTTTAATATCCAGCCTGAACAGTACGCAATAGTGGGACATCATCTGATTGAGACATTGAGAGAATTGGCTCCGGACGCGTTTACTCCTGATGTTGAAGATGCATGGACAGCTGCATATGGTCAATTAGCAGACATTTTCATTAAAGTTGAAAGTGAATTGTATCAACAAAGGGCTGCTGTAAAAGGAGGCTGGTCTGGCTTCAGAGCCTTTTCTGTCGTCTCAAAAGAGACCGAATCCGAACTCGTAACCAGTTTTACCTTAATGCCCGTCGATGGCGGTAGTGTTATCGATTATAAACCGGGCCAGTATTTAGGAATAAAGGTGCATCCTCATGGTAGTGAGCATGATGAAATAAGGCAGTATTCACTATCAACTGCCGCGAATGGAAAATCCTATCGCATTAGTGTTAAACGGGAAGGCCTGGGTGAAATGTGTGGTGTAATGTCTAATTATCTTCATTTAAAAATAAATGTTGGCGATGAAGTCCTGGTCATGCCCCCTGCCGGGGACTTTTATCTAAAACAACTTGATACTCCGGTTATATTGATTTCTGCAGGTGTGGGTCTGACGCCTATGCAAGCGATGTTAGATTCTTTAGTAAAAGAGAACTTCGCACATCCGGTGACCTATCTTCACGCATGTAAAAATCGAAATCAGCATTCTTTCAAAGGACATGTTGAGAGTGTTAAGAATACTCTGAACCTGCAGTCGCACACGTGGTATGAAAATGACGTTAGCAGTAGTCAAAATGAAACTACCGGAAGAATGAAAATAGAAGATGTTAAAGGTTCTTTACCACTGAAAGAGGGCGAGTTTTATCTCTGTGGACCTTTGCAATTTATGCTTGCTATCAAGCATGAATTATTAGCCTTGGGCGTCAGTCAATCGCGAATCAATTATGAATTATTCGGACCGCATCAAGAAGTTTAATCAAGTTTCAACGATAATTGACGCCAATAAACTCTTTGATAAATCAGCCAAAAAAATACCTTAAAGAATAAAATATTGCTCATGGTGAAAAACTCAGAACTTTTCACTGCTAATTCCATATATACGGAGCGATATAATCTTAAAAGTTCTTGTTATTTTTTTATTAAGTATTAATATCAGTGACAGCAATGAGGAAATCATGACTAAGCACTGTAATCTCAACAAGAGCATTTTACTCACCTTACCCAATTAAGCCGGATGCAGTTCTGCATTCGGCCGCCTCTTATTTATCTAAAACCAGAAATTCCGTACCGGAATAAATTAAAGCTATAGACTAAATTTCTATTTCCTCACAGGGAAGGCTCTCCTGCGAGTGATTTTTAATTCAAAGAGGAAGGATTATCATGTCAAGAAAACCTAACATCACAATTTCATATGAAGACTTGAGTGATATTGAAGAACAGCTAAGAAAAATTAAATTACCGGCTGAAAAGTTTGACGAATTAGAAAAAGAATTAGTTCGCGCCAAAGTCGTTAACATTAAAGAACTTGCTCCAGACGTGGTGGCAATAGGTTCTCAGGTTACATTTAAAATAAGTAAGTTTGATAAATACTTGACTAAAACACTCTGCCTTCCATTGGATATGCATAAATACGAAGACGGCATTTCAATTTTCGCACCAATTGGCTCGGCATTACTAGGTTTAAGAGCTGGTCAAAAAATTAGCTGGAGTACTAAAAGTGGCGAACAACAAATTGATATATTAGAAGTAAAAAGAAAAGTCCGTTATCTCGTCTGTGATTAGAAGGTAATCATTAACAGGTTGATTTATGAATTATTTAAGTACTACTATTTCTCAGCTAAAACAAAGCAGTCCGGCACAAACTGAATTTTATCAGGCTGTTGAGGAAGTCCTGCGAACTCTGGAACCTGTTCTGGAAAAAAACAACTATTATGCGAAGCATTCAATTATAAAGCGATTAGTTGAACCCGAAAGACAAATTATGTTTCGGGTGCCCTGGCAAGATGACAGCGGAAATATACAGATTAATAAGGGATACCGCATTGAATTTAATTCGGCACTTGGTCCGTACAAAGGAGGACTTCGTTTTCATCCTTCGGTCAATGCCAGTATTATAAAATTCTTAGGATTTGAACGGCGTTGTTGATCAAATAACTGCTTCAGTCCCTTTATTGTCAGGCGCTCCAGCCAATTAATCAGTTGCCTGACGAACAGGCATACCGAGCC